>JAZQGP010000031.1:0-13138 GCA_045540015.1 Eubacteriales bacterium
GACAGATACCTTTCAAAACAAGAATCTGAAAGAAATTAAAAACATATTAGAAAACTACGAGGACAAAGTTGTTTTGCTTTCGAATAAAAGAGAAGTGAGCAAAATTATTGATTGATTCTGTGGCATCTAAATCGTTCACTAATTTTATAATGATTTCATCGAAGATGAAATCAATGAATTGCCTTGCGGCGTGAATTGAAATCTGCGATTTCATGAATTGAGCCTTGCGGCTCATGAATTGCACTAAAGTGCATTATAAAGGCAATTCAATTCATGGAGCGACATTGAGAATTCATGGTTTTAGCCGATTCATGACAACGATAGTTGTAAATTCATATAATGGAGAAATGATTATGAAATGGATAGCACAAGTAGTTGGACTGCTTGCCGTAGCATCTTTTTTGTTGAGCTATCAGCAGAAAAGACGTAAGAATATAATTTTTTTAAATGCGACATCAAGGGTGTTGTATATAATTCAATACATAATGCTTGGTGCTTTTGAGGGCGCCGTTCTTGACGTACTCGGAACGTTTTCTTCAATTGCAGCACAGAATAAGGAAAGAAAGTTTATCAGCAGAAATATCAGAGGCGTTGTTTTGGCGTTGAATTTAACTATATTTGTCGCCGGTATGCTTCTGTATGAAAATGTTTTCAGCTTGTTTCCGATTGTGGGAGTAATTCTGCATACAAGTGCTTTTTGGATAAATGATGAAAAAATAATAAGAAGAGTTTCGTTTTTGGGATCTCCTTTTTGGCTTGTGTATAACCTGGCAAGTCACGCATACGGCTCGGCTGTCGGTGATGCTCTGACAATGCTGTCAATCGGAATTGCAATTTACAGATATGATATAAAGCGCACATAGATTATATGATTTAGATGCAAAGCAGGCTTGTAAACCGCCTGTCGTGATGCTGAGCCGGAAATATCATCATAATGTAATCTTTTCGTCATGATAATATAAGTAGGTAATACGCATAATTGTTATAATCTAATTGCACAAAGCAATACATTGAAATCGTTTAAAGTGAAAGGATGCAGGTTGTTATGGCAAATATCAGAATAGATGTTACAAAACAGGTCAAGAAAATGAAACCCATGCATGGCGGCGGTCAGCCTCCGATTACGGGAACAGGCTCGTTCAGCTACTTTCATTACCTCAAGGAAGCGGGAATTCCTTATTCGCGCCTTCATGATGTAGGCGGTGCATTCGGCGGCGGAAAATACGTTGACGTACCTAATGTTTTTCGCAATTTTGATGCTGATGTCAACGACCCTGCAAGCTACGATTTTACATTTACAGACCATCTGCTGAAAGGTCTTTTTGAGTACGGAATTGAGCCTTATTTCAGACTCGGCGTTACAATAGAAAACGCAGCGTGGATAAAGCCCTATTATGCTTGTCCTCCCAAGGACTATCAGAAGTGGGCAGAAATATGCGAACACATCATTGCACACTACACCGAGGGCTGGGCAGACGGCTTTGAATATAAAATAAAGTACTGGGAAATTTGGAACGAGCCCGAGGTACAGGACAAAATGATGTGGAACGGCACGGACGAAGAATTTTTCGAGCTTTACCATGTTGCAGCAACGCACTTAAAGGCACGTTTCCCGCACCTTTGCATCGGCGGATATGCAAGCTGCGGCTTCTATGCAGTAACTTGTCCTAGCGGTGTTGAGCCTTCAGAGCATGAAAAGCATCTTATGACTTTTTTTGAAGGCTTCTTTGCATACATAAAGGAGCGCGGAACTCCTATCGATTTCTTCTCATGGCACAGCTACACAAACACACGCAGAATGGCAGCTATGGACGAGTGGCTTCATAACAGACTCTGCGAACTCGGCTACGGTCACATTGAAACCCACCTTAACGAGTGGAATAACTTCGCATGGGAACACGGAACAGGTCACCACGGTGCAGAAACAGCAGCAACACTGCTTGCAATGCAGCACGGTCATGCTGATGTTCTCTGTATTTACGACATGAGAAACAACACCTCGCCCTATTGTCCGTTGTTTGATATAGTTACAAAGAAGCCTGTTCAGGGTTACTATGCATTTGTTGCATTTAATACTCTTTACAAGCTCGGCATGCAGATTGAAACACAGTGTGACACAGAAGGTCTTTATGTTGTAGGTGCTTCAAACGGAAAGAAGAATGCGCTCATGCTTTCAAATATCTCCGGAAAACAGCTTCCTCTTGAGCTTGAAGGCGTAAATCTTGAAGAAGCGCGCATTTCCATTATTGACAACGAAAGACTTCTTTCGTGGGCACCAAATGCAGAGAAGATACCCAATAACGCGGTTATGCTTATAGAGTGGTAAATTGAATATAAAACCAATCCTCGGACTTTGTTCGGGGATTTTTGTGTGCATATCTGATTTTCTTAACAAAAAAGCATAATTTTGTTATTTACAGAGAGCGTGTTTGTGATAAAATATATTTAGAATAAAAACAACGAGAGGGTAGGAAAGATGAACAAGGTTGCTTTTGAAAACGCAAAACTTATATGGAGTAGAGCCGGTTACGGTATAAACGAATATGCGGAGTTTTGCGAAAAGATAAACTATAACGGCGGGAAAGCTGTTGTTCGTGTTTCTGCTTGCGGAGATTATACTCTGTTTGTAAACGGAAAATACTCCTCAAGCAATCAGTTCGGAGACTACGCTCACTATAAGGTTTATGACGAAATTGAGGTTACAGACTATCTTGTAAAGGGAGAAAACACTCTTTGCTTTCTTGGTTGGTATTGGGAAAGGGCAGGACAGCGATACAGCCTTTCAAATGCAGGAATTATTTATGAAATGACAATTGACGGAAGTGTAGTATTGGCTAGCTCCGAAAAATCTCTCTCTCGTGTGAGCCGTGCCTACAAAAACGGTTTGCAAAAGAAAATCACTTCTCAGCTTGGATTCAGCTTTGAATATGATGCAAATTATGAAGATAATTGGCTTTGCGGCGAGACAAACGGTTTTTCAAAATCAGCTGTGATACCAAATGAATTCATGTATTATAAAAGACCGACACATAGGCTGTCTGTTTGCGGACTGTTTAAGGGAAGTGTATTAAAAACCGAAAACAGATATCTTGTTGACCTTGGCAAAGAGACTGTCGGACTTTTCTCGTTTAAATTTGTAACGGCTAAAGCACAGAAAATTAACGTGTCCTACGGTGAATTGCTTGAAAACGGCAGAGTAAAGCGCGTTATACAGGACAGAGATTTCAGCTTTACCTATATCGCCAAAAGCGGCATTAACGAGTATACAAACTATATGCTGCGCCTTGCATGCAGATACATTGAAATTGAAAGCGAATACCCGATAGATATAGAATACGCAGGACTGCTTCCGCAGGTTTATCCTGTTAGAGAAAGGCAAATAAACCTTTCCCACGAGCTTGACAGAAAGATATATGATACCTGTGTCAACACGCTAAAGCTCTGCATGATGGAGCATTACGTTGACTGCCCGTGGCGTGAGCAGTGTCTTTATACGTTTGATTCAAGAAATCAGATGCTGTCGGGCTGTGCAGCGTTTGAGGGCGGGAATTTTGAATATGCAAGGGCAAATCTTCTGCTTATGAGCAAAGATGTGCGCCCCGACGGACTTCTTTCAATTTGCTTCCCTTGCGGAATAGATTTAACAATCCCGTCGTTTTCGCTGTGGTACTATGTTGCAGTAAACGAATATATGAAATTCAGCAAGGATTTTTCACTCGGAGAAGAAGTGTTTGATAAGCTGACAAGCGTAATGAATGTATTTGTCTGTAATATGAAAAACGGACTTATATGCAGATTTAACGGAGATGCATACTGGAATTTCTACGATTGGGGAGTGCATAAGGACTATATCCATACACGACCCGACGATGAGCCTGATTTTCTCATGAACAGCATAGCCGTTATGGCGCTCAATGCGTATGCCGAAATATGTGCTTCTCTCGGCAAAGAGAATTCTTTTGCAGGTCTTTCGGAAGCAATAGCAGAAAATGCGGGAAAGCACTTCTATGATGAAAAAAACAAGCTGTTCTATATATCAACGCCTGAGGAAAAACCTACGGAATTTGCGAATAGCCTTGCAGTCGTGTCCGGAATTGCAAATGGAGAACAGGCCAAATATATTTGCGAAAAATTGGCATCTGAGGAGCTTTTTCCAAGCTCGCTCAGCACAAAGCCCTTTAAATTCGACGCACTTCTGATGACTGGTAAAAACAGCTATAAAACAAATGTCGTTGAAGAAATAAGACGGATGTTTAAACTTATGCTTGACTCTGGAAGCACAACCGTTTGGGAAACCGAAATGGGGGACAAGGATTTTGAGAACGCGGGAAGCCTTTGCCATGGGTGGAGCGCATTTCCGGTGTACTATTACAGGTTGTTTGAGGAATAAACAGTACATAAAAGAAAAACGAGAGCTGCAATTATTGTGCAGCTCTCAAATGCTTTTGCAGTTATTTTAATTTTCTCGGCGTGTCGATAAGACCTGTAAGATAGTCAATGGAGATATTGTAATATCGAGCAAGAATCATATATTTGTCAATACCCATCTTTTGTATTCCGGTTTCCCATTTGCTAACTTGCCTGTTTGTTGTATTTAATAGTTTTGCTATATCGCTTTGTGTCAGGTCATGGTCCTCTCGGATATCCTTAAGTCTGCTGTTGATATTGTTACTCATAATTATCACCTGTAAAAATTATATCATACATCTTATAAGGCGACTTGACAATCATCTTAAAAGGTGATATAATGACAAAAACACAATTTAAAAGTTGGAAAACGGGAGGATAAAAATGAAAACAACACTTGAAGATTTGTGGTACACACACATTATAGACAAGAAAGCAGGTACAAGTAACGAAGAGCGACAACTGATTAACTTGATTACCAAAAATGAAGAAAATCTCAGACAAACGCTCGGAAAAGAGCAGTTGGAACTGTTTTCAAAGTACGATGATGCGGTTTCGGATTTGAGCATATATAATGAAAAAAACGCATTTCTTAAAGGAGTGCATTTTGCCACAATGTTCTTGATAGAAGCAATACAGGTTGATATGTAATGAAAGTAAAGTGCGGTTTTGGCGAAAAATCGCGAATGCTATAACAAAATCGAAAAAATCACTCATGATATTTGCAATTTATACAAAAAGCCTCTTTACAAATAACGATTTGTGTGTTATAATGTACATGAAAAGAAGATTTATCCTCTTTTCAATATCAACCACAGGAGGCAAAATATATGAAAATCACAATCGTAGGAAGAAAGTTTAATGTAACAAATGACCTTAAAGAAAAGGTTGAAAAGAAACTTGCGAAGCTTGATAAGTTTTTCAGTGACGAAGCAACTGCAAGCGTTACAATGCGTTCGGAGAGAAGCAAAGAAATCCTCGAAATCACGATTAATTATAAAGGAACAATGTTCCGCTCCGAGGTTGCAGACGATGCAATAACAGCAGCACTTGATAAATCGATTGATATAATAGAACGCCAGATAAGAAAGAATAAAACGAGACTTGAAAAGAGGCTTAAAGCCGATGCTTTTGTTCCGTATGAAACTGAGGATATAGAAGAAGACGAAATCAAGATTACAAAGGTTAAGCATTTTGAAATAAGCCCGATGAGCGCAGAAGAAGCGGTGCTTCAGATGAACCTTCTCGGACATGAGGTTTTCCTGTACAAGAATGAGGACACGGGACACGTAAACCTTGTTTATAAGAAAGCAAACAACGAATACGGAGTAATTGAACCGATTGAATAAACAGTTAAGCCGACCGCAAAAGCGGTCGGCTCAGTCATTTCTTTATAATTCTCTTGTACAGCGGATATAAGCGTCTTTTTAAGCCCTTCCATGCTCTCGGTATAAATCTCTCGGCACGAATACAAAATCCGCGTATGTAGTTTCCAAATCCCATGCACGAAACAATCTTACCGTCCTCGTATATTATCTCGGATGCCAGAGCAATAATCTGCTCTTTTTTTATGCCTCTTTCATAGCCTAACTGGTTGTCGCCGCACATTGTGTATGTGCCATTTCTGATTCCGACAACCCTGTGCATTACAAACTGTCCGTTTTCTCGCCTGTACAGCACAATACTGTATTTTTTTATGCTGTCAGCTTTTATAAGCTTTACTCTGTCCTTGAACTGAACTATAGTGGGAAGCATGCTTATTCCTTTTGGAAGAAAAACAAATTCTCCGCACTCGTCGAGTCCTTGCAATATCAGAGGATAAAGCTCCTCCATTTTCATTTCACCTGTCATCATATGCCGATCTTTCCGTTCATTCCGTTGTAAGCAACAATGGCAGCTTCCTTGTCCATGTTGCAGTGTAGAGTGTAAAACTCTGTGTTGTTTATGAGAATTTCAAGCATGTCAAAAAACTTGTTTGCCTGGTCGGTTGTTTCGGGCATAAGAAGCTGGTCAAAAATCTTTCTTACTGCATTGTTCTTGTCCAGCTTTTCAATAGAGTTTGTCTCGGCTCTCTCAATGAAGCAAACTGCCTTTAGCGGAGCTTTGGTGTTGAGGTTGTAGCACTCTTTTCCGCACCAGGGAGTTCCGTATATGTAGAGCTTTCCATCAAGATAACGCAGAAGCGGCTTGTCACCGTTTATGATGCGCGCTTTGTCGGGAAATGCTTCTGTCCACAGACGCGAATGCGTGGATTTTCCGACACCGCTGTGTGCGGCAAACGCGTATGCAACACCATCCATCTCAATAACTGACGAGTGCATTATAAAACCGTTGTAGTCGAGAATTCTTCTTGCAATCTGACGGTAAATCGAAAGTGTTTCAAGATACGGCTCACTGTATTCAGTAAGATATGCCTTATCTTTTTCGTAGTCTTCCTGAGTTGCAGTTACGGAAAAGTCAATCTTCGGGTTTTCCTCGGTGCAGATGTAGTCGCGGCATATGTAGTCTGTATATTTGTACTTGTTTTTTAATTCAATGTTTAAATCCGCAATTCTGTAAACAGCCATAGCTACCTCACGAATAAAATATTATAACATAATTATAACCGAAAAAAATGCAGGTGTCAATAGAGAAAGAATTGTCTTGAAATAAAAGAGAAGGGAAGCCTCGTTTAAAGTGCTTCCCTTGATTTTGATTAATTGCTTCCGTAGGTTGCGGAAATGTCAACAGTCTGTTCAACAACAGTCTTTTCGTAGGTGGAATTCTTGATTTTTTCCTCAAGCATGCTGTAGAAGAGATCGCCGTCAACGGGAACGTCAACGGTCTTTCCGAGCCAGCTTGAAAGGAAAATTGCATTGGAGATGCGAAGTCCGTTGATGCCTTCTTCGCCGGGAGCAATAAGCTTTTCACCCTTGAGGATTGCGTTTGTGAAGTTCTGAGTAATTCCCTTGTGCTGAGGCTTGTAGATATCGCAGTCGGAGCAATCAACTTCTTCATCAATAAATTCAGCAGGAGGAGTGCCGAAACCGTTGTCAGAGGTGTAGCACCATTCTCTCTCAGGCTGTTCGAGCTTTGTGAACTTAAGGGTGAAGCGTCCGGTCTTTTTGTCTGCTTCAATAACAATTCTACCCTTGTCACCTGAGATTTCAAGACGGTTAGTTCCGGGGTATTCACCGGTAGTTGTAATGAATGCACCTGTTGCGCCGTTAGCATAGTTTGCAAAAACGGTAACATCGTCTTCAACTTCTATATCATGGTACTTGCCTTCAAAGCACTGAGCGGTAATCTTTGTAGGCATACCGAAAATCCACTGCCACAGGTCGAGCTGGTGAGGACACTGGTTAAGTGTAACGCCGCCGCCTTCGCCTGCCCAGGTTGCTCTCCATCCGCCGGAGTTGTAGTAAGCCTGGGTTCTGTACCAGTCTGTGATAATCCATACACATCTCTTAAGCTCGCCGAGAGCTCCGCTCTGAACAAGCTGACGTGCCTTTATGTAGATGGGACTTGTTCTCTGGTTGAACATAAGTCCAAAGAGCTTGTCAGACTTCTTTGCAACTTCAATAAGTTCTTCAGCCTGCTTTGTATAAACGCCGATAGGCTTTTCGGAAATTACATTAATACCTGCATTGAGAGCATCAATACAAATCGGAGGGTGGAAATAATGGGGAGTTGCAACAATAACAGCATCTACAAGACCGCTTGCAAACATCTCCTTGTGATCTGTGAAGGTTTTTACGGCATCTCCGAATTTTTCTTTAGCCGCTTTGAGCTTTTCCTCGTTTGTGTCGCAGATTGCAGTGAGTGTTGCATTTTCAATTTCACCTGCAAAAAGGTATCCGCAATGCTGCGAACCCATGTTGCCGTAGCCGACAATACCCCAACGTACCTGTTCCATATTTTTCTTCCTTTCATGAATGTACTTGCATCTTTGAGATGCGGACAAATATATTTAAATTTTATTGTCTACTGAAGATAGTTAAAACGCCTTAAGTGCTGCGCCGATAACCGTTGCATATTCCGCGTTCTGAGGAATAACAACATTCATGTCGAACATGGTAGAGAAAATGTCGGCAATGGCAGGAGCCTGCGGAAAACGTGTAAGATTTCCCGTCAGAACAATGTCGCGTGTTTCCTTGCTTCTCGCTGCAAACACCGCAAGCATGCCGATTGATTCAAAAACCATATTTATAATGCCTATTGCAAGATCTCCTTTTGTGGCAATATCCGAGAGCTTACCGAAGTTTGATGCTGTCATGTACGAAACAAGACCTATGTCGCTGTTTGTGATGTCACGTATGCGAAGGTCGATGTTTTCAATGTCTCCGTTCTGTGACAGCTCTATGAGATGGTCGATGTCGGAAATACCAAGCATCTGGCGCGAAAGTCCCATAACAGTACCGCCGCCTACTCCCGTACCGCCCATGTAATCAATTGTTCCGTCCTTTTTCGCGTGAACAATGGACGTACCGGTTCCCATGCTGACAATAATTGCCCTGTCAAAGCCGGAGAGATACAAACCTCCAAGACCGACACATTCAAACTCGGAAACCTTCTCTGTGGGGATTCCGTACAGATTGTCAGTGAGATAGGAAGAGCCTACACCTGTTATCATAACCTTGCTTATGTCTGAAAGACTGATGCCGTTTGTATCGGTGAATTTTCCAAAGGCACCGTAAACAGATGCAAGCTGGTCACTTGCCTTTACATGAAGGGGGGATATTATTTTATGCTCTTCTCCAACATTGAAGCCTACGATTTTTGTTGTGCTTCCGCCAACATCTATTCCTATAATACTGCTCAATTTGCTTTCTCCTTAAACAGGCATCTTATGTTGTAATTCATACCTGCCCTAATAAATCTTAACATATTGTAATGCAACTGTCAATATTAAATCAACCCATAATAATTAACTTTTGCTGTTATATTATTAATTTATTGTTAAATTGAATGGCATGTATCTAAGAATATTACAAATGCAATTATCTGAAATTGATGTAAAACACGGTTAAACTTGAAAAAATGTAATATCAAAAACAGATACAATCAAAAAATATTGCAAATGCATCGATTTGCAGGGTGTACTTTTCAAGCGCGTATCGCAATAGCGGCAAAAACGGCGTAAATTGTTAGAACGCATCGGAGAAAACGAGAGAATTTGCGTGATAATGAGATTGGTTGTTGTAAAATGTATTTGAGAAAACGAGAGTAAAAGCAAGTAAAATCGCGAAATTCAAAGATATGCAATCAATTTATCAAAATGTATCAAAAAAGTGTTGACAAATTCTCAAAAAGTGGTATAATAAACAGCGTTGAAAATAAAACCAAGAAATCGGAGGAACAGAAAATGTCTACATTTATGGCAAAAGCTAATGAAGTAGAGCGTAAATGGTATGTCATCGACGCGGCAAACAAGCCTCTCGGTAAGACAGCCGTTAAAGCAGCTGAAATTCTTCGCGGTAAGCACAGACCTGAGTTCACACCTCATGTTGACTGCGGCGAATTCGTAATTGTTATCAATGCTTCAAAGGCAGTACTCACAGGTAATAAGCTTGAGAACAAGTATTATCGTCATCATTCCGGATATATCGGAGGACTCAAGGAAGTTCAGTACAAGGAACTTATGGAAAAGAACCCCGAGCTTGCAATCACACTTGCAGTTAAGGGTATGCTTCCCAAGAACAGCATCGGTGCAAAGAGCCTTACAAGACTTAAGGTTTATGCAGGTGCAGAACACAACAATGCGGCTCAGAAGCCCGTTGTTCTTGACTGAGACAGAAAGGAGTAAATAAGCTATGTATACAAGTGCAAAGCCGTATTTCTACGGCACAGGCAGAAGAAAGAGCTCTACCGCTCGTGTTCGCATCATGGCAGGTACAGGTGCTATCACAATCAACGGCAGAGATATAGATGATTATTTCGGACTTGAAACACTTAAGCTCATCGTTCGTCAGCCCTTTGGCGTTACTAAGACAGAAGGTACATTTGATATCATCTGTACAGTAACAGGCGGCGGTGTTGCAGGCCAGGCAGGTGCTATCCGTCATGGCGTAGCACGTGCACTTCTCCAGGCAGACCCTGAATACAGAGGCGCTCTTAAGAAGGCAGGCTTCCTCACTCGTGACCCGAGAATGAAGGAAAGAAAGAAGTACGGACTCAAAGCAGCGAGACGTGCGCCTCAGTTCTCAAAGAGATAATTATTATCTACTCAAATCCCACAACCTTCAGGGTTGTGGGGTTTTTTTATGCCATTTGTCGTGAGTTTGTCGTGAGTACAAAAAAATACTGCCACTTATTCAGTAGCAGTATTAAGCAAACTATCACATAATGAATTTGATATTTTTGCTGTGTGTTCCTCAAATATATGAACATATATATCATTGGTTATTTGTGTCTGTGAGTGTCCTAATGCAGTAGAAACAGATTTTGTATCAGTGCCAATATTGATTAACAATGTAGGAAAGGTATGTCTTAAAGAGTGAGTATGTATTGGTGGTAAATCATTTTTAGCAAGTAATTTTTTTAAATCTGTTTTAGCAACTTGTCTTATAGTCATTAGTTTGGGAATATTATGAAAACTATAAAAATCTATTAAATTACATCATATTTTTCTTGTTTCGATAACTTTTTATAAAAAAGATGAAACAGTTTCATAATTATCTATTGTTTAACTGTTTTAGTATTTTGAAGGCGAAATACCGGTATATTTTTTAAACACCCTTGAAAAATCATAAATATTTAAGTAGCCCAAGGATTGTGCTATATCAGTGATACTGCCGTGATCACTTTTCAGCATTTCCTTGGCTTTTTTAATTCTTAGTTCATTCACATACGATATTGGTGAAATGCCCATAATTTCAGTAAACAGTTTTCTGAAATAAACAGTTGACAGATTGCAAAGATTTGCCAAAACATCATTTTTGATATTGGTATTATAATTTTTAGCAATATACTCCAATGCAGGATTAATTTTATTTATTTTATAGGCTGGTAAGTATTTTTTTGACATAGTTTGTGTCAACATCAGCAGAATCGAATATGTGTCACGAATACTTTCAGCCTCATACATCGGCTTTCTGAGAGTTCTTTGATATTCCAGCTCCTTGAAAAGCTTTAAAATTTTCTCGCTGTTCTTCACATAAAAACTGAAAATGTCATTACATACAAGTTCGCTTTCGAATTCTATAATTAAAAAATGCCCGGATTGAGTACAGTGCCAATCGTAAGAACACCCCTTTGGTAAAATGACAAGATTATTTATATCTGACAGATAGTCTTTTTCTTTTACAGTGTATATGGTTTCACCTTCATATTTAATAACAATTGCCCAGTTTGGACGATTGTTTCTTTTGATTTTCGTATTTTTCTCTGTATACATTGTAGTAGCAGAATAAACTTTGGTAATAATCAAATCTGATAAAATACCTAAATTCATACCTATCACTCCTTTCAGAATAATTATAGAACAAATAAAACGATTTGTCAATATTTTAGTATCAAATTTGATAAAAATATCATATTTGCTATTTGCTTTATAGGGGTTTGTATATATAATTTATGATATAACCATTATAATAACGAAGGTGATTTTATGAAAGTGTAATCAAAACTACAGGCACCTGCTATTGCAGGAGTTATCCGAGAAAAAACTGCAAAAGACGCAATTGCAGAAATCAAAAATTGTATGTATGATGGGGCGGATATGATAGATTTACATATGTCTTGCCTCGAAAATAGCGACACGGATACACTACGGGAAATAATACAATCTTCAAAGCTTCCGATTTTGGCTCTTAATTACAACGGCAGATATGATTGGTCGACAGCAGGCTTTTCAGAAGAGGAAAGAGCGGAAAGCTTTCTTCGTGCAGTAGATGCAGGTGCTGCCGGAATAGATATGCAGGGGGATACCTTTCACGCACCGTCAAAAGATGGTTTTTGCGGTGAGGATAAGTATTCTTTCACCAAGGGTAATCCCAAAGAAATTGTTACAGATGAAGCAATTATTTCAAAGCAATGTGAATTTATAGAAAAGATTCACTCAAAGAGTGCGGAGGTTTTACTTTCCTGCCACCCGGGTGTGCCAATGAATTGTCAGCAGGTTGTTGAGCTTGCTCTGTTTTTAGAAAAACGCTATCCTGATATTATTAAAATTGTAACAGCAGCAACGAACGAATATGAGCTTGTTGAAAGCTTCAAAACAATGGTTGCTCTGAAAAAGGAAGTAAAAACTCCTGTAAGCTACCATGCAAACGGAAAAGCAGGAAGCCTGTCAAGAATAATCAATCCCATATTAGGCGGACAGATAATATTTTGTGTTGACAGATTTTCCCAAAGCAGTACAATGGAACAGCTTGATTTAAAAACAGTTAAAGCTGTGATTGATAATATGAAAAAGATATAGTGAGGTGCAATATGTTAAACAAACAGATATTTTTTACAGATATTCATAAGGCGGAACTTCTGGAAAATGAAGTTCGCGCGGTAAAAGAAAACGAAGTGCTTGCGAAAAGGGAATATACAGTTGTGAGTGGTGGCACGGAAGGAGCCTGTATTTTGGGAATGAATAACACTTCGCAAAAATTTGCTATGTCTTTGGGCTATTGCGGTGTGGGATATGTAGAAGAAGTTGGTAAGGATGTAAAAAAAGTGTCTGTAGGCGACAGAGTTTTGGTTTATCACGGCTGCCATTCAAAGTATAATATCCGCCCCGAAGATGAGATAACAAAGGTCG
>JAZQGP010000032.1:0-17404 GCA_045540015.1 Eubacteriales bacterium
TGTTCCTCCCGATATCTACGCATTTCACCGCTACACCGGGAATTCCGCTTACCTCTCCCACTCTCAAGAATTACAGTTTCAAATGCAGTTCCAAAGTTGAGCCTTGGTATTTCACATCTGACTTGCAATCCCGCCTACACACCCTTTACACCCAGTAAATCCGGATAACGCTCGCCACCTACGTATTACCGCGGCTGCTGGCACGTAGTTAGCCGTGGCTTCTTCTGCAGGTACCGTCACTATCTTCCCTGCTGAAAGAGGTTTACAATCCGAAGACCGTCTTCCCTCACGCGGCGTCGCTGGGTCAGGCTTTCGCCCATTGCCCAATATTCCCCACTCCTGCCTCCCGTAGGAGTCTGGACCGTATCTCAGTTCCAATGTGGCCGTTCAACCTCTCAGTCCGGCTACTGATCGTCGACTTGGTGAGCCGTTACCTCACCAACTATCTAATCAGACGCGAGCCCATCTTTGTGCGGATTGCTCCTTTAACATATCGTAAATGCTTACAATATGCGTCATGCGGTATTAGCACAAGTTTCCCTGTGTTATCCCCCTCACAAAGGCAGGTTGCTCACGCGTTACTCACCCGTCCGCCACTATCCTCCGGATCAATCGACCGAAGTCTCAATCACCGGATTCCCGTTCGACTTGAATGTGTTATGCACGCCGCCAGCGTTTATCCTGAGCCAGGATCAAACTCTCTAAAAAATTATTCAACGTTACTTGGTAACGCTAATATCTTCTTAGAGCTTGATTGCTCTCTTACTTAGTTTATTCTTTGGGTATCATTGAAGTATTATCAATGTGTACTCTTGGAATTTACGAGTAACTCTACACTTGATGCTCATCTTTCGACAAGCACCCAGTTCGCTTTGTTTTCTCGTCTTTCGTTGTTCAATTTTCAAGGTCCGTTTACCGCCCGCTCTTGCGGACAGCTTTGCTATTATATCACACCGTTTCTCTCTTGTCAATACCTTTTTCCAAATTTCTTGAAAAATTTTGACCAGCTCTGTGTGACCCGCTCCCGCGGACAGCTTTGTTATTGTAGCACAGTCGACAAAATTTGTCAAGAAGATTTTGGCAAAAAATTTCGATTCCGCATTTCGACAGCAAGCTGTACAATTAATTTCGCCAAAACTGTGCAAATTATACAATGTTTTTTGGAAATCTTTTCAGGAGAGGCTTTCGCCCCTCCTTTCCTTCATAATTAAAGCGAATCCGCAATATCAAGGATAAGCCTTTCAGTCTTTTCCCAGCCAAGACACGGGTCAGTGATAGACTTACCGTATACGTTCTCGCCTATCTTCTGTGCACCGTCCTCGATATAGCTTTCAATCATAAGTCCCTTCACGAGCTTTTTGACATCTGCATTTTGGCGGCAGCTGTGAAGAACGTCTTTAGCAATTCTTATCTGCTCAAGGTACTTCTTACCCGAGTTTGCGTGGTTTGTGTCTATAATAACCGCAGGATTAGCAAGTCCCGACTTCTTATAAGCCTCGTCAAGTCTTTCAAGGTTTTCATAATGGTAGTTAGGCATGGAATTGCCGAAGTTATCTACATAGCCTCTGAGTATTGCATGAGTAAGCGGGTTGCCCTTGCTCTGCACTTCCCATCCTCTATATATAAATGTATGGCTATTCTGCGCTGCAGTAATTGCATTCATCATAACGGATATATCGCCCTCGGTGGGATTCTTCATGCCAACAGGAATATCAAGTCCGCTGGCGGTCATTCTGTGCTGTTGGTTTTCAACCGAGCGTGCACCGATGGCACAGTAACCGAGAACATCTGAAAGATATCTGTAGTTTTCGGGATAGAGCATTTCATCGGCACAGGTAAAATCATAGTCACGAAGTGCGCACATATGGATATCACGTATTGCAATAATTCCTTCAAGCATATCGGGCTTTCCCGGAACAGGCTCATGAAGCATTCCCTTATATCCCATGCCGTTTGTTCTGGGCTTATTGGTATATATTCTCGGAACTATAAGGATTTTGTCGCTGACCTTATCCTGAATAAGTCTTAGTCTTGAAATATAATCGAGTACCGATGTTTTATCATCAGCCGAGCAAGGTCCGATAACAAGCACAAATCTGTCGCTTGCACCTGTAAACACGTCGCGAAGTTCAGCATCTCTTTCCGACTTCACTTTTTCCATTTTTTCATCAAGCGGGTACTGCGCCTTTATATCCATAGGTATGGGCAGTTTTCTTAAAAATTCCATATTCATTTTCTTTTCCTCCGATTCAGTCTGTTTTTTTCAATTCTTATCAAAATGCTTTCTGCGCTCGGTTGAGCAAATCATCATATCTTTTATACCCTGAGTGTTATCATCTGCAAGATAAGTTCTCATCCTTGTTATCTGCGTTATAAAGCGATCCATTTCCGAAAGAAGCGCATCCTTATTTAAAAGGAAGAGCTCGCACCACATATTTTCGTTTATCTTTGCAATTCTTGTAAGGTCACGGAACGAGTCACCCGTGTATTCGCATAGCTTTGTGTTATCATTACAGCACATAAGCGACACGGCAATTGCGTGGGTTAGCTGCGAAAGAAATGCTATCATTTCGTCGTGCTTTTCGGGACTTAGCGAAGTTACCGTTTTAAATCCAAGCTCGCGTCCAAGGCTCTCACAAAGCTCAATTCCGTCTTTTGTATTTCTTTCCGTAGGAACAACAATAAAGTTTGCACCATCAAAAATTCTGTCGTCGCTGTTTTCGACTCCGTAAACCTCACGTCCTGCCATAGGATGCGCCGCAACAAACTCAACGTCGTCACGAAGTTTTATCTGAATATCGTCAACAACACAACCCTTAACACCCGTAACGTCAGTTATCATGGCACCGCTCTTCAAGAGATGCTGATAGTTTATTATCCACTCTGAAAACACCTTGGGGTACAGTGCAAAAACCACAACATCCGATTCACCTATAAGCTTTTTATCAATTTCTGTTGTACCGTAATCTATAATTCCGTTTTCAAGAGCGTAGTCTATGCTGCTCTGCT
The DNA here is from genome assembly GCA_045540015.1 of Eubacteriales bacterium. Taxonomy (GTDB): domain Bacteria; phylum Bacillota; class Clostridia; order Oscillospirales; family CAG-382; genus UMGS1387. Next base: position 3,010 of record JAZQGP010000032.1, read on the forward strand.
CCTTCGTTATGGCATTTACCGTATAGCCCTTCTTTTTAAGTGCCTTGGCGTAGCTACCGCCTATAAGACCAAGACCCACGATAAGTATTTTCATGTTACTGTTTATTATCATACAAATTCACCTTTGCACCGAGTTGTTTTATTCTGTCAAAAAAGTCAGGCATACTTTTTGACACATCCTGACAGTTATTTACTGTTCCCGAATACTTTGTGAGCATTACGGACATTGCCATTACTATACGATGGTCTTTATGGCTCTCAATTTGAAAAATAGGCGTATGAAGCTCGCGCTTTTCAACTGTCACACTGTCTTCTTCAACCGTAACTGCCGCTCCCAGCTTTTCAAGCTCCTCACGCATTGCCTCGGCTCTGTCGCTTTCCTTTATTTTCAGGCGCTTTGTTCCGGTAAAATGCGCTCCATGCTTCTCGGCGGCAACTGCCATAAGAATTGGGGCAAGATCGGGACAATCCTCAAGGCTAAGTGTAGAGAAGCCTTTATCAAGCTCTTTGAAGTATTCCTCATACACCTTATCTCCCTGCAGGCTGTTTTTATCAAGTCCCGTAACGGTGACATCATGTCCGAAGTATTTAAGTGCTTCAAAGAAAGCGGCGTTAGAATAGTCGCCTTCTACTTTTTCATTCTTCGGAATATACTTTTGATTTCCTTTTATTATAAGCTCATTGTTTTCGGTAAAATGAACTTTTACACCAAAGGCATCAAGTGCCGAGAGTGTCATTAGAATATACGGTTTACTTTCGAGTTTGCCTGTGATTTTAATTACGCTGTCTCCCGACAAAAGAGGTAGCGCAAACAAAAGACCGCTTATAAACTGACTACTGATATCGCCGGGAATTTCATAAGTATCGGGTTTCAGCTTGCCGCACAGAGTAAGAGTTCCTTCACCTTTTTCAAAAGTAAAGCCGTAATCCCTGCAAAGCTTTTCATAAACACCAAGCGGTCTTTCAAAAAGCCGTTTACTTCCCGTTAAAATTATACGTTTTCCGCAAAGCAAGCAAAGCGGTATCAAAAATCTGAGTGTGCTGCCGCTTTCATTTACAAAAAGCGCCTGTTCAACATCAGTCGAAAACAAGTCCGTACCGCAAATTTTCATTACGCTATGAGCATATTCAATATTTGCGCCCAGTTTTTTCATGCAGTCCGCTGTAGCTTTTATATCCTCGGACAGAGAATCAAGACCGGATATTTCAGATATGCCTTGTGCCAAAGCAGCGCATATTACAAGTCTGTGTGCCATGCTCTTTGACGGCGGTGCAAAAACCGTTCCCGAAAGTTTACTCTTTTGCAATTCCGCTATCATTTTTTACCACCCGCAAAATCAACAAGAAAATCAACAGCTTCGGTATAGCCGTCAAAGCCGTGTCCGCAGATTGTTTTTACGCATGCCTGTCTTACATAGCTTACCTGTCTGAAGTCCTCACGTTTTGATACGTCGGAAATATGAATCTCAACCGTCGGTATGCCGACAGCCTTTACTGCGTCTAAGATGGCAACGCTTGTATGCGTATACGCTGCAGGGTTTATAACGATACCGTCATATTTTCCGTATGCGTTCTGTATTTCGTCTACCAATGCGCCTTCATGGTTTGACTGGAAGAATTTTACTTCAACATTCTTTTTATCGCAGTGTTTTTGTATTTTATCAAGCAAATCTTTATATGTGTCTTTCCCGTATATTCCCGGTTCTCTTATACCGAGCATATTGATATTCGGGCCGTTTATTACAAGTAGTTTCATGATTATCTTCTTTCTTTTTCAGTCTCTTTTTTGTGTGAAATAATCAACGCCGTATTTTCCCTCAAGCACATCGCAAAGAGTAAGAGCACATAGGCTGTCAACGACCGCTCTTGCCCTATGTACGATACACGGGTCATGACGTCCGACTATCTCGATATCGGCGTTTTCTCCGGTTTTGAAATTTACAGTCTTCTGCTTCTGATATATTGAAGGTGTCGGCTTTACGGCAAGATTGAAGGTTACCGGCATTCCGTTTGTTATACCGCCGTTTATACCGCCGTTATTGTTGGTTTCGGTTACAATCTTTCCGTCTTTTTCACGGAAAGCATCGTTTGCCGTGCTTCCCGTCATATTCGCAAACTCAAAGCCTTTTCCGAACTCTATTCCCTTTACACCGCCTACCGCAAACATCGCGTGTGCAATTTTACTTTCAAGGCTGTCAAAATACGGTTCGCCAAGACCTGCATCAAGACCTGTTATCACGGTACTTAAAACCCCGCCAACGCTGTCAAGGTCTTCCCTTGCCTCATTTATCCTTTCAAGCATTTTCTGCTGTGCTTGACTATCAAGAACAGGAAACGTCTTTTCGGAAAGTGTTTTTATATCAGCATCATAATCTTCAAAGTCGCGGTCGTTTATTCCTGAAAGAGATAAAATGTGAGTTCCGATTTTTATGCTCTTTGAAGCAAGTGCGCTCATAGCAATCGCACCCGCCGCAACAATTGCCGCCGTTACTCTGCCGCTGAAATGTCCGCCGCCGCGATAATCCTCAAAGCCGTGATATTTCTGATAGGCTGTATAATCGGCATGCCCCGGACGTGCAAGAAAACGAGTTTCGCTGTAATCCTTGCTGTGCTGTGCAGTGTTAGGAATAACGATACAAATGGGAGTCCCCGTTGTATATCCTTCAAAAACGCCGCTTTCTATTACATATTCGTCGGCTTCCTTTCGCTGAGTCGAAATAGTACCCGAAGGACGGCGAAGCGTGAGCATATGCTTTATGAAATCCTCATCAACCTTAATTCCCGGTGAAAGACCGTCTATAACACAGCCTATCGCATTTCCGTGGCTTTCTCCGAAAACTGTAAGTGTAACATTATCTCCAAATGTGTTTTTCATTTTCCGCATCCTTTCATTGAAGTACTTTTGAAAGCTGTTCTTTAAGCTCCGAAAAAGCCATTGTTTTCATTTCAAACGCGCCGGGCTTGTCTACATATATAACCGTTATATTATCTCCCGACATTTTCTTATCGTGTTTTATTGCTTCAAGTATTTTTTCGCAGTCAAAATCAAATTCAGTCGGAAGTCCGATGTCCTTCATGACAGTGAGCAATCTCTCACGTACCTGTTCGCCAGACATTGCAAGCATTCCGAGTCCCACACATTCTCCGTGATAAAGTCCCGACATATTAATATTGCTTTCAATTGCATGAGCAACAGTGTGACCGAAATTGAGAATTTTGCGGAGTCCCGTTTCCTTTTCGTCCTGTTCGACAACATATTTTTTGACCTTGAGCGAGCGTATTATAACCTCGTCAATATTCGTCTTATATTCCCCGCTTTCAAACATTTTGAAAAGCTCTTTGTCACTTGTCAGCGACATTTTTACCGCTTCCGCAAGACCGTTTGCAATCTGCCTTTTATCAAGTGTTGCCAAAACATCGGGGTCTATCAGCACTTTCTTTGGCTGATTAAAGGCACCTACTATATTCTTATATCCGCAAAAATCTATTGCAGTTTTTCCACCGATTGAGGAATCAATCTGCGACAAAAGTGTTGTGGGTATATTATAAAAATCAATTCCTCGCATATAGGTAGCTGCTGCAAAGCCTGCCATATCGCCTGCAACACCACCGCCGACCGCTACAACGCAGTCGCTTCTGGTAAAACCATTTTCCACAAGACACGTCAGTATTTCTTTGAAGGTGTCAAAATTCTTGCTTTCTTCGCCCTGCGGAAAAGTGTATATAACAGCGTTTTTACACTGTGCTGCAACCTTTTCCGAATATACTTCGGGCACTCCGCTGTCAGTAACAACAAGCACACGTCTGTCAAGCTTAAAAAGACTGCCTGCTCTTTCAAGCACACCGTGTTCAACTACAATATCGTAGCTGTCTTGTCCGAGTTCCATTTTCAGTATCATAAAAAACTCCTCTAATACTACGCATTCAGCTTTATTTCTCTTCCGAACGAGCCTGCAATTTTAAGACTTCTGCAAACCTTTGAAAGGCGTTGAACCATTATCTGTCCGTTTTCTCCGCCGATATTTCCGCGTCCTTCAACGTAGAAGTAATAATCCCAGTTCAAATCCTTTGTCGGACGGCTCTTGAGTGCCTGCAGATTAAATCCGTGTTCTCCGATTATGGAAACAGCCTTACCGAGTGAGCCTGCTTCATTATTTACGGTGAAGAACATAACAAAATGGTTATCGTTATCCGTGTCCGCGTGATTTGCACGGGTAAACACAGCAAAGCGTGTTGTATTGGTACTGCTTTGGTTTATGCCTCTCTCAAGGATTTTAAGTCCATAAAGCTCTGCAGCATCCGCGCTTGCAATTGCCGCAACCTCTTTTGATGCGCTGTCAGAAACAGTTTTTGCCGCAACTGCCGTGTTTGAAACTTCCTGACTTTCAAAGCCGTGAAGCTTTATGTAATCGGCACACTGGCTGAGCGCCTGTCCGTGACTTATTACTTTTTTTATGTCTGCAATACTTGTATCTTTGTTTCCTACAAGGTTCTGAACAATTTCAAGATCGTATATTCCGCTGACATGAAGAGAGCCAAAGAACATAAGGTCCATCACCTGTGTAACATCTCCTGCGAAGCTATTCTCTATCGGAAGCACCGCACAGTCACATTCGCCCGATTCAACCGCCTCATATGCGCTTGCAAAGTCACCGTACGACACAGCACTTCCGTCGGGAAAAATTTTTCTTGCCGCAATATACCCGAATGCACCCGGAACACCGCTGTATGCTACCTTCATTCCCTCAAGGAGCAAGTGCTGATAGTTTTTTGAAAGCTTCATGAGGTTTTTGAGATAACTTATATAATAAGACTTCAAAACCTCGTCACCAACACGTGCGCAGTTTTTTTCTATTACCTGCTCTTCTCTCTTTGCATCAAAAACCGGAAGACCGTTTTCCTTTTTATATTGTGCAACATCCTTTGATGCCCTCATACGTCTGCAGAACAGCTCTGCCATTTGCGCATCTATTTCGTTTATTTCTTCTCTTGCCTTCTGTAGCTTATCCATTGCAATTCTCCTAATAAAAAGCTCTATAACGCAAAAAAACGCTTCTGCCGCAAAGACAGAAGCGCTTTAAAAAATTCGGATTGATATTTTAACATCAGTTTACCAAATTAACCAAAGCATTTTCTGCACTTTGCCGTTTCACTGCTGAAATAAAAGTAATAATAAAAGTAGTTGTAAAATCGGCTAAAGGCAAAAAAAGGTACTGGCAGAGCAGTACCGAAAAATCCGTTTGTAAGGGCAGAAGAAATTGCGCAGACAGAGACAGTTCTATCCGCGTGCATTGTGCAATTATTATTCATGCGGACTGTCATATCTTACGCCTCCCTCTAAAAAGTTGCATATATTTTACCACAATCATCCGTTTTATTCAATAGGCACATTGCACAACGTTAGCTATACATTTCAGTAGTGTTGCCGTCATTTTGACGAATAGCTTGCGACAGAAGTATTTGATATTTGCTTCTCAAAGTAACAGCCGTACCAAACTCGGCATACAATAAAGCAAAACCATTATAAAGGAATGATACTTATGAACACCGACAGGAAAATCGCGGTGATAGGCGGAGATGCAAGGCAGATTTTTTGTGCAAAAAAACTGTCCGAGCTTGGCTTTGAAACTGCACTTTTCGGTTTTGACAAATACAAAGACGACATCGGATGCTGCACAAGATGTCTGCTGTTCGATGATGCAAAATACAGCTTTGACACATTTATTCTGCCGCTTCCGGCAAGCGGTGACGGCTTTACATTATCAACTCCTCTTTCGGAACATACTCTTACACTTGACGAGCTGTTTTCGCAAATCTCCGCCTCCTCTCTTATTCTCTACGGAAAAAGTGTTGCCGTAAGGAAAAAAGCGGAAAGTCTCGGAATACGTGCTTTTGATTACAGCGAGAGAAGCGACTTTCAGACAGCAAATGCCGTCCCCACCGCCGAAAGTGCTCTTGCTATTGCCATAAACGAGCTTCCCACAACCCTCTGCGGTGAGCAGTGTCTTGTGACGGGCTACGGTAAAATTGGAAAGGTTCTCTCACGCCTTCTGTATGCTTTCGGTGCAAAGGTAACTGCTTCTGCACGAAACAGTGCCGATTTTGCCCTTATAAAAGCAAGCGGCTGCAACGCTATACACACAAACAACATATCAGAAATTCTTCCGTCGTGCCGTGTTATATTCAACACAATTCCCTATCCCGTTTTCAGTGGCGAAACACTTTCCTTAATCCGTCCCGACGCACTTATTATCGACCTTGCCTCAAAGCCCGGCGGAGTTGATTTTGAGTCGGCAAAAAAAGCAGGGCTTAATGTAATCTGGGCTTTATCTCTTCCCGGAAAAAATGCACCCATCAGTGCCGGACACATTCTCTGTGACACAATAACAAACATTTTCAAGGAAACGGAGGGAACAGCATGACAGGTTTTGCAATCTGCGGCTCGTTCTGCAATATGGATAACGCATTTGCACAGCTTGAAACGCTTGTGAAAAGCGGTGAGGACATTATCCCGATTGTATCATATAATGTCTACAGCACCGACACGCGTTTTATATCAGCCTCCGACAACATCTCACGCATCGAAGCTTTATGCAAAAAGCAGGTAATTCACACCCTTGAGGATGCAGAGCCTCTCGGCCCGAAAATAAAGCTTGACGTACTCTGCATTTGTCCCTGCACCGGAAACACTCTTGCAAAGCTTGCCTGCGGTATAAGCGACACCCCGGTAACTCTTGCGGCAAAAGCGCACATGCGAAACGACAGACCTGTTGTTATTGCACTTGCTTCAAACGACAGTCTTTCGGGCAACGCCGAAAACCTTGGAAGAATGCTTGCAAGACGAAATGTCTTCTTTGTTCCCATGAGTCAAGACGACGCATTAAAAAAACCGAGAAGCCTTGTCTGCGATTTTCAAAGACTGCCCGAAACCATTGAATCTGCAAAACGCGGAGTTCAGATTCAACCCGTACTTTTTTGAAAAAAAGTACGCAAAAAACTTTTGATAGGTGAAATTGAAGTTTAAACAACTTCAATTTCACTGGGGTTCATATTCAAACAGAATCTGAAAATAAGATTGTTTAAATTTCTTTTTCACTGTGCACGCTTTTTGAAAAAAAGTACGCAAAAAACTTTTGATAGGTGAAATTGAAGTTTGAACAACTTCAATTTCACTGGGTTACATATTCAGACAAATTGGGAAATGAGATTGTTTGTTTTTTCAATGTCCACGCTCTTTGAAAAAAGTACGCAAAAAACTTTTGATAGGTGAAATTGAAGTCTGAACAACTCAATTTCACTGGGTTACATACTCAATAAAAATCCGATGTGCCAATTTTACAATTCCCAACTCCTAACTCCTCATTCCTCATTTCGATTTTCAAATGAACTTTGAAAATCGAAGTATTGGTTACAAAACGACATGCCGATACAATTATTTGACGTAAATCGTGGAATATTATAAAAAAAGCAATGAAACGTTAATGATTTGTTTGAGAAATAATTTGAAAAGTCGTGTAATATAAAGAAAAACAATATTAAGGACAGGTATAAAAAATGATTGACAGCAGCATAAAAAAACTCGTCACATACGGACTTGAAAAGAATCTCATACAAATCGGAGACTACCGTTACACCATAAACAGTATACTTGAAGCCATGAAGCTTGACAGCTATACCGATGACGGAAACGAATATCATGACATCGACCTTGAACAAACACTCAAAGAGCTTTGCGACTATGCGGTAAGCGAAGGTCTTATAGACGACGGCGTTGTTTCCCGTGACCTTTTTGACACAAAGCTGATGGGAATTCTCACTCCGCGTCCTTCCGAGGTTGTGAGCACCTTCCTTGAAAAGTATCTTGAGTCTCCGAAAGAAGCTACAGACTATTATTATCAATTTTCAAAAGACACCGACTACATCAGAACCTACAGAATCAAAAAGGACATGAAGTGGGTACACTCCTGCGAGTACGGTGACATAGACATTACAATAAACCTGTCAAAGCCCGAAAAAGACCCAAAGGCAATTGCCGCGGCAAGAAACGCGAAAGCTTCCGGATATCCTAAGTGCAACCTTTGTGCGGAAAACGAGGGGTATGCAGGCACACTCACCTCACCTGCCCGCCAGAATCACAGAATCATTCCCATTACAATAAACGATTCCGACTGGTTCATGCAGTATTCTCCCTATGTTTACTACAACGAGCATTGCATTGTGTTCAATTCGCTTCACACACCGATGAAAATAGACAGGTCGTGCTTTGTAAAACTGCTTGACTTTGTGACTCTGTTCCCGCACTATTTTGTCGGTTCAAATGCAGACCTACCGATAGTCGGAGGCTCAATTCTCAGCCACGACCATTTCCAGGGCGGAAGATATGAGTTTGCGATGGCAAAGGCACCGATAGAAAAGGAAATTTCCTTCAAGGGTTTTGAAAACGTAAAGGCAGGCATTGTAAAGTGGCCCATGTCCTGCATCAGACTGACAAGCACCGACAAGGAAAGTCTTGTTGCTCTTGCCGACAAAATCCTCACCGAATGGCGTTCCTACACCGACGAAGATGCTTTCATATTTGCAGAAACAAACGGTGAAAAGCACAACACTATAACCCCCATTGCACGTCGCAGAGAAGAAAAATACCAGCTTGACCTTGTTCTTCGAAACAACATTACAACAGACGAGCATCCGCTCGGTGTTTATCATCCTCACGCAGAGCTTCACCACATAAAGAAGGAAAACATCGGTCTTATCGAGGTTATGGGTCTTGCGGTGCTTCCTGCAAGGTTGAAGCAAGAAATGAAGGTTCTTGCCGATGCGATTGTTAAGGGCAAAAACCTTGATGAGATTGAAGAAACTGCAAAGCACGCCGACTGGGCAAGAGAGTTCATTTTGCGCCACGACAATATAACCAAAGACAACATTGATGAAATAATACAGAAGGAAATCGGAAAGGTCTTTGCACTTGTTCTTGAGCATGCCGGAGTTTACAAGAGAAACGCTGACGGAAGACGTGCATTTGAGAGATTTATAGACAAGGTTAATTCATAAATCAAAAGCAGTCCTCACGGACTGCTCGGCTTGTCGATAAACCCATCATCAAAAGTTTTTGCGGAGCTTTTTTCAAAAAGCGACCGAGTTTCCAAAGGCGAGAAGCCTTTGGTCGCACACCGCAGTGTGCGAAATTCCTTAGCGTTCGCAAAACGCAGGAAGGGTGAATTTTTCAGCCGTTTCGCGGATGAAAAAGAGGGGAACCCTCGTCGGGGGTTCCCCTTAGAATTAAAACAAAAGCAAATGTCTTTGCATTTGCACAAGGCACAAAGTGCCTTGGCAGCCGCGATGCGGCTTGTTTTAATTCTTGAAAATGACTTTTGCAACAGTCTGAGCAGTCCTCACGGACTGCTTTAATATTGCAATTTTTTATTCAGCTTCAAGAATATCTGCTATTCTCCTGCAGGCAAAGCCGTCGCCGTAGGGGTTGCTTGCCTTGCTCATTGCAGCATACTCGTTTTCGTCTGTCAAAAGCTTTTTAAAGGCATCATATATAACCTTTTCTTCTGTGCCCACAAGCTTTAACGTACCTGCCGCAATACCTTCGGGACGCTCGGTCGTATCACGCATAACAAGCACCGGTTTTCCGAGAGACGGCGCTTCCTCCTGAATTCCGCCGCTGTCGGTGAGAATAAGATACGAGCGTGCCATAAAGTTATGGAAATCAAGTACGTCAAGTGGCTCAATTATGCGGATTCTGTCGCAGTCTCCGAGTTCCTCTGAAGCTGCTTTTCTGACAAGCGGATTCATATGTATCGGATAAATAGCCTTTACATCCGGGGTTTCATCGATAATTTTTCTGATTGCACGGAACATGTTATGCATAGGCTCGCCGAGATTTTCTCTGCGATGAGCTGTTATGAGAATGAGTCTTGAATCAGATGCCCATTCAAGGTGTTCGTTTGTGTAATCGTCTCTAACGGTAGTTTTTAGAGCATCAATTGCGGTGTTACCCGTAACAAAGATGCTGTCAGGATTTTTGCCTTCGTTAAGAAGATTTTCTTTTGCTTTTTCAGTAGGAGCGAAGTTGTATTTTGAAATAATTCCGACTGCCTGACGGTTAAATTCTTCCGGGTACGGTGAATAGATGTTGTAGGTACGAAGTCCTGCCTCAACATGTCCCACCGGAATCTGCAGGTAGAAGCACGCAAGACCTGTTACAAAGGTAGTAGAGGTGTCACCGTGAACAAGAACAACGTCGGGAGTTTCCTTTTCAAGAACGCTCTTTATTCCCGAGAGAATGTTGATTGTAATGTCAAACAGCGTTTGCTTGTCCTTCATAACCGAAAGATCATAGTCGGGCACAACGTCAAAAGTAGAAAGCACGCTGTCAAGCATTTGTCTGTGCTGACCTGTTACACATACAACAACCTCGAGGTTGTTCCTTGATTTAAGCTCGTTTACAAGCGGACACATCTTAATAGCTTCGGGACGTGTGCCGAATACAAGCATAACCTTTTTCATTTTTCTGCTCCTTAAAAACATTAATGTCAGATTTCAACCTCTGCCGAAATCGGGTAATGGTCTGTAAGATAGATATCTCCGTACTTTTCGTCATAAACCTTGAGTGAGCCCTTAACTTCGTCGAGAGTTGTAAAGATATAGTCTATCTTGTAGTTGTCTTTAATCGTGCCGAACTGATGGAAGGTTGCGGCATTGTCGGGAATGCCTGCTGTAAGCTCGGTGATTTCCTTGTGGCTTCTGAGAAGCTTTATTGTTTCCTCTTCTGGGGGTGCATTAAGGTCTCCTGTGATAATAAACGGAGGCTTATGAGCACCCATGAGCTTTGAAAGAATGAGTGTCATTCCCGAAAAACGTGCAAGCTTCCCGATATGGTCAAGATGAGTGTTGCAGATAGAGAATACTTTAGCTTCGTCTCTTGCTACAAGAGTTGCAATAGCTGCAATTCTCGGACATCCGCTCTGGTCGAGGGTGTACATTGAGCCTGGGATATCGGGAGTATCGGAAAGCATGAACTGCTCGAAAGAAGCAAGGTCGAATTTGTCCTTGCGGTAAGCAATTGTTGAGCTTTCGTCGTCATAAGATGCGCCTCTGCCCATGCCGATTACAACGTAGTCACCAAGATTTTCATTCAGCCACATTCTCACATGCGGAAGAACCTCCTGGAAACCGATAATATCCGGCTTTTCGCGCTCGAGAAACTTCTTTATGTACTCTTTTCTTCCGTCAAAGCAGTTGACTCCGTCGTCGGGATTGTCATATCTGATGTTGAATGTCATTATTTTCATTTTCATAAAAATTACCCACCTTTTTTGTGCTTGTTATGCGCACTTCATTTCTATATATTGTAGCACACAGGCAAAGGTTTGTCAACCGTTATAAAGCTTTTTAACTAAAACAGTGTTCTTAATTTTTCCAGCGCGCTTTTTTCTATTCTTGAAACATACGAACGCGAAATTCCCAGCTTTTCGGCAACCTCTCTTTGTGTCTTCGGTTTTGAAAATCCAAGACCGTAGCGCAGAACTATTATCTGCTTTTCTCTCTTGTCAAGCTTTTCGTCTATACCGCAAAGCAGCTTTTCCGTTTTAATTTTCAAATCTATTCTATCGGCAATGTCGTCCTCAACGCTTATTATATCCATATACGTAAGCGGATTTCCGTCCTTATCAGTTTCAACTGCATCCGAAAGAGAGGTTTCAACCGACAGTTTTTTCTGCGAGCGAAAGTACATAAGTATCTCGTTCTGCAGGCATTTACCGGCATATGTCGCAAAACGTGTGCCGTTGTCCGGGTTAAATGAATCAATTGCTTTTATAAGTCCGATGGTGCCTATTGATATGAGATCATCGTTATCACAGCCCGATGAATAGTATTTTTTTGATATGTGTGCAACAAGCCTCAGGTTTCTTTCAATCAGTATGTTCCTTGCTTGCATATCACCGTTTCTACATCTTTCAAAATATTCCTTTTCCTCTTTTGCACTGAGAGGCGACGGAAAGCTTGCACCCGGCGACACCCTCAGAAACAGAAAAAATAAGTGCGAAAACAAAGCTTCACCAAACATTTTACTTTACTCCCTTGTACAGATTTTTGTTTGTCTGAATATATTTATGCTAAAGGGCTTGTAAATGTTGATAAAATGAATGTATTTTTTGCTTTTTGAATACAATTTTTATGTGGAGTGATTTTTATGATAATAACTGTTGTACAGGGTGACACCCTGTTTTCAATTTCGGAAAGATACGGTATTCCGCAGGAAAAAATATCGGCGGACAACGGTTTGCCGTCTGACGGTGTTCTTGTCGTAGGTCAAAGCCTTATACTGCTTGAAGCTCAAAGCACGCTTGATGTGTCAGAACCGAAGAACGTTTCAAGCGTGTCACTGCAAACGGGAATATCCGAGCGTACGCTGTACCGCAATAACATCTTTCTTGAAGGACAGCCCGAAATTCCTTCGGGAAGCAACATTGTCCTCTCATATGTAAATGAACCGACCTTGTCAAAATTCATGGGCGGCTATGCGTATGATTTTATCGACCAAAGACTGCTTGATACAACCGTCAACTACATGACGTATCTGATGCCTTTTACATACGGCTTTACTCCGGACGGCACTCTTATTTCGCCCGACGACCAAAGGCTTATTGAAACTGCAAGAAGAATGGGTGCATCGCCTCTTATGCACCTTTCAACGCTTACCGAGCAAGGCAACTTCAGTAACGAGCTTGCAAATGCTCTTTTATCAAATCCTACGGCAAGAGAAAATCTTGTGCAGAACAGCCTGCAGAATATAGCTGACAAGGGGTATGACGGAATAGACATTGATTTTGAATTTCTCTTTCCGCAGGACAGACAGCCGTATGTAGATTTTATAGCTCGTATGAGACAGGTTATGAATGAAAACGGATATATCTGCATTGTCGCAGTGCCTCCGAAAACCTCGGACGGACAAACAGGGCTTTTATACGAAGGTGTTGACTACGCAGGGCTTGGAGAAGCTGCAGATTATGTACTTTGCATGACGTATGAATGGGGTATTTAATGCTACATACAAAAAAGCAGAGGACTAACCCTCTGCTTTCTCTTTTCATCCTAACTTCCTCGCCATATTGTGAATAAGCTCCGGAAGAAACTGAACCTTCGGCGCCGTCTTTTTCCAGTACTCAGGCGTGTTGATAACACCGTTCTTCCCAAGAACCTTTAAATCATCCTCAAGCGTGCTCTCTTGCGGATTGTATGTATACACCCCAACCTTGTTTGGAATACCGGTAAACTCAGCAATGTCAAGACTTTCCTTTGACGTTCCTTTCGGTCTTAACTCAATGTGACAGTGCGCACCAGTCGAAGCACCCGTCGAGCCCATAACGCCAAGCTTGTCGCCTTTGCAGACTTTCTGCCCGGGCTTTACACAAATGCTGCCTTTTGCCATGTGACCGTAGTAAATTCTCCTGCCGTCAGAGAGAAGCATCCTCACATAGTACCCAAAGCCATTCGCTTCATACGGTGTTGCATCAATCACACCGTCCGCAATGGAGTAGATATTCGTATCATCAACTCCCACAAGGTCAATGCCTTTGTGAAACGCTTTGACTCCACCGAGAACCCTGTCACCTCTCGGTGAAGTAACACGGAATTTGCCTTTAAAGCAACAAATCATTCCTCATTCCTCATTCCTAATTCCTCATTGTTTTTCTTCACTCTGGCACTGTCGACCAGCCCCTCACCGATTATGTACGCAATCATGGAGCTTCCCGCTGTAACCACGGCAACTACCTGTTCAATAGTCAAATCGGGAACACCGAACGCAACAAGCATCGTTGTAATAAACGTCACTATCGCCGCCCAGAATTTTCTTGATGTAAGCTTCTGTTTCCAGTTAATTTTCATAGTCTTCCGACTCCTTTCCTATCTTCTTCTCAAACGCCGATTTTGCAAAATACCCAATCATTGTCGCAATAATGGATATTACCGCCTGTGTCGATAACGTTTCCGCTATCTGTACCCTGTCCATAAACGCTAAAACGTAGGATAGATATACCCATATCACACCGTTAATGAGTATGAATGTAAGCCAGCGCTTTGTGTACGTTATGTACTTCTTGCCTTTTTTCTTCTTGCGCTTTGCATATATTCTGTAAAACACAAAATATATGAGATACAGCACCACCGCAAACGCAACCATAAACCCTATGTACATAAACAACGCCTTTAAAAACTCCATTTACAACCCACCCTTCGCAAGTAAATACGCAAGGACCGCTCCAATTATCGTAAACAACACCTTGTCCACAACTCCGTCCCAACGCTTGCCCGGCTTCTCAATCAGCTTTTTCACGTCAATCTTCATTTCCTTGACGTCGCCCTCCATGTCCTTCTGCTTTTC
>JAZQGP010000033.1:0-65137 GCA_045540015.1 Eubacteriales bacterium
CTTGATTGCTTCAGCATATGTAAGGTTATCATCGGGAGCGAAGGTTGTTTCGGTTTTTCCGTTGATAATACCAAGCCTTACGGCATTATCAACATCTTCGTAATACCAACTGTCAGGTTTAACATCGGTAAAGTTGGAATAGTGCTCCGCATTTACAACCGATGCAAAACTCATAATCATTGTTAAGCATAAAATAAATGATAAAATTCTTTTCATAATTACCCTCCAAATTAAAAACTTCCGCCTCGTCCGCCGTGCGTTCTGCCGGAGGATGAGGTATGTGTGCCCGAACTTGATTTCGGTTTTTCGGTTTTCGTAATCCTTGAATACAGAAACAAATCTCTTGAAGTCGTCAGATTCATACTGCCGGGCTTTATATAATTTGCCGCATAATTGTTTTCTACCGCCGTTTTCATTTTCTTAAGCTTCTTTTTCATCATTATAAAGCCGAGTAAAAGAGGAGTTAATAGACAAACCAAAACAACACCGACAATGTATTTTGTACTTAAATTCTTTTCGTTATATGGGTTTCCGTCTTTTGCCATCGAAAGAAACTCATCTGCGGTTTCAATATAAACAGAAAATGCCTTATAGTAGTTATCATCTTCAAGATAAGGTAATACCTTGCTTTCAAGATAGATAAGTCCGTTTTTGTTGAAATACTCACGACCTTTTCCGTGAGTGGTGAAGTGATATTCTCTTGTGTCACGGCAAATGTAAAGCATTATACCGTCATCGTTTTCACCTGCACCGTAACCACCATAGTCATAAATATCATCAGCAGATGCTTCTGCAGTATCTGATGTCATTTCACTTTCTGTATAAATTGCTACCTCAAAATCATATTCGTTTCTGACTTTATCAAGCTTTTCTGTAAGTGATGCAAGCTCCGATTGCATCAAATATCCTGCTTCATCCACAATTGAAGGATTTTCAAATGATGCAAATACGGGCAAAAACAGAGTAAGCAAGAGTAGAGTAAGTAAAACACAAGAAAGTAATTTTTTCATATATCGACCCCCCTTAATGCAAAAGCATCCAGCCGATAGCCGCTGCTGCCACATATGCGATTCCTGCCACTTTCGCAAAATATTTCCACTTTTTGCTATTATCAACAGGATATTCGCCAACGACTTTTCCCGTCTGACCATTAATAGCAAATTTATACATTTTATCCATATACTTAATATTGAGCATCCTCACAGGAAGGGGGGAGTATCTTATCTTGCCGTTTGAAAAGCTTATCCTTGAGTTTTCGGGAATTACAGCTGTGTAACGGTTGGTAGTGTCATTAAATGCCTCAATGGTTGAATTTTCAACTCGCTCATTTGCTCTTTCGATGCTTTCTTCTGCCGATACATCATATTTATCAGCCAAGTATCCAGAAAGATACGCTCCGCTAAATTCAACGGCATCTTCATAGTTGAACGGTTCTACAGCTTCCATATATGTATTGTCAGCCTTTTTTGATGCATTCACAGGAATATTGGCAAAGCCTATCTGTCCGCTGCGGAATAGCTTAAAATAATCTGTTTTAGTATAATTATAATTTGAATCGCTCCATGCAGTTACTCTTTCTGCATTGTAGCTAACCGCAGCATCACAGTCGCAGTCAAACATCCAGAACGGAACATACACGCCTGCCATTTCCTCGATTTTCTTTTTGTTCTTAAAGCTATCGGGAAGAAACGGTGCGTTTTTGAAATCTTTTTCAAAAGCTTCGATTGCCGCTTTCTTATTAAACTTAAACGGAATTATGTAATCAGGTCTGAGTGTTCCTTCAAACTGACCTTTGACGATAGTGGAGTTGCCGCAATAAGGACAGACAGTAGAGCCAAGTGTGTCGTCACCTGAAATTTCTGCTCCGCAGGATGGACAGGAATAATTTGAAAGTTTAACCTCGTTTGTATCCTCGTAGCTTCTCGGTGTATAGCTTTCCCAATCAAACTTTGAGTTGCCGCCGGATGCTTCGCCACTTTCTGCCATCTGCTGCATCGTTTCAAGTGGGAATGTATTGTCGCAGGACTCACATATTAAGTTCTGCGTTTCGGCATCAAACACTAAAGGCGCCGTACAACAAGGACATTTATAGTTTTGAATTGTATCCATAATCTTTCTCCCTCATTTCATTTTATAGTGTACAAAGCTCGGAGAATGCTTTCACCCTGTTACCGCAACGAGGGCAGTAGTGCATAGAATTTGAAAGAACCGTGCCGCATTTTTCACAGCTTATATGATAGGACTTATACAAATCATGTAAATTTGACTTAGGCAATTTAGTATTACACTTACTGCAATACATTCTGTTACTTGGTTCTAAGGAATTACACTCACTACATACCACCGAATGCTTCATAATGTCTGTTCCAAATCCAAAATAGGAAAGTGATTTTTTCCTATTCGCGTTCCGTTTTTTCATTTTCTTCTTCACCTCCGTAAAAAAGCTTTGCTCCGCATACGTGACAAAAATTAGATAGTTCCTGCGTTTTAGTTCCGCACACCGGGCAATAGTCGGGGTAATCCTCTATCGGAACACATTGCACGCAGCTCCACACATCGGGATTATACATAGCGTCAATAACCCACTTGCCACATTTTTGGCATCTGTTAAAATATTCTTTTCCACCTTCACCCCAAGCACGCATAAGTTCTTCTTCGGGATTGTCAGCTCTAATCGGTTTTGATGAATATACAAGGGCGTGGGACAAGTCACAAAAAAATTCATAAATATTACCACTTGGAGTTTTATTAATCTTGAAGCTTGCTGTTTTGTTTTTCTTTACATCCAAAGAACCCACTCCCTTCTTTTTACAAGAATTGCCCGAGACCTTGACTAAATCAATGTTTTGTAGTATAATAAAAATATAGAAATACAAAAACAGATGTATTTTCTGATTTAATTATACTTATATATTCAAAATAAATCCCCACCCAAAATGCAAAAAAAATGTGGGATTGATAAGTACTTTTGAAAAAAGGGTGGGATTTTGGGTAGGTATATTGTGTTGAGAAGGAGTAGATTATGAAAAGAATTATTGCCTCGCTTGTTTTGATTGTTTTTATCACATCATTGTTTTCAGCTTGTGAAAGCAAAAAGAAAATTACCGATCCTGATAATCCTGTTACACTTACAATGTGGCATGTGTATGGGAGTCAGACAAAGTCACCTTTTAATGTTGAAATTAATAAGTTTAACAGTACCGTTGGTAAAGAAAAAGGAATTATTGTTAATGTTGTTTCAGTAACAAGTTCATCTGCGATAGATAAGGCACTTTCTGATGCTGCAAATGATGAGCCGGGTGCTGAAAAATTGCCGGATTTGTTTACGGCTTATCCGAGAGTGGCTGAGCTTGTGGGCAAAGAACGTCTGCTTTCGTGGAATGATTATTTTTCAAAAGAGGAACTTTCCGAATATACAAATAAATTTATTTTAGAAGGATATTTCGGAGACGAGCTGCTAATGCTCCCCATTGCAAAATCTTCAGAAGTATTCTATTTAAACAAAACATTATTTGATGAATTCAGCAAAGAAACATCATGCAGTGTAAATGATTTAAAAACCTTTGACGGACTTTTCAAAACATCAAATGCATACTATGACTGGTCATGTGGGCAAAGCTTTACACAGATAAACGACTTTTATCATTATTCATATATAGGAATGCAAACACAGGGTGAAAATTTCGTCAAAGACGGAAAATTAAACCTTGAAAATAAAGCATTTGAAAATATATGGAATCCTTTGGCAAGATGTGCAATTTATGGCGGAATATGTCTTGATGACGGATATGCGGCATCTCGTTGGAAAACGGTTGAGATTATATCAAACATAGGCTCTACAGCCGATGTTTTGTACCAGCCTGATAGTGTAATCTATCCTGACAACACCACGGTTAAAATAAAATCAATTTCTATGCCTTATCCTCTTTTTGATAAAGACACACCTGCTTCAGTTCATCGCGGCACCGGACTATTTGCTGTAAAGAGTAATGATGAGAGAAAAAATTATGCAGCATATATTTTTGCAAAATGGATAACCGAAGAAGAAAACAACATAGATTTTGTAACAGAAGCAGGATACCTTCCGGTAAAAGACGATGCATTTAATCTTTTGTTTGAAACAAAGGATTCTATTGAAAATGAAAACTACAGAAACCTCTATGACACCATTGATATAATGTTCGGGGATTATGAAATGTACGCACTTCCTTTATATGACGGAGCATCTGATGTTCAGAAAAGCTATGAAGAAAATGTAAGATTAGTTTTAAGCTCTGCTCATACTCAATATAAGAACAGAGTTGCTTCAGGCGAAGATAAAGAAAGTGTACTAAACGAACTTACAAAAGCATCACTTTCAGAAATCAAAAAGCTTTCTGAAAAATAATTGAGATAAGAGCGAATAGATCATGAAACTATTAAGATATTTTGAATATAAAAACTTAATAAACCACATAAAGACCGAAAAACTTTCTATGCGCAGAAGGTTTGTTTTGTATATCATAACCGTAATCGCTATGTTTTTGGCACTTCTTTTGCTCCTTTTAAATCTGTTTGGAGTATTGAACCCCGCCGACAGAGAACTTTCAGATATTCTTGACACACAACTTGCGACCTACTCTGAAAAAATTGAGAATGATATAGACAAAACCGCAGCGTACGCAATTTCTTTTTCCGAGCAACTTGAAGCTGATATTCAAAAATATATGTTTCAAAATAATATGACCTTTGATGACTTGAAAGATAATCCTGATGCAATTGATAAATTGCAAGGAGAACTTTACAACACTGTATATCTTAATATGCAGATGGCCCCGTCAAGCGGTGCATTTTATATTTTAAATACAACAGTCAACTCAAAGAGCGAGACTCCTTTGTGCAGCGGAATTTATCTAAAATATGTGAATTTGTATTCAGAAAATACCGCAAACAAACAATTCACTCTCTACAGAGGCGCTCTCGCAACCGGCAAAAACAATGATTTATTATTTCATAGTGGATGGCAAATCGAGTGCAAAACTGATTTCTTTGAAAATAGCGACTCGTTTTTTGCGAATAATACCCGTTATGTTTTAAGTTCTGTAAAAGAAATTCCAGAAACCTGGGAAAGCGCAAGATATGTTTTTGTTCCGATACATGATGTTAAAAATAATATTATCGGTGTGTGCGGATTTGAAATTAACAACCTTTATTTTCAGCTTGCGCAAAAACCTACTGACGATAGCCTAGGACACGTTGTATATGGTCTTTTGAATACAGAAAATGGTAAACTCTCCGGACAGTTCACATCAAATAGCCACTATGTTTCGGACTTCGAAGATGCATCCCTTAAAGTCTATGAGAAAAACAACTTTTCTATTTTTGATTTTGGAACATATACTTGCATAGGCAAAACTAAAAAGATACGTCTTGGAAACAATGTTTTCGATGTATCCGTTATGATTACGCAGGCGCAATACAACAAATATATTCAAGAAGGTCGCAGAAACCTTGCCTTGATTCTCCTTTTCGTTACCGTTTTTGCTATTGTTTCTTGTATGATCCTAAGCAAAAAATATGTATCTCCCATATTAAGAAAAATAGAGCAAATTAAAACATCACAGAATTTTGGTGACGACGAAACTAAAATTAAGGAAATTGATGACCTCTTTGCTTTTCTTCGAGAAAAGGATAACCAGTATGAGGCTCAGCTTGAAGTCTTGGAGGAATCCAAACATGTTGCAGAAGAGGAAGCAACAAAAGCAAAAGCAGCATATGAAAGAGCTTTAAAGGAATACGAGCTTGTTAAATGTGAGATTGAACAGCTTTCTGAGAAACATGAAAATAACATTGTTCTTGAAGAATATGAATATTTCCTTTGCAACCTCAGTACACTTACTGCATCTGAATACAGAATTTATGAATTATATCTTCAAGGCAAAAACGGGAAACAAATTGCTGAAATTGTCGGAATTAAAGAAAACACTCTTAAATTTCACAATAAAAACATTTATTCAAAGCTTGGAATTTCTTCCCGCAAACAGCTACTTAAGTTTGCCGCTTTAAAGCAACAGCAGGATAGAAAAGGAGAGATAAATCAGTGACAATAGCCGATAGATTGAATAAAATAATTAAAGAACAGAACATCACAAAAGTAGAGTTCGCAAGGAGAGTCGGTATTACAGAAAATTATATCTATATACTTACCGGCAAAGGTCGTCCCGATAAGAATCAAAACAGAGTCATTTCTCCTATGCTTGCAAAGGTTATCGCTATGGAGTTTGGGTATGATGAAAATTGGGTTTTGAATGGTGATGAATAAGTGAATATATGATAAGAGCCTCCGAGGACAACTCCCCGGAGGCTCTGTTTTTGCGTACTATCTACTTTCTAAAATCAGTTTTTTTGCAAGTATAAACAAGCTATTATCAACCGATGGGATGTCCCTTGCAAGAGGATCTTTTATGTATTCTAAATCGGGATTAAAATCAGATTTTACGGATTGATAAATCCTTGTTCGAGCATTGACCTCTGCTTCTGCATAAGATATTTATAATCTTCAATTACGGGAGCGATTATCACTCTGACTTTTTCGAGATTGTTTGCATAAAAATCAGGTCGCAAGTACATATCACGATGTTACCATATTGCAGCATTGGCTATGTCAACAAGCTCGCCATAGCTATAACCATTGGTTTGTCCGTTCAGCCAAGCATTAAAGAATATTCGATTTGATTTTGCTCTTGCATCGGCATATCCCAAGCCGTTCTGCACTTCAGTTAAAACATCTCCAATAAAACTTTCAACAATAATTATTGCTTCATTTGTGGCATTGCAGGGTGTTGACTCTCTCGGGACCTCTGCTGCATTCACAGAAAAAGAGCTTATTAAAACTAATACGATTGATATGATGGATATGATTGATTTTTTCATTTTGAAACACCTCCTGCATAAACTATGTCCTCAAAAACAAATTCTTCAGCAGTATGTTTTATCTGTTCCATAGCAGAAACCCAAGCCATTTGGTCTTTTGGTATCTTCATTTTATCAGAAGGCTTTTACTTTGACGAATGTGCGGATAAAAAGAAAAGAGGAAAACCCATTTTACTGAGTTTTCCTCATCTTCTTACCTCGCAATGCCCGTATTTCTACTTAGTGTCCTTTAGAACACTCGGCGTTGAGTGCTTCTTTTTTTCTTTTAATTGATGAAGTTCGGGAATCGAACCCGAGAGGGCTTTTTGCGTTAAGAAAAGCTGCCGGTGGCAGTTTTTAGCAAAAAGGGCGAGACGACTCGTTCGTCGAGTGGTTAGTATGCGAAGCAGACGGCGATTCCCGTACGGGTCACCAGAAAAAAGCTCTTTCAAAATATTGCTTTTTTTATTTTAGTCGTTTCAATATACCAATTTATACAATCCAACTTATGTTTTGAAAAATATTACATATTCCCAAAAAGCAATTGACACATAAAGACATACGCCTTATAATGTAGACAAAGGAGGCGTGTCTAATGTCAAAAGAATTAATATGGTCTTTTCTTGTACACCTTGGCGAATGCATGTGGAGAGATTACGGTCCCGGAGACTTCGGTCAATGCATCAAAACACAACCTCTCAGCTTTCACGAGCCTACCTGGAGAGATATTTCGGGAATGCTCAAGGAAAAGTATTGTTGCAATACTATTCTTATCGACATTGGCGAAGGTGTGGAATATGAGTCACACCCCGAAATCAAGGCTCCCGGCTCATGGTCAAAGATAAAGCTTGCTGACGAAATATCACGGCTTCGTTCAATGGGCTTCAAGGTTTATCCCAAGCTTAATTTTTCCGCAGCCCATGACAAATGGATGGGCATATATTCCAGAATGGTGTCCACCCCTCAATACTACAAATTCTGCAAGGATATCATTGATGAGGTATGCGAGTTGTTCTCGAATCCCGAACTTTTCCATCTCGGACTTGACGAGGAATGTTATTCGGTACAGACAAAATTCCCAATCTGTATAATAAGAAGCGGAGACTTACTGTGGCACGACATAAACTATCTCCTTGGCATCACCCAAAAGAACGGTGCAAGACCGTGGGTTTGGGCGGACTATGTTTGGCATGACTCGCAAACGCAGAAGCAGTTTATAGAAAATATGTCAAGAGACGTGCTCTGCAGCAACTGGTATTACGGCGACTGGACACACACAACCGATTTTCTAGGAAGATCCATCAAAGGATATCAAGTACTTGAAGAAGCTGGCTTTGAACAGCTTCCCGCAGGCTCAAACGACATAAGGAATGTTGATTTTTATTGCCGCGACAACATAAAACTAACGGTTGAAAACTGCACCAAAATTATTGCACCCGAAAGACTCAAAGGTTTTATGATGACCACATGGGAACTGACAACAGAAGAAAAAAAGCCAAGGCTTATTGAGGCAACCGAAGCTATGAAGGATGCCTACGATTTTTACTACAGCAAATAGAATAGTATATAATATAAGACAGGTGTTATGTTCACCTGTCTTTTTCATTATTGTTCAAACACTTTTTCCCAATCAAAAAGCTCACCCGGATCACTCTTTTCGGGATTATATTCGTCGTGTCCTAAAACATGAGCACGGTCAAGTGGTATACCGTTTCTCTCGCAAATATCCTTAACAAGACTCGACACCGATTCATACTGTGCTTCAGTAAAGCCAATCAGGTTTTCATCAAGAGATGCGTATTCCTCTGCTGTAAGATACTGCTCCATATCATTTTGGGAGCCGACAGCGACAATTTCTATACCGACAGAATACTTATTCATTGCGTTAGTATACTTTTCGTCATTTGCAAAAGTGCCTTTTCCTGCATGCCATGCTGCCCTGTTCTCGGGAATATAGCAATGAATACCGCCGTCGCGGTCAATTATGTAATTTATGCTGACACCGCCCGATATAAAAATGTTTCTTATATCCTCCATCACATACGGTTCTTCGCGGTTATTTACAACATTGCTAGTAAAATGCAGCATTACATATTCGGCATGGTATTCCCTCTCCCACGAGTAATCCTCAAGCGGTTCAAGAAAGTCTTCCGTTGCAAGAACCGACACATATACAGGCTCGTTCTCTGTTTCTCGAATCTCATCCATTTCTCTCTGCAAAACCGCATCCATCCCGTTTTCATATTCTTTCTGAGTTACATTACATGATGCAAGCAGAAATGCACAAAGCGCACACAAACAAATAATTCTAACCTTCATATTCTCTTCTCTTTTAGCTTACACAAGGCTTTTCAGCGCCTGTTTTATTTCATCATCGCTCATTCTGCAAACGTTATCAACAATGCGGATTTTCATATCACTTGCACGGCTTTTGAAGAACGGAGCCGTTCTTCTTATTCTGCTAAGGTCTGATGCGAAAAGCGCCTGTCTTGCATATTTTCCGCCAAACCGTCTTGCAACCGTATTGAGCTTATAAAGCTCATCCGTTTCCACAATACCGTTTTTGCAGGAAACAAACACAGGAACAAGTCCTCGCATGAGCATAACGTCTATCTCGTTTTTAGTTCCCGTATCCTCTGCATTTTCAACATTCAAGCCGTCCCAGTCGATATACACACCGTTCATGACATCATAAAAGTACGGTTTTGCATCGTAGTCCTGAATTTCCTTAGCAAGCGCATAAACCTTCAGTTCAAGACAAAGTCCTGCAGTTGTGAGAAGTCTTTTAATCTGCACGTTCTTGTATTTTATTTCAACCGTGTTTCCTGAAAGTCTGAAATACGTAATAAGTCCTGCATGTTTCAGCTTATCAATCAAAGCTTTGGAAAACACTATTCTTGCCGTTTCGCCCTGTTCTCTCATATCGGAAAGCTTTGCCCGTGTAATAAGCTCGCCGCCTACAGAAAGATTTACTCTTTCGGCGTATTCAAGCATAGTTATCTGGTTGTTCCAAACCCTGACATTTTTGCGGCATATTTCCCAGGCTTTATCTATATCTTGCCTGAAATCATTATCAAAGCTCCATTTCACCGTTCCGTCAGGGTCAGTATCGCTGTAGACAACTTTTCCGCCGTGAACAAGAATATTTTCTTCAACCGACATAAAAGGTTTGCCTTGCAAAGCTGTTTTGCCGTTTTTACCAATTTCGTAAACAGTGCCTGTTTTGATGTCTGACCGAACAACTTTTATGTTATAGTCTTTCATTCTCTCAAGCACAATTCCCATTGCAAGAATAACGATTTCCTCACCGCCGGTTATGTCAAAAACGCAGTCCTTGCAAGTGTTTGCAAGTTCGCAAAGGCCATCAACAAGTACCGAAAAATCGTGTTTATTTACGCTTTTGCAAACAATCTCAACGTCAAGCCCTCTGTGAAGAAACAGCTTTCTGTAGCGTTCGGCATAGCTTTTCATAAGCCTTGAGCCGTCACCAACAAGAACAATTCTTTCCGGAATATCCGCAAGACTTGCACATATATTTTCTGTGCTTTCTCTATCAAAAAACTCTATATATGTCATACAAGTTCATCAATAAAATATGCGTTTGTATCGGCAAATTTTCCGGTGCTGTCCTTTACCGTAATTCTCAGATACACGTCCTCTGCACTGAAAGGAAATTCTGCATGATTCACGCTTTCTCCGTTTTTAGCTATAACGCACTGAGCGCTTCTTCTGCCGGTATTAAGAGAAATCATTGCCGCCTCAGAGCAAGTAACACAGATTCTTCCGTCCTCTACATACAAATCGTAAATCTCGGGACCTTGCGAAGCGTAAAAGTTACCTGCAAAAAGTGCATTTGTTATGGTTGTATAATCAAGTGATTGAGCTTTTATCATGACATATCCGCCGAACGAATCACATTTCGGAGAGCTTTCGGGGTCTTTATTATGGTTGTCATCAGCTGCAACTGTAAATATTCTTTTACCTGTGCGAAGTATATCCTCGTATACGTTTGGAGCATAAGACTGATAACCGAGCACATGACAGCCTGTATTAAAGATTTCCATAGCATGCATGCCCTCGAACTTTGTATAATTTTCGTAATTATCAAGCGACCATGTGGGATGATTATACGTAATAAAGAAGCCTTGTTCTCTTGCTTTTTTTATCATTGTATTTACACATTCGGGTGTGCGGTTGCGCTCAAACGGCTTTTCGTATGCATCAAACTTTATCTGAGTTTTATACTTTTCGGCGCCTCCTATATATGCGTACTTTTCGTTCCAGCACGGCTGAACAAGCATATCGGGAGACTTTGCAATAAAGCAGAGATGCGTACTCGGCACATCCTTGCCGGAAGGATACACACCGTTTTCATTGAATTCCGCTTCAAACCCTGCAAGAGCAAGAAAATTTTCATCCGTAAGCTCATGGTGCGGAACAAATACGTCGTGGTCGGTATATGCAACCACCGAATAGCCGTGAGCTTTATACAGTTCCTTTACATCTGACGGGCAGAGCCTGCCGTCTGATATATTTGTATGGCAATGCAGATTTGCCTTATAAAAATTGCCGTTTTGCGGAAGTAGGTATTTTTTCATTCTGTTTCTCACCTCGGATAGTGTTATTTCTTACAAAAGCTCAATATCAGCGTATACAGGAGAATGGTCAGTTGCATCAAGAGCGTACCCGTCAGTTACAACTCTGTACTGAAGCACCTTAAAGCTTTCACCCACAGCTATAATGTGGTCAATTGATGCGCTCTGGTCCATAACAGGCTTTTGTCCGTGATACAAGCCTTCACTATCAGCAACAGGATTACCGTGAATTGTGCATATGTTATCTCTGTTTTCGGTAAGATCATACAAATGTCTAAAACCTGCGACAACGTATACCACACCGAACGCCTGACTTGAACGCTTACAGTTCATGTCGCCAAAGGCAAACACGGGACAGTTAAATCTGCGTGCAAGATGTCTTACAAGGTCACTCAGCTGCAGCGCGTTTTTAGCTCTGAGCATATCATGCTCCTCTTTACCTGCCATCCACCAGAAATGCGTGTTGCATACTCCGAACAGCTTTCCGTCTTTGTCCTTCAAAACCGCCCATGTTATAGCCTTTGAAGCATCGGGAGTTTCTGCAAGCATATCATAACCTTTAGCTACAACCTTATATCCCTTTTTAACTGCAATGGGGACATAATTTATATTGTCGCAAAGCTCTGTTCCTACAAAATAGTATTCGTCGGAAAGCCACTTGAACAGGTTGCTTTTATACCAACCGTCGGTTATCTCCTGAAGTCCGATTATATCGGGAGCATAGTTTTTATAAACCTCAAATACGTTCTTTTCACGCACATCTACGGGGTTTCCGAAATAGTCGCCCCAGATGTTTGTTGTCATAATTCTCATAATAAGCTTTCTCCATTCAATTTCTCTACAAATAATCACTGTTTCTTGTTATTTAAAAGGACTAAATCGGGTTTACCGATGTAATTCAGCTTATACTTACAAACAAGCTCTTTTGCACGCACCACTGAATCTGCGTCATATGCTGAGGGAGCATTATGCGCGTCACAACCGAATGTCACAGGCGACTTTTCCTCACCTGCAACGCACCAAAAATCATCATTAGGATAGTTTCTGCCATCCCTTATACCGAGAAAATTAATTTCAAGCGGAACATTAAGTTCTCTTGAAAAAGCGCACAGCTTTCTCATTTCTTCGCGGTAAATCTCTGAGTCACCCGTGAATTTGAAAATGTCGGGATGTGCAACATAAGTAAACTTCCTTGTTTTCATTGCACTGATGACAGTTTCTACGTATTCCCTGAGCTTTTCAACGCTGTGTGTTCCCTTGATAGTATGAGTCGTTGATAAATTATCGGGACCAAGAAAATGCTGACCGAGAATGAGGTATTCTGCACCGTACTCTATTGCCTTTTCAAGCATTAATCCAAAATACGCAGGATAATACTCTGCTTCAAAGCCAACCCTTATATCAATTTTATCCCTGTACTTTTCTGCAAGGGCTTTTATTTCGTCGCAGTATATTTTGCCCTCATTTGTCGGAACTCGGAAATCAGATTCGGTTCCGTCAGTAAACCTTAACGGAATATGATCTGAAAAGCCCATGTATTTTATACCGCCTTCAATGGCTGTTTTAACATATTCTTCCGGCGTTCCGTCAGCATGTCCGCATCTGTAGGTGTGCGTGTGATAATTGAATTCCATGTTTTTTCTCTCCGTTGTATCCTGATTATTCCTTGAAGGTTACGTGTTCAAATACAAAATCCTCACGCGAATCCGGGTAGAAGCTGTCAACTGTAACATTATCAAGAGTAAGGTCATCAACGTAGCGGAAATAGATGCCCTTTGCAGGCAAGGTCCAGCCGTATACCATAATTTCAGGGTATTCGGGTGCTTTATCAGGTACGTTCTTTTCGTAGTCGGTAACGCCGCCATTTACCTTGAGGTGGACGTTGCGCAAAGTAAGGTTTTTAATTGGTTTTCCGGGCAAACCGCACATATTTGAGGAAAGCTGCCAAGGCGAGTTTGCTCCGTTTTTAAGAAATTGATAATCTGTTTCGCTATTTTTTTGGGAGTTGAAAACCCAAGGATACTGATACCAGTCGTGAACTTTGTAGGTTACATAAAAAGCCGGAATCATTGAATAAGGCACATACGGACCGTCAGCGGTAATATTTTCAAGAGTAACATTCCGTATTTCGCCTATTTCTCTGCCTTCGGGACCGCGCATACGCTCACCGAGATGAACAAAAAGAAGTCCGTTTGTATTCTTCATACGCACATTCTTAACGGTAATACCGTCAATAATTGCACCGTCAACACTTTCTATGGCAATACCCGTAATACGAGTGTCATAAATGTCAATGTTGTCGATTTCAATATCCTCAAAGCCACCGTTGGTTTCAGTACCGAACTTAAGTGCCGAACAACGGCTTTTTACGCGGCAGTTCCACACCTTTATATTTTTGCAGATATCAATACGATTCAGTGTGTAAGAGGATTTGAACACAATAGCATCATCGCCTGCTATAATATCGCAATTATATATTTTTACATTTTTACTGTTATCGGGAGAAATTCCGTCAATATAGACCTTAAGCTTAAGGTCATGGATATCCACGTTATTACATCCTGCGAAATAAACTGCAAGGTCTGTGGCATTGGCAATCTCAAAATCGGAAAGAACAATATCGTCACATTCTTTAAGCGAAATACACTTCGGTCCGCGATATGCGAGCTTTCTGACGTTGTCCTCATCCCACACCGATCTCATGTCAATCTTCGCTTTGCCGGTTATAGAAATGTTTTTCACATTTCTGCCTACAAACATAGAAAGGTTGAAATATGTATGAGACGCGTCCTGATATATGGGATAGTCCACTTTTTCCTGCTGCTCGTAGTCATAAAAGCTCGGCGCACCGAGTATGTCTGTGCCATCCTCAAACCGGATATGTACATTATCCTTTATAAAAACAGTTGCAAGCACATAAATGCCTTTAGGAAAAAACACTGTTCCTCCACCGGCTTCTGTGCAGGCATCAACTGCCTTTTGTACCTGCTCTGATACTATAGTAATACCATCTGCAACCGCACCAAAATCCTTTACATTGAAAAATTCCTTCATTTTAATCTCCCTTTGTTGTTCTTAAAAAAGCCTGCACACCCGATGAACCTTTCAGACACCGATTTAATCAGCAACGGCTCATGTCAGGTTATGTATCACAGTTTTTCATATACATCTTTGACTATATAATAGCCAAGCTTCGGTCTGCGATATTCGTCCAGCAAGCCTTTGTTATTAAAGGTTCTTGGTCTCTGAAGCTCTTTTTCAAACGCTGAATAAATATCGCAATACTGCCAGACAAATGTACCGCTGACATTATATTCGTTATGAAATTTCGGTATAAGCTCTTTAAGAAGCTCTGCCTGATATTGCTCCGTCCATTTTGCATGGGAAAATGAGCTCTCTCCGTAAATTGCACCCGCTCCGAACTCCGAAATAAAAATCGGCTTATCAGAATTGTTTGTTTGCTTCAGGTATTCCAGAGCGCCCTCCATCTTCAAATCCGCTTCTTTACCGGGATTATGTCCGCCGTACCAACCGGGATATATGTTTAATGAAATAATGTCTGCAAATTCAAAGCATATATCCAGAGTCGGTTTGTCGGTTGCAAATGTTACAAGCCTTGAAGAATCATTTTTTCTTACAAGTGCTGAAAATGCCTTTGTAATTTCATATGCTTCCTCGGTGTACGACTCAATCTCGTTATGAAGTCCCCAGATTATTATAGACGGATGGTGATAGTCTCTGTCTATCATTTCCTGATGCATGAGCAATCCGCGCTTCATTGTATTCGGTGCCGCAAGGGATTGCTGAAAGAATCCCCACATAGGAATCTCCTCCCAGAAAAGCATACCCGTTTCATCAAGATAATCAAGAAGTATTTCGGGGTTTGGATAATGTGAACCTCTGATAATATTGCAGTTCATATCCCTTATAATATCAACATCTCTTTTCATAAGCGAAAAAGGCATCGAAAATCCAAATTCAGGACAGTTATTATGACGGTTTACCCCTTTAAATCTGATAGGCTTTCCGTTAAGATAAATCTGCTTTCCCTTTGCTTCTACAGTTCTGAAGCCAATGCGGTCAATAATATCATCAGTTTCAATTACAATGCTGATTTCAAAAAGCTTTGGAGAATCGATGTCCCACAATTCAACCTCACCGAAATTAACCGGAACGGAATTATCTCCGGTTTTTGCATCAACTACAGCAATTGTTTTTCCGTCAAATATAATTTCAGCCTTACCGCTGTATTCACCTTTGATGGAAAAATCAACTTTACCTTCTGCCTTTATACCGTCTAAAGTATATGTGATTCTGTGAGAATCAATATATGCACCGCCAAAGGAGGTTACATATACACTTCCCGAAATTCCGCCGTAGTGGAACCAATCAACCTTAGAAAGCGGAATTGTATCAAGATCGTTATGGGTATTGTCTGACATAACGGCAAGAGTGTGCACTCCTTTGCCATTTCCCTCAACTTTAAAGCCTGTAAATCCACCGTAATGGGAGTCCAAAAATTCTCCGTCAACATAAACCTCAGAAAATTTTTGTACTGAATCAAAGCTCAAAACATAAGTATCTTCAAACGCTTCAAATGTAGTAAAATACCATGCTTTACCCTCGTATTTAAAATACCTGCTTTCTGAATTCCAGCAAAGCGGAACACACATTCTGTCACATTCCTCCGGAATGCTTTTATACCATTTTTGCTCATTTCCCTTGTTTTCGGGGTCTGTTTTAAAATCCCACAATCCATCCAGCATTACCGGAGCTCGTGTTTTACTTGTTCTGAAAAGTCTCATATATCCTCCATATTTACTTATAAAAAATTCTTATTGTTTGCTTCCATTTTTTGAATTTATTTTATAAAGACTGTATAATCTAGATGCCAATGTTTTTATCATATTGATTATGACAAGACAGGAACAAAAAATCTTATATTCCAATAGGTTTATCTGTATACATTTCTTCACGATATTCAAGCTTTTCATCTATGCCAAGTTCCGGTGCTACAAAGGAAAGTACTTGATTGGTAAATGCCTCTGTTCCTGCAGTTGTATAGTAATGAACCGCATCAGAATGAACATCTTCCGAAAGTGTTACAGAAAGAGCATATAAATCATTAACCTTAAACCCATATTTTTCTACAATCTTTACAGCAACTTCATTATATTTTTCGATTTCTTCATTATAGCGTTTGAAATTCTTGTCCATTTTCTCCGAAAGTACTTTGGTTGATGTTGCAAAAATCACTGTGGCATTTGGACAAATCTTTTTAATTCTAACACATATTCGTTCTATGTAATAAGCATATACATCTATGGGTGTATGAGGATCCTCTTCGAACATTCTTAAGCAATCCCAAAGTCCTGCATTCCAATGAACAACATCTATATCCTCACCCTTTATATCTTTTAAATATTCATGAAAACATCTTAAAACATACGAAGCAAAACGACAATTTTCCTCAGGAAAAATAACGTTAGCCTTTCCTTCTAAAGTCTTTTTTACAGACTTATCATATCCCATACGGATCGAATCACCTATAAGTAATAAATTTTTCATTCTAAACACTCCTTTATATTTTTCTACAATATTCGACACTCTTAATATTAAAGACTGTATAATCTAGATGCCAAGTTTTTTTAATTATTGCGATACATATGGTTTAGATGCAAGCACTATTTTCTATTACAAAACCAATTCATTTATTCCGGCAGATATATGATATTCTTTATCGTTGATTTTAAGAGTATATGCTTCATTTGATTTAACAGTGCATTTTTCTCCAAGCGCTTCAATATCAGTTATAATACTCCCGAAACGAAGATTTTTTATACCGATTTTACCTTTGAATGTATCAGATTTTACCCATTCCACAATTCTCTTAAAGGCATCTATATTGTGAAAGCCAAGAACAAATTCTATGTATATCGTAATCGGTCCGAGAGCCGACCAACCGCAAAAATCTGGCCGCACGTATTCACCGGAGCAGCGATCATTGAAAGCAGGTTTAAATTCTTCCGGCGAATAGCATTCCCATATTGTGTGAGGTTCAAAATCGGTATAGGTTTTATACATATGCTCAAGAAGTTTATGTGCGGTCTTGTGAGCCTCTTCGTAAAATCCGTAATTGACAAGACCTTTAAGCGCAGCATAAGCTGTCGGGAGCCACACAGAGCCTCTCCAATATTCTCCGTCAGGTTTGTAATCAGAATCGCTCCTTGACAAAGATACAAACGGAACAGTTCCGCCAAAAATGTCGGGGTTAAACAAATGCTTCGCAAGGGACTCAGCCTGCTTTTTTGATGCAATGCCCGCTGTCATTGTCCAGTACGAGGCGATTGTCATAATTTTGTAAAACTCGTGAGTATTGCAGTCGATATCATAGTAGAACTCATCTGTTTCATCCCAGTAAAATCTGTTTATAATTTCTTTCTTTTCAAGATATCGTTTGTTCCATTCCGCTTCATTTTCTTTGTCTTCTGCTATAGCAAACAATTTTGCAATCATCCTGGCAGCAAGAGCCTGTTGACATATGGCGTCCAGCCACAGCATATTGGGATTATTCGGACGCTGCTTTTCGGCATGCTCACCTATTCTCCCTCTCGGGGTATTATCCATACCGGACCTTCCGCCCTCCCATTTATAACCATCCTTTTCGGCAATGAGACAAGTGGGAATAAGTACACCGTCGGGTGTTACCGGTTCATGGAGATTTTCTATCCATTCATAATGCTTCTGCAAAAATTTATGAATATATAAAAGTTCTTTTATATGCTCAACATTGCCGCTCATCAATGCATTTTCGTATTCCACCCACGCAAAAAGCGGCGGATTGTCGGCAATATGCACCTTAACTTCGTAAGGAGTTCCGGGAACAGCACCAGTCCAGCCCGGCTCATTTTCCGTTGGAATAATCTTTGGCAAGCGTTTACCGTTATATAATACCTCATAAAAATTATTAAGTGTTTCAACGCCCGGAAAAGCCTCTCTTGCATATTTGCAGAAAAGCGACATAAAGCAAGAATCCCATATCCACATCTGAGTATCACAAACCGCCTCGTCCATATATGGTGTCTGAGGCATACCATCAATTTCCTTTATGTGTGCATAGGCAAGCTCCCATGCTTTTTTGTAAAAATCAAAATATTCAGGATTATCTTCACATATTGGAAGTGGTATATAATCCCGCCAGTTTGAACATCCGAAATTTTTTTTCATAGTATCTCTCCTTTGCTTAAATATGCGTAATTCATATGCAACATAAAAATTTACTAATTTTGCTCAATTTAGCTTGTCACCAAGCGAATTTAATGAATTGAATTATTTCACATACTCTTTAATTTTTTTATTTATTTGTTCTCTTATTTTAATTATATATTCTCCATTGGGAGGACAGATATTAAACTCCACTTTTCCCTCCGACTCGATAATCTCCATAACTTCTTCCTTACCAGCAAAACTTTCTAAAAGTTTTGCTGCCATCATATCCTGAAGACCTTGATGGAATACCATATATCTTATCGACGGAATAACTCCACCCGGCATAGGATATACTCCATAGCCATCACCTGCAGGGAAACCGCCCTCCGCATCGTTATTTATATAAGGGTTAATCAAACCAATAGATAATCTGCTATAATAAAAGTTGTAACCCCAGTGTAAGAAACCTTTGATGTTATATTTATACATCTGCAATCCCAGTATTCTATTACGCCACGACGGCATTGCTATAAAGCGGTTGCTGTAGTTGCCATTATAAGGCGCGCAGCAGGTATATGCCCAAAGTTCTTTGATATCTTTATCTAAAAAATCGTATATTCTTGAAGTGAGAGCAACAGGCACATCAACAAATCCTTTTTTATAAAGCTCATATTCGGATAACGCGTCCATGTGTTTAAACTCACCAAGAAGTGGCTTGACAAACTTATATAGTTCGCCATAATGCTCTATGTGTTTTTTAGAAGGCTCATCGGTAAGATGAAAATAAACCTTGTTCTTGTCCCAGTTCTGAGAAAAAAACTTTGTTAGAGCCAAAAGAAGTTGACTTATAAAATTTTTGTATTCATCACATAGAGCATCAGTATGCCAGCCAAACTTGTTGATTTTTTTGTTGTTTTCAGTTACCACAACCTTGGGTGTTTTTTCTCCACCCCACTGAGTAAAAAGATGAGATACTTCAATGTATTTTATGTTATTTTTTCTGCATAGACTCAGCCATTTTTCAAGCTTATCAAAACCGAAAGAATATTTTCCATTGCTACAAGCAATATCCAAAAGCTGAACCGTGTGTCTCTCATTGCCAACTTTTGTGTCGAGAGCAGGAGTAATAACGGGTGTAAGGAGCATATTTACGCCATGGTCAGATGCCATTTTCATATATTTATCAATAAGGTCCCAATGCTTTTTGGAAAAGATTTTGCAATCGTGCCAATCGGCTATGCAGTCGCAATGAAGCCAGTTTGTGTTTGGAATATCCAATTCAGGAAGTTGTGCACCAATTACATCAAGTTTAAATTCGCTTACTCCTTCATTTTTGCCATTGTTTCTAAATATAATCTTTATAGTGTGTACACCTGGTTTCACATTTTTGTCTGGTTTTACTGTTATCCATATTGATTTGAACACATCGCAAGATACTGCAATGCTTCCGTTATACGGTTCAAGCACATCGGGAATCATTGCCACATCGTGAGTTACGTAGTTCTCGTCAGCCCCTTCGTTGGCACTGAATGTTACCGGTACTGTTCTCGTGCAATATATCAAAACACAGTTGGATATATCAGACTCTATCTCTACTTCTGTAACATTGCAAAAAAGTGTTTGATCTATTGACTTATATGCAACCTGGTACGAAAATTCTTCGTCTATAAGTACCGTTGCACAATTGGTTTCATCAAAACTACATTCAGCTACCGGCAGAATTTTTTCAAGCGATGAAATGTTTTTTACTATTAACCTGTTCATATCTTAAACCTCTAAAAATCAAGTTCAGTTTTTAATAAAATATCAGATATATATCCACCTCTCCTTTTGCCAAATCCGACAATCTTTATATAAAGACAGTATAATCCGGATACCAAGCACCAAAGGCTCCCTTGTGTAAAGGGTGCTGTCAGCGTAGCTGACTGAGGGATTGTTTGACCACATTATCAATATACTGACATACTCCCTCAAAATTTTTCAAGACATCTAAATTTGATATTCTGATAACTTTTATACCATATTGCTCTAAATACTCGGTTCTCTTTTCATCATTGATAAGACCTTCATCTTCATAATGCTGAGAGCCATCTAATTCTATAACAATATTTGTCTTTGCACAATAAAAATCTGCTATGTATTTTCCCAAAACTTTTTGTCAGGTGAATTTTTCAGGATATTCTCTCAAAAAATCATACCATAGATGTCTTTCTTCTTTTGTCATATTTTTTCTAAGTTCCATTGCCAATGGAACTATTTTACTATTATATTTTCTACCCATTTACAACCCCTCCGAGTTGCTACGCAACCCACCTTCCCTTACACAGGGGAGGCTTTTTTGCTTTCGTCAAAATTCGACATTCTTACTATAAAGACTGTATAATCTAGATGACAAGGTTTGTGACAAGTTAAGAACAAAAATTGTATGTTTTAAATACCGCAGATTTCTGCAACACATTCTTTTGCTATTTCAATTTCTGTCTTTGAAATTTCTTCATCAAAATCACAAAATGTATTGTTCTTCACATCATTACCCGAAAGAATAGAATACCAAAGCAACCCAAGTGCATATCTTCCAAGCCCTAAACTTGCATGGAATGTATCTCTATGTACTTTCTCAACTCCGGACTCTATAAGTCTTTGAAAAACCTTTCCTGATGGTATAACTAAATCTGCATCGATTTCTTCAGCCGCTTTTTTATATGATATTTCTATATTTTTAAACATGTCGACATGATTGCTATATCCCAATTCAATATTCAAACGATGAGAGTCTTGTTCATACGCCCATGTCTGGTGAATTGCAATTTTAGCTTTCGGAACACACCGTTTAATGAAATTAACTATTTCATTAAGATATGGTTGATATGTTTCATAGTAAGGTGACTTGGCGCTAACTTGTTGAATTGTTACTACATCCCAATCACGATTTAAAAGCGCATCCTTTAATGATACCTTAAACTCTGTGCTTTCTCCATTCATTTCAAGCGTATATGCTCTTTCCTCACTTATCATGTTTCTATGGTGACGTGAAAGAGAGCACCCACCTATATAAAGATTGAATGTGTTAAGAGTAAATCCATCAGCCTTTGCAATCCTATGCAAATATCTTTGAGCATCCTGTGAAAAGCTATTTCCTATTGATAAAATGTTCATTGATATTACCTCTTATATGTTGTTTTTTGCTTTTTTATCAAGCTTTCTGTTCCTAAAATAGAGAAGAAAATCTATAAACACCATAATAAAGTTCAAAAAATAGAAGAATAACACATACCAGTTTGATGCCAAACTGCTCATATATTTTTCGTTTATAAACTTACCAGTTATTCCCGCAATATAGCCCAAAAGAATTAAGCATAAAAAGCCAAGACTTTTTCCTTTTGCAGTTCTCGCTTTGTATGACTTAATCACATTCAAAGGCCACGAAGCACCAAAACTGATAATCATCATCATTTCACAAATTTCATAAAATTCCATAACAATTCTCCTTGAGATATTATTTTATTAGTAATGTCAGGGTATTCAACAATATTCGACACTCTTACTATGATTTTGTCAAGTTAGGCGAACAGTGAATAATTGGATCTACTATTTTCTGTTCTTGTTTTTCTGAACAAAATCCATTAAAACCCGCAGGAATATTAGATTTTCCTGCCCGATATGTAAATATTTATTATCGGCAAACTATTTTTTGAATTGTGTATAAGGTTTAAACACTTCCAAATTATCTTTTTACAACCTGGGAAATCAGATTATAGTCATTGGTAAGTATTGTATCAATACCCATTTCTAAAAACTTCTTCGTTTCTTCCTCATCATCTGACCAGAATACATTACAAACAATTCCGTGTTCGTGTGCTTTATCAATCATCTCCTGATTGAAATATGGTTTGAAAAGTTGTACCTTTTCACAATCAAATTCAATAGCTCTATTTACTATTTCCATAGGTCTGTCTGCTAGATGTCCGACGCATACTGAAATTTCAGGAGCATATTCTTTGAACTGTTTGATCTGTATATCCGTTTCAAGCATAAAATACACATATTTTTCGCAATCAAATTCTCTGACAAGCTTAACAATCTTTTTCATCACATCTGTGGGATAAGGTTCTGTATACGACAAAGGTTTCACATGTACATTCATAATAACATGTCCCGAAAACTTATGAAGAATATCTTCAAACTTTAAAATCTTCATACCTTTGAATTTCTCGCCAAATTTGATTCCAAAATCCAACTGTCTCAGTTCATCCAAGGTATAGTCCGTTATAAAACCTTTTCCATTACTTACTCTGTCAAGATTTCTATCATGACATGAAACAATTTCTCCATCTTTTGTTGGCCATAAGTCAAACTCAATTTCATCAGCACCCATAGCAACTGCTGCACCGTAAGCAGGCATACTATTTTCAGGAGCTATGGTGCTGAATCCTCTGTGTGCGCACACTCTTGGATATTTCATTGTTTTATCGTCATTTACAATAGCACTTCCAGCAAATCTGTACTGCCACGGTTTTCTGCCGAATTCTATATATTCGTAATGAGATGCATCGGGATTTCCAAAGCCTGCTGGTTTATAATATTTATCTTCAGGGTCAAATTCAACTGTTTCCATACCGAACCTACCCTTCATATTTTTTAGAACTTTTCCATATGGGGATACAACCATACTTGCACCACAAATATCGGCGTTTTCATCAAAGCTCACTGACGAACGGATTACATATGCATTTGTGTTATACGCCAAAAATCTGCACATGGTTTCAATAGCATCGTGGCTATCGCTTCTCTGCAAAGAACAACCTATAATAATATCTACATTTTGTCTTGCGATATTTGCAAAAGCCTCATAAAAATAAAAATCATAGCAAGTCAAAAACCCGTATCTTAAACCATCAATTTCAATTATGTAAGGTTCGGAATATTCAAAGGTATAATCAGAATCAAGCTCCAATGTATTAAGTTCAAGCGGTGGCAAATGTTTTTTGAAATATTTCCCTACAAGTTCACCCTTTTGATTATATACATAGGTTGTATTTCTATAGTTATTATTAATTTCAAACAAAGCATTAACAAAAACAATCGCATTACATCTTTTGGCTGTTTCAATACACTTGTCTAAAAGAATATTTATGTACTTTTTGTGATAAAAAATTGTTTCTTCTTTAGTAGCCGTTGCACATGGAACATCACTGTATTCCGGCAATACTATGATATCAACAGAATCATCGCACTTGTCAAGTATATTTATTTTATACTCAAAGCATTCATCAGAATGTGAAACATCTCTTGAGTATGGGGGTTGAATTATACATGCTTTCATTTTTTATTACTCCTATTTTAAACCTTTTTCAACGCATTTCGACTTTTGTCAAGTCAGGGACAAAAAAATTTGTCGATATACTCGCTCACGCTCGTGCGATATATTTGTTTCACAAATGCGATATAATTCCATTTCATTCCGTTGCGATATGATATAAATTCCTTTTTCTCGTGCCGTAGGCACATATTGCATTACGGAGTAATATATCGCACCGCAAGGTATATAGCAAATTCCGCCAGGAATTTATATCGCTGAATTCATCTTCGATGAATTCATTATACCACACAACGCCCATTTCGACAATACTTTTTGACAAAAAAACGAGGCATTTCGCCCCGTTTTAAGTTAAATTATTCCTCTGTAAAAGTAAGATTCAGACAATCATCACCAAAGAGAACAGTTTCCTGTGCACCCTCACGGAAAGTATACTCAACGTTCTTGAACTTAATCTCAAGAGGCTCATCCTTATTTGCCTTGATATGAGAAGCTCTGTTCATATTGAGCAGCTTTGTATTTTCAAACACAAGCTCTGTCAGATGACAGCCATTCTGCAGTGTTCCGCAGTCAGCGCAGTAGCCGAGAATAAACTCAAAGTTTTCAATAACGCAGTTACGGAAAACAATATTCTTTGACGGCTCTGTGTCGGGATGCTGTGTACTTGCAAAATACTCCATAACTGCAATCATGTTATGTCTTCCCTCTGTAATCGGCAAGCATTCGGTCTTGCTCTTAACTATTGTTATTCTGTGAGGATAAACGCCGGGTCCGTACATATGGCAGTTTTCAAACAGAATATTCACGCCACCTATACGCGAAACGTTACAGGAGGTGTTAATCTCGGTGTTTCTGATAACAAGGTCGCGGATATTTATACCTGCAATGCAGTCATCGCCCGTATGGAAAACACAGTCCTCAATAAGAGTGTTCTTACAATAATGCAAGTGTGTGGCATCCGAACCGCCATAGCAGGTTACATTCTTGATGGTGGTGTTTGTACACATATCAAGCTGATGCATGAAGTTGCCGTTGTGCTGAATTGTGTATCCGCGAAGTTCTATGTTTTCACAGTTTGTAAGAAAAATTCCGTGAGGACCTCTGTAGTTTTCTTCACCGTTAGGGTCATAGCAGTTTTGTCCGTCTATAATTGAATCTTCCTCTCCGATAATTGCAATGTTCTTTTCTCCGTAAGCAGAAATCATCGCTCTACGGTACTCATGCCATGTGGCAGGGTTTTTACCGAAGCTGAGATAGTATTCGGTAATCATTTCCATATCTGTTCTGAGTTCTACGCCCTCAGGTGCTTGATAAATCTCGTAATCGTCGCACTCCTCGCTTCCGTAAAGCCTTGAACCACTCTTGAAGAGAAGTGTCATATTCGACCACATCCGAAGGCTTGCAGCATAAAACTCGCCCTTAGGAAATACAACCGTACCGCCGTTTTCCTTACACATATCAAAAACGGCTTGTATTTGCTTTGTCTGAAGCTCCTTGCAATTTTCCTTTACACCGTGTTCGGTGATAACATATATTCTTCCCGACATTTTAAGTTCTCCTCATTTAAGATAAAGTGTATCGTCCTTTTCAATTAAATCAAACAGACAAGGTCTTTCATGAGGCGAGTTATTGGGAATATGACATATGAACTTCAGTTCTCCCTCATAAGTCTTGAATATCATTCCGTGTCCGCCGTCCTTTTCAAACAGCATTCTGTCATCATGTGTCCATGAGCCGTGTATGCTGTTATTATCGGAATATGCAATACCCTCACAGTATTCCTTCTTTGAAAAACTTGACCATATCATAAGCAGTCTTCCACTCTTTGTACGATAGAGGAAAGGTCCGTCGGTAACGTATTTTCCGGGCTGATATCCGTCACTCCAGGATGGAGCCGATGCGCGGAAAAGAAGTTTCGGCTCACCTACGGGCGCTTTAAGATCGCATGTCAATTCAATCACGCACATTTCACCGTCTTCCACCTGACTCCACTCATGGCAGAAAACCATATACGGCACACCGTTTTCAACGTAAAGTGTTCCGTCAAGACATTCCCAGTCACGGGGTGTTACAGGTCCGTCGCTGTGAACAAGAAAAGGTCCCATAGGCGAAGATGCTTTGAGAATTTGTGTGCCTCTGCAAACGCCCTCTGCTTTGAAGCTTACGAACATATAGTATTCACCGTTATATTTATGTACCTCGGGTGCCCAGAAATTGCGGTCTGCCCAGAAGTTTTCGGGTTTAGTAAAGGCTTCAACAGGCTCAGACCAATTCTCAAGGTCACAGCTTTCATAAACATCAAGACCTGTGCAGCCAGCCCAAGTCTGACTGCCTCTTGAGCCGTAAAGATAATACTTTCCGTTATCGGGAAGAATAAACGGGTCACGGATATGTATATCGCAAAATTTCATGGAACATTCTCCTTCGCTTGTCTTTTTATGTATTTTAACACATGGAAAGTTATATGTCAACTTAAAAAAACCGACATTCAATTAAGATATTTTAAACTGACGTTTTGAAAAAATGACTGTTTCATAAAAAAAGAACGCGGTGTGCGTTCTTTTCAGTTTATTCGGTCAAAATTTATTCCACAACTTCAAAAAAAGTATCGGGCTTATTTGCATCAAAGCACTCATTTGCCCACATTACTGTTACCAAATCTTCTTTATCAGACAGATTTATAATGTTGTGTGTATATCCCGGAAGCATATGAACAGCTTGAATTTTTTCTCCGCTCACCTCAAAATTCAGTACCTCATCAGAGCCTATTTTTCTCTGCTGAATTAGTCCTTTTCCTGAAACAACAATAAAGAACTCCCACTTGGTGTTATGCCAGTGCTGTCCTTTGGTGATGCCGGGTTTTGAAATATTGACGGAAAACTGACCGCACTTTTCTGTTCTTAAAAGTTCCGTAAAGCTTCCTCTGTCATCAACATTCATTTTAAGCTCAAATGCCGCCTTTTCTTTAGGCAAATATGAAAGATAGGTTGAATAAAGCTTTTTAGCAAAGCTGTTATATGGAATTTCAGGCATTGTAAGATTCTTTGGCTGGTCACGGAAAGCCTCAAGAAGCCTTACAATTTCACCGAGCGTTACCCTATGTGTTACAGGAGCAGCACAGAATTTTCCATCATCGCAAAGCACCGTTTTTATGCCATCGAATTCACAATGATGCTCTTTTCCTTCAAGAGCACAAAGCATTTCATCAACAAGATCATCAATATATAGCAGTTCAAGCTCTACCGACGGGTCATTGACTGTTATTTCGAGGTCATTTGCAATATTATTG
Source organism: Eubacteriales bacterium (assembly GCA_045540015.1). GTDB lineage: Bacteria > Bacillota > Clostridia > Oscillospirales > CAG-382 > UMGS1387. The sequence continues at coordinate 27,302 of JAZQGP010000033.1, forward strand.
CAGAAGGTTGCAACGGCGCTGTTGTAGTTTGGTCTGCACCATTTTCCGAAAAGGTTTGGAAAACGGTATACAAGTACCTTGGCTCCCGTCTCTTTTTCATAGTCAAAGAACAGTTCTTCTCCCGCTTTTTTGCTTCTGCCGTAATCACTGTCATATCTGCCTATGAGCGTTGCCTGAATCGAGCTTGAAAGCACAACAGGACAGGTATTATTATATTTTTTAAGTGTGTCAAGCAAGGTTGAAGCAAAGCCGAAATTACCCTGCATGAATTCTTCGGGATTCTGCGGACGGTTTACACCTGCAAGATTGAATACAAAATCAGCGTTCTTACAAGCCACATCAAGCATATCTTTATCCGAATCAACATCATATAAATAAAGCTCATCAATTTTAATTTCGGGATGTGTTCTGTCCTTGCCATCCTTTATGTTCTGCAATGCAGCTGTAAGGTTTTTTCCAACAAATCCTGCAGCGCCGGTAATAAGTATATTCATAAAAGCATACTCCTTATCAGAACTTTCTCCATACCATTTTATCAACAACTCCAGTGTAGGACTGTATGATTTTTACAACCTTTGTTGAAACGTTTTCTTCAACATAATCGGGTACGGGAATGCCGTAATCGCCGTTTTCATTCATGTCAACCGCCGTTTCAACCGCCTGAAGAAGACTCTTTTCGTCTATTCCCGCAAGGATAAAGCACGCTTTATCAAGCGCCTCGGGGCGTTCTGTTGACGTACGGATGCATACTGCAGGAAAAGGCTTTCCTATACTTGTGAAGAATGAGCTTTCCTCGGGAAGTGTTCCGCTGTCCGATACTACAGCAAAAGCGTTCATCTGAAGGCAGTTATAGTCATGAAATCCAAGTGGCTCATGCTGAATAACACGGCTATCAAGCGTAAAGCCCGATGCTTCAAGACGCTTTTTACTTCTCGGGTGGCAGGAATAGAGAATAGGCATGTCATATTTTTCAGCCATTTTATTGATTGCAGTAAAGAGAGATGTGAAATTCTTCTCGGTATCAATATTTTCCTCTCTGTGAGCAGAAAGAAGAATATATCTTCCCTTTTCAAGACCGAGTCTTGCATGAATATCACTTGCCTCAATTTCATCAAGATTGTTGTGTAGGACTTCCGCCATTGGAGAACCTGTAACATATGTACGCTCCTTAGGAAGTCCGCAATCTGCAAGATATCTTCTTGCATGCTCAGAATAAGCCATATTGACATCTGAAATAATGTCAACAATTCTACGGTTTGTCTCCTCGGGCAAACACTCATCCTTACAGCGATTTCCTGCTTCCATGTGGAAAATCGGTATGTGAAGGCGTTTAGCACCGATTACGGAAAGACAGCTGTTTGTGTCACCAAGCACAAGAACGGCATCCGGCTTTATCTCTGCCATGAGCTTATATGATTTATCAATGATATTACCCATTGTCTCACCAAGGTCACTTCCAACTGCGTCCATATATACTTCAGGATCCGAAAGCTTCAAATCCTTGAAAAACACTCCGTTCAGATTATAGTCGTAATTCTGTCCGGTATGTGCAAGAATTGTATCAAAATACGCTCTGCACTTGTTGATAACCGCCGCAAGGCGTATTATCTCCGGACGCGTACCGACTATAATAAGCAGTTTCAATTTTCCGTTATTCTTAAATGAAACATTCTCAAACATATTTATTTTCCTTTCAACGAATATTCTCGTATCCTATTATAAAAAAACTTAATCAAAAGCCGAAATCCAGTCCGACAAAAACAAGCTCGTCATGATAATGCTGTACATTTTCCGGTGAAATAATCCTTATTGCCTCTTTGTGTGCTTGTACATTTTTTCTTTTATACAAAACTGCCGAAACAAGCCTTACAAGCCAGAACCATACAAGAAGTACAGGCGCTTTTTCAAGACACGGGTAAAGGATTCTCATATTCTTCAAGGACGGAAAAAGAATCTTCACAAGACGTTTTATTCTTAGCCCTTTACCGTTGCTGTGTTTCAAATCCTTTAAGGCTTTTGAAACAATGTGATTGTAGTATGTGCCGTGAAGACCGCTGTTTATTATTCTGCTTGTAATAAAATCCGTAAGATCATCGGATTCTTTTCCTTCAAACCAAACCTCAAGCGTTGAAAGAATATTATGATAGAATTTTATAAGTCCCAGTGTTTCAAACGTTTTTTCTATATAAACATTATCCATATCAGGCTTATTCTTAAGGTACAGATAAAGGTCTGTCATATAGCGTATTCCAATTCCGGCATCACGGTAATGCTTTGCAAAATGAGTAAAAAGGTATATGAAATTATCTTCGTCACTCATACAATACATTGAGCCTTGTTCTTTGCGTGCAAAATTCCATCCGTCGGAAAAATATTCGTAATAATCCTTGTTATATGAAGGTATAAGTCTTTTATGAAGCTCGAGATTAAGGCAGTGCTTCTTTTCCCAGATATACTCATGGTCACTCTGAGTAACCTCGGAAAACTCAAGCTCTTTCATGATTCTTGAAACCTTGTTATACTGCTGCTCTTTAATCAGAATATCCGCATCAGTCATTGAACGCATTTCGGATTTAGGATACAACGGCTTTAATACTATTCCTTTTAAGAGCACATAATCTATTTCGTTTTCTTCAAAAGCTTTTTGTATGAGAGATACCTCATACTGCTGCTTCTGGTCTTTTTTTATGCTCTTAAGTGTTGCCATTATCAATTCGTTCTTTATATGTTCAGGCACACTTATCCCCAAAAACTGCGCACCGTAATAAAGCATTGGAGTAATTCTGTGTACATCCGCAAGCTTCAATGCCTCTTCCCAGTTGAAATCTTCAGGGATATATTCCTTTTTTTCTGTCAAACCTGCAGCGACAAGATTTATAACTGCTCTGCAAAAATCGTTCATAACAAATTACACCTTAGTCCAAATATTTTCAGGGTAAAAAGGGTATTGCTTTTGATGTTTTCAGTGTTTAATTCCCATCAATTCAAGCTCTTCTCTGATATACGAAAGCGTGAGGAGCTTTTGCTTTACGCCCTCAACATCAAGAAGCTCTGTGTTATGAGAATTAAACTCGGTAAGCGGATTTCTCTCTACATCGCCGTCTTTGAAGTACTTATCGTAGTTAAGTCCTCTTGTATCGGCAGGAACTCTGTAAAACTGTCCCATATCAACAGCATTTGCACATTCCTCGTTTGTGAGAAGAGTTTCATACATCTTTTCGCCGTGGCGGATGCCGATTTTCTTGATTGCGTTTTTATCTCCGCCAAACAGCTCGCATACCGCCTCTGCCTGAGTCTGAATTGTGCAGGCAGGAGCTTTCTGAACAAGAATATCTCCGTTTATGCCATGTTCAAAAGCAAAGAGTACAAGGTCAACCGCTTCATCAAGGCTCATGATAAAGCGAGTCATTGTGCCGTCTGTTATAGTAATGGGGTTACCCTGCTTTATCTGTTCAATCCACAGCGGAATAACAGAGCCTCTGGAGCACATTACGTTTCCGTAACGTGTACAGCAGATTTTTGTCTTATTAGGGTCAACTGTTCTTGACTTTGCAACGATAACCTTTTCCATCATTGCTTTACTTGTACCCATTGCGTTAACAGGATACGCTGCCTTGTCAGTGGAAAGGCAAACGATATTCTTAACACCTGCGTCAATGGCTGCAGTAAGCACGTTTTCAGTTCCAAGCACGTTTGTTTTCACCGCTTCAATCGGGAAAAACTCACACGAAGGAACCTGCTTTAATGCAGCTGCATGGAAAATGTAGTCAACATTATGCATTGCGTTTTTGACAGATGCAAGGTCACGTACATCGCCAATATAGAATTTTATCTTGTCTGCAACATCTGGCATCTTTGCCTGAAATTCGTGACGCATATCGTCCTGCTTTTTTTCATCTCTTGAGAATATGCGTATTTCACCTATGTCAGTATTTAAAAATCTGTTGAGCACTGCGTTTCCGAACGATCCCGTGCCGCCGGTGATGAGTAGGGTTTTGTTTTCAAATAAGCTCATTTTTATTCCTCCAACATTGTAACACTATTTATTTTCGTTATTATTTATTACCAGTAACAGGCGTTTTCTACCTTTTTTGCTTTTTCGGGTATCTCTGACTCAGCCGGTCTTGTCCAGAATTCATTAATGAACGGCATCATATAGTCGCGTGTATCCCAACGCGCTCCGCGTATTCCGAACAAAAGCTGCAGGCATCCTCCCATATGGACCGCCTTTTTACCTGCCTGCTTAATTCTCGCTCCAAGCGGCAGACCGTATGCTCCGCATCCGATAAGTGCTATATCAAAATCCTTTTTCAGTGCTTCCTCAGTCATGTAATCAAGTGCCTCAAACCAACATGCAAAACGCTCATCAGGATTATCTGCTGCAGTTTGAACAGCCTTCACGGTCTGCAAATCAAATTCCGGCAAAATATCTGTTCCTACGTATATTTTTTCGCGGTTGTTATAGTACTGATTTCGTATGCTTTCCTCAAACGGATGTATAACAAGGACCTTTTTGTCTTTCAGTACACTCGTCCATTGTGTCACAGCAGGTTCAATCGCACGAAGCGTTGTAAGAGTTGCATCAGGACAATAGTGCTTTATTATAAACTCTTCTCCAAATGCTCTCATAATGCAAAGCATATCAAGCTGATTATAAAGCGGAAGAACCATTTCGGCATAACGGTCAAGATATTCTTCATTTTCGGGAAAAAAACCCGCATTTGTACACATGAGTTTCAAAGCCGCGCCGTACGTTCCACCAAGGGCGACTTTATGAAGATACTTTGTTGCTGCTGTACACTCATTCATACCGAATCTGCCAACAAGGAAAGGCTTATCGGAGTTTAAGCCATCAATCAAAAGCTTTGCTCCGCTTTGCGCATCCATAACATTTCGCAAAGCATACCTATCACTGTTCTTCTGCTGCAAACGAAGTCTGCCTTTAACTTTATATACCAGCTCGCACGACAACAGTTCAACTTTTTCTGAAAAGGTCATATTAATTTTACTCATATATCTCCTTTCTGATTAAAACAGGGATAAATAATTTGTCTGTCAATAATCTTTATTACTATATAGATTTCTTTAACACCTTTGAAAACACTCTGATTAACAAGGGTGCTGCTTCTTTAAAGGGTTTTGTTCTAAAGTAAATAAGGAAGAACAAAACATTTGGCAAAACAGCACATATTACAAGTTTTAAAATCAAATAACCACATCCGATGGTTGGAAGTAATTCGCATACAAACAGTGTTATAACTGACACTACAACAGTTACAGCAAAGAAATAAATATGTCTTCCAAAATAAGCAAGTATATTCATTCCCTTAAAATAATTATCAAAAAGTATTTTTGTACCATAAAACAAATTAATAAACACAATTGTTATTAATGTTGCAAGAAGAATTCCGACAACACCAAAGAACCATCCAAGCACCAGATTAAAAATAAAGTTTACTACTGTTTCCAACACAGAGCGTTTTCGATTTTCCCACCACAATCCACATGCATCAACATACACGTTCTTTATATCTGTGGCTGCCTGAGCGTATAGATAAACACAAAACAGAATCATTGTAGGAAAAGAAAACATCAACGATTCTCCGACCCACAAACGCATAAAGTGCTGATACAAACACAACATGCAGCAACAGCACCAGCCGACACACCATGAGTAAATGAAATTCATCTTGTTAAAATCTGCGTAATTCTTATCAACAGTTTCCTTGGCAACACTGTTTCCAACACCGCCAAGCACAGATTGACCTACAACACTCAACATGGAATGTACAGAATTCAAAATATAATAGTAGTTTCCGTACATTGCAACTGTAGACAGACCTACAAAGGATGAAATAAACACGCTGTCCAATGAATTTCTTGTCGTGCCACATACTTTACTTAAAAACAATCCACCAACCTGTTTTTTTATTCCCTGCTTTACATCATCTGGCGCAGTTCCTTTACATACATATTGCGGATAAAGTTTTTTAACGGCAATTGCTGTTGCAATATTACTTAACATTGTAACTATCGGCAATGATATCAAGTACAGATAATAGTTATCAAAAACAAACAAAAGTCCTAACTGAAGACCATATTGAATAAACAAAATAACTGTTGATATTTTATTTTTGACATCAACACGCTGATGCGCGGAAAGCAATGAGCCCTTATACGCAAACATCCAATAACTGATAACAGTATTCAATAGATATATAAGATATACAATTCTGATATTTACGTCTGCCGGCACATCTCCTGCAATCAGATTATCCAAAAAAGGCAAAAGTGATAATCCAAGAGTAAGAATTACAACACCTATCACCCGATAAATTTTTTTATATAGTGCAAGCAATGAACAGACAGCATTTTCATCATCGTTTGCTATCGGTTTATACATGCTATATACTATTGCAGAACCAAATCCCAAATCTGCAAGGTTCAATACTTGCAAAATTGAAGAGAAAAGTCCGTTCAGTCCAAGATACTGCTCACCAAGTAATTTGAGAAGTGCTGTTCTTGCAACAAACGGAAGCAGCATTTTTATAATATTACTGCCAAATCCCCAGAACATGTTTCTGGTTGTGTTCTCTGTTCGCTGTATCTTCATTTATCCTATCACATCCTTAATCTTCTCCCAGCAAAGCTTAAGTACCATCATTCTATGTATTCCCGAATAAGCAGTATCAACAACCAAATAATCATTATTTTTGCTTAATTTGGGATGCAAATCGCATGTCGCCGGTGTTCCCCACAAAGGCGAGTAAAAAGTTCCAAGAATCATACATTTTCCACTCTCGGAATTCATGACGAGCAGATTGCGTTTCTTTCCATAATCTGCATATGTATCTGTAATCATATACTTTCCGAGTTTTTCAAAGGATGGGTGGCCGTCCACTTCCAGAAGCTTTCCATCATATAGTTTTTTTAACTTATATTCATTATTGTTCTTTTCATACAACTGATAACCGCTTACATACCTTAAATGAGCTTTTATCCTTTTTGGAAGAATTTCAAAAGCATTCCTCACCGCTGTACGTAACAACGCTTTTAACGTTCTTTTGTTTGTTGCGGTTGTTTTTCTGTCTGTTCCCGGCTTTAACATTACCTGCACAGCACTATTGTTAACAGCACGTTTTCTGGATGCACGAGAGTAAATAACAAACGACGTATCCGTTTTCCAGCCGAAATGCGACCACGCAAACTTCTTCCAGCCGTCAATCACATGCATATTTGTCCCATCAATATTCGCCATTATCATTCGGGTAAGTCTTCCCGTTCCGGGCAGATTATATCTGTGCAGGAAAACCATTTCCGTTCCCGACGAATTTATCATAATATGCTCAAGCCAATGTTTTCCTTGTTCGAATCCTTCATCAGGCTTGAGTTTTATCACATCGTCAAGCGACACAATTCTTGTAAGCGTATTTTCCTTTAAATCAAGGGCAAAAATACCGTCACCCTCAAGTACATTTACGTTACATTCTTCATTTGCAACCGACTGATAATGGTAAGCAGGAGTCCAATAGCTTCTCTCAAGGTTCAGTGTAATCGCTTTCTTACCGTCAGGGGTAAGACAGTACACGGGATAGCACAAGTCTCTCTTTTCTCCCGTTTCAATATTTATAATACGTGAAATGAGATGATTGTCCTTTGAAAGATTGAATATAATCTCTTTGTTACCCGTATTCGGCACCCACTGAAGCATTGTTGCCTGCGGCCAGTTAAATGAATCGGAAATATCAAGGCTATGCCATGTACCTTCAGGGATACTGTAATATCCCACTTCAACTGTATCGCCCTTTTCAATCTGTCTTCCGTCAAAGCTGCTTCTGTTACAAAGAAGCTTTGTGCCGTCACTGCTTAAAAAGTCATAGTTATAGTATCCGCCCCATTCGGCATATTCGCCGTTTGTTTCAAACACCTTTTCAACATATTTTGTAAGATGCAATTTCTTTTTCTGCATATTAACCCTTCTTAATCCCAATATGAAGCCATGTCTGTTTTATTTTCATCATGAACGCCGTTTTTAACGTCAACAATCGTGCGGTAAAACAGCTCATTAAGCGGTCTTATATCAAAGCATTTAAATGCTCTTTCTTTCATCTTTTCGCCAATTGCCTTTCCCTCATCGGGATTGTTCATAAAATGCACAAAAGTCTCACGCATCTTTTCAATATCACCCTCAGGAAGAACTATTCCATCAGGACCAATCTGATAAGGTACGGAACCTGACGAACTACCGATAACAGGTAGAGAAGTTGCCATTGCCTGAACAAGTGCAAGAGAGAATGTTTCCTCCCACTTTGGCGTTGTGAGCGGCATATGCACAGCGCAGTCAAGAGCATTCCAGTGCTGTGCCATGTCAGTCCAGTTATCTATATATCCCGTGAGAATAATTTTATCCTCAAGACCTCTGGCAGCTATTTCGCTCTTAATCTTTTCAACCTCGTCATCTCTGCCGTGTCCCATCATGAGATACTTCCAGTTGCCTTCCTCGGGAAGTGCTGCGATAATTTCCGAAAGTCCTTTACTTGCATTGAATCTTGATGCACTACCGAAAAGATAAGCGTCGCCTATATTGTACTTTTCTCTTATCTTTCTGCGGGCTTCTTCATCTGTGTGGAAGATATCCGTATCAACGCCAACCTGTGTCTGCATATAAATCGGTCCCTTATATCCTTCTCTAATAAACTCGTCTCTACCGTCGGGATAGTGGCAGAAAATTGCATCACAGTATTTATTGAGTTTTTTTATCTTATTCTTCTTTACAAAGTAGAATACGGCTTTTCTTATCATAACAAGCGGATTTGAGCTTGTCTCAAGCTTCAGGGCATGCTGATGTCCACGCATACTGAAGGCAACAAACTTCGTATCGGGCAGCTTTCCGCTTTTCTTCAAATCAAGAAGCTGCATGAGGGAATCCTGTGTATGCTCACCGATATGGTAAACAATGTCAGGCTTAATTTCAAGTATTGCATTGACCATATCCGCAGAAGTCCACGAGCTGTAACGATGCTTTTCAAGACGTATAAGTCTTATATGAAATCTTTCAGACTCCACCGTCTTTCCTTCCTGAACATATGCTTTTCCGTATGTAAGAGCTGCACCTCCACCCCATTTATACTCCTTTGGAGCAAGAAGATAAATGTCAAGATCTTCATGTGTTTCTGACAACAGTCTCCAACGTTTATAAAATCGCTCTTCCTGAAAAGTGTGGTTTATAAGTACAATTTTCATGCTATCTTCCTCAAATAATTATTTATGGCAGGAAATTTCGATAATTTCCCTCATTCTCTCATAATCCGTCTTATCCTTCGGTTTTCTTAAATCCTTTACCGCGTTTTCCGAAAGCTTTCTTCTAAGAGATGCATCCTCAAACAGTCTACCTATATTATACGCAAGCATTTCGTAATCTTCAAACCTGTAAAGCAGGCAATTTTCTTCATTAACGGCATATTCGGGTACACCGCCCACATAAGACGAAACACAAGGCGTGCCGACAGTCATTGCCTCTTTGAGTGTGCTCGAATGATTTTCGATAGCCGATGTCATTGCAAAGCAGTTGACACTTGCCATTTTACTTGCCATTTCGTCCGCCGTCAGTCTTCCGACATAAACAACATTTTCCGAAAGGTCAAGCTTTTTTACAAGCGAAAGAATCAGTCTATCATAACCGTGCTGTTTGAGCTTTGCTTTTATCGTTTTTGCTTCTTTAAATGCCGTTCCAGGAATATAAAGGCGAACATTCGGATAAAACTTTTTAACAATTGCAAGTGCATGAAGCAGCATATGAAGCCCCTTTATTGGGTAATTGGCAGCAGGACACATTATTGTGTGTGGTTCCATACCCTCTTCACTCCACTGTACCTTTGAAAAACTATCGGAAATGCTTATCGGACAAAAATGCACATTCACACCGGGGCACATCTTCTTATAATAAGACTCTGCCCAATGATTTTCTACAATAATGTGCTTTGCCCTTCTTACAATTTCCTTTTCATATTCGACACGTTTTTGATATGCACGTGCAGTTTGCTTTATGGTTGTTCCCGAAAGCACATCACGAAGTGAAAGGGCTTTTTTCAGTTCCTTTTCGGTAAGTCCCGAAATATAGTATTTTGCTATACTGTCAAGTATCCCCTGAACAAAAACAACAGACGGAATATCGGGACACGCCCTGAATGCTGCAAGTGCATACGGGAACTCCGTTCCCCATATTTCCATGATATCGGGTTTCTCTTTTTCAAAGATAGTCTTCCACGCCTTAACTGATTCCGCAGATTTATAATCATAATGCTCGTTAGGTTTTCCTTTTAAAGTATAGAAAGAAACATTTCCCTCGCTGTATTCGGTAATTGCCGGGTTTTCTTCTATATTGACTACTACTATTTTATCTTCAGTCTGCTTTTGCACCTCTTGGAGCATAGCCTCAAGCCACTGACCGCCGGTAGCTTTCTTACCGTATATCTTCTGGTGCAATGCACCGCAACACTTGTTTACTATCCATAATACTTTCATCGCTTTTTCTCTCCTGTATCCTTACTCATAATACTTGCAAACAAGGCCATTGTCACAACAAAATGGAAGAAAAACACCTTAGGATTAATAACTGCCAATATTATAGCAATAAGATACGACCATACCATATATCCGTAAAAATCCGTGTGCCTGTAAGGCTTTAGGCAAAGCTGATAAATGGTTGCATATATTATTACAATTGCTATAATTCCAACAAATCCGTATATTGCAAGGGTATCAAGTATAAATGAATGTCCGCCGATGCCGCCTTGGCTCCATGTGCCAAAACCGCGGCTTTCAAAAAAAGAATTAATGGATTCTTGATAAAGTTCCATTCTATTGCCGTGCTCGGTAACGTCCTTTGCACCTTCACCTGTGAGCATATATGCAATATATTCAAATCTCTGGGAGAAAACTTCACTCTGCAATTTTTCCGAAAAAAACAAGAACAGCTCTGCAAGCAGATTTGATGCAAGAGATGTAACCGATGCCAGAAGTGCAAACATTCCTACCGTTTTCTTGGGAGTGAGCTTTCCGGCAAAAAATGTAAACAGAGAAACAATATACATGATAAGTGCCCCTGTGTATTCTGCATTAATAATGATCACTGCATTCAGCAAAAGCATTGCGGTACCGAGCAGTCGGTTTATTCTGTTTTTCTTTACCATATAAACTATAAGCGGCGTCATAAGCACAAGCTCATAGACAAAGGTAAAGCCGGCTATATTGTTTAACATATACAATGCATATTCCGCATCGGTACTTGAAAGCGTTGCAAGAATACGGGAAGCTTCGGGATAGTTTATGTTTCCGACAAGCGTTGTAACACCTGTTATAACATAATTGAACAATACAAACACAAATAGCTTTTCAAGCTTTAGTTCTCGTGATTTACACTGATAGCTAACAACTATAAGTCCATACAGCGTTACCTGAAGCTCTCCGTACATATACATAGGAATCGCAGCTGCTTTTCCTGCAATAAGATATCTCAGACATGTAAGCAATGCTACAGAAAGAAGCAGAAACAAGTTAAATATCTTTCCGTCTTTCCCCATCGCACTGATTCTGCAAAAAGAGAAAAACATCAAATATGCAAAAAGCCCCAGAAACACAATACCCGGCAAATAAAATCCGAAAACCGGTAATAACTTGTTCAGAAAATACATTATTGTGAACAAGTCAAAAAGTGAAATATTCAGTTTTTTATTATGTTGAACACTTAACCCCAAAACTATCTCTCCCTGTCAAGCATTTGCATAAGTTTTTTTGCTTGCACTACATTGTTCTTCTCTTTTAATATAAACTCTTTTGCCAAAATTCCCTTTTCATGAAGCACCTCTTTCGGTTGCGAGAGAATTTCGCAAAGTTTATTGCAAACTCCATCTTGGTTTTCCTCGTCAATAAGGTACACATATTCGTTGTATTCTTCGGGCATACCGGGAAGACGTGTTGTGAGCACAGGAGTACCCGATGCCATATATTCCATGTTTTTTGAAGGAAAAGAATACTTTGTATATTCTTCATTTGTCGGCCTTGGATTTACAAGCAAGGCTGCACGAAGTTCGTTTTCAACAATTTCCCTATTCGGTACAACACCAAAGTATTTTACATTCTGATACTGCCCACAAAGCTTTTTAAGTTCATCTTCGAAATCTCCGCTTCCGTATATGTGAAGCTCAGTATCGGGAACATCTGCCTTTATAAAACCTTTTACAAGGCTTTCAATTCCGTAAACCTTTCGTAAGGTTCCGGCATATAAGCATACTTTTTTATCGTATTTTCCCTCAAGGTTGTTGCTCACATTTGACATTCCCACATCCGCATGTCCCTCAAGTACCACATATGGTCTGTTCTTCGGATTTACAATACTGCTCATTTGCTCGGTGAGAAATAGATAGCTGTCAAATTTCTTCATAATCCAAAGGTTTATCTTTTCGTGTAACGGGACCTTTGCATTATCGGGTCTGTGACATGGCACGTCCGTTACAATTCCAACGGTTTTAATTCTGCGGATTTTGCATGCAAGGTACGCTGCAACCGATACTGCAATATTAAGTGCATCGCAAATCATGACACGTTCCTTTTCTGCACGCATAAACAGTATTTTAAAGAACACGCTGAAAAACACGCTCACATTTCGAAGCACCGGATAGCTTATAAACGGAACATAATAATAATTAATTCCGTTCTCGCTGTCCTTTTCACCTTTATAGAAAAGCCTTGTGCTGACAGCTTGGTTTATGGGACGTGACGAAACAGCATCCACTCTTGCACCGTTTGCGCAAAGTCCTTCCATAAGAAGCTGATTATACTTCTGCGACTGCTGCTGGACACGTATTCCCTTGTCCTCTACATATTCCTTGTATTTTTTTGGCGAACATCCGCCATATACATAAATAAAATGCATCTTATTACCTTCTGATAAGTTTTTTGATGAATTTTTTTGTCATTTTTACGGGATTTTTAAGTCTTGATTTTAAAAGCGTCAATTTGTCGGCAAAGGTTCTCTTGTTTATTTCTATTTCAAGTGCCTTTGAATCAAGATACTTTATTGTTTCATACGACAAAGAAAGATTATTTCTCTCTGTTTCGTTGCACGAAAGCAGAACGGACAAAACTTCCTTACAGTTTGCAATCTGAATTGATGTGAAATCGTTTATGTCAAGCGACTGCTCAATGGCACTTACCCAGCCGCCAGCTCTCTGCTCAATGTAAAACCTGTCACGTATGTCAACAAACTTTACAGGATTTTCCTCTGTATACTCCAGCCACTCATCAAATCCAATTTTCTGAGAGCTATCTGTACCAAATTCGTCTTTATAGTACGAGCATATTCCCTTTTTAAAGCTGTCTGCATCTGCTCCTGCGATACCTCTTGAATACATCTGTCCTGCCTCATAAAGACCGCTTCGCAAAACAATTGCATCTTCTCCAAAGGAAGAAAACTGACCACAGGCATAAAAGTGAGCGTCTGCTCCGTTTGAATTTTTACCGCAAAAATCCATATAATCCGAAAGCTTTTGCTGAGAAAACTTTTTCTTCTTTATGTATGTATGATTTACACCGAACATATCGCAAAGCTTTTTGGGAACGGATTTATCGGAGGAGCTTATATTGTCGTGCTGTGCCGTATATGACGAGAAAGGCACACCCGCCTTTATGAGTGCCGAGAACGTTACTCTCGAATCCTTGCCGCCTGTAAGTGCAAGAACAATTCTTTTGCCCGAATATTTATTTATGTTATATACGGCATTGACAAGCATATCGGACACAGCCTTGCATTTTTCCTCTGTGGAAAGTGCCGTGTAATCATGCATCCACATTGAAGGCAGTATATTGATTTTGCCGTCTTCAAAGCTCATTTTCTGCGTACACATAAGAGCTTTGGTATCGCAAAGCAGAGTATACGGCAAAAGTTGCCATGTAAGACCGCTGTTCTTTACGCCCTTTTCTATTTTCCTTTCGGTAACACAAGACAACAGGGCCAGTGATGAGCATACGTACCATTCGCCGTCCTTTTCGGTATAAAATGCGCTCATAAGTCCACAAGCATCGGTGAAAAGTTCATTTTCCGTAATAAGCACATATCTTCCTGTCCAGAAGCGTGTGGCTTCTGCCAAATTATTTTCGACATTTGCCGAAATGTCTTCTTCTATGCTCTTATCCTTTTTGTCCGTGCAGAAAGCGTTTCCAAGGATATACACCTGTATTCCGTCAGAGGTTTTACACTGTGTTATATTCAGTTTTTCGTCTGTGTACAGATACTTTTGTCCTAAAACATGCTCGTCCATATCAAAAAGATCGAGCTTTCGTGAAGACAAAAAATACTGTTTTTTTGTAATAGGTGTCATTACTGTTCGGAAATACTCCTTTTTGCTATATCACTGTACATAAACGTACTGCTCGCTTTTTGTGCCGAAGCAAGCATCTTTTCATAGTTATCACCGGAAAGTATTTCCTCTATTGCTGTTTTGATTTCTTCTGTGGTATCTTGCGTTAAAAACTTTACGTTTCCACCGCAGTCAACATGAGTTGTGCCGTCCCATTTCTTAACAAGAAGCGGAATTCCCTGTCCTGCGACTTGTTCCCAAAATACAGAATGTCTTCCCGGAAAACACGCAAGATTTGCCGCAGCATAGTACTTATAGGAGTCCTTTGCAAGAACCCAACCGATATACTGCACTCTGTCGGAACAGCGTTTTTCTATTTCTTCTTTAAGCTCTGGGATTACCGAACCGAAAGCAATAAGTTTCAGCTTCGGATTGTCTATTGCATTCACCGCATCCATAAGCAGAAGTGTCTGTTTTTTGTAGTTATCGGTTTTTCCACCGTACATTATAAGAAAATCGTCGTCTGCAATGCCGTAATTTTCGCGTATTGCCTTTACCGATTCTTCTTTTGCAGCTTCAATAACGTCTTCATCGTCCGAACCCATAACAAGAAGCTCAACCTTTTCTTTCGGGAGCTTATATTCATTGACAAGAAAATCAACTCTTGCAGGAAGCACGCCATAGAACTTAGTCACAAACGGATTTATAGCCTTTGCGCATCTTCTCCAGATAATTCTGTGCTGAATGTATCTTGACACAAAGCTCTTTGCACTGTTTGAAAAATCAGCATGGTTATCTGCATATACTCTGACGTTCTTATGCTTTTTAAGATACTTTACCACAACGTCTATGTCGCAAAACTGAACGCCGTGAATAAAGATAATGTCAGGCGAAAACCTTTCAAGCTCTTTTTCAAGACCTATATATCTTCTCAGCATTTTTTCCGCTTTTCCGTTTTTGAAATCAAGTCTTGTTACGGGAATTCCGTGCTCGTTTATGTACTTATCGGCTTTAGGTAACCACTTTCCGTTGCCGTTTTCGTCAAACGTAAAAAGAGAAGCAACTATTTCAACCTCATGCCCCTGTTTTTTGTGATACTTTGGCAGAAGGTTTTCCTGATACGAATAATTATCAATGTAAAAACACGCTAACATTAAATGCAGTATTTTCATTTTTTACACTCCAATTTTCTCAAAAAGCTTTTCGGGATTTTCAAAGCAGTCGCCGTATTTTCTTAGTTCTTCCTCAGGCATATCCCACCACTTAAGTTCAATCATTTTTTCTATCGTCTCATCATCAAAACGCTTTCTTATCACTCTTGCAGGATTACCTGCGACGATTGTATATGGTTCTACGTCCTTTGTGACAACGCTGCCTGCACCCACAATTGCACCGTCACCGATTTTCACACCTTGAAGAACAAGTGCCCTGTTGCCTATCCATACGTCATTTCCGATTACTGTTGTTTTATACGGGCTGAATTCTATTTTACCGAAATTTTTGCCGAATATATTACGTCCCTTGTTGAATACGGGCGATGTTGAAACAGCATCAATTTTATGAGCACCTCCGCCAATACCAACACCTGCCGCAATTGAACAGAAACTGCCGATTTGTGCATAAACAACACCAGAACGTGCCGAAACATATGTATATTTTCCAATCTTGCTGTAACGCACGTTTGCATGATGCTCAACAACCGCTGTTCTGTCAATTGCACTGTCTACAACAGTTGCACGAAAGGATATTCCGTTAAAGAGTCTTTTCGGATATCCCAAAAGCATTCGCAATAGCTTTTTTATTCGTTCCATTTATTTCTCTCTTTTCAGTGCATATTTTTCGTATATTTCAATTCTTTTTGAAACGCCTGTTTCCTTGGAGAATTTTGTGCAGGCAGTATTTCTTGCGTTTTGCGAAAGTGTTCTGCAAAGCTCTTTATCTTCATACAGCTTCATAATTGCATTGACCGCATCGGATGCGTTTTCAGGCTGCGTACAAATACCTGCATTTACATTCTTTACTGTCCTACACAAGTCGCTGTCCTCATCAAAGGAAGCAATAACAGGCGTTGCGCACGCCATAATGCTTGCCGCCTTACTCGGAAAAGCACCGTCCCCGACGCCTTTTTTACATATAACAAAGGAAGCATCACCAAGGCTGTAAACCTCGCTTACTCTGTCAACGCTCTGCATTGGGAACATCTTTATATTTGACAGTTTACTGTCCTCAATTCGCTTTTCAAGCTTTGCCTTTTCGCTTCCCTCTCCGAAAATGACAAACATGATATTTTCATTGTCACGCATTTTTTCGGCGCACTCAACTACAAGCTCAATATTCTGCGAAGCACCGAGGTTTCCTGCGTAAGTTACATAAAACTTATCCCTTGGAAGCCCAAATTCATCAAACAGCGTATTTTCTTCTCTTGAAACGGGAACTGTTTTCTCCGTGTCAATCCAGTTATAGACAACACTTATCTTTTCTTCGGGAACGCCTTTTTCAACAAGGCTGTCCTTTATGCTTTCGGAAATCACAATTATGTGTGATGCGTTTTTATATGTAACATTCGATACCCATGAACCGATTTTCCACAAAAGAGAACCTTTTTGTGTCATTCCGGTACTTACAAGCGATTCGGGGAAAAGGTCCTGGACAATATAAATAAGAGGAAGCTTTTTGAGTTTTGTAATTACTGTTCCCATCAGTCCGTTTATCGGCGGTGTACTGCCTATCGGCATAACATCAACGTCCTTTGAAACAAGACCGAACCACATAAGACATAAATCGCAGATGCAGTATCTTATCGCTCTCATAAGAGCGTTCCTTCCCTCTCTGTAAAGGGGAAAACGGTATATTTCAACAGCACCGTCAAGGTCTGTATCATGTCTTCTTTTTTTATATTCGCGTCTTACTTCATCCGAAACTCCTCTTGACGGAGTAGGAGCATAAACCTTCATTGTATGTCCTGCCTCTGCAAGTGCCTTACGCATTGCTTCCGACAGGTGTGCACCGGATGTTTTTTCAGGCTTGAAATACGCGTCAATATATAATACTTTCACTTATCCACTCCCAAAAAATCAATTAAACAAAGTTTTTACCAGTTCTTCGGTATGCTCTTCAAACATAGGTCCGCTTACAAGCTGATAGTAAAACAAACCCATGCCGTTAAGATTATATTCTATTACAAGCGGAATACCCTGTTCATCAAAGGTAACATCCCATGCAAGAAGCCCAAAATGAGCAAGCTGTTCGTGTGCTTTTTCAACAACTTCTATTGCTTTATCAAAATTCGGAAGCTTTATTCCTTTGATTGCCGTTCCGTCAGGCAGGGTTGAAGTCGACTTTCCGTTGGCATAATACGCTTTTTCCTTAAGGCTTCCGTCATTTTCAACGCCGATAATAATCATGCCCTCTCCGTCTTCACCAACATCACCGTTATCTGAAATTGAATCAGAGGTACTAGCACGAAGTGAAGCATTAAGGAAATTCACCTTACCGTTTATAAAGAGCGTATTCATCCTCACTATATTGACGGAACGCTTACTGAATTTTGCCATTGTTTCATGCTGTTTAATAAGAACTTGAACCACAAAGTTTTCCTTGAAGTCATCAAAGAACGCCAATATATCATCGTTTTCTGTTATAAGCGCAACTTTTCTTCCGTTTCCGCTGTTCATTGACGGTTTTATAATGCTTTGCTTATTTTCTATAACAAGCTCAACCGCCTTCTCTTTGGAAATAACATTATAATCATGGTCATAAAACACACCGTTTACGTTTCTTATGTAAGAATACGGCAGATTTACATTCTGAAGAAAACGATCAAAATAGCACTTATCATTCCATGCAAGATTTAGTGCACGGTTATTAAGCGGGGGCTCTATTTTTGTTCTGAAGAGCATTTCGGGGCATATCTTGGGGTCAAAAACTCCCGTAATACTGTAATAAAGCTCATGGGATGAAAAATCAAAATTCTTTTCATTTTTCCACAGTTTCAGAACTTCTTGCTTTTGCTTATTCGAAAGCTTTTTAATCTCGATACCATTTTTTTTAAAATGTTCTATGTGATGTGCGTTTACATCCTTTGCGTATTTATACCTGAATACAAAACGAGCAAAATCATCAACTTTATTATAAATTGTTCTTAAACTCATATTTATCATCCTTCATCAATTATTTTCCGAAAACTTCGTCCATAATTCTGTCGGTAAGATCACCGAAAAGAGGTCCGTTGGAAAACTGGTGCAGATTGATTCCGCCCTTTCTCATGTTAACCTCAACAAGCACGGCTTCTCCTTCGTTATCAATAGCAATATCCCACGAAACAAGTCTAAAGTTTCCTATTACAGGATGTGCTTTCATTACAAGCTCAACTGCCTTATCATAAGACGGTACGCTTTTACCTTTGAACACATATCCTTGCGGATGTATGTCAGTTTTTTCACCAGTAAAGTAATTATATGCAAACTCCTGTAGAGTACCGTCATCGTTTATTCCCGCACTTATTCCGCCTGCAGTAACATTGTCAACGCGACTGGAATTCTTTCCCATTCTCAAACACGAGGAAAGAATATGTACTCCGTCCTCAAGAAGAACTGAACAAATTCTTACTGTATTAATTGAAGTGGCATGTACCTTGTTAAGTTCCTCATGCTGTTTGATGATACACTGAACAATGTAATCTTTATTACTCTTATCATGAATAAACTGCAGAATCTTTTCCTTATCCTCACAGCATTTCCAGAACTGAATTCCTCTACCACTTCCGGATTCCTGAGAAGGTTTGCAAATAACTTCTGTATGCTGCATAATTTTTTCAAAAGCTTCATCGGCAGATATCTGACAGTAATTTTTATCTAAAAGTATACTTCCACACTTTCTTATTACTGTTTCGGGTTGCTTTATATCAGAAAAAATTTTTGAATAGTAATTCTTATCATTGAATCCCCATCCAAGCTTTCTGGAATTAAAGTGCTGGTCAAGCTTTGTATAATAAAGAGTATGCGGAACATATCTTACATCTGTAATACCATTTTTAGATGCATAATACCATCCCCATTTAGGCGACGCATTCATATATTTCGACCAATAGGCCTTATACTCTTTTGCATACTGTTTTGGAACCGGCTCTTTTGTGATATACTTTTTCAAATCACGGCATTCCTGAAATTTGTTGATTGTATTTGCAGCCCAAGTTTCAATGCCTTCAAAAACTGCGTAGTACAAAGCTTTAGCTTGTTTACTTACTGACATTACAGTAATCCTCCAAAATCAAATTGTTATTTTATAACCTTTTCGTTTTCACTTTCCTGCACATTTGCAACAGAAACATCATCTATACGTAGTTCTTCCTTCGAAGTTCCCGCCTTATTTGTATAAACCTGCTCGGTTTTTAGAACGGTGACTATTGTCTTAAAGAAAATCTTAAAATCAAGAGCAAACGTTACGTTCTGTGCATACCATGCATCCTTTAATCTCTTTTCTCTAACAGAAAGACCGTTTCTGTAATATGCCTGCGTATAGCCCGTAATACCCGGCTTTACGTCCATCTTTGGCTTTTCGTCGTCAAGATAATTACCGAGTGCTCCTGCCCCGCTTGCTCTCGGACCGATAAGTGTCATATTTCCAACAAGCACATTTAAAAACTGCGGGAGCTCATCAATGCTTGTTTTTCTTATGAATTTTCCTACCTTCGTTACTCTATCGTCGTCGGGTGCATTATATGTAGAGCCGTCTTTATTTGTCCAGTTGGGTGCATCTACAATCATCGAGCGGAACTTATACATATCGAAAATCACGCTGTTTTTTCCGATTCGCTTTGCTCTGTAGAAAACAGGTCCGCCGTCATCAAGCTTTATTGCAATGCCTACAACTGCAATAATAACCAGCAAAAACGGGAGTGCGACAAGTCCTATAACGATGTCTGCAGCTCTTTTGACAAACTTCACATAAAAGCTTTCGCTGTTTGTTTTTTTACTCATTTTTACACCTCAGAAGGATTTATTATAATATAGTCTTTGAGAACATTCTTTGCTCTCTCTGCGTTTTGCTCTGCTTCATCGGGAGTGTCGCCTTCGGCTATTACCCAACCGCAGTTGTCGGATTTATCCGTGTATACTCTCTGCACGTCTCCGACGCTCTTTCTCATCACAACACCAATAACGCCGTTTTCGCCAACAACGTCATCCATCGGCTTAATCTCTGAAATGATACCCTCGTTATATATGAGAAGTCTTGTTGCTACACATTTACACATTTTTGGACTTGCATCAACCTCTTCTCCAAGTGCAAGATGTATTGTATTGTCAATAACGCTGACCCCTCTTGAAAAAGGAACCATATGAGAAGCAATAAGATTCTGACCTATTCGTATACCGCAGTCGATTATGTACGGTTTTTTATCTTCATCCGACAGTATCACATCGAAGTTTACGCTTCCCATGTTAACGCCTAGTGCCTTAACTGCTTTTACAGCCTCGTCGCCTATAGTCTTTTCAAGCTCACAAGGTAAGCCGGACGGTGTTCTGTGACCGTAAGAAATGCTGTCATTGTCATTGCCGTTCTTTTCAAATGTTGTCTTGACTATTGCATAAACGTAAACATCCTCGCCACTAACAAAAACTTCTACGCTGTATTCTTCACCCTGAATATAGCTCTCAACATAAACCTCGTTGTATCTTGCGCTGTCAAAAGCATAGTCAATAGCAGCACTGAGTTCTGTTTCATCCTGTACGACGCTTACTCCCTTACTTCCGGAACCGTCACTGGGCTTTATAACGCAGGGGTATGAAAAGCTATGCTTTTTTGCATCTTCCGGGCTGTAAATTTCAAAGAAATCGCCCTTTATATTAAGTCCTGCCTGCGAAAGCACTTTTTTTATTTTATATTTACTCTTTGATATTTCTGCCGTTTCAACCGGAAGTGCATTAAGTCCCATTTCTTTGGCAATATAAGCAACAGTCGGAAGTGTGAGTGTTGCTCCGTAAGTCATAACCGCATCTATTTTAAGCTCTTTTGCATACGCAAGGCACGCATCTTTATCCATAACGTCAATGCACTTATATCCGTTTGCACATTCAAAACCTATTGCATTTTTGTTGTAATCCACGCAGTAGGATTCATATCCAAGCTCTCGTATGCGCTTTATCAAGGGAGTTTGATAAGCTCCTGCGCCGACAACAAGTATTCTTTTCATGCTTTTTGCCTCTCACATCCGTTTTATTCGGTAAAAATATATTCAGTTATAAACTCAAATACTTTCTGTGCCTTTTCGTTTGCCTCATCAAACCTTTTCGCTCTTGCAACAACATATCCGCATCCATCAAGGTTTGTGTGATACTCATGTATTTGTTGACCAAGTTCAAGGTGGTGATAAATCTCAACGTCATACTGCTTTTCAAGTAATGCAAAATCGGGAAGCCTTTTAACAACTGCATCCTTTTCAAAAGCAAGCAGTCTTGTTGCAACAGCTCCGTGTTTTTCTGCAGACATTTCTACTCTGTCACCCACGGCATTTCTTATCATCTGTGCAACGTAATCAATGCCTGTTCCATAAGGAATTATGCATGGTCCTATCATATTGCCGCCCATTCGTGCACCGATATCAACAATGTGTACCTTACCTTCATCGGTTATAAGCATATCCATATTCACAGAACCAAAATTTATACCAAGAGCCTTTATAGCACTTTTGACACAGGCTTTAACCTTGCTTTCAATCTCCGGTGCAAGTCCTGACGGTATTGCATGTCCGAGTTCTGCGTAATACGGAGGTTTTGTCATCCACTTTTTCATGACTCCGAGCACATGAATCTCGCCATTCACCACAAGGCTTTCCGCGCCGTACTCTCTGCCGTTTATAAAAGTTTCAATTTCTGCTTTATGCGTTATGGACGCATCCATGGCAATACGGCATGCGTTATCAAGTTCCTTCTTGCACAAAACTTTGTTTGCACCTCTGCTGCCCGAACCGTCACACGGCTTTACCATAACCGGATAGGAAAGCTTCTCCGACAAAGCCCGTATATCAGTATCTTGTGTCACCTCAAACGCTTGCTCTGTGTCATCAACATTATCCTCATAGAGGCATCTGCGAATAAGATATTTATTCTTTATTCTCTTTGCAGCTTCGTAGTCAAGTCCCGGCAAATTCATATGCTTTGCAATATACGATGCTGTCAAGACACCGTAATCGGTAGCCGCTGTCAGTACGCCGTCTATATTCTCTTTTTTTGCATATTCAAGGCAAGCCTTTTCATCAACAATGTTTATCACCGCATGTGCATCGGCATACTCAAATCCGACAGCCTCCGGGTTTGCATCAACCGCCAGCGTATAATATCCGAGGCTCTTTGCCCTTTTAATAACAAAGCTCTGTAAAAAGCCTGCCCCGATAACAAGTAGTTTTTTCATTTCTTACTTCCCCTGAGCTTCCTTCACAATCTCACTGTAATTCTCAATCACATACTCAACTTCTTCGTCTGTAAGGCAAGTATGCAGCGGAAGTGTAATTTCATTTTCAAAATGAGCATATGCATTCGGGAAATCCTTAATATCAAAACCCAGGTTTTTATATGCGGTATGCATAGGAAGCGGTTTGTAATGAACATTACATGCAATACCGCACTCAGCCATCTTTACGATGATTTCATTACGTTTCTCGGAGTTTATTCCGGGAACTCGCGTAATATACAAATGACCGCTTGACTGATAATTTTCAGTATAATGCTCAAGCACCGATATTCCCAAAGGTTTTAAGGCTCTGTCATATCTTGAAATAATCTCTTTTCTGCGGCTGAGCATTTCAGGATAACGCTCCATTTGAGCAAGTCCCATTGCTGCCGCAATGTCTGTCATATTACACTTATACCACGTGCCGATAATATCATATTCCCAAGCACCGAGCTTTGTTTTGGCAAGAGCATCCTTTGACTGACCGTGTAGTGAAAAAAGCTGAAGCTGTTTATATATATCATCATCAGAAATGCCTTTAATTGTGCGCCATGTAAGTGCACCACCCTCTGCTGTTGTAAAATTCTTTACCGCATGGAAAGAAAAGCTTGAAAAGTCGGCAACATTGCCTATCATTCTATCACCGAACTTTGCACCGAAAGCATGTGCTGTATCTGCCATCACCGCAATTCTTCCAAGGGCTTTCTGAATATCGTTTTTGGCTGTAAATACAGATTTTTTTGCCTCAACAACCTCAAAAAGACGATTATAGTTACACGGCACACCGCCAAGATCTACCGGAATAATCGCCTTTGTATTTTTGTTGATTTTTTTTGCAACATCCTCATAATCCATTTCAAGGCTGTCTTTTTGCACATCGCACAGTACAAGCTTTGCTCCGACGTGGCAAACAACGGAAGCAGAAGCCGTATATGTATAAGCCGGAACAATAACCTCGTCGCCCTCTCCTATTCCCATAACTCTCAAGGCAAGCTCTGCACATGCGGTCTGAGAATTGAGACAGCAGGCTTTGTTTGTTCCGACATATTCAGCTATCTGTTTTTCTAGAAGCTTTGTTTTTGGTCCGGTTGTAATCCAGCCGGAATGAAGAGCCGCTGCTACCTTCTCTATTTCAAGTTCCGATATATCGGGAGGAGAAAAAGGAATATTCATCTTATTCTCCGCATTTCTGTTCATCTGGCACGCCTCCCAAATAAAAGCCGACTGACGCGTTTTTCACGCCCGTCGTTAAATAATATATTTAACTCAAAATTTCTATTTTACAAATCAAGTTTACAATCTTTTCATCAAAATTCTGCAAAACTACATATTCTGTATTATTGTAACATACATTATATTATTTGTCAACCTTTTCTGTAAGCGCATATTCATATTTATGTTACACTATTATCAACAAATAGCTAACCCTTGAATAAGGAACCATTCATTTTGCAGCGGTCAAATGAAAAATCCGGTTGCGAAAACAAAAAAGGTGTGATATACTACTGCCGAGAAATCTCTTTGGAGGCTAAAATATGAAAAACGTAATACTGGGAAGCACAGGAATAAGTGCGAACAAAAACGGTTTCGGAGCACTTCCGATACAGAGAGTTTCGCAGGAATATGCGGCGATGCTTTTGCGAAAAGCGTACAACTCAGGAATAAACTATTTTGACACGGCAAGAATGTATTCCGACAGCGAAGAAAAAATAGGATACGTTCTCTCAGACGTGCGTGATAAAATATACATTGCAACCAAAACAGGAGCAACGACGGTTGAGGGCTTTTGGCACGATTTAAGCACGAGCCTTGAGCTTCTCAAAACAGACTACATAGACGTATACCAGTTCCACAACATTGCATTTTGCCCAAAGCCGGGCGATGGAAGCGGTCTGTACGAGGCAATGCTTGAGGCTAAAGCTCAAGGCAAAATACGTCACATAGGCATTACAAACCACAGACTTTCCGTTGCAGAGGAAGCTGTAAAGAGCGGACTGTACGAAACGCTTCAGTTTCCATTCTGCCATCTTTCTACAAAGGAAGCTGAGCTTGTTGAGCTTTGCCGTGAAAATAACGTAGGCTTTATCGCAATGAAAGCTCTCTCAGGAGGACTTATAACAAATGCGCTTGCCGCTTTCTCATTCATGTCGGAATACGACAACGTTCTGCCGATTTGGGGTGTTCAGAGAGAAAGCGAGCTTGACGAGTTTCTGTCGTTTGCCGAAAAAGATGTGAAAATGACAGACGAAATACGTGCAATTATTGAAAAAGACAGGCTTGAGCTTATCGGTGGTTTTTGCCGCGGCTGCGGCTACTGCATGCCCTGTCCTGCAGGCATTCGCATAAACGACTGTGCGCGAATGATACAGCTCATACGCAGAAGTCCGTCAAAAAACTGGCTGACAGAAGAAAGCAAAAAAATGATGATGAATATCGAAAACTGCATCGGATGCGGAAAGTGCAAGTCAAAGTGCCCGTACGGGCTTGACACTCCTGAGCTTTTGAAGAAGAATCTTGAGGACTACAAAAACATACTTTCGGGAAAAGTGTCTGTTTAAATTAAATATTCAAAAGCTCTTGACAAAAGCGTTTTATTATGTTATGATAACGTAAATCATATCACAGAAAGTGAGACACGGAAAAAAACATGGACGATGGCAGTTGCGACGGGAACCGAACAACATTCGACACCGTACTTAACAATATAAAATACAAGGCATACCTGCGTAAAAACCTGCGCGGGCATGCCTTTTTGTGCTTTCATCGGTTTTTGAGCTGATCTTTTAAATTCAAGCAAAGGAATAAACAACACACATATTTTGGAGGAAAAAATCTTGGTAGACGGTATACTATGGCCGCTTGCTCTGCAACTTATACTTATTACACTCAACGCAATATTTGCGTGTGCGGAAATAGCGGTTATTTCAACAAGCGACATAAAACTTGAAAAGCTTTCAGAAGAAGGCAACAAAAAAGCTAAAAAGCTTTCAAAGCTCAAAAAAGACCCTGCAAAATTCCTTGCAACAATTCAGGTTGCAATTACACTTTCCGGTTTTCTCGGTTCTGCGTTTGCGGCAAACACATTCTCAGAGCCCTTGGTTGACTGGTTTATAAGTCTCGGTGCACCCGAAATTTACCGTGCACCTCTGGACGCTGCGGCAGTTATTATCATTACGCTCATACTCTCTTATTTCACACTTGTGTTCGGAGAACTTGTGCCAAAGCGTATGGCAATGAAGAAGGCAGAAAGCATTTCACTTGGGCTTTCTTCACTCGTCAGCTTTATTTCGAAGCTGTTTGCTCCCATTGTATTCCTGCTCACAGTTTCCACAAATGCGGTTCTCAGAATGTTCGGCATTGACCCGAAGGACACTGAAGAAGAAGTAAGCGAAGAAGACATAAGAATGATGGTTGACAGTGCAAGCGAGCAGGACGCAATTGACGAAGAAGAAAAAGAGCTTATCCAAAACGTATTTGAGTTTGACGATTTAACTGTCGGCGAATTCTGCACACACAGAACAGACCTTGACATACTTTATGCCGACGACGACCTTTCCGACTGGGCTAAAACCATTCAGGAAACACGTCATTCCATCTACCCCATATGCGAAGAAACAGTTGACAAGGTCGTAGGTATTCTCAACACAAAGGACTATTTCAGACTTGAAAACAGAAGTAAGGAAGCCATCCTTGAAAAAGCAGTAAGACCTCCCTACTTCATTCCCGAAAGCATTCATGCGGACGTATTATTACGTCAGATGAAGGAAACTCGAAACCACTTTGCAGTTGTTCTTGACGAATACGGCGGAACGGCCGGTGTTGTCACGATGAACGACCTTCTCGAGCAGATTGTCGGCGACCTTGAAACTGAAATTGAGGAAGAAAACATCGTCCCCGAAATTGAAAAGCTTGATGAGAGCACTTGGAAAATTCAGGGCTGTGCTTCACTTGAAGAAGTTGCAGAAGAGCTTGGCATTGAGCTTCCCATTGAAGAAAACGACACGTTCGGCGGTTTTGTATTCAGTTCCTACGGCACTGTTCCCGACGACGGCACAACATTTGAAATTGATATTGACAGACTTCATGTAAGTGTAACCGAAATACGCGACCACCGCATTGAAAGCTCCATTGTAGTTTTATGCGAGCCGGAAAGCAACGAAAAAGAGGACGAACGCGAAGACTACGGCATAGACGAATAAGCGGAGTGCCTCCGCTGGCGAACCGCGTGGACATTTCAGTTTGTTCATGGGGCACGCGACACGCTCCGTTTGCGTTGCATAAACGCAACGACGCAAACTCTACAGATTTTTCGACTTCGACATATAATTTCAATAACTGTGTATGGCGACCCTGCGTGGTCGCCTCATTTTTATGAGGAAAACAGCAATTTTCCACTTTCCACTTTCAACTTTCCATTTTCCCAAACTTTCTCTTGACAAACGTAAATTTATATGTTATAATAGTATCACTTTAGCAAAGTAAAGTAATAAACTACGAAAGAGGTACACAAAAATGAAAAAGTTACTTGCTATTATGCTCGCACTTGTAATGTGCGTAATGTTCGCAGCTTGCACAAAGGTTGACGATGCAAACAATGATCTTGCGGATAACGCAAATGCGGATGACAACGGTGAAGTTGTTGAAAACAATGAAGAAGAAAACGCAGAAAACAACGAAGAAGTTACCGTTGAAAGCGACCTTGCATACATTCTTGACAAGGGCACTCTCGTTGTAGGTATCACCGATTTCGCTCCCATGGACTACCAGAACGAAAACGGCGAATGGATTGGATTTGACGCTGACATGGCTAAGGCATTTGCAGAATATCTTGGCGTTAACGTAGAGTTCCAGATTATCGACTGGGACAACAAGGTATTTGAGCTTAACGGAAAGACAATCGACGTTGTATGGAACGGCATGACACTTACAGAAGAAGTTAAGGCTGCCATGGAATGCTCCAACGCTTACTGCAACAACGCTCAGGTTGTTATCCTCCCTGCTGATAAGGCAGAAGCATATCCAGATGCTGAAAGCATGAAGGAGCTTGCATTTGCTGTTGAGGCAGGTTCTGCAGGCGAAGGCGTTGCAAATGAAAACGGCTTCAACTCCGTTGCGGTTACAGACCAGGCAACCGCACTTCTTGAAGTAAAGTCCGGCACAGCTGATGCTGCTATTATCGACTCTCTCATGGCTGCAGCTATGGTTGGCGAAGGTACAAACTATGCAGACCTCACATATACAATCGGTCTTAACAGCGAAGAATACGGCGTAGGCTTCAGAAAGGGTTCTGATGCTGCTGCAAAGCTTAATGAATTCTTTGCTGCTGCATATGCAGACGGAACAATGACAGCTGCTGCCGAAGCATACGGCGTACAGGCTGCTCTTATCGCTCAGTAATATATAACTGCAACAAAAGCATTTTTTAGTATTAGAATCAGAGGACAGATAATGCCCTCTGATTTTAGTCGATAAGGAACATTTTATTTGGCGCAATCATTGATAAAGGTTTGGTTTTTTAACATGCTTGAAAACTTTTTTAACTCCATTGAAAGCTTTACACAGGCATTTCCGACTGTTTTCACTGCCCTGTCCGTTGGCTTTATGGCAACACTCAAACTGTTTGCCGTAACTCTCATCGGAGCATTGCCGCTAGGTCTGATTATAGCTTTCTGCTCTATGAGCAAATTTCCGCCGCTGAAGCTACTCACGCGTTTTCTTGTCTGGGTTATCAGAGGAACGCCTCTTATGCTTCAGCTTCTTATCATATTCTACATACCGGGAATGATGCTTAAAGGCGGAAGCCCCTGGCCCTCCGGCGAAGCAGGACGTTTCATGGCGTCTGCCATCGCTTTTATCATTAACTATGCTTTCTACTTTTCGGAAATCTTCCGAGGCGGTATTGAAGGCGTTCCACTCGGACAAACCGAAGCCGGACAGGTTCTCGGCATGACAAAAAAGCAGATTTTCTTTAATGTAACGCTTCTTCAGATGATAAAGAGAATTGTTCCGCCTATGTCAAACGAGATAATTACCCTTGTCAAAGATACCTCAATAGCACGCATTATCTCCATGCAGGAGGTAATCTGGGCGGGCTATTCCTTCCTAAAGGGTTCTCATGGTTATCACGGACTTTTATGGCCGATATTCTTCACAGGTGTATTCTATCTTGCATTCAACGGTCTGCTCACCGTTCTTTTCTCGAAAATAGAAAAGAAGCTTTCATATTTCAAATAAGGAGGAACACAAATGCCGCTTCTCGAAGTAAATAATATTCACAAAAGCTTTGGAAAAACCGATGTCTTAAAGGGAATATCCTTTTCTCTTGACAAGGGCGAAGTGCTTTCCATAATCGGTTCCTCCGGAAGCGGAAAAACAACTCTTTTAAGGTGTTTGAACTTTCTTGAAACACCTAACAAGGGCGTTATTTCCGTTAACAACAAAGAAATATTCAATGCAGACAGCAATGAAAAGTTAAACGACAGGCAAATACGCGAAAACAGACTTCATTTCGGTCTTGTTTTTCAGTCCTTCAATCTATTTCCGCAATACACTGTTCTTAAAAATCTTACACTTGCATGCGAGCTTCTTGAAAAGAACAAAAAGGAAGGAATGTCAAAGGAACGCATTACTGAAAATGCTCTTGCCTTATTAAACAGAGTCGGTCTTTCCGACAAAGCTGACTTTTATCCTTGCCAGCTTTCAGGCGGTCAACAACAGAGAGTAGCAATCGCAAGAGCACTTTCTCTAAGTCCCGAAATTCTCTGCTTTGACGAGCCGACAAGTGCACTCGACCCCGAACTTACGGGCGAAGTTTTAAAGGTTATCAAAGAGCTCAAAGACCGTGACACCACAATGATAATCGTTACACACGAAATGAATTTTGCTAAAAATGTATCCGACAAGGTTATATTTATGGCAGACGGTATCATCGAGGAAATGGGAACTTCAGAGGATGTTTTTGTGAATCCCAAGAGCGAAAAAACACGCGGATTCTTACAGAAATCACTCGAAGAAATATAACTTTAGGCAAAACATGGCTGCAGCGAAAAGTTGCAGCCAAAAATTTAATCTTTAGTAAAGGAAGAGATTATGTCATTCATATGCCCCGTATGTAAAGGCTTGCTCGCAAAACACGAAAAAACTCTCAAGTGCCAAAACAGCCACAGCTTTGACCTGGCAAAGGAAGGCTATATTAATCTTGCATTATCCAAGAGTTCTGAATCCGGCGACTCAAAGCAGATGTGTCTTGACAGGCGCAGTTTTCTTGAAGCAGGGTTCTACTCTCCCCTTGCAGATACAATGGCAAAAGCTGTTTCAGACTTCAAAAAAGGAAATCTGACTATCATTGATGCCGGCTGCGGTGAAGGGTATTATTCCCGAAAAATACGCGATAGTCTTGATGACGGCAATGCATTTTACGGTATTGACCTTGCAAAAGAAGCAATAAGACTTGCGGCAAAGAGTGAAAAAACTTTAGAGGAAAGTAGACGGATAGATTATGCTGTAGCGGGAATTTTCGACCTGCCGTTTGAAAACAACTTTGCCGACGTTATCATTTCTGTGTTTGCGCCAATAGCGGAAAATGAATTTGCAAGAGTGCTGAAAAAGGGCGGTCTTTTGATTGTCGCTTGTCCCGGCGAAAACCATCTTTACGGTTTAAAGGAAGCTCTTTACGAAACGGCAAAGGAAAACGAAGAAAAGATTCCGCAGTACGAAGGCTACGAGCTGATTGACGTAAGAAGAAAAACTTATAACATCACGGTTGAGGGTACGCTTGTGTCGGCACTGTTTGGAATGACTCCGTATTACTGGAAAAGCTCGCGTGAAGTACAGGAAAGAGCAAAAGAGCTTTGCAAGGTTGAAACACAGTGTGATTTTATCATCAAAATATACAGAAAAATTTAAGGAGCCTTGCGGCTCCTTTCTCATCTCAGTTCCAATACTTCAAAAAGTCATTTTCGCATATTCCGTACAGCTCGTCGCTGTTGTTCTCAAACTCTTTGACAAGAGAGCTTATCTCATTTGCCGAAGTCTTTGGCGTAAAGCTGACAAAGTATTTCGCTTCCGACGCTGTACCTGCACAAAGAGTGATGTTTCCGAAAGTGAAATTCGGAGCGTTCTGCAGGGTTTTCATGCAGTCAAGTGCGAGATGTTCAAAATCCTCTCTGCTTTCAATTATGCTGTACAATCCGACAACATGGTTTATTCTGTTATAGTAATCAGCAGGGTTTTCATCAAATGACAGCAGTTCTCCATCCTCAAACACAATGTCCGAATACAGCACACTGTAGGCATCTGTTGCACGGCTGACAACATCTGCAAGCACGCGTTCTTCTTTTGAAAGCATCTTTTCCTCTGCGTAATTTCTTATTCCGTCATGAATGCCCTCATGCGTTACCATTACATAGCATTCCTCATCATATCCGACAAGCAAATCTCCGTCGGAAAACTCAGTGCAAGTACGAAAATTCCATTCGATCGGCGAAAAATACGTATACACAGGTTTTATATTATCACCGTAGCTCTGCTTTATATAATCACGGTTTTCTGCATCTGAAACAATGGCACTGTAAGGATCTCCGTAAAACACAAAAAAGCTGACAAGCGATACAAGTGTGACAAGCACAAGCTGCTTTGCATAGCGTGCTTTATTCTGCTTTTTTTCGCTTTTACGTACAAGGTGTATTCTGTTGAATATTACAAGCCCGAAAAGAGTAAACACTGCCGAAAGCACAGCATATCCGAATGCAAAATACATCGTATATCCGCCTATGCAGTACATACAGAACGCAAGAATAAAGGAAAATCCGCACAGAGATTTTTTGTCACTGTAAATCATGCCCGAAAAGCCCGAGAGCAATATGAGAAACGGAAACGAGCGAACAACACCCGCACTCGGAAGTGACAGCATTATTCCGAGATAAAGCACCAGAACGCCAACCAAAAGACGCACATATGAATTATTCCAGACAGCCGCAAGGCTCTTTTTTTTGCTTGTATTTTCACTGTTCATTTTCATTATTCCTCCGATATACAGATTTGCATTAAATCTGACCGAATTTATTGTAACAAGTGTAACACATGTACTCGAATTTGTCAACACACGTGTGCTTTTTCGGTGCAACAACAAAAAACAAAGCCCGACAACCAACTTTGTTTGTGCCGGTCATCGGGCTACTGCTTAACAATCAGTTTGATTTTACTAAATGTGTCAGTTCTGAGCGTCGAGCTTGAAGGTTATATCAAGAGTTTCTCCCTTGCCGTCATCTCCGTCACGGTAGACTGTAATGGTAACAGACTCACCCGGACGGTTCTTGCTCTTAAGGTCATTGATATCCTGAACGTTCTTTACTTCCTTACCGTTATACTTTGTGATAATATCGCCGCGTCTTAAACCTGCAGCTGCAGCAGAAGAGGTCTTATCTATCTGGTATACAAGAACGCCCTGAGGAATGCCGTAAAATTCCGCTTCCTCTTCAGTGATTGCCTGACCAGAAATACCAATCTGCGCAGAGCCGTATGCAAAATCCTCTTCTGTACGCTCTACAACTTCACCGTGCTCAATAAGCTGGTTGATTATAGCCATAGCTCCGTTCATGGGTATTGAAAAGCCTATGCCTTCAAATTCGGAGGTGAGCTTTAAGGTGTTAATGCCGATAACCTGTCCACGGCTGTTGATTAGAGGACCGCCGGAATTACCCTTATTGATTGTTGCATTCGTCTGGATAAGAGTCATTGTTTTCTGTATTCTTCCGTAGCTGTCTGTAATTTCAACGTCACGGTTGATTGCGGAAACGATACCGTCTGTAACAGTTCCCATATATTCAATACCTGCAGGGCATCCGATTGCTACAACCTGTTCGCCTACAACAAGGTCATCGGAATTGCCGATTTCCATGGGAGTAAGTGTAATTCCTTCTTCGGGAGTTACCTTAATAACAGCAATATCGGAAATGGAATCAGAGCCTACAACCTCTGCATCAAGCTCTGTTTTATCGTGAAGCACAACCTTTATACTCTTTGCGCCTTCAACAACGTGGTGATTTGTAATAATGTAGCCGTCAGTGTTGAAGATAAAGCCTGAGCCTACGGAGGTTGCCGTTCCCGACTGAGAGAAGAAACCGAAATTATAGGAGGTGTTTACTTCAACAAGTATGCCGACTGCACTCGGTGAGCACTTTGCCGCAATCTGAGGTATTGTAAGAGCCGAAGCATCAGTCGGCACATTCATAATAGCAGCATAGCTCGAGGGGTTTGTTGACGGAACGTGATTTGTTGTAGGTGCGGCATTATCCGTATTATTTGAAATGACAGGAGCATCCTCCTTATCAAGTGCAATTTTTACCACCATCGCAGTAAGCGTTGTAAAGGACAGAACAAATATACACAGCATTACGCTTGTAAATACACGAAGCCCCGATGTTTGACGGTTCTTTTTTGCTCGCTTTTCCTTTTGCTTTTTATTCTGAGGAGCAGGATTCCATTCATATCCGTTAGTATTGCCGCTTCTGTAGCTTGTTCCGCCGGCAAATGAACCTGCATTCTGAGAAGATGCTCTTTCAGCGTTACTCTCGGCAAACACAGGCATTTCTTCCCTCTTATAATGATAAACTGTGTCATTATACGGAACAGTTTCCTTTTCGGACTCAGCCTTTGCTTCCTGTATATTTTCAGACTCAGCACTTACTGTTTCAGGCTCGCTTTCTGCTTCCGTAAAGCTCGCCTCTACAGGCTCCTGTTCTCTTTTTTCGGCATTTATGTCCGAAATGCCGTTATCATAAGAATTGTTCTGCTCGTTCTTTTCAAAATCGTTATTCATAACCGTTTCCTTTCTGTGCAGTTTTTTTGCACGTTTCAGTTAGAAAAATGTCAGTTTTGTCCGACTACGCATATATTTTAAAACATGTTTTTGAAATATCAATGTTACATATGTGATTTTTAAGTGAAATTTTTGTATTTTTCAAAAAGACCGCTTTGCCGAAGTTTAATAATCAGCAAAGCGGTCACACTATTTATTGTATACGCAAAACAGGAAATTAACCTGCAATTTTTAAAGTAAGAACTTTAAGACAAAGCTGAAGCGCTTCTGCACGTGTGAGATTGTCGTAAGGTCTGAAGGTGTTTCCGTCACCCTCAACAATTCCAAAGCCTCTTGCTATTGCAATATATCCGACATCTTCACTTAGAAGCTCGGTGTTATCCGCAAAATCCGTGATAAACACGTTTTCAAGAGCGGCAACCTTTTCATAGCCAAGATAGTTTATGATGTACTTTACAGCTTCTGTTCTTGTAAGGCTCTTAGCTTCTGCATCAAAATTCTCCGTATGGCCGTAGATTGCACATGCGGAAAGTATATTTGCGAATTCCTCTGCAGTAATATCCGTATCGGGAAGGAATTTTCCGCCATCAAAGCCAATGTTTGCATATGCGAATTTCTTTATAATCTCCTCTGCCCAGTGGCCCTCAATATCGCTGTAGGTATATGCTGAATCTTCAACATATTCTTCGCCCGAGTAGTTTATCATTTTGCCGCTTAGTGCCCCGATAACCGTTGTGCCCGGAGCGTAGCAGGAGTAAACAAGACGAGTAACAAGTGCTTTTTCGTAAAGCTCGTCATAGTCTACATACTCACCGTTCTTTTCATTTACAAGATACTTATTATAGGTATAATTGCTGTTAATCTCATAGTTCAGACCAAAGCCGTCATAGGAATAGAGGCTTGCAAGCGCCTGTTCGGGAGTTATTGCATCTTTGGGTGACTCAAACTCAACATCGTCATACCAGTTTTCGCTAAAGGAAACAATTTTACCGGTAACAAGGTCAACCTGAGCATAAATGTTATTATAGGTAAACTCAACGCCCTCGTTAACTCTTACATATCTGTAAGTTGCACTTCTGTAAACAGGCTCGCTTATCATCTCGCCCTCAACATCTGTTGCCTTTTCAAGATAGTTTATCGGAACTGCATATGAAGGAGCATCGCTATAGCGGACATAATCAAACTTATCCGCGCTTTCAGTTTTCAGAAATTCTTCAGCAAACGCTTTCGCCTGCTCCGAGGTATACTTTATTTCGGGAATATCGGTTTCGGTTTCCTTATAGTAGTAGTAATTCGGAAGCTCGGCGCTGAACGAAAGAAGCTCGCCCGTCTTTGCATCGACAGTTGCATACATTGTATCATAATATCCGTATTTTTCATCAGAGGGATTTGTAAATGAAATTTCCCAGATATAATTCTGCTGTTCTGTTTTTTCTCCGTACACATAGTTTTTACGAAGATTTGCATCAATTGCAGTTGCCTTTTTGTTGATAAAAAGCTTATCGTTTGATGTGACAATCTTTACAGCCTCATCGCGCGAGATAAGTCCCTCAAGAACCTCAAGCTGCGCAAGCTCGCTCTCGGAAAGTCTGTAGCCGGCTTCGGAATCTGCAGATTCTTCGCTTGATACCTGGTCTTTCATCGTGCTGTTCTGAGCACCGCCTGCTATTGTGCCAAATGTTTCTTTAACATCCCAGGTATTTCTTTCGGTGTAAATCTCACCCGTTACAGCGTCAACCGAAACATAGGAAATTTCGGGAGAATAAACAAGATATGCTTTTCTCGACTTTATTGTTCCGCTTTCATCGTCCCACTCGGTTTTTAGCTTATATGAAAGCACCATCTTCTGCTTTGTTCCGAGTATTTCTTTAGCCTTTTCCTCGGTTATAAGGTTTTCTTTCTTTTCAAAACTTGCGTCGATATCAAAACGGCAGTTAAGAGAAGTTACTATTCCTGTAGTATAGTCAAGTGTAACGCTTACGGTGTTATCGGGAACAACAATTCCGTTTTCAATTCTTTCAAAGGTATAAACATAGCAGTGGTTACGAAGTGAGTTTACACGTGTGTTTGAAAGAGTAAGCTTTCCGTCAGTAAAGGGAACGGTCTTTTTAAGAAAAGCTTCGACTGTTCCGAGAAGCTCCTCGGGAGATTTTTCGGGAAGAGTTGCTGTTCTGTCGGTATTACTGCTATAGTAATCATAACTTGTTATATTGCCATCATTATCACAGGAAATGCTGACGTGGCCGTTATAGTCCTTACTGTTCCAGGACAAATTCCACAAAGCACGCGAATAATAAGAGGGCGACGAATAATGCCACGCAAATTCGGTGTAATCTTCAGGTACATCAATCTTTGGGCGCACTGACTTGATTACTGCTTCAAGCTCCTCGGTTGTAGGTTCGTTTGTCTTTGCCGCGCTTACGGGTAAGACAATTGCGGTAAGAAGCATTGCGAAACAAAGAATTAAACTTAACAGCTTTTTCATAGTGTAAACCTCCTTGTGTTTTAACATGCTGTTTTTGGTTATATCTGATAGACGGGATATTTTTTATTTTGTTCCATATTTTTCACATTTTTATGCAATTTCAGGGTGATGCCGGCAATGATGGTTTATATCGTGCCTGTCGGCAGGTAATTATAAACCGAATTTGCAATTTTCCACTGCCGTGGGGGCGTTACCCTTTCTGTTTGCCCAGAAAGGTAACCGAAAGATGCCCACAAGAGAACCTACGGTTCCCTTATGCAACCCTCCCTCAGCTCGCGGACTTTTACGTTCTCGAAAGCTTTAACCCGAGGAGATTTACGTTTACCAATAATGCTTCAACGAGCTTCGCTACGCGAGCTCCTTCTCAAGTGCCATTATTGTTTGTTAGAGAATTTTTTCTCTTCTTTTAAGCTTCAGCACTTTTATAATTTCTTATGTGTTTTGCAAAAACACTAACCGAGAAATGTTTGTGTTCTAACAGGACAATCGAGCACCACAAGGTGCGAGCGACAGTAGACAGCCTGCTGGAGATGTAAAGCTTCAGCGACAAGCTGAAACAGTCTTCGGGATATTGCCGTAAGCTATAGAAGCCGACTTTCACGTGGATTGTAATAAGGGTTGAAATATTCTTTTGTGTTAGTTATACTGACAAGGCGTCGGCATAAGGGAGTAATTATCAAGAGAACCGTAGGTTCTTTTGAGAGCCCTCTTTTGGTTCGTTTTCTGGGCGAACAGAAAATGAACGCCCTCGGCAGAGTCACAAACCGTAAACTTGGTTTATGCTACCCTGCCGATAGGCACAACGTAACGCCACCGCGGCGAGCGGAAGCCTCAACTTCGGCGTATGATTATATGTAGATGCTATGTGAAATTGAAGTTGTTTAGACTTCAATTTCACAAAGGAAAAGTTTTTTGTTTACTTTTTTTTCAAAAAGTAAGTGCTAAGCTTTTTTCAAAAAGCGTGCAGTGTAAAGCACCAATGCGCATTTCGTTCACAATATTCACGTAAAATCAACACAATAGAAACATAATTAACTTTTTGTTAATTCGTGATAAAACAGGCGATTTCCGCTTGACAGACACTTTCGCAGATGCTATAATGCAGTTATAAAAGTGTAATTAATGTACAAACTGGTGGATTGTTTCAAGCTGAAATATGTCTGTTTGTATAATTTAACGAAAACAATTTGTATTTATATAAAATTTAAAGGAGGAGACACTTATGAAAAACAAATTGTTGGCATTAACCCTTGCGCTGCTCATGCTTGTAACTGCAATTCCTGCAGGTGCAATTGGCATGGTAGCAGTTGAAACAGCTGATGAAATCAGCACAATAATTCCCGCTTCTGCCGAAGCAGAAGTAATGGCAGTAAAGACAACGGGAGAATATAAGCCCGGTCTTAACTTCCTCACAGGAACGACAAACGCAGAAACCTTTAATGACTATACGGTTACAGAGGAATACGGCGCGCAAAAATTTCCGAGCAATCCGGATTCTTTGCTTTATGCCGCTAATGAGGTCGACCAAATCAGAGTTACTTCTGACGGCTCAAATAATTATGCGGAAGTACGTAAATCTATAAGCGGTGAATGGACTACTATAGGCTTAAAAGCGAATGCGATTGACAATAACTTTAGACGTCCCGCCTATATGTATATGAAATTTAAGCACCAGACAGGCACATCACCCCAGTATACTGTTTTGATGACGCAGGATCCAAACAACA
>JAZQGP010000034.1:0-58370 GCA_045540015.1 Eubacteriales bacterium
TCCGCATACAGTTTGCCAGAGCATAAAAACAGCACTTCTTGCCGCAAAGGTTTATGAAAACCTCGGATATGAAACATATCCAAAAGCAACTGATGAAAGACACTGTATTATTCAGACAATCAGCCTTAAAACGCGTGAAAAGCTTCTCGATTTTTGCTGTGGCATACAGAGCGGCTCACCTGTGGATTCGTATGTTGCACCCGTACCTTACGCAATGCCGGGATATGCAGATGAGGTTATAATGGCAGCAGGTGCATTTACGCAAGGCTCATCTATTGAACTGTCGGCAGATGCTCCCTGTAAAGAGCCGTATACCGTGTATCTTCAGGGCGGTCTTACGTATGAGAGCGGTAAGATTGGAATAATGTATGCTGTTATGGGAACGGAGAAATAAGTACTTACTTTTTTGAAAAAAAGTAAGCAAAAAACTTTTGATTTGTGACATTGCTGTTTAAACAACATCAATGTCACGGTGTTTTATTTAGAAAGCATCCCCGATTTTTAAACAAGCAGAAAAAAGAGGATTGTATCAAAATTCGCAAATTGCATAAAAAACGGAACGCCACACAGGGCGTTCCCTACTAATAATTGTAACTTTTGAATAAATTCAGGGCTGTTTCAATTCGTTTTGATACAGCCCCTTTTTGTTTGTTGTTAAATAAATTATATACCCCTGACAATTTCACCGTAATGCATAGGAAACGGTGCATCAATGGTAAAGAGCATCTGCGGGTGAGGTGCGGACTCGATTTTGTTGCCGTCCATGTCGCACATACCTAAAATCTTTAGCGGTACTGTGTCGTGAAAGGGCGACACAAGCTCACAATCAGCGCCGTCAACAAGCTTGTTTCGCTGATATAAAACGGCTTTTCCCGTTTTTTCGTCGTAGCTTTCAACGCTTGCAAGAAACGCTTTGTCGCGTATGTACCCGCCGTCGCTTGTTATCTGTGCGTTTTCAATCGGTGAGTCAAAGTAGTAGCCTGTGCCGTATTCGCGGTGGCTGACAGAGCATAACTCGTTCATGCTCACTCCGTCAAAAACATATTTGTCGGGGTTTTCAAAGTATTTGTCAAGCTCACGCTTGTATGCTCTTGCGGTAACAGCTGTGTAGTACGCACTTTTTACTCTGCCTTCAATTTTGAAGGAGTCAATACCGCACTTTACAAGCTCTGGCACGTGCTGTATCATGCACATATCCTTTGATGAGAACAGAAAAGTACCATTTTCGTTTTCAACAAGAGAAATGCGTTCCTCGGGACGTTTTTTCTCGAAAATCTCTGCATACTTTTCATTGTCAAAGTATTCCCATCTGCAGGGCTGTGCACATTGTCCGCGGTTTGCATCTCTGCCGGTGAAAAAGTTTGAAAGCAAACATCTTCCCGAATATGATACACACATTGCGCCGTGAATAAACGCTTCAAGCTCAAGGTCATTCGGAATTGCATCACGGATAGAGCGTATTTCTGTAAGACTAAGCTCTCGTGCAAGCACGATGCGTTTTGCTCCCATGCCGTGCCACATTTTGCAAGCCTCGGAATTTACCGTGCTTGATTGTGTTGAAATATGCTTTTCAATGTCAGGGCTGAATTTGCTTGCAAGTGAGAAAACACCAAGGTCTGATATAATCAGTGCATCAGGTTTTGCCTCATTCTGCAGGAATGACAAATAGCGTGGAAGGAGTTTCATTTCTTCTTCGTGCGGAAGAACGTTTACTGTTACATATACCTTGACATTTCTCTCGTGAGCGTATTTAACTGCTTCACAAAGCTCATCGTCCGAAAAGTTGTCGGATGCACCTCTCATACCAAAGGTTTTGCCTGCAAGATACACGGCATCGGCACCGTATAGTATTGCAAACTTCATTTTTTCAAAATTCCCTGCAGGGGATAGTATTTCGGGTCTTTTCAATGATTTACGTTCCTTTGCTTGATTTATCCGTTTTGACTGTTCTGTGCGTCAATGCGGTTTGATTCTGCAATTGCTGCAAGATGTTCGTCGTAGGTTCTGGAATAAACTGTAACACCATCGTTTCTTGAGAGGAAGAAATAGTATGGAGTTGATTCCGGATAGAGAGCGGCATAAATAGCTTCGTATCCCGGATTTGATATGGGTCCGGGAGGAAGTCCGCGGTTTTTGTAGGTGTTATAAGGGTGTTCAATAGATGTGTCACCCTCTTCAAGTCTGCTCTTATGACTTCCTAAAGCATACTGAACGGTTGCATCCGAATCAAGATAAGGATATTCAGAGCTGTTTTTCAATCTGTTATGGAAGACTGAGGAAATTTTAGAATAGTCGTGCACGTTATTACCCTCACGCTCAATCATAGAGGCTATTGTGATAATTTCGTCAACGGTATATCCAAGCTCATTGCATCGATCGTAGAAAGACTCATTGAATTTACGCTGGAAGTTGTCAAGCAGCTTTGAAATGACTGATATCGGGTTTTCTTCAACATAAAAGTCGTAGGTGTCAGGGAAGAGATAACCTTCAAGACGGTATCCGTAGTCAGGGTTGAAACGGTAATCGGAAATCCCGGAATCCTTTGAAAGACCGTTCATGAATCGGTAATCGTATGCGTATTCCTGAAGAGCTTCGTTGAATTCTTCAGCACTCTTCATACCGTTCTTTTCAAACAGCTCAAGGATTTCTTTCACCGTATATCCTTCGGGAATAGTTACTCTTACAATTGAATTGTCTGTTGTCTGAATAAGTGAAAGTTCTTCAAGAAGCTTATCATAGTTCATCATTGAATTTACAGTATGCTTTCCTGCTTCATATTCACCGGTAAGGTAAGAACGCTTTGATATTCTGAATTTTGAATACAGCTTGTATACAAAGGGATGGTTAATTACATCATTTTCTTCAAGAATTTGTGCGATGTCATCGGTTGTGGCACCTTCGGGAATGGTTACGGTTATCTCCTTGTCCGGCTTTACAAATGCAAAAACATCATTTCCTATTTTAATAACCGAAATAGAAAGAAAAATGCTTATACCGAATACGCATATGAGGTATATAATGATTTTTGTAAAACCCGAGGCAAGTCCCATGCCGGTTCCGCGTGGTTTCTTTGCAGGTGCTTTCTTTTTGGACACCGGCTGCTCTTTATCTGCAAAATCGTCAAGACTTATTCCTCCGTAGGTTTTAACTACAGGCTCGGTTTTCGGCTTTTGCGGCTTAACAGGAGTACTGTTTGTGCTGTTGTCATTACCGGAGGATGCGGTTTTTTTTACAGCATCGGTATCTACACGTGTTTTTGATACGGACGGCTGAGATTTTGGCATCTTTGCCGCATCAAACTGACGAGTGCCGTCGGCAGAGCCGATGTTCCTTGGTTTAGGAGTGGAAGAAATACGATTTTCTTGCTTTTCGCGTTCTTTGGCAATTGCCTGCTCGTGGGAATGAGCCTGTGCATGTTTTTTGTGAATCATATTCAGAACTTCATCCATGCCATCGTCGTCATCCAGTGAATAATTGTTTAAGTTGTTGTCGTTGTTCAAAACGTTATACCTCCTTGCCGTGTTATATTTCCCAACGTGCGCTGCTTCCCGAAGGCAGAACAGCACCGCTTGCGGTAACGGGTATTCCTATCTCATCACTTGTTACTTTTCCACCATACTTCGATTTGAAGTGAAGCTCAAGCAGATAACCGACGGTTGATGAGGAAAGACCTGTTGTGTAAGAATTTATAAGTACAAACAGAGGATTGTCCGAGATAAGCTGACTTGTTAGCCTTACAAGGTCGTCGATGTCGTCCTCAAGCTTCCAGATTTCGCCCGACGGACCTCTGCCGTAGCTCGGCGGGTCCATAATAATTGCATCATACTTGTGTCCGCGTCTGATTTCACGTTCAATAAACTTTTTACAGTCGTCAACAATGTATCTTATCGGTGCATCAGCAAGTCCTGAAAGTGCTGCATTTTCCTTTGCCCAGGCAACAATCCCTTTTGATGCGTCAACGTGGCACACCTTTGCTCCGGCTTTTGCCGCGGCAAGCGTTGCAACACCTGTATATGAAAAAAGATTTATGACTGAAATTTCACGACCTGCGTTTTTTATTTTGTCGCCTATAAAATCCCAGTTAACGGCTTGTTCGGGAAAAACCCCCGTGTGCTTAAAGCCTGTGGGACGAACGCAGAACGAAAGGTCCTTTCTTGTTAAGTTCCAGCCTTTGTTCAGTAAATCTCCTTTGAGATTGTATACATCCCAGGAGCCGCCGCCTTTGGATGAGCGCAGATACCTTGCATTCGCTTTTTTCCAAAGCGGACTTTTCTTTGCGTTTTTCCATATAATCTGAGGGTCGGGACGGATAAGAATTACGTCCTTCCATCTTTCAAGCCTCTCACCGTCAGATGCGTCGATAAGCTCGTATTCGTCAAAATCTTTTGTGTACCACATATGCTGTCCTTTCGGAATATTTTATGCCCTGTCAATTCTTAAATAGTCAAAATCGCCGTAGGGGAGAGTAAAGGTGTCGTCCTTGTCAACGCCAATTTCGAGTGTGTATATAAATTTATTACACGGATTTGTAAGCTTTGCTGTTGTCATTGAAACTGTTTTTGATTTTCCTCTTGCCGCAATTACGTTGTCAAGAGCGATACCGTCTATAATCATTTTTGCTTTGTCTGCATTTGTGTTTTTGATTATGAAGGACGGAACAAAGGGGGTTGACTCAAGGTCTGAATTTCGCTTGAAATTTCGCAATTCAAATCCGTCGGGACATGAAGCAAAAGAAAAGTATGTTTTTGTTTTGCCTTCGTTAAGACCTCTGTCAAGCATGTAGACATCAATCTTTTCAAGTGTTGCGTCCTCAAGGTCGAATTTTTCAAAGAGCTTTGCAAAAGCAAAGAAAAATGCCGCGTTTATATTCTCAACTGCCACATTTTCGGCTTTTCCGTTTAAAAATTCTAAGAAACTGTCACAAAATTGCACGTCAATGTTTCTTATCTGCAGATTAGAAATGTCACAGGACTTTGTTCCCGTACCGCACTGCAGAAAGTTTACGGAGCTTGTTACATGACAGTTCTTTACCGTGATGTTTTCACATTTTCCCGTAAACACGTTAGAGTCGCATAATCCGTTGAAGCGTACTTCTGATACATATATATCTTCACAATTGTCAAAATTAAAGCAGGACAATGCATCAGGTGTGTTTATAAGACATGAAGAGATTCTGATGTTCTGACAAGCTTCAAAAGAAAATACTTTGCATTTCACTTTTTCGGCAATATTGAATATTCCTCCGCAGATTTCAATGCTGTGTGCATCTTTTGCAAAAATAAACTGCTTTGCGTTTTTGTCTTTGGGAACATAGTATATGCATGCAGACGGATGAATGCACAGCTTTGTGTTTGAAGAAAGCACAAGCGGTCTTGTAATAAGGTATTTTCCAAACGGAACACTTATTAAGCTTTCACCGTTCTCAATTGCTTTTATAAACGCCTCGGTACAGTCGCTTTTTCCGTCACCTACAGCACCGTAGCCGAGAACGTCAGCACCGTATATAAGATTTTCACTCATTATTCTTTTCCTTGTAAACGTAAATTATAAGATTTCTCTCGTTTTCTATTTTCTCAAAACCTTGGAGCGTTGTTACATCACAGTTTTTCATACCTGTAAGACCAAGACCGGTGTATTTCACATACGCCTCTTTTTTTACCCATATGTCAAGAAACATTTTGTCTCTGTCTGCACTGTCAAAAATCTTTTGCCGCTCATTTTCGGTAAAATACCTCTCGGCGATTTTTTCGGCATTCTTTTGAGTTCTGTCCTTATGCTCGCAGTCAATTCCAAAGCTTTTGTCATCAAGTGCGATAATTACAGTATCGTCAGTGTGCGTAACGCCTACATATATAGGCATATTTTCAATATAAGGCTTTCCAAGTTCTGTACGCAAAATTTCAATTTCACCGCCGACACCAAGGCATCGGCGGATACTTTCAGCTATCATTTTGTCTGTGTCAGCACTTTTGTGACAGGCTTTTTTTTGATAGAAGTAAAGCGTCATTCTTCAATCTGCTCTGCGTTGTTGGTTTCTGGAGTTTCTACGCTTTCGCCGTCTGCTACGGCTTCTATATTTGCAGGAGCTTGACTTTCTGGAGTTTCACCGTTATCTTCTGTTTCCTCTGGCTTTTCTTCAGCTTTGTCAAGGCGAGTGAAGGAAACAATCTTAACACCTTCTGCCATACGCATTATAATAACACCCATGGCTGTTCTGTAGTGAACAGGAATTTCAGCAGCTCTTGTTCTGATAATCATACCAGTGTCGGTTACAATCATAACGTCGTCTTCTTCGTAAACTGCTGCAATACCTGCAAGAAGTCCCGTTTTAGGTGTAACCTTGTGACAGATAACGCCCTTACCGCCTCTGTTTCTGATGGGGAAGTCGGAAATGTCAGCACGCTTACCAATACCTGTTTCGGATATGAGAAGAACTTTCCTCTCGTCGTTTTGTTCAAACGCAAGCGCACCTACTACAATGTCACCGTCCGAAAGCTCCATTGCCTTAACACCGCGGGCTGTTCTTCCGATAACACGAGCTGCGGTTTCGTTAAAGTGGATGGAAAGACCTGTGTGAGTAGCAAGCAGCATTTCGCTGTTGCCGTCTGTTCTGAGAACATAGAGAAGCTCGTCATCCTCGTCAAGATTTATTGCAATAAGACCCGAGCGTCGAATGTTCTTATAGCTTTCAAGCAGAGTTCTCTTAATAACACCATTTTTTGTTATCATGGTGAGATAAGGCTTGTCTGTAAAGTTTTCA
Source organism: Eubacteriales bacterium (assembly GCA_045540015.1). Taxonomy (GTDB): domain Bacteria; phylum Bacillota; class Clostridia; order Oscillospirales; family CAG-382; genus UMGS1387. The sequence goes on from JAZQGP010000034.1 coordinate 6,761, forward strand.
ATTGAGAGATATGCAGTTACCTTTTCATCGCCGTCGATTTCAATAACGTTTACAAGATTTGTACCCTTGGAGGTCTTGGATGCCTCGGGAATCTCGTAACACTTCTTCATGAACACTCTGCCCTTGTTGGTAAAGAGCATAAGATAGTTATGTGTGTTTGCAATAATAACACTTTGAACGAAGTCCTCTTCCTTGGTCTTCATTGTGATGTTACCCTTGCCGCCACGCGATTGAACCTTGTATTCGTCAACGGGGATGCGTTTAACGTAGCCTGCATGGCTTATTGTGATTACGCAGTCTTTTCTTTCAATAAGGTCTTCGATAAGAATTTCGTTTTCTGCCTCTTCAATGTTTGTACGTCTTTCGTCGCCAAACTTTCTCTTGATTTCAAGCATTTCGTCGCGAACTATGTCGCGGATAGCATCTTCGCTTGCAAGGATTTCTTCGTATTCCTTGATTTTAGCATGAACTGCATCGAGTTCGTCGAGAATTTTGTCAATTTCAAGACCTGACAGACGACCGAGTGGCATCTGCACGATTTCCTGAGACTGAATTTCGGAAAGGTCAAAACGTTCCTGAAGCTTTAATTTTACCTCGGGTATTCCACCTGGAGTAAATCTGATTATCTTAATAACCTCATCAATGTTGTCAATTGCAATCTTGAGACCTTCTAAAATGTGAGCTCTCCTTCTTGCCTTGTCGAGGTTGAATATAATTCTTCTCTTTACAATCTGCTGCTGATGTTCAACGTAGTGACGGATAGCTTGCTTTAGGGTGAGAATTTTGGGCTCTCCGTCAACGAGAGCAAGCATGTTTGCGGCAAAGGTTTCCTGAAGCTGAGTGTAGTTGTAGAGCTGATTGAGAATGACGTTTGCGTTTGCATCGCGTCTTACATCTATAACTATTCTCATACCAGTTCTGCTTGAGGACTCATCTGCAACGCCTGTTATTCCCTCAACACGCTTTTCCTTTGCAAGCTCTGCAATGCTCTTTACAAGCTCGGATTTGTTTACCATGTACGGAATTTCCGTGACTATAATGGAGTTCTTTCCCTTGTTTTCCACTATCTCGGCTTTAGCTCTTACCATAATGCGTCCTTTACCTGTGGCATAAGCCTGGTAAATACCGCTTGTACCGTGAATTGTGCCGTATGTCGGAAAGTCAGGACCCTTGACGAACTGCATAAGTTCTTTTACGTCACATTCGGGGTTGTACATGTAGTGAATCGCGCCGTCTATAACCTCATTTAAGTTGTGAGGCGGTACATTTGTTGCCATACCAACCGCAATACCTACGCATCCGTTTACAAGAAAGTTCGGAAAACGAGAGGGCAGAACGGTGGGTTCTTTCATTTTGTTGTCAAAGTTTGGTATAAAGTCAACAACGTCCTTGTCAATGTCTGCGAGCATTTCATCGGACATTTTTGCAAGTCTTGCCTCGGTGTAACGGTAAGCAGCAGCACCGTCGCCGTCAACGTTACCGAAGTTTCCGTGACCCTCGACAAGAGGATAACGCAGCGAAAAGGGCTGTGCGAGACGTACCATTGCATTGTATACAGCCGTGTCGCCGTGAGGATGGTAGTGACCGAGCACGTTACCGACAGTTGTTGCGGATTTTCTGAAAGGCTTATTGTAGGTAAGTCCGTCCTCGTACATCGCATAAAGTATTCTGCGGTGAACGGGCTTTAAACCGTCTCTTACATCAGGCAGGGCACGGTCTACAATTACGGACATTGCATAGTCGATAAATGATCTTTTGACCTCCGATGATATTTCAACCGATGTGATGTTTTCTCCCTGAAATCTTTCGTCCATGTTTTGTTTTCCTCCAAAGTCTTATATTTGTTTGCCGAAGGTCAAATAAGTATTTACCTTACGCAATGTTTTTCTTATTTATGAAGCTTTTGCTGCAGCTTCCTCTGCCGCTTCTGTTTTGTCAAGCTCTTCTAAAATTGCTTTTTCTCTTTCGTCAATCAGTTTTTTGTTGTCTTCTGCGAGCTTTTGCTTTTCCGCAACAAGTCGCTTGCCCTGAGAGAATGAACGATGAACAATAAGAGCAACATCAAGCTGGCTGTCCTCGTAATAGGTGTGGGTTTTGAAGCCGTTGATTATATCTGTGATTTTCGTAACTGTTTTGTGAGTAACCTCTCCGGTACACTCTATACCCTCCAAACGCTGGAGAACCTTCAGTGCATTTGATGTTGTATCATCAAATATTCCGTCTGCATCCTCTTCATAAAGGTAACCCATTATTGCAAGTCTCTTTTCAAGCGCCAGCGCAGGCTCACTGAATTCTCCTTTTTTGATTTCAACATAGTTTTGATGGTTGAAAACCGGAAGAGAGGGAAGAGCATAGAAAAGCTCAACATTTTCAATTTCAAGATCCGGTATAATGCCTATTGTGTTGTAGCTGTTTTTGTTAAAGTCCAGAATTTCGTAGGTGGTTATAGTGATGTAGTCGCCGTTTGTAAGCATGTAAACTGTCTGTCCTATGCTCTTGCCGACGGTTTTCGTCCCGACAACCTTGGCAACCGAGTGAGACTGAAGAATGCTTGCTGTAAGCTCTGCAGCACTTGCGGTGTTTTCGTTGACAAGCACGGTTATGCTGTCAAAACTGATTTTTGGTGTGGTGGAATAAACCGGATGCGGCTGTTCAAGCCCCTTTTCGTTGTAGTAGCAAATAAGCTCGCCGTCATCAAGAAAGATTTCCGACATTGCCAAAGCATATTCGAGCGAACCGCCGCCGTTGTCTCGAAGATCAATAGTAAGATTCTTTATACCGCTTTCTGCAAATTCTTTTACGATACTTTCAAACTTTTCCGGCATGTCGCTTCCAAGGAAGCTTGAGAGCTGAATGTATCCTACGTCTCCGCCCTCATTTTCGATTATCCTTGAGCTTATCTGTTCGACAATCATTTCGCCTTTTTTGAGCATCACTGTCATCTGAACACCGTTTCGGTCTATTGTTACTTCACATTCCGGATTGTAGTCGTCGTATCCGCCATTTTCATTTTTGCTGAGTATAAAATGATATGGACGCTGAAGAATTGTCATTGTAACTTCAAGCGGGAGGTTTTCAACATTGTATCCTGCAACCGAAACAAATCTGTCGCCTTTAATAAGTCCGGCTTCCTTTGCCGCAGAGCCTTCGAGTACGGTGTCAATTATGCAGCCTTTTCCGTTTGGATTATCAGCAATCATGAAACCGAAACCGTTCTGCGCTGTTTCTGGGGTAAGGAAGTGTGAGCTTGCCTCGTGGTACGCGCTGTACGGGTCAAGGGTAGACAGCATGGTGTTTATGTAGTATTTGAAATACATCGGGTTGTCATCAAGTAGAAGGCGTATCATTTCGTCAAGAACCTGCTCTTTGTTTGACTCATACAGGTGTTTGTCAAGATAAAGGTCAAGGATGCTGCTGAACAGCTTATAATAGTGGTCTTTCGGATTGTAAAACGGATCAATAAAACTGTTTTGTGAACTGTTTTGGCTGTTTTCTGAATCCTCAGCAATGTCAGTGTCGGTCGGTGTTTGTTGATCCTCTGTGGGATTTGTGTTTTCTGTGCTTTCGCTGTCTGACTCATGATTTTCCGGGAAAAGCGGTGTGTGTGCAAACACTGCAGTACCCAGCATTGCCGCACTTATTATTGCGGCGAGTATTCTTTTGAAATCCATTGTTCTTGTATATCCTCCGATATGTATGGCTGTGAGGGCGTTGCGGTCAGGATAAAATCCGTTACCTCTGCGGTAATCCCGTTTACCTCAATTGAGTAACTTGCTTTGAGGTATCCGCCGTCCTCTGTTATGTTGCTCTCTATACTCTGTGCATTAAGGCACAGAAGAATGGGAGACTGGTTTTCGTTTACGCTTGAAGGCTCGTCCCCGAAAAGCGTTTCGGGAAGGCTCACGTAGTTTCTCTTTCCTTTTTCAAACACAAGCTCCGAGAAGTCGTCCTCCTGTCCGTTGAGAGCGAGAACTCCGTTATGCGATATGTGCATGCATATGGGAGAAAAATCACCGCTGTAACGGATGAGAATGCCGCCGACACCGTCGCTGATAACAGAACCCGTGGTAGTATAGTCTATTTCCTTCCTGCAATCCGGCATCGAATGAAGCTCGTACAGAGCACTGTCGCTTGCCATAAACTCCTCAAGCGTTTCCGGCGAATAGTCACCGTTTTCGGGATTTGCTTTGAGCTGCTCGTCCTGCTGCGAGGAATTGCTCAAATCATTTTCTTCGTCTGCAAATACAGACGCACCGTATATGTTTGAAAAAATGTAATCACATCCGAAATAGTGCTTTCCTTTGATGTTTATGGAAAACTCCTTCGGTTGGTTTCGGTGAATAATATGTTTCATTTTTCTCCTTAAAGCTTGCCTTTGTAACTGTATTTGCCTATGTCAATTTTTGTGACGTCCGATATTTCCTCTCCAAGGAAAAGAGAGGCAGACGAAACAAAATTGTGGGTCTCGTCGCTGACATAGAATTTTGCCGCTTTTTTAGTTTCGTCGGGGTTTGTAAGACTGTTGCTTTCAAGAAAGCTTTTTACGGCTATTGCCGCTTCTGATCCTGAATCGACAATGCTTATGTCTCCGAAAAGCTCTTTTGCACGTTCCTCTATAATGCCGCGGATGAGAGGGTAGTGTGTACAGCCGAGAATAATAACATCGGGAGAAAAATTCTTCAGCTTCGACAAATACTCGTCTGCAATGAGCTTTGTCACGGTGCAGTCACTTGCGATATATCCGTTTTCCACAAGCGGAACAAACATCGGACAACCAACGCCCGTCACACGAACACTGCTGTCGATATTCGAGCATTCTCTCTCGTACGCTTTGTTTTTTACGGTCGCCGGGGTTGCAAGAACTGCGATTCTGCCGCTTTTTGTTTTCTCACATGCTTTTTTTGCCGCACTTTCAACAACACCCATTACGGGCATATCAAAGCTTTCGCGAAGCGCACCTATTGCGATGGAGCTTACGGTTCCGCAGGCAATAAGTACAGCCTTCACACCGAATGATGTAAGAAAGCTCATATCATCGAAAGCATATTTGGTTATAATTTCGGGAGACCTTGTTCCGTAGGGAACGCGGCCGGTGTCTCCGAAATAAATAATTTCTTCTCCGGGAAGTATTTTCTTCAGCTCTCTTACGGCAGTGAGTCCGCCGAGCCCTGAATCAAAAACTCCTACCGGACTTTTCCGGATTATCTGCACAGGCAATTGAAGCTTCCTTTCAATGTTATTTCGGTGTTGTATATATAACACCATTTTAACGGCAACATAATTGTACCACATAATCGTCACAAAGTCAATTAATTTTACAATAAATAATATAAGTTTAAGTATTATTAATATATATTATATATATTTGGCATTTGTCGTTAAATTATGCAGAAAGCACATCTTTTCACACAACTTTTTCAAAATTGTAAAATGTTGTTTTTTGTCGAAGAATTTGCGTGTATGAGTAATACAATTTTGCTCATTGTGAAAAAAAGCCTTGTATTTTCCGGAATAGTGTAGTATACTGTAAAAGTAAACGTATGTGCATTTGGAAAAATTCTATACAGGAGATAAATATGAGTAAGGATATTGGAATAGACCTTGGCACAGCGACTGTGCTTGTCTACGTAAAAGGAAAGGGCGTTGTCCTCGAAGAACCGTCTGTTGTTGCGGTCGATAAGGAAACCGGTAAGGTGCTGAAAGTGGGAAGAGAAGCTCAGGCACTTTTGGGACGTACTCCCGGAAATATACTCGCCGTACGTCCGCTTGAGGACGGTGTCATTTCACAGTATGACGTCACCAGAAAAATGCTCAAATACTTTATCCGCAAGACTGCTGGTAACGGAATATTAAAGCCGAGAGTGCTTGTGTGCGTACCAAGCGGCATAACAGAGGTTGAAGAACGTGCTGTTTGCGATGCAACGCTTGCCGCCGGTGCAAAAAAGACATATCTTATAGAAGAACCCATCGCTGCCGCAATCGGTGCTGGAATTGACATTTCAAAGCCTAACGGTAACCTTGTTGTTGATATCGGCGGCGGAACAAGCGATGCTGCCGTAATCTCTTATGGAGATATAGTTGTTTCGGAGTCTGTAAAAGTAGGCGGTGCGAGAATGGACGAAGCAATTATAAAATATATAAGACATAAACACAACGTGCTTATCGGAGAAGTGACGGCAGAGGAAATCAAAAAGCAGATTGGCTCTGCATGTCCTATGGATAAGGAATACATTATGGACGTAAAGGGCAGATGTCTAACAGAGGGACTTCCCAAGATGATATCCGTAAGCTCCGAGGAAATACGCATGTGCCTTGAACCTCTTGTAAAGGAAATAGTAACAGCAATTTTGCGTGTTATTGAGAGAACGCCTCCCGAGCTTGTGGGAGATATCTCAGCAAACGGTATTGTGCTTACGGGAGGAGCAAGCCTGCTTTACGGTCTTGACAGAGTGATAGAGCATGCAAGCGGAATCAGAACGTTTGTAGCGGAAAATCCGTCAACATGCGTTGCTATAGGAACAGGCAGAAGCCTTGATAATTTGCAGGTGCTTCCCGAGGGTATAATCAATATTTCAAGACAAAGACAGCAGCGACTTTAATACACGGAGGACATATGGCATGAATACAAAAGAGTTGATAAGTGTTATTGAGAATTTTGACATCGATGAAATTGATATTCAGAAATACGGTAACGGACATATCAATGACACCTTTGTTGTAACTAAGGGCAATGAAAAAATGCTTCTCCAGCGTCTTAACACCGAAATCTTTAAAAATCCCAAAGGCGTAATGCAGAACATTGTAAATATTACGGAGTTCATAAAGAAAAAACTCGTTGCAAACGGCGGTGACCCCGAAAGGGAAACCATGACAGTTATTAACACTTGTGACGGAAACCCCTATTTTATAACAGACAGCGGAAAATTCTTCAGAATGTATAAATATATTGATGACACTGTTTCCGTTGACAAAGCACAGAGCCATGAGCAGATGACAAGTGCAGCAAAAACGCTTGGTAAGTTCTATCATATGCTTTCCGACTATCCTGCAAATACACTTACTGTTGCAATCGAAAATTTCCATAATACAAGGAATTACTATAATCGCTTCATAACTGCAGCCAAGAACGATGTGTGCGACAGAAAAAAGAGCGTTGAAGCGGAAATGAAATTCGTAACAGACCATGAGTATCTTTCGGATATTCTGAATGACGGTCTTGAAAACGGAAGTATTCCGCTGAGAGTTACACACAACGATACAAAGCTCAACAATATTCTTTTTGATGCTCAAACGGAAAAAGGACTTTGCGTTATTGACCTTGACACCGTAATGCCGGGAACTGTTCTTTACGACTTCGGAGACGCAATGAGATTCGGTGCTTCAAGCGGAGCTGAGGACGAAAAGGATTTGTCTAAAATCTGGTTTGACCTTGACATGTTTGAGGCATTTACGAAGGGGTTCGCCGAAGAAATGAAGGATACGATGGGCAAGGGTGAGATTGAAAACCTTGTAAACAGCGTGAAGATTCTTACATATGAGTGCGGCGTGCGTTTCCTTGAGGACTATCTTAAAGGAGACACCTATTTTAAAACTTCTCGTCCCGAACATAACCTTGACAGAGCAAGAACTCAGTTCAAGCTTGTTGCGGATATGGAAGAAAAGGAAAACTTGATGCAGGCGATTGTCGATAAGTATTTTAAAGTATAGTAGTGAAGGGCGGTCCGTTGGACTGCCCTTTATTTTTATAAATGAATGTCAATAAAAGGGCGCTGAACAGAGCACCCTTTAAACATTATATGTAATTGTAATTTAGCAAAGTCCCTGTGCATGGAGATAGTCAAAGCTTGTTTTAAGACACTTGAACGGGTCTTCACCGTAACAGGTGTCCTGTTCAACGAACGCGTACTCAACATCAAGACTCTCACATACTTTTGCAATCTTATCAAAGCCAAGCTCGCCTTTTCCTACCTCGGCAAGACGGAATGAGCCATCATCCATGGTTAAAAGGTCTTTGAAATGAACGCAGGGAATTCTGCCGCCGAGCTTTTTGAGCCATTCAATCGGATCATGGCCGGCTGCCTTTACCCAGTATGTGTCAAGAGTAAAGCCCAGACGGTCGGGAGCAAATGCGGAAGCCAAATAGTCCATTGCAATTGTGCCGTTGTCTTCTACAAATTCAAAGTGGTGGTTGTGGTACATGAGATACTTTCCTGCTTCTGCAATCTTGTCGGCAGCGTTCTTAAAATCTTCTGCAAACTTTGTCCAGTGAGCAAGATTGTTGTTGGTGCCGATATCCGGCATAACTCCGATTCCGATGTACTTGCAATCGAAAATATTGTGTTCGTCAATAACTTTTTGAGTTTCGGTAAGAATTTTTCCGGGATTAATGTGAGTAAGATCGCAGGTAAGACCGTTCTTTTTAAGTTCTTCCTTCAGCCATTCTGCTTCATATGCGCATGTTCCCGAAACCTGAACGCTTTTGTAGCCGATGTCTGCTATTTTCTTGAGTGATTCGGAAAAGTCATCGAGAGTTTTTGTGAAATCATGTACGGTGTACATCTGAGCGCCGATAATCATTGTATTTCCTCCTTGAAAACAATATGTATTTTTGTGTAAAATTATGTTGACTTTTGTGTGCGTGATAAGTATAATGTATTATAATATATATCAAAGACCTTTTCAATGGATAATTTTTTGCTTTTTTATATGGTTTTTGTGTTTTTATATCATTTTCGTTGACGGGAGGGTAAGATTTTGAGCGGAAAATACAGAATACATCATCTTGTAAAACGCACATGTACTGTATATAAAATTGACGACAAAGAGCTTCCGTACTGCGACCTTACCTTTGTTATAGACGGAAGTGTTAATTATCGGATTAACGGTCAGAGCTTCACCGTAGGAGCAGGAGATGCTGTGTTCTGTCCAATGGGTGCTTCAAGATACCGTGAAAAGGGAGAAAACCGGGCTGTTTATGTTTCAATCAATTTTATGTGCGAAAAAAATGACATTCCGCTTTTGCCTTTTTATTTGGAAAACGTGTATAACCACGATATAGATTTCTGTATATCAAAAATGCTTGAGATTTATTTCAGAAGCGGTGTTTATACACAGAATAAATGCAGTTGTTTGCTTGAATATATTCTCTGTGACCTGCCAGAAAGAAGAAATGTCAGCGGCGAGAATAAGCATGTGGTACTTATGAAAAGATATATATCGTATAACTGGAATGAAGGAATAAATCTTCCGGATATTGCGGACGCATGCCATCTGAGCGAATCTTACTGCTCTTCACTTTTCAAGCAGTATGTCGGTCAGACTATAAGTGATTATATTACAGATATACGTATAAACAGGGCAAGCGAAATGCTTCGGTATTCAAACGAATCTGTATCTGAAATTGCGGAAAAAACCGGTTTTTGTGATATTTATTATTTCAGCCGTACCTTTAAAAAGATTAAAGGAATGTCACCTCTACAGTTTAGAAAAATGAAATGATTTCGATTTTGACAATCGGAAAGGAACTTTTATGATGCTTAATAGAATAACAGTTAAGTTCAGCAATTGCTTTCTGTTTGAAAAAAACTGCAAAAATCTTACCGACAGAAAAAAGGTGCTTTACGAAACATGGAACGCAGCGTTAATTCTTTTATCACCGATAATCCTCGGTGTTCTTTCGTTGCTTCTTGCATACGGAAACTATGACAGCAGAATTTTTTACGGATATTTTGCAAATCCGCTTATAGCACTGCTGAACTTGCTTCCGCCGCTGCTTTTGATGCTTTTACTTTACGCAATTATCGGTAGAGGCTGGATAGCTTTTGCAATTGATTCGTTTGTGATCCTCGGATTTACAACTGCCAATCACTATTTGCTTATGTTCCGAGACGATCCGATTATGTTTTCTGATATTCTTTTGATCAGAGAAGCGGCAGATATGGGAACAAAATATGATATGACACCATCCTTTAAACTGGTTTTGTGCTGGCTTGCGGCTGTGCTTATCACGGTTATCCTGTTTTTTGCTCAAAGAAAAACAGTTAAGTTTGTGCACCGTTTTTTCGTTGCACCGCTTATTCTCATGCTTTGCATTTTTCCGCTTAAAAATGTGTATACCTCCATCGAGCTGTATTCACATTATACGGATAATTATGATTATGCGAATGAGTGGTCGGCAACACAAAACTATATTTCAAAGGGGTTCGTTTATCCGTTCATATACAGTGTTACAGAAGCTGTTCCAAAGAAGCCTGAAGGTTATTCTGCGGAAACGGCAAAGGCTATTATCAGCGAGTTTAATACAAGTGATATCCCTGAGAATAAAAAAGTAAACGTTATAGCAGTTATGCTTGAAGCGTTTTGTGATGTAACCGAAATGGATATAGCCAAGGGACTTTCTCCGAATGTGTATTATAACTATCATAACATTCGTTCTCAAAGCATTAACGGAAAGATAATAACCGATATTTTTGCGGGCGGTACAATCGACAGCGAAAGAGCATTTCTTACAGGATATGCAACACTTTTCAATTACCGACACGATGTCAATTCTTTTGTAAGATATTTTAAAGAACAGGGTTACTATACCGAGGGCAGCCATCCGGGAAATAACTGGTTTTATAACAGACAGAATGTAAACCGCTACTTAGGCTTTGATAATTATTATTTCTATGAGGACTATTATAAGTATAAGTTTAAAAACGACAGCGATTGGATTTGCTCGGATGCAATTATGTTTCCGCAAATATTGAACCTTTATCAGCAGGCAAAGGAAAGAGAAAAGGACAAGCCCTATTTTGCCTTCCACGTTACCTATCAGGGACACGGACCGTATAATGACGAGGAACTTATCTGGCCCGGTGACCGACTGTTTTTGAATTATAACGTTTCAAGGAAGGGCGAAACCGCTTTCTGCAATTATTTGGGCTCTGTCAGAAATACCTGGGAAAAAATAGTGTATATGCTCAACGTCCTGTATAATGATGATGAACCTGTTGTCGTTTTGCTTTTCGGCGACCATAAGCCGGGACTTGGAGAGAAGAATTATATTTATGATGAGCTTGGAGTAAATCTTGATACTTCAACGGACAAAGGCTTTCTCAATTATTACTCCACAGAATATGTTATCTGGGCAAATCCCAAGGCAAAAGAAGTTCTCGGGAACGATTTTGTCGGAGAACAGGAGCCTATAAGCGTAAATTTCCTTATGAATAAGCTGTTTGAGGTTTGCTCATGGGAAGGAAATGCATTTATGAAGTACACGGATAAGGTGAGAGAAACTCTGCCTATAATACGAACCTCGAGCGTTTATGATTCAACCGACAATAAAACTCCGTTTTTTGAGACACTTACACCGAAACAGCAGAAAACACTTAACGACTACCGAATAGCGGAGTATTATATGTCGAGCTTTTGTGAATAGACTTCGGCTGAAACGGACTTGTTTTGAAGGCTTTGTCGGTCTTGAAACACGAAAACTCTGAAGAGGAGTGAAACTATGAGCTTTATTTACAAAAACAATAATGAAACCAAGAATATTATCAAATATAACGATATCCGTATCATAAACGGATGTTATTCAGAGCTTGACAGCGGTTGGAATCAAGAAGAAAGTGATTTAACGATTACAAGACTGTATTATGTTTTACACAGTGAAGACGCGTATATTGTATCCGACGGTAAGAAAACCGAGCTGTTGCCGGGATATGTGTATGTTATACCTCCGGGCTTTCATTTTGAGCGCCACTGCGAAAGGCTTCAAAAACTCTTTTTTCATATCAGCATAGTAAAAAAGAACGGATTTGATATGCTTGAGGGCGCAAATAAAGTTTGCTGTTTGAATCTGGGAATTGACAAAGTACGTCAGATATTGCAGGCTTTCTTAGAAGGCGGCTCGGTGAATGCTTTTATTGTCAAGAGCAGTATATACAGCTGTCTTTGTGAAGCGATGATTGAAAATCATGTTGATGCAAATGAAGAAAAGATGTTTTCTCATGTTGTAAACATGACAATAGATGTTATAAGGCGTGAAATGAACTACGCTTTAAGTGTAAAGGAAATAGCGAAAGAATTGTATGCTTCCGACAGCAGTCTTTCTAAGATTTTCAAAAAAGAAGTTGGTTATACAATCAGGGATTATAACAGTGAGCTTGTACTGAAAGAGGCGGAAAGGCGTCTTTTGGAAGAGAAAACCACTGTCCGGAGTGTTAGTGAATCCCTTGGCTTTTGCGACCGTTTCTACTTTTCCAAGGCTTTCAAAAATCGCTTTGGAGTAACTCCGGCAGAGTACAGAAAAAAAGCCGGTTTAAGGGAATACATAAAGCATTACAGCTAAATTCGCCTGACGGCGAGCTAAATGTGCTGATGCACGCCAAATTACTTCGTAGCTAAATTGATCTGCGATCACCTATAATCTGTAATTAATGAGGTATAAAAGTGACTCTGGAAGAAATAAGAAAAATAATTGATGTAACTGATAAAAGATTTGTAGAACTGTTCCTTGAGAGAATGGCGTGCAGTGAAAAGATTGCACAGTATAAAAAACAAAACGGGATACCTGTGCTTGACAAGTCGCGTGAGGATGCAATAGTTAAAAAATTGACCGAAGGTCTTTCATACAGCGATGCACAAAGCGTTGAAGCACTGTACGAAGCGGTGTTTGATATCAGCCGTTCACGTCAGACAAAGCTGTTGACACAAGAAAAAAGCATGCCTCGCTTCGGACTTTGCGGAAGAACTCTTAAGCATAGCTATTCTGCTGAAATCCACGCATTTCTCGGCAACGATAAATACGAACTCATAAATCTTGAGAAGGACGAGTTTTATGACTATATACGCTCGCGTGAATTCGACGCACTAAATGTCACAATTCCTTATAAAAAGGATGCGTTTGAGCTTTGTGATGTAATAGATGATGCAGCAAAAAACGTCGGAAGCGTAAATACGCTTGTTAACAAAAACGGCACCCTTTACGGCTATAACACCGATATTGAAGGCTTTATATATATGGCAGACAAGGCAGGAATTTCGCTTTCGGGAAAGAATGTTGTAATTCTCGGAACAGGCGGTACAAGCCTTACGGCACTCGAGGTTTGCAGATTAAAGAACGCAGGAAAAGTAACGGTGGTTTCGCGTGAGGGCAAGATTAACTACGAAAACATAGCGTGTCTTACCGATACAGAGGTGCTTATAAACACAACTCCAGTGGGAATGTACCCCGACAACGGAAAAAGTCCTGTTGATATTGAGCTTTTCCCGAAGCTTTGCGGTGTGATTGACGTTATATATAACCCGTATGAAACAAAGCTTGTGAGTGATGCAAAAGCAAAAGGTATTCCCGCAACAAGCGGACTTCCGATGCTTGTAAGACAGGCTGTGTGTGCACACGAATATTTCTTTGACATAAAATGTCCGGACGGTGTAACAGAGCAGGTTTTGTCAAAGGTTATGCTCAGGAATATGAATATTGTGCTTGTCGGAATGCCCGGAAGCGGAAAAACGACCGTCGGTAAGGAAATTGCGTCATATTTCGGTAAAGAATTTGTTGATACTGATGTTGAAATCGAGAAAAACGGCATGAGTATTCCTGATATGATCGAAAAGTACGGTGAGGACTATTTCAGAAGCGTTGAAGCTCATGAAATAGAAAAGGTTGCTAAAAAGAGCGGCCTTGTAATTGCAACAGGCGGCGGTGCGATAAAGAGAGAATGCAACAGAAAAGCACTCAGACAAAACGCAGTTGTTGTATATATAAAGCGTGAGCTTGAAAAACTTAGTGACAGCGGCAGACCGCTTTCAAAAGGCGGAATTGACAGAATAAGGCAGCTATATGACGAACGGCACGAGTTGTATGAGAATGTAAGCGACATAAGTGTTGAAACAAAAGAAGATATTAAAGACTGTACCCGTCGGCTTGCTGAAGCCCTTGAAAATATTGATTATTTCTCATTCCGTAAAGAGTGAGATGATTAAGGAGGATGAATAAAGTGAACGGAAACCGAAACGGCAGAAACCGTGAGGATGGACGTCGTCTTGATTTTGAAAACAGCAGGGAGATTGACCGCATACGTGAAAACGAAATGCTTGAGCGTCAGAGAAGGGCAAAACGTATTGCACATAATAAGCGCCTTGAAATGAAAAAGCAGGCGCGTATAAAGCAGATGAAGGATACAATAAGTGCCTGGGCAATGCTTCTTGGCGGTGTTGCGGTTATTATTGCACTTATATGCATTCTTGTTTCCTCTTGCAATAAGAGTAACGAAGAAGAAAAGAAAAAGAAAGAAAACAGCTTGCCCGAAGAAGTGTCTTCGGCTATATCGGATTTTAATGCGTTTGAAGGAAAAGTATACAGTGCGCATAACGATGCCCTATACGCTGCGGCAAATAATGTTTATGCACTGAGTGCCGATGCGGTACAGACCTCTGTTATGCCCTCTGCTTTACTGTGGCAGGCAGAACAGTATGCAGCAAGCTCGGATAAAGAAAAACTGAGACAGCTGAAAGACACAATCCGCGATTTTCCTCAGTTCTCAAACGGATACATCTGGTCGTCGGCTGAATCCATGAAATACGGTTTTACCGACAGCTATCTTTACGATACCAACGCAAGGTTTATTTCTGCGATATGTGAAATATGCCTGTGGGATGCAAGCACATCGTTCCTTGATGAGATTGACGCGACAGGTGCCGGACGCTTTGATGCTTCAAGCGGCAAAAAGGTTTATGATAAGCTTGACGCGGCGGTTGCATATTTCTTTGACAAAAACGATCTTAACGGCGGCGGTATAAGATATAATGAAGCCGACGGACTTGTTTATGTCCTGACAGAGGCAAACAGCGGACTTTCAAACGGCGCAGGCTCTAACTACTGGTTTAATCACCGCTTTGGTTATCTTGACTGCTACAACAACATAGCTTTCAATCAGGCAATGACGCATCTTTCAAAGCTGTATACTCTCATGGGCCTTCCCGAAAAAGCACAGGAATATGCAGATATTGCCGCAAAGAATAAAGCAGGCATTAATAACACGTTCTGGGATGCTTCTCTCGGACGTTATATCGGAGCAAAGGATACTTCCGGTTCTTCTCATGACCTTGGCTTTACATTTTTGAATCTTGAAGCAATAAGCGCGGGCATTGCAGATAAAGAAAAAACTGAAAGTATTCTTTCCTGGATCGACGGTGAGCGAATTATAAACAGCGATACATCAAGCGGCGAGGATATTTATAAAAACGGTTATGCTCCGAGAAGCACAACGATTGCGGCAAACGATTCCTGGTGGGATTACGTTGCAGGAGAATGTCCGCTTTCAGGCGGCTTTGGCTTTGGCGAGTATTATCAGAACGGCGGTGCAAGCCCTGTAACTGCGGCTCTTGACATCAAGGCAAGAAGTGCGGTAAACGACAGCGATGTGCTTAAAAAGAGAATTGTCACACTTGGAGAATATACAACCGAGATTTCTGCGGCTTTGTCCGATAGACCTGAAAACGCGGTTATTTGTACGGAAGCAGTAAATTCACTTTTCGGACTCTCGACCGACGGAAGCAGATTGCACATTTCACCGCTTTCAATAAAGTCCGGTAAATACTGCGGTATTAAAAATGTAGGTTTCGGAACGGGTGTATACGGATTCTTGATTGGAAATAACAGCGTAACGGTAACATCTCTGTACGAAAATCCCGTAAGACTTGAGATTACCGGATTTGAAAAGAACACCGAATGTACAGTCAAGATAGTACGCGGTGACACTGTTGAAATTACCGAAAAGGTGACAACAAACGAAAACGGAGTGCTGTCTTTGAGTGAACGCTTCGGTGGAAGTACACTTCTGTGGATAACACAGCCTGTAACGGAAAACGAAAAAAAGAATAAGTAATTATCTAAGCGGCATGTTTCTTATATGGAATATGTCGCTTTTTGCATGCAATTTTAACATTTTATAGCTTCTATATCTATTGACATAAAAAGTCATGTTTAGTATAATATTAAAATAATACATATGTACCGGAGGGTAAAATAATGGTAACGCTCAGAAATGAAGGAATTTTCCTTGTAGACGGTGTCCCGACAGAGAATTGCTCAGTTTCAAAAGAACAGGCAAAACAGGGAACAATCGCCTATAAGGTTATGAAAGCTCATAACGCGACGGAAACCGTTGGCGATGTTATGAATATAAAGTTTGATGCACTTGTATCGCATGATATTACATATGTGGGAATTATACAGACTGCCGTTGCAAGCGGACTTCGCGAATTTCCGCTTCCGTATGCAATGACAAACTGCCATAACAGCCTTTGTGCTGTAGGCGGCACAATAAACGAAGATGACCACGTATTCGGTCTGTCTGCAGCTAAAAAGTTCGGCGGCATATATGTTCCTGCAAATATGAGCGTAATACACTCGTATGCAAGAGAAGAGCTTGTAAAGTGCGGCGGTATGATACTCGGCTCCGACAGCCACACAAGATACGGTGCTCTTGGCTGTATGGGCGTAGGCGAGGGAGGACCTGAACTTGTAAAACAGCTTCTAAAGAATACATATGACGTTAAAACGCCTGAGGTTGTGCTTGTTTATCTCACAGGTAAACCCAGACGCGGTATCGGTCCTCATGACGTTGCTCTTGCACTTGTAAAGGCTACATTCAAGAATGGCTTTGTTAAGAATAAGGTGCTTGAGTTTGTAGGACCGGGTGTAGACAGTCTTCCTATAGACTTCCGTAACGGCATTGATGTTATGACAACCGAAACAACCTGTCTTTCCTCAATCTGGAAGACAGATGACGTTGTCAAAGGTCACTATGCTTGTCACGGAAGAGTTGAGCTTTATAAAGAGCTTAAACCGGAAAATGTTGCATATTACGACAGCATGATAACCATTGACCTTGATAAGGTTGAATCCATGATTGCTCTTCCGTTCCATCCGTCAAACGCGTATACAATTCATGAGTTTAATGAAAACGCGGCTGAAATACTCGCGCTTGTTGAAAAGGAAGCGGCTGAAAAGTTTGGTGGAATAAAGTTTGATCTTGTATCAAAGGCACGCGACGGTAAGGTATACGCTGACCAGGGCGTTATTGCGGGCTGCAGCGGCGGACTTTTTGATAATATAGCAGAAGCTGCTGCAATTCTTGACGGTGGAAACACAGGAAACGGTGCGTTCTCGCTTTCTGTATATCCCACAAGCGTGCCTGTAAGCATTGAGCTTACTAAAATCGGAGCTACCGAAAAGCTTCTCAGAAGCGGTGCACTTATAAAGCCGTCCTTCTGCGGACCGTGCTTCGGTGCAGGAGATGTCCCTGCAAATAATGGACTTTCGCTTCGCCATACAACAAGAAACTTTCCGAACCGCGAAGGCTCAAAGCCCGGTGAAGGTCAGCTTTCGGGAGTTGCACTTATGGATGCAAGAAGCATTGCCGCAACTGCCGCAAATAAGGGCGTTATCACAGCAGCTACCGATATCGACTACGATTTTACTCCAACAGAATATCATTTTGATAAAACTGTATATAATAACCGCCTTTACTATGGCTACGGTAAGGCAGATAAGAATGCTGAGCTTGTTTACGGACCTAATATTACACCTTGGCCCGAAATGTACGAGCTTTCGGAAAATCTTCTTGTTGAGCTTTGTGCGGTTATACGCGACCCTGTAACAACAACGGACGAGCTTATTCCTTCAGGCGAAACCTCGTCTTACCGCAGTAATCCCCTCAGACTTTCCGAGTTTGCTCTTTCAAGACGTGTTCCTGAATATGTAGGTCTTTCAAAGAGTGTAAACGAGGACGAAAAACAAAGACGAGAGGGTAACGTCAGCGACAGAATAAAGAATGCTCTTTCTAAAGTCGGAAACGCAGACGAGCTTTCAAAGAATACACAGTTTGGTTCTTGCGTATTCGCAAATAAACCCGGTGACGGCTCTGCACGTGAGCAGGCGGCTTCATGCCAAAAGGTTCTCGGCGGCTTTGCAAATATCTGCTATGAATTTGCAACCAAGCGTTACAGGAGTAACTGCATTAACTGGGGTATTATGCCTTTCACACTTGATGCAAATGAAAAGTTTGAATATGAGCAGGGCGACTTTGTGTTTATTCCGGATATCAGACAAAAGATTGAAAAGGGAATTGAAGAATTTCCTGCAAAGGTTGTAACAAAGCAAGGCGAGGTTAAGGACATTACTCTTTACATCAAGGGTCTTACCGAGGACGAAAAGCAGATTATCCTTGACGGTTGCCTTATCAACTACTATAAATCCCACTCAAACGATTAATTAACACATATTTTTTCAGACTGTTCGGAGGTATTGAACTATGAAAAAGATTCAAATGACAACGCCGCTCGTTGAAATGGACGGCGACGAAATGACCCGTATTCTGTGGAAAATGATAAAGGATGAATTGATTCTTCCTTTCGTTGACCTTAAAACAGAATACTATGACCTTGGTCTTCCCGAAAGAGAAAAGACAAAGGATAAGGTAACGGTTGACAGCGCAAACGCAACAAAGAAATACGGTGTTGCGGTAAAGTGCGCAACTATTACCCCAAATGCACAGCGTGTTGAGGAGTATAACCTTACAGAGATGTGGAAGAGTCCTAACGGTACTATCCGTGCTATGCTCGACGGAACGGTATTCCGTGCTCCCATTCTCATCGACTCTATAAAACCCGCTGTACGCAACTGGAAAAAGCCGATAACTATTGCACGTCATGCATACGGCGACGTTTATAAGTGTACGGAAATGCGTGTTCCAGAAGGTAAGGCAGAGCTTGTATTTACCGATAAAGCAGGAAACGAAACAAGAAACACAATTTATGATTTCGAGTGTGGCGGAATTGTACAGGGACAGTATAATAAGGATACTTCCATTGAAGCCTTTGCACATTCGTGCTTTAAGTACGCGCTTGATACAAAGCAGGATTTGTGGTTTGCAACCAAGGATACAATCAGTAAGAAGTACGACCACACCTTCAAGGACATTTTTGCCGAAATATTTGAAAAGCAGTATAAGACAAAGTTTGACGAGGCAGGAATAGAATATTTCTACACACTTATCGACGATGCTGTTGCGCGTGTTATAAGAAGTGAAGGCGGATATATCTGGGCATGTAAAAACTACGACGGCGATGTTATGAGTGACATGGTATCAACTGCATTCGGCTCGCTTGCAATGATGACAAGTGTGCTTGTAAGCCCTGACGGAAACTATGAGTATGAAGCGGCACACGGAACTGTTACACGCCACTATTACCGCTATCTCAAGGGTGAGGAAACCTCGACAAACCCCATGGCAACAATTTACGCATGGACAGGCGCACTTGCTAAACGAGGCGAAAAGGATAATCTTCCTGAGCTTGTAGCCTTTGCAAAGAAGCTAGAGGAAGCCTGCATCGACACACTCAATGACGGAATTATGACAAAAGACCTTGTAAGCCTTGCAGAAGGCATAAAGACAACAGCAGTAAACTCTATTGACTTTATTAAGGCGATAAGAGAAAGACTTGAAAAGAAGCTATGGGCGTAAGAATATAACAGCATGATAAAACGGGAGTGCAAGCTCCCGTTTTTGTTATGTTATTTACCTGTAGTTCATCCACACAATCATATCACTTTTATCTCTGTTTGCATAAGCATGATACGGAATCAGCTTTATACGCGTTTTTTCAAAAGCTTCCGTAAGAATCGGATAAAGAGAAGCAGATGAATTTCTTTTATATCCGTCTACCTCGACAGTATAGAGCCCGAATTCTTTGCTGAATACAGTTTTGGCATGAAGCTTACGGCTAAAATACAGCCTGTGAAGATTAACACTGCTGTTATCAATGCCTTCGGCGCAGTAAACAACGGGACCCAGCATAAGCGCAGCTCTATTTGCGCAGTGGTTTACTTCTTCGTGTGAACCGTAAAGCTTTGGTGCTATTTCTAAATCCATTATAACTGTGCCCGGGTTTTCTATGTAAGCATAACCGTCTTTAAGAATGTACGGAATATTCATAGAGAAGCTGTCGCACCAACCGGGTATGCGTACAGCGGCTTTTTCTATGCCCTTAAATTCAACTTCAATACGGCTTTCGGTAGGATAATTAGTCTTTTGAATTATTGTCACATCGGCATTATTGTATTGACTTTCGCAGAATTGGTCTACAAAGTATACTCCGTTTTGATAATGGTAAACATATCTTTCAAGTGAAGCAAGTACACGGCTGACATTTGGCGGACAGCAGGAACAGCTGAATACCTTTACTCTGCGGTTTATCGGGAAACGCTCTTTGTCTTTAGTTGAATTGTTCTTATTTTCGTTGGAAAGGTTTATTTCAAGAGCGTTTTCGTAAAAGAAGCTTTCGCCGTCAAGAGAAATACCGCTTAACATACCGTTGTATAAAACTCTTTCAATTACATCCGCATAAACACTGTTTGGCTGTGCTTCAAGCATTTTCTGCGCAAAGAACATGAGAGCAATTGCGGCACAGGTTTCGGCATATGATGTTTCCGTAGGAAGGTTGTAAGGAAACGTAAACGCTTCTCCGACATGAGTTGAACCGATACCGCCGGTTATGTACATTTTGCTGTTGGCTATATCTGAAAACAGCTTTTTGCAAACATCCATTAGTTTTTCGTCATTTGTTTCGTGCGCAAGCTCTGCCATTGCGGTGTACAGATAACATGCACGTACTGAATGACCTCTTGCACTATCAAGCTCATATATACCGGCTTCCGATTGGTTGTATAATTTGTTTGCGAAGCTGTTATAATGATTGTTGTCTTTTTCGGAGTTTCCTCTTGTAAAAAGAAAGAATTTGCACATTTCAAGATATTTTTCTTTGCCGGTGCATTTGTACATTCGAAGTAAAGCAATTTCAATTTCTTCGTGTCCGGGAGTATCAAATTCTGCACTATGCTCAATAACAAATATCTTGTTTATGAGATCGGCATATTTTTCCATAATATTAAGAAATCTGTCTTTTCCTGTTGCATAATAATATGCTACTGCTGCTTCCATCAGATGTCCTGCGCAGTAAAGCTCATGGTTGTCACGATTTGTGAATCGCTTTTCATCGGGAGCCGATATGTAATAGCTGTTAAAATAGCCATCCTCAAGCTGATTAGCTTCTATTGCATCAATGGCTTCTTCGATTTTGTCCTCAAGTGCTTTGTCGGGATTTTTGGCGATAATGTATGAAGCTGCTTCTATCCATTTGGCAACATCACTGTCCCAGAAGATATGCGGCCTTGGAAGATCTTTGCGTTCGGGTGTCCATTTGCAGTTTAACGCCTCAAATCTTCCTGTTTCGTGAAATCTGTCATAAACAGCATTTATTGTGGTTTTTCGATTTAATTTTTGCTTGCTTTTAAGAAAACCCGATGTGATATTTGTGCTGTAAAAATTCAAGTCCATATCTTTAAACGCCTCACTGTATTGACATTTCAGCATGATTGCTGTAATATAATTATAGAACATACACGAAAAAATATCAATAAATAAAACCGCACTAAAAGTGAGGAAATCAGACATGAATGAAAACGTGATTTCAAAAATTACATACAATTATATGGGACTTTTTACAACGCAGGAGAGCTGGATACATCCGAAAGCCTGCGAAATTACATATGAAATAATATATGTAACAAAGGGAACAGTGTATCTTTCGGAATGTGATAGAGACTTCATACTTGAAAAAGGAGATTTGATTGTTCTTAAACCCGGTGCTGTTCATTACGGCAATAAACACTCCTCAGACACTTCTTTTTATTGGGTTCACTATAACTGTGATGAAGAATACGAAACCTTTGTGATTCGTGGATTTGCTGGCTCTTTTCTGTTTAAGGAGCTTATGCATTACAGTCATATGCCAAACTGTCCCGAGTATGTAAAAAATGCAGTGCTGCGTCACATCATAGCCGAAATATACATGAGCGAAATCAATGCCAATGTTTCATCACTTGGAAACAGTATTTTTGAATGGACAAGGATAAATGTATCACGTTCGTTAACTGTTAATAAGGTGGCACAGCATTTTGGGTATAACAGTGAGTATATATCAAGGCTTATAAAGCGTGAATACGGAATAACTCTCAAAAGCCTTATTGATGATTTTCTCGTGGATAAGGCAAAGGAATACCTGTGTAATGTTGAACTTTCGATAAAAGAAATCAGCACGCTGCTCGGCTTTAATAACGCAAATGCATTCGTTGTCTTTTTCAAATATCACGAAAGAATATCTCCAAAAAAATACAGGAACTCATATTCGTATATTCACATGAATAAAAAATAGAAAACGTACCCGAAAAAGGTACGTTTTCTGTATAAAGACAATATTATTCAAAAATAATCTTGTAGGTAGCAATCTTCCAAGGAGTAAGCGAAACAGGAACGCTTGTCTTGTTTGCCTTTGCCTTGCCCTTGATATCCTCGTTGAGATTTGTTTCGTAAACTTCCTTTATCTTATGTTCAAAGCAAATTTTGCCCTTTGCGTTTTCAGCGGAAGCATTGTAAACTCTGACGATAAGTGCGTTATCCTCAACTTCTTCGGGCTGCTTTATGATACTGAGAGCAATGTTTTCGCCTTCAATGCTCATGTAGGACTTACATTCGGGAGCATATTCTGCTGGAACCTGAGAGCTTGAAGTAATCTGTCTTACGGCAAGAACATCTTGTTTCTTTACAAGATCAGCATAAGTTACATCCTTGTCAAGAGGAGCAAGAATAAAGCTGTAGGAAAGGTTGATGCCGATAAGCTGACCCTCGGGTTCGCCCATAGTATTAACAGTTCTTTGGAATGCACGAAGGAGAGTTACCATAATGTCGTTGTTGTTGTATACGGCACACTCGTGAAGTCCTTCGCTGCTTATGAAGGCTATACCGTTGCCGTCCTTGTCGCGCTTTCCGACAATACCGTTCATCTGCTTTTCGATGATGTCGGGTTCACGCCAGGACTGTGTTTCAATATTGACGTCTTTCTTTCTTTCATTGCAGCAGAATGCCTGGCCTGCAAAGTATGTGTCGCCCTCAACACCTGTGGGAAGAACAAGGCGGACTCTGTGGTCCTTTGCCGCATTCTTGAAGCTTAGTTTAGCGTCAATGTGACGTGCTTCTCTTGAAAGTCCGAATTCAAATGCAAAAGGAATTGTAACGTATTTGTCGCTTCTTCTTTTACCGTTGAGATCGATAAGCTGCTCCGGAATGTCAACAAGCTTTGTAACTCTGAATACACATCTTGAGGGGCTTGTTTCAAGCTTTTCAATTCTTGCAGGAGCGCCCTTTGAGGAGAGTGCGAAATCGTTAAGAACTTTTCCGTGATACCAGCCGTCTCCGATTTCAGAGTCATCATAAAGCTCACAGAGATTTTCATACTTCTTGCCTGTTTTCTTGTCAAGAATGTTGATTTCGCCTGAAGGAGTAATGTCAAGCCTGATGTATTCGTTTTCAGCGTAGTTTGAACCGCTGTCAAGGTACATTTCAAGATATCTTGAAGCTGCGGTTTCAAAGTTTGGAACTATTTTGTATTCGGCATATCCGCAAGGAGGAAGAACAGCCTCAAATGTTATGCGTACATTTTCTCCGCCTTCATTAAAGTTGGCATATGCACGCTTGAGCCATGATTTTGTATCTCCGCAAATGCCGAAAGCAACCTTGTTGCCGTCAGTATCAATAACATGGAAGTTGGGTGCGCTGTCACGCATGTAGGGATCATCGTATCTTGAGGGAAAACCGTAGCCCAAAAGAACGTCGGCTGTGATGGTTTCACGTCTTTCAAAGGGCAGGGGATTGTAAACCTTAAGAATGTAGTTGTGTACATCTCCCTTTTGGGGTCTGTGTTTGTAAAGGTAATCTTCGCAAAGCTCTTCTGCAATTTCTCTTGCCTGGTCAAAGCGGTAAACCATGTCCTTGTGAACCTGTGCAATAGAGCAGCCGCAGATAGAGTCGTGAGGATGGTTCTTGAGCAGATAGTCATATGCAAGCTTTAAGTATGAACGTCTGAAAGGGTTTCCTTCGAGAGAGCTAAGAGCAAGCATGGGCTCTACAACCTTTTCAAGCTTGTTCTGGCACTCGTCGTTCATTTTTTTGTGGGTATAGTAGCTGGAAAGAGTATGAGATATAAGATGAAGATATCCGTTTCCGCTTCTGATGGCAGTCTTATTAACTTCGCCGTTCCAAACGGGAATATCGTCAATGACCGTGTCAAGAAGCTTCTTTGTTTCCTCAAGATTGCAGTGATGAACGTTGATGTCCGGATAAAGCTCTTTTATTATCTTAATGTATTTGGGTGTGAGCTTGTGAACAGGCTGATGGTCAAGACCGTCCATAAGGATAAGAACGGGAGTGTTTGAACGTGCAATTTGTGCATCGATGTTATTTTTGATGTTTTCTCTGAGTTTTTCTTCGTCATACACCTGCTTTACACCGTCAAAAGCAGGTCTTACGGCACTTGCGAAGAAGTCGCCATACCCGTTTTTTTCGGGAAGAACATAGTTTATACACTCCGAGCCGTCAGGTGCACGCCATCTGAAGAAGTTCTTTTCGTTTCCTGTTGTTCCTCTTCCGAGAAGCGAGAGATTTATACCGAAACCGTTAAAAATCTGAGGCATCTGTGCAATGTGTCCGAAAATGTCGCAGATGTAGCCGTAGCTCCAGGGAGCCGTGCCCCATTTTTTTGCAAGCCTTGAACCGTACATGAGGTTTCTTATAAGGCTTTCACCTGAAACAAGAAACTCGTCGGGCATGTTGTACCAGGGACCGATTAAGATTTTTCTGTCCTCAATAAGCTTTCTGAGTCTGCCTTCGTTTTCGGGAGCAATGGCTTTGTAGTCCTCAAGAACGATTGTCTGACCGTCAAAATGGTATGTACCGAATTCCTTGTCGGTTTCAAGATAGTCGATAAGCTCGTCTACCATGTCGACCAGTCTGTGTCTGAAGCCTTGAAATGTCTGATACCACTCTCTGTCCCAGTGAGTGCCGCTGAAATAGTAAATGTCTGTTACCTTCATTTTGTAACCTCCCAAAATAGAGTGTTGCATTATTTTGAATTGTGTGATACAATTAATATAAACAGTATCAGCATTTTGATTTTAACATAATCAGCTTACAAAGTAAACCCTTTTTTGCGATTTTTCTCACCTTTTTTTTACAGAAAAAAAGAAATTAAAAAAATACGGAACAAAAACATATTTTGTTCGTCTTAGAATTGTGAAAAACCAAAACGGTTTAAATAAAAAAACGATTTTTGAAAGGAAAAACAAAAATGAAAAAGCTCTTAACTCTTGCACTTGCACTCTTACTCGTCGTAAGCGCGGTGTCCTGTGCAAAAAACAACGATGAAATCACAGAAAACGAAAATGACGTTGTTGAAAATACGGAAGTTGTTTTTGAAAACGTAGACCTTATGGCGATTGCTGACAGCCTTTATGCTGAAATTCCCGAAGAAAACCGTCCTATGGTTATGTCAATGCCCTTAGACTCCGAAATGTTTGAAGCATTTGCTTTCATTCCCTATGAAGAAGGAATTGAAGCTGTTGTCAGTGAACCTATGATAAGCTCAATTGCACACTCTGTTGTACTTGTAAAGGCACAGGACGCAGAAAATGCAGAGAGAATAGCAGCAGCTATGAAAGAAAACTGCGATCCCAGAAAGTGGATGTGCGTTGAAGCTGATGTTATCGAAGGAATTACAAATGGAAACCTTGCAATGCTTCTCATGACAAAGGCGGAAAGCGGTCTTGCCGATAAGATTCTTGCTGCATTTAATGCACTTACTCCCGAGAATGCACCAGTTGCATCTGAAGAAGAAAATGCAGATATCGCTGAGGACGAGCTTCTCGGTGAAGAAACCGTAGATGAAGGCGAAGAAGCAGAGGATGAAATCAAAGAGGAAGATACAGATGAAACCGAATCTGTAGATGAGCCTGAAACAAAGCCCTCTGATGATAAAAAGACAGAAACATCAACTCCTGCTTCAAAGCCTGTTGAAAATTTACCCTCTAAGAAACCCGAAACTCCTAAGACAGAGGTTGTTGTTCCCGAAGCACCCAAGGTTGAAGTAATTATTCCTGATGCACCTAAGCCGGAGGTAATTGTTCCTGAAGAACCAAAGATTGAAGTTATACTTCCCGAACAGCCTGAGGTTGAGGTTGTAGTACCGGAAGAACCTAAGGTTGAAGAAAGTGTGCCGGAAGAAGAAACTGAAACCACACCCGAAACACCTGCAGCAGGAAACATTGACGACCTTTACGCACTTGCTGACAAGCTCTATACAGGTATCGATCCCGAAAACATGCCTATGGTCGGCACAATAGAGCTTACTGAAGAAAGCTTTGAGTATTCAGCATTCATTCCTTATGATTCTTCATATCTCGCAGTTGAAAATATGCCTATGATGGGTTCTCAGCCGCACTCTGTAGTTATAGTGGAGGCTTCAAGCGAAGCTGAAGCTAAAACCATTGCATCTGAAATGGAAGCAAACTGTAACCCAAGAAAGTGGATTTGCGTTTCTGCCAGGGCAGTAAAGAGCGCATACAAGGGAAACAGAGCAATTCTTGTTATGACAAGCGTTGAAGTTATGCCCGGTGAAGAATTTGATGAAGCCGGTGCAGAGGAAGAATCTGTAAAGCTTTCGGAAGAAAGAGCACAGCTTATCATCAATAACTTCCTTGCCAACGCATAAACTGAGATTTTAGAAAATTCGGAGACGTATATATGCTGTTTTCAAGTGTAACATTTTTGTACGCCTTTTTACCTATAGTTTTGGTGCTGTATTTTGCAGCACCAAAAAAAATGAAAAATGCAGTTCTTTTGCTTGCCAGTCTGTTTTTCTATTATTTTGGCGAAAGAACCTATACAGTCTTACTTTTTGTGTCCTCAATAACCGACTATATATGGAGTCTGCTTATTGAAAAGTATAGAGGTAAAAGAATAACAAAACTGTTTCTTGCAGGCTCAATTATTATAAACCTCGGACTTCTCGGCTTCTTTAAATATGCTGATTTCTTTATAGGTAATATAAACGCTCTTATTGGTGTAAATATACCGCTGACACATGCGCATCTTCCGCTTGGCATCAGCTTTTACACATTCCAGACAATGTCCTATACAATCGACGTGTACAGAGGAACGGCAAAGGCACAGAGAAACCTTGTAAGCTTTGCAACCTTTGTATGTCTATTCCCGCAGCTTGTTGCAGGCCCTATTGTAAGATACACCGATCTTGCCGCAGAGCTTGATTGCAGAAAACATACACTTGAAAAAGTTTCTATCGGCATCCGCCGCTTTGCTGTAGGCCTTGGTAAGAAGGTTATCCTTGCAAATGCGATGGGTGAGATGTGCAAAGACCTTACAGGTTCCGGTGCACAGAGTGTTCTTATGTTCTGGCTGTATGCTTCGGCATATGCGCTTCAGATTTACCTTGACTTTTCCGCTTATTCCGATATGGCAATAGGACTTGGCCATATATTTGGCTTTAAATTTCCGGAAAACTTCAACTATCCTTTTATCTCAAAGAGTATAACCGAATTCTGGAGACGTTGGCACATGACGCTCGGAAGCTGGTTCAGAGACTATATCTATTTTCCGCTCGGCGGAAGTAGAACAACTACACTCAAGTGGCTTCGGAACATTCTCGTTGTATGGATGATAACCGGCTTCTGGCACGGTGCAGAGTGGAACTTTGTACTGTGGGGATTGTATTTCGGTCTGCTTCTTATGTTTGAAAAGCTGTTCCTCGGAAAAGTCCTTCAGAAGTGCGGTGCATTTGTTCAGCACATATATGTAATATTTACTGTGCTTATCAGCTTTGTTATATTCAGTGTTGAAAAGCTTTCCAATCTTGGAACATATGTCGGAGGACTTTTCGGTGCAGGCGGTATTTCCCTGTATGATGAACGTACTCTATATATAGCTGACAGCTTTCTTGTTGTGTTCATTTTGTGTATTGTCGCATCTTTGCCGTTTCCGAAAAAGCTTTGGGATAAATTCGGCGAAACAAAGCCGGGATGTATTGTGAGAGCAGTAGCAGATCCGATTGTAATAATCGCGATGCTTATTGTCAGCACCGCACTGCTTGTTGACGGCTCGTTCAATCCGTTTCTCTATTTCAGGTTTTAGGAGGCTTTTCCATTATGAAAAAAATCAAGCATATTGTTAATATTACAGTATTTTCCCTTGTAATAGGAATTTTGGCAGGAGCATTTGTTATTTTGCCGGATGAGGGAATATCGGTTGCCGAAAGAAGAAAGCTCATGATGTTTTCTGATGTTATTGAAAGCGATAATCCTTTTGAAGAAATTGAAAACTATTTTCTCGACCAGTTTCCGCTCAGAGAAAAATTCCGTGCATTGAAAGCAGCTGTTTATAACGGCATTTTCCAAAAGAACGACAATAATGGGATTTATGTATACAACGGAACTGTAATAAAAATCGAAGATGAGCTTGACAGTGCACAGGTGAAATATGCTGCACAGAATATCAACAGCTTAATAAGCAAGTATGCTTCAAATAATAATGTCTACTACTCCGTGATTCCCGATAAGCACTACTATGCATCAAAGGAAAACGGTTATCCTGCACTCGATTACAACGCAATGCTCGAGATTATGAGCAGTACTGTTACGCAAGCTGAATATATAGATATATTCGACCAATTGTCACTTTCGGACTATTATAAAACCGACTCTCACTGGAGCCAGGATAAAATCACCGATGTAGCTCAGACTCTTGTGTCTGCCATGTCTCCGGGAACCGTTCTTGAACCGGAAAGCGGATGGAAAGTAAATACGCTTCCTTCCTTCTACGGCGTGTATTACGGTCAGTCGGCACTCAGTCTTTCTCCTGATAATATAAACTATCTTACAAGCGATGCTACCGAAGAAATGATAATGACGGTGGTCAATGATAACGGCATAAAGCAGACATTGCCCGTTTACGTGCTTGACTACTTTAAAAACGTTGACCCGTATGACGTGTTTGCTGCCGGTGCTCAGCCGATTGTTACAATAGAGAATCCACTTGCCGAAACCGATAAAACTCTTGTTGTGTTCCGTGATTCGTTCGGAAGCTCAATAGCACCGCTTCTTGCACACGGATATAAGACGGTAACACTTGTTGATACCCGCTATATGGTCCCTGACTTTATTAAGAACTTTGTGTCGTTTAATGATGCAGACGTGCTGTTCCTGTATTCCACGGGACTTCTGAACTCCGGAAGAATACTCAAGGACTTTATGGCAAAGTAATATAATCTACTGAAAAACGCCCTTGCCGAAATGGCAGGGGCGCATTTTTAGCTATCGTTATTTAGTGTAATTTGGGTTAGAACTTCCACCTGCATTTCTTGCATTGATACCTCCGAGGTTGTTGGCGGAAGTGTTTGCATCGCTGTAGATGTCGCCGTGACCGCCGTCGGCAGAACCGTTGTTGGTGTTTATCTGACCGTTATTGCCGGTTCTGTGTTTTTTTGCTCCGGGATTATTTGTTCCACGTGTAGAGGTGCCTGTCATACCGTCTCTTTCTCCTACGGTACGTGAGCCTGCAACACTGCTTACGGCGTTGCCTACGGTATCACCGCCGGTTACGACTCCGTTGCTTCTTGAATATTCAGAGTAGTTTTGTCCGTTTGTGCCGGTCTCTCCGTCAAACATATCCATAACGTCTTCTCCTGCATTTCTTACATCTTGTCCCATGCTGTCTGCTGTCTGTCTTGAGCAGGAGCAAAGAATTATCGTCATTACGGATACTGTAAGAAGGGTGAGCACTACAGTTGTTATTTTAGACATGTTGTGTGCTTCCTTTCAAAATTAAACATTATATTTTAAACCGCTTTTTTGCGGTCGATAATATTATTTATTAAAAACACACTTTTTATCAGAGGTAAAACAAGCGCATACAGTAAAAGAGTTCCGATTATATATTTTGTTTTTCTGAAAAATATCATTTTGAATTTTACAGTTAAAAAACGATTTTCTTGTTTGAAACTTGAATTTTTTGTTTTTTTGTGATAAAATGATTTCATCGAAGATGAAATCAGCTGAATTGCCTTTAGCAGCTAAATGTGCTTCGTTTACTTGAAGCGAATTAAATATATCACTCTGAAGGAGTTATTTGGCTAAAATAAAAAAATCAAAAGGGTGAAAGCATGAAGTATACAACTTATTTATTTGATTTTGACGGAACATTGGTTGATTCCATGCCTGCCTATGTTTCTGTAATGTTAAGAATATTAGATGAAAACAACATAAAGTATGGCAGTGATATTATAAAAATTATTACGCCCTTGGGATATGCAGGCACTGCTAAATATTACAAAGAACAGCTTGGGCTTAAAACTCCTCAGGAGGAAATTGTTGAGCTCATGAACAAATATGCTTATAAGGAATATGCATATAACATTCCTGCAAAGTCAAATGTTGTGAAAACTCTTAAAAAGCTAAAGCAGCAGGGAGCAGATCTTAATGTTCTGACTGCAAGCCCTCATTCGGTGCTTGATGTGTGCTTGAAAAGATTGGGAGTATTTGATATTTTTACAAATGTATGGTCATGCGACGATTTTGGAACAACAAAAGCAAATCCGGATATTTATAAAATGGCTGCAGAAAAAATCGGCAAACCGGTTGGCGAAATAATCTTTCTTGACGACAACTTCAATGCTGACAAAACAGCGGCAACTGCCGGAATGAAGGTTTGCGGTGTATACGATAAGTCGTCCGAGGAATACACCGATGAAATAAAAAGCGTTTCCGATTATTATATAAACGATTTCAGCGAATTGCTTGAATTATAACAATTGTAGCTGACTGCATTATGAAAATGAAAAAACACTTTTAATAAATGAGGACGCTTAAAGAGGTACGTAAGATGACTGATATACAGGAAAAGCTTTTTTCCATGCAGGATGAGCAGTATCGTAAATTTCATTCAAAGCTTATGCCGACAGTGCCTTTTAAAAAAGTAATAGGAGTCAGAACTCCTCTTATGCGTAAATTTGCAAAAGAGCTTTCCAAAACGGATAAAGCAAAAGAGTTTTTGTCGGTTTTGCCGCATGAATACTATGAAGAAAACAATCTTCATGCTTTTCTCATATGCCTTGTGAAAGATTTTGATGAGGCACTAAAGGAAACCGAAAGGTTTGTACCGTACATTGATAACTGGGCAACCTGCGACATGTTTGTTCCTGCGGTGTTCAGAAAAAATACAGATAGGCTCTATCCGTATATTCTCGAGTGGATTGCTTCCGATTTGCCGTATGCTGTCCGCTACGGAATAGGACTGCTGCTTAATTTGTTTCTTGACGGAGCTTTTAAGACCGAGCACCTTGAAATTGTATGTAATGTAAAGAGCGAAGAATACTATGTCAATATGATGCGTGCATGGTATTTTGCGACAGCTCTTGCAAAGCAGTATGAAGCTGCTGTTCCATATATTGAAAATAAGCGTCTTGATATTTGGACACATAACAAAACAATACAGAAAAGCATTGAGAGCTATCGTATAACAAACGTTCAGAAAACATATCTCAGAACGCTGAAAATAAGTGCAAGGGCGTGATTTTAGCCGTTTGTGTTGACGTACGTATAAAAATGTGATATCATTGTATTGTAAAAATAATTAAACAGGAGCGTAAAATGCTCGAAAAAATTACTTCACCAAAAGATATTAAAAATCTTGATGCAGAGTCACTTGAAATACTCTGCGATGAAATAAGAAGCAAGATAACACAAACTGCCTCAACAAACGGCGGACACCTTGCTTCAAATCTCGGTATGGTCGAGGCAAGCGTCGTGTTGCATCGGCTTTTTGACGTTCCCGAGGATAAGATAGTTTTTGATGTCGGACATCAGTGTTATGCACATAAGCTTCTCACAGGACGCTATCAAAGCTTTGACACACTTCGCGCAAATAACGGTATATCAGGCTTTACAAACAGAGAAGAGAGTGAATATGATACACTGACAGCGGGGCACAGCGGCTCGTCTGTATCGGCGTCGTTGGGAATAGCAACTGCAATGCAGTTATCGGGAAGTGACAACTATGTTGTTTGCGTAGTAGGCGACGGCTCTTTTACAAACGGCATGATATATGAAGCACTCAACAACTGTAACAGCAAAAATCTCAAACTAATAATTATACTTAACGACAATGAAATGTCAATATCATCAAATGTCGGAAGTCTTGCAAAGTATTTGTCAAGAATTCGCACGAGCACAAAGTATTTCAAAGCAAAGCGCGGTATTCAGAAAAGGCTGCGCAAAATCCCTTATCTCGGCAATAAGCTTATCACAGGCACACGCCGCATTAAAAACATGGTAAAACGCATTGTTCTGACAAAGGATATGTTTTTCACTGCAATGGGTGTGCGCTATTTTGGCCCGGTAAACGGAAATGATATGGCACGCCTTGAGGCGGTTCTTGTTGAAGCCAAACGGTGCGGCGAATGCTGTCTTGTACATATGAAAACAAAGAAGGGCTTTGGATATCCTTTTGCAGAGGAGCATCCCGAAAACTATCATTCTGTAGGAAGCTTTGATACGGAAAAGGGAGTAGAACCTACAGTGAGCGAAAGCTTTTCAAGCGTTTTCGGTAATATTATGTGCGATTATGCGCAAAAAGACGAAAAGGTCTGTGCGATAACAGCCGCAATGTGTGAAGGAACCGGTCTTTTTGAATTCAGCAGACGTTTTCCCGACAGATTTTTTGATGTCGGAATAGCAGAGGAGCATGAAATTGCATTTGCAGGCGGTTTGTCACTTTATGGCATGAAGCCTGTTTGTGCGGTCTACTCAACGTTTGCACAGCGTGTGTATGACCAGCTGTTCCATGATATAGCACTTCAGAGGCTTCCGTGTGTTATTGCGCTTGACAGAGCGGGATTTGTGCCTGATGACGGTGCAACTCACCAAGGAATTTTTGATGTAGCACTGTTTTCGTCAATCCCGGGTATTAAGATTTATTCTCCCGATGCATACTGCGAAATGAAAACTTCTTTTGATAAGGCAATGCAGAGCAAAACTGCTTGCGTTGTACGCTATCCTAAAGGGAAGCAGGAAGTTTATCCGAGAGATGAGTTTTTGTCTGTTTGCGACGGCGATATAAAGGTGTATGGACAAACTGATGCCGATGTATGCATTGTCACCTACGGCAGAGTGACTGCTAACGCATTTTTTGCTGCAAAAGACCTTGAAGAAAAGGGCATAAGTGTAAGAATAGTAAAGCTTGTAAAGGTTTATCCCGTTGATGCGAAAGCCATTGTGTCTCTCTGCGGCAACTCAAGACTTGTGTATTTTCTTGAGGAAGGAATAAAGAGCGGTTCTGTATCCGAAAAGCTTTCAGGACTTGTTCTCGGAGCTACTAAAGCGAATGTGGTAATAAACGCAGTCAGGGAATCCTTTCCTCCTCATGCAAAAGTTCCGCAGCTTTATCAAATGTACGCAATGGATAAGAACAGCATAAAATCGGATATAGAAACAAGTTTGCAGAAAAATGATATATAAAGACAAATGTGTTATATTTTTTCATTTTCTAAAGAGTTAGAATTATAATACTAACAATACTTTATATTTATACAGAGGAGAACCATTATGATAAGAGTTACCGTATATAACGAAAATGCCCATGACAAGGAAGAACATATAAAAGCGATTTACCCGAACGGAATGCACGGTGCAATAAAGGAAGCGCTTGAAGCAGACGGACGCTTTGAGGTGACTTGTGTTACTCTCGATATGCCTGAATGCGGACTTACACAAGAGCTTCTTGATAACACCGATGTACTTTTCTGGTGGGGACATATGAAGCACGGTGATGTTCCCGATGAGGTAGTAACAAGGGTGTTTAAAAGAGTT
Organism: Eubacteriales bacterium; assembly: GCA_045540015.1. GTDB lineage: Bacteria > Bacillota > Clostridia > Oscillospirales > CAG-382 > UMGS1387. The sequence goes on from JAZQGP010000034.1 coordinate 40,578, forward strand.
ATGAAGGGAATGGGACTTGTTGCTCTTCACTCGGGACACTTTTCCAAGATATTCAAAAAACTTATGGGAACAGGCTGTGACCTTAAGTGGCGTGAAACAGGTGATAAGGAAAGAATATGGATAACATCTCCTACACATCCCATTGCCGCAGGACTTCCCGAATATTTTGAACTTCCGCATGAAGAAACCTACGGTGAGCACTTTGATATACCGAACCCCGATGAGGTTGTATTCACAAGCTGGTTTTCCGGCGGTGAGGTGTTCAGAAGCGGATGCTGCTTTAAGCGTGGAAACGGCAAGATTTTCTACTTCCGTCCCGGCCATGAAACCTTCCCGACTTTTTATGACGAAAACATAAAAAAGGTACTTGTTAATGCTGCAGCATGGTGCGCTCAGGAGGGCGGAGTGTACCAGACCTACGGTAAATTCAGAAGCATTGAAACGGGTGAAATTTAAGTTTCGGATAATATTACAATAGCTGATATGCCGCTTTTTGATAAGAGCGGCATATTTTGTTGTATTGACATATATCTGCATTTGTGGTACAATATATTGAAATATTTTGTAATTACCTGGCGGAGATGATAAAAGTGAAAAGACTTATTTCATTTGTATGCTGTATTATCTTTCTCGGAATGCTTGTTTGTGCCGAAGAGAACTACAGCGGATATATAGTAAAGCTCAAGGATGAGTGTACGTCGCTTTTCGGCTCTTTGTATGCTCTGGGTGAGCAGCAGACCTTTGATGCGGAATATACCGCAGAGCTCCTTGCAGAGGAGATTCCGGATGTAGGAATGATTTACGCTCCCGAAGGGTTAATAAAAGCGAATGATGATGAAACACTGCAATATCTTATAGATTTGGGTGTTGTTGAATACTCTGAACCCGATCTTATATGCGAGCTTTACGGCTATACCCCGGAGGATAATGCGTTTTACAACAGTCAATGGGCGCTTGAGGCAGTAAATGCTGAGTACGCATGGAATGTTGGTGCATTCGGGCAGGGAATAAAGGTTGCGGTTATTGATTCGGGTGTAAAGCCTCATCCAGATCTTGGTGGTGTTCTTTTGCCAGGAGCAAATTATGAGGGTATAACCGAATACAGTCCAGATATTGTTCCGGGAACTGATACTACGGATAACCTCTGGCACGGAACCTTTGTTGCAGGCATTATAGCTGCGCAGTGTAACGATATCGGCGTTGTAGGACTTGCTCATAATGTAAAAATTGTACCCATCAAGGTGTGCGACACAAAATCTTTTAATATTTCGTATCTTATTCCTGCCATTCGTGCTGCGGTTGATGACTTTGATTGCGATGTAATAAATCTCAGCCTCGGATATTCTAAAGTTGTAACGTATAAAAACGGAAAAATTGTTTCAGGAAATATTCCTACAAGTCAAGCTGTAAGTGAAGCTATTTCATATGCTGTAAATAAAGGATGCATTGTTGTTGCGGCATCAGGAAACGATACAGATAATCTACAGTCGGAACCACAGAGAGATGAAGTTACAGGAGATGTAATCGAAAATAGAATGTATTCAATCCCTGCCAGTTTTTCTAATGTTATTTCTGTAGGAAACGCAATGGTTTCCGTCGATCAGTCAGTCAGCAAGTACGATATAGCACCAAGTTCTGTGTATAATGAATTTGTTGATGTTGCAGCTCCGGGTACAAGTGTTCATTCTACACATATTTCTGCCGCTTCTGGATACGGAAAGGGCAACGGAACTTCGTTTTCGGCACCCTATGTTTCGGCTGCCGCTGCAATTATGAAAAGCATTGACCCATCAATCAATTATAGCACGTTTAATTCTATTTTAAGATATTGTTCGGATAACACCGTTTTCCCTGACAATAAAAACTCGAATCACTACGGTGCAGGTTTACTTGATATGGAAGCTCTTATTGATTTCTGGCTTTCCAGAAAATATTCAAGCGGATACCTGTCGCCAATAGACATTCAGAACAATGAATATAACAGCTCGGTGTATGTGCATAATACAACCGATGCTTCAGCAGATTATACAGTGGTTATTACCGATTACTACGGAAACGAAAAGACGGTTGCGGTTACTGTTGCTGCAGGCTCTACATATGAAATTTCTTTAACAGAGCTTGGATTTAAGGACAAGGTTGATGTCTCTTTGTATGTAGGCTCTGAGTTGCTTGTAACCAGAAGTGCAACTATTCCGCAGAAAGCTGTCATATCATATGATAAGGAAAGTAAAACAGCCACGATAGAGTGTAAAATATACGGTACATATACAATAGTTTTTGCCGATTATGATGAATACGGTAAGCTCAATGCAGTTGATGTTCAACCGGTAACCGTTTCAAAAGACACTACTTCCGTTCCAACAAATCTTACTCTTGATGAAGATGACAGTATAATGCTGTTTAGTGAGCTTGATAAGATAAAACCTCTTTGTGAGGCGTGTATAATAGAATAGCCTATCAATACGAAATCCGGATCGCTATGGTCCGGATTTTTTGTATACTGAATAATTCTATACTGAGTTGTTAAAACATATATTGTTGTATGCATAAAAAACGCCTATCCTGAGATAAGCGTTTTTATAACATATATTATTCAAAGATACCCGCATAAGCTTCATTGAAAGCTCTAAGGCTTGCAAGTGCCGAAGCCTCAGTCGATGCATAAAGCGAAGAAAAGTCAGGACTTGTGCTGTTTGCAAGATTGTTTCCGAAGTATCCGAGAGGTCCGCCTGTTGCGTATCCCACATCGTATACAAGGCTGTCTCTGATAATGTCAATCATACCTTCGGATTCGTTGTCGCGTGTAAATTTGGTTTTAAGTGACTGGTCATAGAATACAGGGAGAACATCTCTTGAACCTATAGCACAGAGCGCTTCGGTTATTGCACCTGTTCTTTCTTCATCCTCAACTGTTATGGGAATTACGAAGATATGCGCAAATCCGTTGATGATTGTTGCATAGTCGTCTTCATATTCATACTTGGGATAGGGAAGAATACCGAAATTGTCCTCCATGCTTCTCAAGCTCTGTGCTATGCCGAGGTTTGATGCTTGAAACATTGCTCTTCCCGAATCAAAGATTCCGGGGCCTGTGTATTTTACTGCGTTATTGAGAATTAACGCAGACTCTGTATTGGTGAGATCGAAGAATGAGTCGTATATGTCAACAGTTTTCTGCGTGTTGAGAGTAAGCTCAAGTATGCCTTCATCGTTCTTCGAGTATATTCTCTGACCGCCGGTGTAGAGAATGCCTATCGGCATACCCCAGTGGGTTGTGATAAGACCGTACTGGTCGAATTCGGGTGTAATAACACCGTCACCGTTGAGGTCTTTTCCGCCCTGTTTTACCAGCTCTTCAAACTCATCAAAGGTCCATTCGCCGTATTCTACCAATTCGTAAGGATACTCAAGACCGAGCTCGTCAAAAATTCTCTTGTTGAAATACAGACACATTGAATACTTTAGTCTGTGCATGGAAATGTCGCCGTCGAGTACAAAGAGGTTGCCGCCGAGATTACAGCCTTCAACCATATCCTTTGACCACCAGGGCTTTTCAAGGTGCAGAGTGTCAATCTCGTTTAAATTAAGAGCTGCACCGCGGGCAGCATATACAAAAGCAGCGCCCGTGTGATTGAAAACTATGTCATATGCGTCGTCACCTGCAAGAATGGGGTTTAGTGCATCGGTATCGTATTCCGGGCTTGACGATTCTGTTGCAGTTATTTTTATGTTGAACATTTCTTCAACAAGCTTGTTTCTTTTGTAAACCGCATCTTCAATAGGATCGTCGCTGCCTTCCTCAAGATACTGGTCAGTAGTCTGACCGGCACGGATGAGAATGCGGTAATTATACTCTTCGTAATCCTCAATCCATAGATCCTCGGTGTATTCATCAATGGTATTTGAGCCTTGAGAATAGTCTTTATCTGTGTTTCCGTTATCCTTTTTGCATCCTGCCATAAAGAGCAGTAATGCGGCAAGAAGAATGGTTATGATTTTGTTTATTTTCATGAAAATTTCTCCTTCTTTTTGTATTATATTTATGTTACCATATTTTTGTTCGTTTGTCAATGGAAAATGGTAATATAAACGTAGAGAATCGTACGCCTAAAAGCTATAAGAAAAGACGCCCATTCAAAATGAGCGTCTTATTTGATATTAATTATTCTTCCTCAACACCTGCATATGCTTCGTTGAAGTTTTCAAGCTTGTTAAGAGCTGCGCCTTCGCTTGCAGCGTACAGTGAAGAGAAGTCGTGCGTAACACTGTTGGCAAGTACGTTTCCTATGTAATTAAATGCACCGGTTGCATATCCTACGTCGTACACAATGCTGTCTCTTATAATATCAATCATTTCTTCGGATTCGTTGTCACGAGTGAACTTTGTTTTGAGTGACTGTTCGTAAAATGCAGGGAGTACGTCACGGGAACCTATAGCAGCAAGAGCTTCTATAATAGCACCTGTTCTGAATTCGTCTTCAACAGTAACAGGAATTACAAAAAGGTTTGCCATTCCGTTTGTAACGGTTGCATAGTCGTCTTCATAGTCAAATTTTGGTAAGGGAAGAATACCAAAATCGTCTTCCATGGTTCTCTTTGACTTCGCTGAACCGAGGTTGCCGTCCGTAAACATGCTTCTTCCAGATTCAAACACACCTGCGGCTCTGGTTTCAGTATTGTTAGCCAGAAGAACACCTTCTGCGTCTGTTAAACCGAAGAATGTGTCGTATATGTCTACTGTCTTTGTGTTGTTTAGAGTAAGCTCAAGTATGCCTTCTTCGTTCTTTGAGTATATTCTCTGACCGCCTGTATAAATGACAGCAATAGGCATTGTCCAGTGTCCGGTTATAAGACCATATCTGTCGTCCTCCGGAGTCATAACACCGTCACCGTTGAGGTCTCTGACACCCTGCTTTACAAGATCTTCAAATTCGTCAAAGGTCCACTCGCCGTATTCAACAAGGTCATAGGGATATTCAATACCTAGTTCATTGAAAATTTCCTTGTTAAAGAAGAGGCACATTGCATAAGTGAGTCTGTGCATTGAAATGTCGCCGTCAAGAACATAGAGGTTTCCGCCGAGATTACAGCCTTCAACCATATCCTTTGACCACCAGGGCTTTTCAAGATGAATTGTATCAATCTCATTTATATTCATTACTGCGCCCTGAGTTGCATATGTGAATGCAGCGCCGTTGTGACACAGAATCATGTCATAGGCATCGTCACCTGCGAGAATGGCATTGAGTGCATCTGTTTCATAGTTGTTTGTGGAGGACAGGTTTGCAGAAATTGATATGTTGAACATATCTTCGACAATCTTGTTTCTCTTGTAAACAGCACTTTCAACCGGATCATCGCTTTCCTCTTCAAGATACTGGTCTGTAACATAAGCGGGACGTACAAGGATTCTGAAGTTGTATCCGTCATAGTCTTCAACCCATAAATCGTTTGTGTAGTCGTCTGCCGAGAGCCCGGTGTTTTCGTTGTTTGAAATTGTCTTTTCTTCCTTTTTGCAGCCAATGGAAAACACGAGAATACCTGCTGCAAGAACGGCAAGTAGCTTTTTTACGTTCATGTTTAAAATTCCTTTCATTTCATATGTGAATATTTAATTATATTCATTATATTATAATTCCTGTAGCGTCTTTTTTGCTACAATTTATTTGATATATTTTTTATAGTATAATGATGCATATGTTTCAGCAACCATGAAAACGAATAAAATGTCACCATTAGTGCTTTATTCCTCAAAATAAATGTACTCAAATTCCATCCAACCGATTTCGCTGAACGGATCAAGTCTCAGACTTGTTACAGTGTCTTTCCATTCTTCAACTTTTGTAAGGTCTGCTTCAAGGTCATGCCACTTTCCGTCGGGTGCGGGAAGCTCAATACATACGCGCCTTGAACTGTGGTATAACGGCTTTTTATCCGTAGAGAAGAACAGCTCAAGCATATTTTCTTTCTTACTTTGGTAATCGTAGCGGCAGCGTATGCGAAGATTTTTGTACTTATTCGCTTGAATGCTTGTGTTATACTTGTAAAGCTGAGGGTCGCGGCTTTGTGTAAGACTCCTTACCAGCATAGCCTTGTCGCCGGGCAGGATTGCCATTTCCGAAGAGGTCCACATGTATGTTCTGAAGTCGGAAAAGTCAAAGGCTGTGTCTGTCAGTCTGCTCTCGTCAAACTCAATGGTTTGCGGCGCCTTGATACTTATTTCGTATTCATCGCGGTGGCACTCAAAACCAAAGTCTGAACTTAGCTTTTCCATGTCAAGCATCGGAAGTCCGTCGGTCAGATAAAGGTTGTATCCGAGTTCTTTTTCTGTTCCGTCAAACATGTAAACGTCTGAGCCCACGGTGTAAACTGCAGTGTGATTTGATGTTGATATCGTAAGCACGCCGGTGTGTCTGTTCCAGTGCGTAAGCATGCCGAGCATGTAATCCATGCATGTGTCGGGGTCAAACGGGAAGCATACGGTCTTGTCGTCAAAGGTTTCGGGATATATGTCGCTGACTATCTCGTTGCCATTTATAAAGAGCTTGAATTTTTTCAGCACGTGGCCTGCTCCTACGGGTGAGAAGAGATATATGTTTCCTGCCTCGAATTTCTTTGCTTCTTCGTCAGTGTAATCGCAAAGCTCAAGACGCATTTGCATAAGCATGTTTGCAACCCTGTAGTTTTCCTTTGCGCTGATTGTATAAGTTTTCATTTCATCGCTGTCGCATAATATTTCAAAACACTTGTTTTCGGAATAGTCAAGTTCCTTTGAGGTTGTAAAATAAAGCTTTACTTTCTTTCCCGGAACGCCCTTGAAGGTGACTGTGATTCTGTGCACCCATGAAAGTGATGATGAGCCGGAGCCGAATTTGTATTTAATGGAATTACACTCACTGCAGTATCCGCAAGGCTCGTATTTTCCGATAAAGCTTGTTATATATTGCGGAAAGCTGTCCTTAACATAGTAGCCGTATCTTCTGAGCAAAGTCTGGTCTTGCGGATAAAGGTGGTTAATTCTTTCTCTCTGTACCGGAGTCGGAACGATATCGGTGTGATTATCTGTGTTGGGAAAATGCTTTGCTATGGCATTGAGCTGGTGGAACTTGTTTATACCGCAGGGCATGATGAAGGTTCCTTCACCGTATTCGTTCCAGGTGGAGTACATTACCATTTTCTTTTTCCAAGCTTCGGGTTCGTTTTCGTATTTGGGAAGATATTGTGTTTTTATCCATTCGTTAACAAGTGCAAAATCGTCCTCTGTTGCAACGGGACGGCGAACCGGGTCCTCACTCTTTCTTCTCCATACATATCCGTCGTAGCCGCTTGAGGGAGTCGGGATGTTGTGGACTTTCTTAACTGTTTCGGCGAAATTTATAAGACCGATGTTGTGTTCGGGCAGATATCCGTCACCCTGCCAGTGGTAGGTTGCGGCAGCGTCAAAGCCCATTGCATGCTCTTTGGACTGCTCCTCGCTTTTTGCATTCATAACGTCGCTTGTGATAAACATCATGCCGTCGTAGCCGTAGCTTTTTGCAACCTCGTGCATGTATTCAAGGGCTTCTCTTACTCCTTCAACCGAACCGAAATATCTGTTTGTGTACAGCTCTCTCGGTGCATAAATGTGGAAAACAACCTTGTTGTCGATTTTGAGATAAGACGGGTCGATAAAGTAGTTTTCAAACCAGAAAGGAACATACTTGGTTTTGAAGTCCTCCATTGTCACAGACTTTGCCCAGGTTTCCCAAATAAGGGTATAGTACATGTAATCCTTGTATTTTGCATATTGGAAGCCTTCGTTTAGCTGGTCGCTGTTGGCTGTTCTCTTGAGGTATCCGTTGTTAAGACGGCCGTACCAACAGAATGCCTGAAAGTCAATTCCGTGCTCAACCATGTATTTGATTTCCCAGTCGGCGGTTTCCGGAACGCCCTCATCGTAATATCCGAGAAGCGGCTCATGCTCTGCATATGGAGAAATTACACCCCAGCCACCGTGTGTGCCGTTTACCCAAAGTGAACAGATATTAAGACCGACAATGTAATCCGAAAGGTCGGCTTTTGCAGTCGGTGCAGGGCAGTAGTCCTCGTGGTCTATGAGGATAAATAGCTTTACGTCATCAAAGTTTGACATGCCCTCAAGGCTTTCAAAGGATAAGCTGTCAAAAGCCCGCCCTTTTTCAAATTCTACATTGCCCACAAGGTTTCCGTTGAGCATAACCTTTGCCTTACCTGTGTTTGTGTCGGCTTCAATTCTGAGTCTGTACCACATGTCCTTGTATCTGAAGGAGTACAGCTTTTTGCCGTTGACAACAAATTCGTCATTTTCAACGCTGACGTTAATAAGAGAGGTTCCGTCAGAGCAAAGCAGCATTCTTGTCTGTTTTGCATCCTTGTTTTTAAAATATGTCTGGAAAGCAATACTTCCCATAGCTTTTTCAAAGCTCTTTTGAGCTATGCCGGACTCAATCCAGAGCTCTTGATTCTGAATACTGATTCTTCCTTCTGTTTTCCAATCGTAAATGCTGTCCGCACCGAACTTGTCAAAGTTTTCGTAAACCTTGTAGTTTGCAACCATTGTAATAGGACCGGGAGTGAGAATGACCTTTTCCTTCTTGCCGGTTGCAAAGCGGAATGATAGGAGATTGTCTGAAAGAAGTGCGTGCTCTCCGCAGAAAACTCCGTTTATATATGTTTTGCTTTGTCCTTTGTTAAGGTCAATGTATACCCTGAAGAAAAATTGCGAAAGTCGTTCTGTCAGAGCATTTTTTAAAACGGGAATGTAATTGCCGTCGGGTGAAAGAATACACCAGCTTCCGTCAGATAAATACAGACTGTAGGTGATGTTTTCATTCTCGTCACGGTATTCAAGTATAGCGCCGCTGCCATTTGTGTATATGCTCGTTTCAAGACAGATAATGCCTCGGTTTATGTAATTGAACGGTCTGATAAGGGCACAGCCCTCTGTGTCGGATACGTCGTTCAAAGTGTTGTAGGGCTCTTTTACGTTTGTACGCGGATATCCGCCTCTGTTGTCGTAAATCCAACCCGAATTTGGCGCAAAGGATTCAAAACCGCCGTTGTATGTAATATTGTTGACGAGTAAATACGCATCAAGAGATGAGTCGATGTGTTTTTTTGTACTGTTCATATTCTCATCCTTCCTTTCATTTCGTGCAAAGAAAAAGCCTTGCTTATCTTGAATTTTACAGCAATTTGAGCATTTGTCAAGATAAAAAAGGCAAAAAGCATTTTAACGTTAATTTTTCTATGTTTTGACCAAACATTTTCACTTTTTTTTGTTGTTAATTACCATTGAAAATGATGGAAAAAATCGGGAATTACTGGCATTTGACTATACATAATACCGATAGAACTCCGTTTTTTACGCTGAAGTTTACATTGTATTCTCCGTAACTCATGCCGTAAACTCTGCTTTCGTTATTCTGATAAGACGGACGCGGGTCTTGCGCAAGAAGGGCAGACAGCTCTTCTTTTTCTTTTTTTGTAAGATGTTTGTCTGTCCCGTTTGCGTAGACAACCTCAAGGCACTTTGAGAATACGCCGTCGGCAAAGCCGTTTTTTGCATCGGGATGACTGTCTGTGAAGGAGAGGTACGGTTTTACGTCAATTATTGGCGTTCCGTCCATGAGGTCTGAGCCGGATACACGCAGAACACAGCCGTCATTTTCTGTCTTTTCGACACCGAGAAGCTTTACAGACGAAAGACCAATCGGATTTGGTCTGTATGGAGAACGTGTTGCGAATACTCCCATTCTTGTGTTACCTCCCAGTCTTGGCGGACGCACCGTCGGATGCCAATTTGTGTCCTTAACCTCTGAAAACTGCCATATCAGCCATAGGTGCGAATATTCCTCAATCCCGCGAAGCGCGTTTTTGTCACGGTATTCAGGCTCAAATATGATAACGGCTTCTTCCGAGCTGTCCGAAAGTCCGCTTTGACGGGGTATTCCGAATTTTGATTTAAAACTGTTGTGGATATGTGCTATTATTCTTACTTCTATGTATTCGCTCAATTATGTCACATCCTGTCTGTTAATGTATTTTAACATATAACTCTTTCTTTTGCAAGCTTTGACTGTTCTTTTTTTAATATATAGTACTTATTATTTATCCAAAAATCTACTTGTTTTCTGTACAAATGATGGTTCAATTCTTATGTATTTAAAAAGGAGTTGGTCCAAAAGAATATTGACAAAAACATTAAATGTGGTAGAATTAAAGAAAAAAGGTGATATAAAAAGGAGAAGAAAAATGTTTAACACAGTCACACCCGAACAGGCAGGTATTTCATCTGCAAAAGTGCTTAAATTCATAAAGACACTTGATAAGTATCATTTTAATACTCACAGTATTATTATGGCACGCGGAAACGACATTTTCGCTGAGTGTTACTATGAACCTTTTCATAAGGATTTCAAGCACAGAATGTACTCTGTATCAAAGAGCTTTGTTTCTGTTGCAATAGGTATGTGCGAGCAAGAAGGACTTCTTTCGCTTGATGATAAACTCGTTGATCATTTGCCGGAATATGTAAATGAAGAATTAAAAACTGATAATCTTCTTGAATTGACAATTCGCGATATGCTTGTTATGCAGACATCATCTGCGTATGATTATCCTTGGTTTAATATAAATCCGGCAGACAGAACAAGTGTATATTTTAATGAAAACACTCATCCCAAGATGCCTGGTTCGTACTTCTGCTATGATTCCAGCGGTTCGTATATTCTCGGTGTTGTTGTAGAAAAGCTTACGGGTAAACCTTTTCTCAAATATCTTCAGGAAAAGTTTTTTGATGATATAGGTTTTTCCAAGGATGCTTACTGCCTTAAGGCTCCCGGCGGACATTCATGGGGAGATTCAGGTGTAATATGTACTTCACGTGACCTTCTTACCTTTGCCCGTTTTGTAATGAACGGCGGTACTTGGGACGGAAAGCGCTATATGAATGAGCAGTATTTGCTGGAAGCAACAAAGAAACAGGTCTGCAATGACCCTACAGGAGTATCTCTGAGTAAAGGTCCTATGTATGGCTACGGCTATCAGATCTGGATACCCGACAGAGGCGGATTTTCGTTTTACGGTATGGGTGACCAGTTTGCGATTTGTGACAGAGAAACAGATTTTATTTTCATTATAAACTCTGATAATCAGGGCAATTCTGACAACACTATTCCGATTTTGTTCCATACTGTCTATGACACTTTAGTTGATAATCTCGGTCAGCCGCTTCCTGAAGATAAAGAGGCTTATAATGAGCTTTGTGAATATATGTCCACAAGAAAGCTTTATGCTCATACCGAAAACATCGATAATCCCTTTGTAAACGAGATAAACGGAAAAACATATAAATTTGATCCTAATCCTCTAAACCTAGAGTATGTCCGTCTTGAATTTGACGGTAAAAAGGGCAAGATGTATTATAAGAACAAGCAGGGCGATAAATGTCTTGATTTCGGTCTTGGCTATAATGAGTTTTCCTTGTTCCCTGAGGAAGGTTATTCCGATGAGGTTGGTACTGTTTCCGTGCCCGGACATAAGTATAAATGTGCTGCAAGCGCTGACTGGTGTGAAGATAGGAAACTCAGAATGCGAGTTCAGATTATTGATAAGTATTTTGGCAATCTCAATATTCAGTTTTCATTCAAGGATAAGAGAATGGCAGTGGTTATGAATAAAACCGCCGAGGCATTCCTTAATGAGTATACAGGATATGCTGTTGGTGTTAAAGCAGAATAATAAAGATTAAGGGGCAAAAAAATGCCCCTTTTGTTATGCTGTTAATTAAACATTTCAGTAGATAAATACCTGTCGCCCGTGTCGGGAAGAAGAACAACTATGTTTTTGCCGTTGTTTTCGTCTCTTTTTGCAAGCTCAATTGCCGCATGAAGTGCAGCACCTGATGAAATGCCTACAAGCACACCTTCGGTTTTTCCGATAAGCCTGCCTGCTTCAAAAGCATCCTCGCTTGATACGGTTATTATTTCATCATATATATCTGTGTTTAGAACTTCGGGAATAAAGCCTGCACCGATGCCCTGAAGCTTGTGCGAGCCTGCTTTGCCTTGCGAAAGGAAAGGGGAGTCACTCGGCTCAACAGCGATAATTTTTATGTCCTTGTTTTGAGATTTTAAATATTCTCCAACGCCTGTTATCGTGCCGCCTGTTCCTACACCTGCGACAAAAATGTCGATTTTTCCGTCCGTGTCCGAATAAATTTCGGGGCCTGTTGTTTCAAAATGAGCTTTTGCGTTGGCACTGTTTATAAACTGACCCGGGATAAAGCTGCTCGGTATTTCTTTTGCAAGCTCCTCTGCTTTTGCAATTGCACCCGACATGCCCTTGGATCCGTCTGTAAGAACCAGCTCTGCGCCGTATGCCTTCATCAGCAGTCTTCTTTCAACCGACATTGTTTCGGGCATAACTATAATTACCTTGTATCCGCGTGATGCTGCAACCGAGCAAAGACCGATTCCCGTGTTGCCTGATGTTGGCTCAATAATCACCGTGTCTTTTGTAATTAGTCCTTTTTCTTCAGCATCGTTTATCATGTAAAGCGCAGCTCTGTCTTTGACCGAACCTGCAGGATTGAAATATTCAAGCTTTGCAAGAATTGTTGCTTTGAGGTTGTTGTTCTTTTCAAGGTTTACAAGCTCAAGCAGAGGAGTTTTGCCTATCAGCTTGTCAACCGATGTATATATATTTGCCATAGCTAATTCCTTTCTCTGTATTATTATATATAAATTTTATCACTTGTTTTTACTTTCGTCAACAGGTAATCTAATGAAAAGCTCTGACAATATACAATGCTTTTCGGGAAATAATACATAATACATATGTTTGGATAGATTTGTTAAAGAATGTTATGTATAATTTAACTGTATTTGATAACAATGGAGGATATTATGCGTAAAACAAAAATTGTCTGTACACTCGGCCCGTCCAGTAACACGGAAGAAGTTCTAATCGGAATGGTAAAAGCGGGAATGAATGTTGCAAGACTTAATTTTTCGCATGGAACTCATGAAGACCATAAGAAAAATATCGAGCTTGTGAAAAAGGTAAGAGAAGAGCTTATGCAGCCTATTGCCATAATGCTTGATACAAAAGGCCCTGAATATAGAATAAAGACGTTTGAAAAAGGAAAAATTGTGCTTTCTGACGGAGATAAGTTTATCTTTACCACAGAGGATGTTGTCGGCAATGAGAGCATAGTGTCTGTAAGCTATCCGAATCTTACGGAGGATTTGCATACAGGAGATACCATTCTTCTCAATAACGGTCTTTTGAATTTTGAGGTTGAGAAGATAGAAGGGGCAAATATATATTGTCATGTTGTTTACGGCGGAGAGCTTTCCGACAGAAAGAGTATGAGCTTTCCAGGAAGAGTAATGCACCAGAAATATCTTTCCGAACAGGATAAGGACGATATACGCTTCGGTATTGAAAACGGCGTTGATTTTATCGCTTGCTCGTTTGTTTCAAATAAACAGGATTTGATTGACGTACACAATTTTATAAGTGAGCTTGGCGCTGATGGTATAGAGCTTATAGCAAAAATTGAAAATCAGTCGGGCGTTGATAATATCGAAGAAATATGCGAGCATTGCGACGGTATAATGGTTGCAAGGGGAGATATGGGCGTTGAAATTCCTTTTGAAATGCTTCCTGCAATACAGAAAATGCTTATAACAAAATGCAGAATGCTTGGAAAGCGCGTTATAACCGCTACCGAAATGCTTGAATCCATGATACACAACACACGTCCCACAAGAGCAGAAATTTCAGACGTTGCAAATGCCGTTTATGACGGCACAAGTGCTATTATGCTCTCAGGTGAAACGGCTGCGGGTAAATATCCCGTTCAGGCTGTGCAAACCATGGCAAAAATTGCAATGACAACAGAAAATAATATTAACTATAAAAAGCGTTTTCATAACGCCGAGTTTAAAATCAAGAATACGGTCGATGCTATTTCACATGCAACCTGCGGTATGGCAATTGATATTGATGCAAAAGCCGTTGTTGCTTGCTCGCTTTCAGGCATGACAGCACGAATGGTCTCGCGTTTTCGCGCTCCTGTTGATATTATAGGACTTACTGCAGATGCAACAACCTGGAGAAGACTTTCGCTTTCATGGGGAGTAATTCCCGCAATGTGCGAGAGATTCACATCTACGGACGTTCTTTTCTATACGGCTAAAAAAATTGCCGAAAAGGAGCTTTCGCTTAAAAAGGACGATAAGATCGTAATTACCGGAGGCGTTACAACAGGCGAGTCGGGTAATACAAATCTTATAAAAATAGAATGTATATAAATTGCAAAAAGCCGCTGACTGAAAAGTCGGCGGCTTTGTACGTTTCAACGTGTATATCAAGAATCAGAAATCTGCAAGGTACTCTTCCGCATAGTGTACAGCTACAGCACCGTCCCCGGCAGCAGTTACAACCTGACGTAATGCCTTTGTACGTACGTCTCCCACGGCATAAACTCCGGGTATATTTGTTTTGGTTGTTTCATCTGCTTTAATATATCCGTTTTCGTCAACCAAAACGGCGTTTTTCAAAAACTCCGATGCCGGTTTTCTTCCGATGCTGACAAAAATGCCGTCGCAGGAAAGAGGCGTTTCATCACCTGTAATCGTGTTTTTTGTTTTTATGCCTGTAAGTTTTGTATCTGTTATAAGCTGTGAAACTGTGCTGTTCCATACAAATTCAATGTTTCCTGAATTTTCAAGTGGAGCGTTATAAATTTTTGATGCTCTGAGCGTATCGCGGCGGTGAATGAGATAAACCTTTTCTGCAAGACGTGAGAGATATAGTGCATCGGAAACCGCGGAATTTCCGCCGCCGATAACAGCAACGGTTTTTCCTTTGTAGAATCTGCCGTCACAGTGAGCGCAGTAGTGTATTCCTCTGCCTGTAAATTCATTTTCGCCGTCAATGCCAAGCTCACGAGGATTTGCACCTGTAGAAATAACAACGGTTTTTCCGAAATATTCACCGCCTTGTGCGATTACCTTTTTGATTTTTGAGGAAAAGTCAACTTCTGTTACTTCGTCGAATACTGTTTTTGCTCCAAAACGTTCAGCACCCTGCTGCATTTTCATGCCAAGCGTAAAACCGTCGATTCCCTCATCAAATCCGGGATAATTTTCAATGTCACCTGTAAGCGTCATCTGTCCGCCCGGTGACATTCTTTCAATTATAACCGTATCAAGACCTGCACGTGCTGCGTATAAAGCGGCAGTATACCCTGCAGGACCACCGCCTATTATTATCATGTCATAAATACTTTTCATATTTTATCTCCTGTATGCTTGTTTGAATTCAATACTATTGTAAACGGACTTGACTTTTAATAAAAATGATGTAAAATATAGTTGAAACCTCTGCTGTTTGCAGATCTCGGTTTTACACTGTTTGGAAGGGAGCGGATATAATGGCACGTGAAATGTTTGAGCCTGTATATAAAAATATGCTGCCTTTTTGGGATACAATTACAGAGGAAGAACGCGAGTATCTCTGTCAGAACTCTGTTGCTCTTACATATCCCAAGGGAACAAATATACATGACGGAACCGAGTGTTCAGGAGTGTTTTTTGTGCGCTCTGGCTGCCTTCGTGTGTATATTATGTCCGAAGAAGGCAAGGATATAACTCTTTACCGTCTGCATTCGGGGCAGATGTGCATGCTTTCCGCTTCGTGTGTTCTTCAGGCTGTAACCTTTGACGTGTTTGTTGATGCCGAAGAGGATAGCGAATGCTATGTAATCAGCGGTGCTGCATTCGCAACCGTATCTGAAAATAATCCCGATATAAAGATTTTCTCACTTGAAACGGCTGTCAGCCGATTTTCCGACGTGATGTGGGTTATGCAGCAAATTCTGTTTATGAGTATGGATAAAAGACTTGCAATATTTTTGTCAGATGAATCTGCAAGAATCGGCACAGACACTATACCGCTTACTCACGAGCAGATTGCAAAGTACATGGGATCTGCCCGTGAGGTTGTTTCGCGTATGCTCAAATATTTTGCAAATGAAGGTATTGTGGAATTGTCGCGTAAAGGAGTTAAAATCGTTGATAGAAATCGACTTAGAAATTTAGCCTTCAAGTAAAGCAAGTATCTGCGCTTTAGGTCTTGCGCCTGCCGATTGATTGACTACCTTGCCGTCCTTTATAACAACAAGTGTAGGTATGCTTACAACACCGAATTCCTGTGCAAGCTCAGGCTCGTCGTCAACGTTTATTTTACCGACAAGATACTGCGGATTTTCTTTGGCAATCTCGTCAACGATGGGTGATACCATCCTACACGGACCGCACCAGTCTGCATAGAAGTCAAGAAGAACGGTTTTGTCGCCGTTTTTGATTTGCTCGAAGTTGTTTTTTGTTATAGTTTGTACTGACATATTTAATACTTCCTTTCTTTGTTTGTGTCTTTATTATATCCGCTTTTTTGATTTGTTTCTGTGACATAGTCACAAATGTTGTTTTTATAAAAATATCTATTTCATACGGTGTGGTTTGCATTGTTTTTTATAGCGAAAAGCGGGGTGTAATTACTCCGCCTTTATAGTTTTAAGTCCAGTTGCAAATGTGTATGGAATTTTTAAATTTCCTTTTCCGTAACCTAAGCTGATATCCGGCTTGTTTGCTCCGTGAAAGTCACTTCCGCCGCTGTATTTTAGGTGGTTCGCATCAGCCAGAGCTATTGCTTTTTTTGTTGTTATTTCATTGTATAACGGATAAAAACATTCCATACCTGCTAAACCACGTTTTTTTGCTACGGGAAGAAAATCTCTCAATTTCTCTTCGCTCAAATTCAAAAAGGGGTGAGCTAAAACAGGTACAGCATCAATATCCAGAATGAAATCAATCATTTCCAAAGCGGTTGCGGTTTCGGGCTTTTTGTAATGACCGTGCTTAGGAGCCAGAAGCGTGTCTAAGGCTTCTTTAATTGAGTTCACATATCCTTTTTCTACTAACTCTGCGGCAATATGGGAACGATATACTTTTCCATTGGTAGCTTTTTCTTTTATTGAGGGATAATCAATTATATAACCTGCTTTGTTCAGTGAAGAAACCAGATTAATGTTACTGATTTCTTTGTTTTTATTAACTGAAAGCATCAATTCCGAAACTTGTGCAAATGACTTTTTGGGAATATACAATCCCAATAGATGTAATTCGATTCCTTCAAAATCAACCGAAAGTTCTATGCCCGGTATTGCTTCAATGTTTTTATTTTTTGCAGCTGCCAAAAATTCCGGTAAACCTTCAATTGAATCGTGATCTGAAAGGGCAACCGCTGATAATCCGATTTGAGAAGCAGCTTCAATAATCTCTGTAGGTGTGAACGTTCCGTCCGAATAAATAGAATGTGTATGCAAATCGCAAAGCTTTTTCATTTCAAATTCTCCTTATATCTTTCTGATAATAATTATATCAAAATAATTCGAAAAGTAAATATCAAAAAGTTGCATTTGACAATACTTTTTGTACATATTGTTGATTTTAATTTTAATCACCAACCCCCAAAATTTAACTTACATAAAAACTCCTTTGTTGCTAACAATAAGATTGAAAATCGAAGCAAAAAGGAGTTTTTTATATATGAAAGCAACAGGAATAGTAAGAAGAATAGATGACCTCGGTCGAGTTGTTATCCCTAAGGAAATAAGAAGAACCATGAGAATAAGAGAAGGCGACCCATTAGAAATCTTCACCGACCGCGATGGAGAAGTGATATTCAAGAAGTATTCGCCTA
>JAZQGP010000035.1:0-18757 GCA_045540015.1 Eubacteriales bacterium
GTTGTCCCTACCTTCGATGTAAAAATATCCGAAGATTGAGAACAAGGCGGCACCAATACAGTTGACAATCAAATCCTTCATTGTGTCGCGTGTTCCGACGTCAAGATATCCACCGTTTACAATTTGCTGTTTTTCCTTGCCGTTTTGCTTATAAAAAACTACGGTTTTCATGATATCGTCAATTTTTATCGGGTCATTTTTGCCCGACGGATTTATTTCGACCGACGAAAACGAGGATATAACATCGTCTTTTTGCATATCGGTTCCTGCAATGCTGTCCATGCCAAACTCGAAAAACTCCCACAAAACTCCCACCGTCATCGAAAAGCAAAACGCCACAAACGCAACAAATAAAGGTGAGAGACTTATGTGAAAACGCGGAGAATTGTTGAGAATGTCAATAAGCGAAAAGCCTATCGCCGCCATAAGAAAGCCGTTTACTGTGTGTAGCATTGTATCCCACCAGGGGATATATGTGTAGAACGAACCGATTTCACCGAGAATTTCAGCGGCGAAAATAAACAGAAGAATTATGACCTTTAGCGTGTCGGGAAGCTCGACGTTTAGAGTTTTGTTAAGTATAACAGGCGTGTAGAAAAGCGCAAGAGTCAGCACGCAGAGAAAAACTGCAAACCAGTCGCCTCTTAAAAGTCTTGCTATAAGTACGAGCATTACAAGCGCTGACAGAATAGAGTGTACAACACCGTTTTTCTTTATTCGGCTGCGAAGTATTCTTTTCATGTCTTTTCTTCCCTTCATTATAGCCTTACAATTTTAGTATAAGTGCCGATTTTTGAAAATATAATACAAAACGTTAAATATTCTTTGTAGGTACTATGAAAATTAAACGAAATATTCTGCTGTATTTTTTCACATTCCTTTGCCATTTTCGTAGGAGCAGTATAACAAATTTGTTTCTAAGGCATTCAGACTGTTTACAAATCTTAATTTTTATGATAAAATATACTGTAAAAATATTTTTTCAAAGAGGCGCAGTATTATGAAAATATCAGACCTTCTGAAAAGCACAACTCCATCACTTTCCTTTGAGGTTTTTCCGCCTAAAACCGAAACGAGCTTTGAAAGTGTAAAAACAGCCACAGAGGAAATAGCAAAGCTCACACCCTCATTTATGAGTGTTACATACGGTGCAGGCGGTGGTACAAGCAAATTTACGCTTGACATTGCAAAGAACATAAAGAAGCTGTACGATGTGCCGACACTTGCACATCTTACCTGCGTTTCCTCGACAAAGGAGACAGTAAAGCAGAAAATTGCAGAAATAAAGGAAGCAGGTCTTGAGAATGTCATGGCACTTCGCGGAGATATTCCGAAAGAGCTTGAAGGTGCGGACAGAAGCAAATGGGACTACAACTATGCCATTGACCTTATACACGAGCTAAAGGAAAGCGGTGCGGATTTTTGTATAGGCGGCGCTTGCTATCCCGAAATACATCCCGAAAGCCAAAACCAGAAAGACGATATAAGATATCTTTGCGAAAAGGTTGATGCAGGCTGCGATTTTCTCACAACGCAGATGTTTTTTGACAACAATTTGCTGTATAATTTTCTCTACAAAATACGCGAAGCGGGTATCACTGTTCCCGTGATTCCGGGCATCATGCCGATTACAAATGCAAATCAGGTCGAGCGTGCAATAAAGCTCTCCGGTTCCTTTATGCCTCAGCGCTTTAAAAGCCTTGTTGACAAGTTCGGCGATAATCCTTCTGCCATGAAGCAGGCAGGAATTGCATATGCAACCGACCAGATAATCGACCTCTATGCAAACGGCATAACAAACGTACATGTGTACTCCATGAACAAACCCGATGTTGCCAAAAAAATCCAGAGCAACCTGTCGGACATACTCGGAAAATGACGAATATTATACAAAAAATATCGTTTTCACCTCCTGCATTTGATAAACTTGAAATACTGAGATACGCAGGGGTATTAAAAGAAAGCGACGAAGTAAAACAGCTTCTCGGGCTTTGTCTTAATGAAACGCAGGGTATATTTACCTTTAACGCGTGCTATAGGCAGACAAAACTTTTTATTTCGGGAAACAATTGTGATTTTGGCACGTTTTCCGTAAAGTCAAAAGCACTTTCAAAGCATCTCGGAAAAAGCAAAGGTGCTGTTATATTTGCCGCGACTGTTGGACTGAATATAGACAGGCTTATCACAAAGTATTCGAAAATTTCTCCCTCTCACGCACTCATGCTTCAGGCAATAGGTGCTGAGAGAATTGAGGCTCTTTGCGATATGTTTTGCGATAAGCTTTCGGAAAACTATCACATAACACCGCGTTTCAGTCCGGGCTACGGAGATTTGCCGATAGAAACGCAAAAGGATATTTTTAGACTTCTCGACTGCCCAAAGCAGATAGGACTTACGCTTAATGACAGCATGCTCATGTCACCCACAAAATCCGTAACTGCAATTGTGGGAATCTCGCCTAAGGAGTAAAAAAGCATGACATTTTTACAGTATTTAAAAGAAAACAAAATATATCTTGACGGCGGAATGGGAACAATTCTACAGGAAAAAGGGTTAAAACCCGGAGAACATCCCGAACTATGGAATATTTCTCATCCGGACATTATAACAGAAATCCACCGCAGCTATTTTGATGCGGGAAGCAACGTTGTAAACACAAATACATTCGGTGCAAATCCGCTTAAATTTTCCTCTGATGAGCTTGAAAAAATAATATGTGCAGCACTCGACAACGCAAAGCGTGCAAGGCTTGAGAGCAAAACGACTCACGAAAAGTTTATTGCTCTTGATATAGGTCCGTCAGGAAAGCTTCTTGCACCTTTCGGAGATTTCGACTTTGAGCAAGCGGTAGAGTGTTTTGCCACTGTTGTAAAGCTTGGCGTAAAGAACGGTGCCGACCTTATCATGATTGAAACCATGAACGACAGCTACGAAACAAAGGCAGCCGTGCTTGCCGCAAAGGAAAATTCGTCTCTTCCCGTTCTTGTGTCAAACGCATACGGTGAGGACGGAAAGCTTATGACGGGTGCAACACCTTCTGCTATGTGTGCCATGCTTGAAGGACTTGGTGCAGATGCGATAGGTGCAAACTGCTCACTCGGTCCGAAAGCACTCTCGTCCGTTATATGCGAGCTTCTTGAAAATGCGTCGATTCCCGTTCTTTTAAAGCCGAATGCAGGGCTTCCGAAGGTTGAAAACGGAAAGACTGTTTACGACGTGCTTCCCGATGAATTTTCCGAAGAAATCGCATGCCTTATGGAAAAGGGCGTTCGCATTGCAGGCGGCTGCTGCGGAACAACTCCCGATTATATAAAAGCTCTTGTCGAAAAGACAAAAAATATTTGCTCAAAACCCGTAACAGAAAAAAATCTGACTGTTATTTCCTCATATACCCATGCCGTAAAATTCGGCGATGTGCCGCTTCTTATCGGTGAGCGAATAAACCCGACGGGCAAAAAGCGCATGAAGCAGGCACTTATCGAGGATGACCTTGACTACATTTTAAACGAGGGCATAAACCAGCAGGAAAAGAATGTAGACATACTTGATGTGAATGTGGGACTTCCCGACATTGACGAAGCAAAAATGTTAAAAAAAGCGGTTTGCGAATTGCAGGCAGTTATAAATCTGCCCTTGCAGATTGACACGGCAAATCCCATTGCCATGGAAGCAGCGCTTCGCCGATATAACGGAAAAGCACTTATAAACTCCGTAAACGGAAAAGAAGAATGCATGAAAGCGGTTTTTCCTCTTGCAAAAAAATACGGCGGTGTAATTATCGCACTCACTCTTGACGAAAACGGTATTCCCGAAACTGCCGAGGGCAGAGTGGAAATTGCAAAGAAGATACTTGCCGAGGCACAAAAATACGGCATAAGCAAAAAGGACATAGTTTTTGACACGCTTGCCATGACCATAAGCACGGACACACGCTCATCAGGCGTTACACTTTCTGCCTTGAATGAAATAAGACACACTCTCGGCTGTCATACGTCACTCGGTGTTTCGAATATTTCCTTTGGACTTCCAAACCGCGATGCAATAAACAGCACATTCTTTGCACTTGCCCTTGAAAATGGACTGTCTGCGGCAATCATGAATCCGTATTCAGCCGAAATGATGAAAGCCTACTACGCGTTTTTAGCACTTCGCAATCTCGATGAAAACTGTGCCTGTTACATTGAAGCGGCATCTTCATTTGCGACTGCGGCTCCTGCTGCGCCTGTATTAACAGCAGACGAGAAAAAAAACGACGAAGAATATAAGTCGGCTCTTCAGAACGCAATAGTAAAAGGTCTTAAAGACAAAGCGGGCGAAGCTACACGTGAGCTGTTGAAAACCACTGCTCCGCTTGACATAGTTCAGAATGACGTAATACCTGCGCTTGACATTGTCGGAAAAGGTTTTGAGAATAAAACCGTGTATCTTCCACAGCTTCTCATGAGTGCGGAAAGTGCAAAAAGCGCATTTGAGTGCATAAAAACAGCTCTCATTTCGGAAAACAACAGCGGAAACACAAAAGGCAAAGTCGTTATCGCAACGGTTCACGGCGACATTCACGATATCGGCAAAAACATTGTAAAGCTGCTGCTTGAAAACTACGGCTTTGATGTTACCGATCTTGGAAAAGACGTTGCTCCCGAAACAATCGTTGAAAAGGTTATTGAGCTTCACGCTCCCATTGTTGCACTGAGTGCGCTCATGACAACGACCGTTCCTGCAATGGAGCAAACGATAAAGCTCATTCATGAAAAAGCACCCTGGTGCAAAACAATTGTCGGAGGTGCGGTTTTAAACCGTGAATATGCCGAAAAAATCGGAGCCGATAAATACGCAAAGGATGCCATGGAAGGCGTAAGATACGCGGAAAGCATTTAATACGCGCGGATATTTTAGTTTGTTCATCCGGCACGCGACAAGCTCCATTTGTGCGCCATAAACGCAAGCGCACAAATTCAAACGAAAATTTTCTCTATGAATACAAAACCGATGAGGGTAGTTAAGCCACCACGGCGAAAGAAGGGAAGTAAGCGGAGATTTGGAAGGATGAAGCGGGAAACATCGTAATGCTTTCTAAATTTAGAAGATAGCATACCTCCAAATCGAGCCATCCCTTCTTTTTGAGTGGCGGACTTTGTAGTACTTTCCTCCGGTGTAAAGTACGAAAAAACAAGCTGAAGCTTTAAATTTTGATATCTTGGTCGACAAGGCATAAAAATCCCCCTTTAACTCACTAAATATGAAGTAACTAAAAGAGGCTGCAGCATTTTGCTACAGCCTCCATATCTTGTTTGATTTTTATTTTTGTTCGGAGCTTTTGGAGTGCTTACTTTTTTGATGCTTGTTTATATTGTATAAAACAATGGATAGAACAGAAAGGAATAGCGTAATGGACAGGGAAATTATAAATTTCGGTGAGAACGGGTCACGAATGCTCTCGCCCATAAGCGTTGCCGTTATTGTGCCGGGAACTATTCCAAGCATACTTCCAATAAAGTATTTGGCAAAATTCGCTCTTGCCGCACCGAAATACATGCTTACTATATCTCCCGGCAGACAGCTGATAATCCGCAGAAAGAACGAGTCGAAAAAGACATGGCTTTCGCGTTTCTTTACGTATTCGTTAAGCTTTTTGTGCTTTGCAAGAAGTTTGTCCAAAGCATTTGAGCCGGAGAACACTCCGAGAAAATACGGAATTGCGGTCATAACTCCAACGCCGACGATGTTCACTAAAATTGAAAGACCGCCCGGGAACAGCATTCCTCCTACAATGTTAAGCACAAGCATAGGGAAGAATATTGAAAGGCTTTTTACGGCATAGAGAAAGGTGAGAAACAGAAAAGCAAGAAACAAGCTGTCGGGTGCATAGGACAGAATTCCGTCGATTGTTATCTTGTCGCGGTGAATAAAGCAAAGCACCGCAAGCACGACACATACGATTATCGGAATGAGCCGCAAGGATTTTATGACTGTCTGTCTTTTGTTTGCGCCGTATTTCACTTCTGCCTTTCACCGCCTTTAATAAGGTTGAATTTTATCTACGTAAATTATAAAATCGTCAAGGAATGTATCAAGGTTGTCCGCATGCTGAGTGCAGACTTCTCTCAGCTTTTTACTGCAGTTTCCTACACTTACGGATATTTTCGCTTTTTTCATCATTTCAATATCGTTGTCTCCGTCTCCAAATGCTGCAGTATCGAGCTTTGACAGATACAGGCGCATCTGTAAATCCGAGAGTGCCGCACCCTTGTTTGCTATTGCCGAGACGTATTCGCAAAAGCCTGCACCCATGTAGCTGACTCTGAGCAAAGCAGGGCATATTGAGGATTTTCCGGGAGTTTCATCCCCACCGTAAAGAACGATTTTCACGATTGGGTCATGTATTTCGTATATTCCGGATACCTTTTCAACTCTGTCCGCATGAAGTCCGCCTAGGCTTACATTATGCTTGTCCTCACCTACAATGTAGGAACAGAAGGGCGTGCAGAGGATTTTGGTGCAGGAATCATACTCATCGCTGTTTAAAATTTTGAGTATATCGGAACAGCTTATCGGCTTTGAATATATAACCCTGCCGTTGTGCACCGTAACTGCTCCGTCACAGCATATATAATATGTGTTTTGTGCATCAAGAAAACCGAAAACAGAGCATAGACTTGTATAGGAACGTCCCGAGGCAATGGCGAGCTTGTTTTTGTTTTTTAGCCATGTTGTGAGTGAATATTTTATGCTGTCGCTCGGCGTGTCGCTTCCGGCTTTGAGGAGAGTTCCGTCAACGTCGCTTGCTATAAGCTTTATCATGTTTTTATCTCCGTGTTTGTAGAATTATTTATATTATTGTATCATATCGGAAAATAAATGTAAAGCAATGCGAATGTAAATTAACAAAATTTAATAATATGCATATAAGTGCCTGCATACGTTTTTTTCTTCAGGCAAATAATAGTCACAAGAAATAATTGTAAAAAGCGGAGGACAGGCAATGATTAAGGGGTGCACAAAGAGGGTAGTTGTGGTAAAGGACGTACAGAGCGACATATTTGAGGAGGCGTATTTTATACTGCGCCCAAAATCCGAAAAGTCAAAAGCCAAGGCGAGCCGTACTGATATTATAACAGAGGCAAACAGACTAGTTCTTGATAATCCCGGTTCGTCGGAAAGCCCCGGCATAACGCTCTGCAAAGAGCAAAAGATCGCAAGGCTTATAAGAGACTTTTTGTTTTTTGTTTCAGGTGCAGCGCTGAGTCTCGGCGGATATGCGGTGATGATGGTTTTGCAATAATCTGAAGGAAAATTGTTACTTTATCACATGATAATTTTGCGTATAGCTGTTGACAACGGGACCCTGTTGCGATAAAATATAAAAGGAAATAATGCTGGGAGGTAACATCATGAAAATTTTACTGACAGGCGGTGCAGGCTATATCGGAAGCCATACCGCACTTGAACTTATAGCTGACGGCTATGACGTTGTTATTGCCGATGACCTTTCTAATGCAAAGGCAGAGGTTATAAACAGAATAGAAAAAATATCGGGAAAGCGTCCTGCGTTTTATGAAGTAAACGTTTGCGACAAGCCCTCTCTTGAAAAGGTGTTTGAGGAAAACAAGATTGACGCGGTTATACACTTTGCAGGCTTCAAGGCAGTCGGCGAATCCTGTGCAAAGCCTGTGGAATACTACCGTAACAATATAGACAGCACTCTTACGCTTCTTGAAACCATGAACAAGTTCGGCGTTACCAAAATAGTGTTCAGCTCGTCCGCAACCGTTTACGGCGTACCCGAAAGTGTGCCGCTGGTTGAAACAATGAGAAAGACAGGCTGTACAAATCCCTACGGCTGGACAAAGTATATGATTGAGCAGATACTCACGGATGTTGCTGCTGCCGACAAAAATCTTACCTGCGTTCTGCTTCGCTACTTCAATCCCGTCGGCGCTCATGAGAGCGGACTAATCGGAGAGGACCCGCAGGGCACACCGAACAACCTCATGCCGTTTATTTCACAGGTTGCAGTTGGAAAACTAAAGCAGCTTTCCGTATTCGGAAATGATTACCCTACACCCGACGGTACGGGAGTACGCGATTACATCCACGTTGTTGACCTTGCAAGAGGACACGTTGATGCGCTTAAATACGCAGATAGATTTAACGGTGCCGATGTAATCAATCTCGGAACAGGCGTTGGATACAGCGTTCTTGATATGGTAAAGGCGTTTGAGAAGGTTAACGGAGTGAAAATCCCGTATGTAATTGCTCCAAGACGCGACGGAGATATTGCAGAGTGCTTTGCTGACCCTGCAAAGGCAAAAGAGGTTCTGGGCTGGACGGCAAAGAAGAATTTAGAGGATATGTGCCGCGATTCATGGAACTGGCAGTCAAAGAATCCCAAAGGTTACGAAAACTAACGCAACTAATATACTTTTACACATTATAACGCAAGTGCAAAAGGCAGGTGAGTAAACATTGGAAAGGTACAGGATTAGTAATTTCCATGCACAACAGGCACAACTTAATCAGGAATGGATGGAGCGTAAAGGCGGCGAAGCATATTCAAACAGAACTATATTAACCTATGTACTTAGCGGAAGTGTCAGATATATATACAAAGGTTGTGTTTTTGATGCAAAAGAGGGAGATTGTGCATATATACCGTATATGTCAAGATTTCATGTCTCCCGAACAGGAAATCCCACATATGATTTCTATTCAATAATCTTTAATTTTGAGGACAGAACTATATTTAAGAATTCCGGCATACAGATAATGAAGGATTATCCCAAGGAAAAATTTGAGCGTGTAGTAGAAAACTACGGCAAAAACAATTTATTGGCATTAAGTGCATTTTACGAAATTTTGGTTGATTTATACAACGGCGGATATGTTGCCTTAGAAGAAAAAGACAAAACATCTGCAGTGAGTATAGCCGCAAAAATTATTGATGAAAATGCTGAGGAAAATATTAAGATAGATGAGCTTGCAAAAATGTGCGGAATAAGCACAAGCCACCTTTACGGCGAGTTTAAGAAAAAACACGGCTGCTCTCCCATACAGTACAAACAGAAAGCTCTTATCGGTAAAGCAACCGAGTATTTGCTCGATACGGATTTTTCCATAGAAGACATCAGTGAAAAGCTGGGCTTTTCCAATTCAAATTATTTTCGCCGGGTGTTCAAAAAACTTACCGGAAAAAGTCCCTCACAGATGAGAGAAATGAAAAAGAACAGTGTTACTTAAAACAAGAAAATACTCACAGAAGGCTCTGCTGCAAATATGCGGCAGAGTTTTTTTGCACAAAAACAAGAGTTGTATTTTTACGTTTGATATTGTAGAATAGTGTTGGTCGGATAGATATGGGTGTAGCGGTTAGGTATTGTTTATGTTAAAATCAAAATGCAAAAATATATATGCAAAAGCACAAAAAAGGAGATGCATTGAAATGAAAAGAATACTTTCTCTCATACTTGTAATGCTTATGCTTATTCAGGCTGTGCCTGCAACAGCATTGGAGGCTGTTTCCGATAACGAAACGCAGACAAGTGTTACATATGAGATAACGCCGGTGACAGAAGCGCAAGCTCAAAAGCCGAAGGCACCGGTTATGGAGGTTGTGGAAACTGCAGAGGAGATATTTGCGGACTCTGCCGAAAAAGAAAAGGCGCGCTTGTCGGGAGACTTTTTCACTTTTGAAGAATGGACAGGTGCAAACGGAAATTCTCATGTGGTATCTGTAAACAAGGAAACCGCAAGAGTAGATTCCATTCCTTATTATGATGAGGCAAAGGCTGTAAAGGCAGCAAATGACTACGACAAGACACAGTCGGAGTATTATATGTTGCTTTCCGGCGGAGATATAAAGTATGACTTTAAGCTCCTTAATGCGCCGACAGCAGTTTTGAACTCTGATTACAAGGACTTCTATAAATCCGATTTTGATTCCTCATCCTGGAACAAAATCCGCGTTCCGTCGGTTTGGCAGGCTGAGATAGATCCTGATACAGGTGATTATTACGGAGATGGGGATTTACGCGATTCATTTTTGAACACTCCGCCTACTTGGGCAAACTACAAGGGAAATTCATATGCAGACTCCCCTCTTGCACCTACAGTATATAACCCCACAGGACTTTACAGATATCAGTTTGATATTGATGAAAGCTGGGAGGGGAAGCGCGTTTTCATTGATTTTGAGGGCGTTGGCTCTGCAATATATCTTTGGATAAACGGCTATCAGGTAGGTTACAGCGAGGATACATATTCACAGAAGGAATTCGATATTACGGATTATGTTAATATCGGAGGAACAAACACGCTTGCGGCAGAGGTCATTCAGTGGAGTGATGGTGCGTGGTTTGAAACCTATGATATATCAAGACTTTCCGGTATATACAGAAATGTTTATGTTTATGCAACACCGGAAGTCAGACTTCGCGATTACAGAATAGTTACTGATTTTGACGACACATACACAGATGCTACTCTTAAGGTGGACGCGTTCGTAAAGAACTATACCGGCGAGGATGTAACCGATGCATCGGTTGAGATAGGACTTTACGGTATAGACGGCGAAAAAATAGATGAATATACAACAGCTCTTCCTGCAGGAACCATTCTTGCAGGCAAGGAAAACACGGTTTCCTTTGCAATAGATGTTGAAGAGCCTTATGTATGGACTGCAGAAACTCCCTATCTTTACACGGTTGTTCTTGCTGTAAAAAGAGGAGAAGAAGTTTTAAGCTATGACAGCTATCTTGTCGGCTTCAGAGAGATAACCTACAGAGCCGGCGAAAACGGCCTTGGAACTTATGCTGACTATAAGCAAGGCGACACAAGCGAATGGGAACTCGATAACATAAGACTTAACGGAAACTATGTATACTTAAAGGGTGCAGCACGTCACGACACGGGTTATTCGGGCGGTATGTATACCGACTATGACAAAACATACGAAACTCTTGAAAACGACATACGCACCATGAAGGAAAGCAACATAAATGCTGTACGTCTTGCTCACTATCCGCATAATCCGTATATTTATTATCTTTGCAATAAGTACGGTATTTATGTTATGGCAGAGGCTGCGATGGAAAACGGAAACATCGCAGGCGCGGAAATAACCGAAGATTGGTCTACACTGATACTTGACAGAGAAGACAGCCTTGTTTTGAGAGAGAGAAATAATCCGAGTGTTATTATTTGGTCATTGGGAAATGAAACATACCTTGGAAGCGGAGCTGATATGGATCCTTCCGATCCGTATTTCCCAGGTATACTTTACCATCTCGGAGATTATGTTCATGAAATGGACTCGACCCGTCCTGTTCATTTTGAGCCTCCTTATACAGGCCACACACCTTCTATGGACCCTGAAGCGCCGAGCTTCGGTGCACTTTCACCTGAGTCATTAGCAGAACTTAATAAAACATACGGCTTGAATATTGATTTGAATTACGCCACGGATATGCGCAGTAACATGTATCCGAATTACAGAGTTATGCAGGAATATGCCGACAGCGGAAACAAAAAAGCCTTTGTTATCTGCGAAATGGGACACGGCACAGGAAACCTTTGGGGCGGAATTAAAGATTTCTGGGATATTATAAGAAGCTCTCCCAATATGCAGGGTGCCTTCCTTTGGGATTTTAAGGACCAGGCTATATGGATGACCGATGAAAACGGAGAAACATATCTTGGAAACCACTTTGACTACGTACATGGTGAGCCCCAAATAGTAGGCGGAAACCAGAGCGTTAATGCAGACGGTCTTGTAAAGGCAGACGGAACACCAAAGCCCGGACTTTATGAAGCAAAAAGAGTGCTGCAGAACGTAAACTTTGAAGAGGTTTCCCAAAATGCTCGCGGCGGAAGTGTAACGGTAAAGGTTATAAATGAAAACATGGTAACAGACTTGAATGAATATGATGTTACCTGGGAGCTTTACGGAAATGACACACTACTTCAAGAAGGAACTCTTGATATTTCTCTTGCACCGGATGCCCTCGACGGAACAAGCTCAACACAGACGGTTATTTCTTTCGACGGAATTGTTCCTGAGTCGGGAGTTGAATATTACATAAACATTACGGCACAAAGACCGAACATGTATGACCCGTCGGTTGTCGAAGAATGTAAGGCGCAGATTATACTTGATACAGATTATGAAAAAGCGCCGGCGATTGATGAGTCCTCTATGGGTACAATAACCTATGATGACACAGATGATTCGATTTCTGTATCCGGAGACAATTTCAGTGCTTCAATTGATAAAGCAACAGGACTTCTTACAAGCTATGTGCTTGAAGGAACAGAAATGCTTGCTTCACCCATAAAGCCAAATTTCCACAGACCGAAGAACTTAAGTGCAACCTCGGGTAACAGTAATGACGTTTTCAAAAATGAAACGTACAGTGTTCAGACAATAAGCGATGTGATAGAATACTACAGTGAAGAAGAATTGAAATCGGTAATTGTTACAGCAGAGCTGTTTTCCGAACAGAGCTATTCTTACGCAACAATTACATACACTATATACGCGAATGGTGTTGTTGATCTTGATTTTGATTTGACAGCCGGCGATGAAAACACCGGAGGTCTTCCGAAGGTAGGCTCGCAGTTGTCAGTAAATGAAGCTCTTGACACAGTTGTGTACTTCGGTAAGGGCGAGGTTGAAAACTATATTGACAGATGCGCTGCAGCAGACCTCGGCCTGTATACAAGTACTGTTGAAGATATGTACACTGACTATTCCGTTCCCGTTGAAAACGGTACAAGAACTGAAGTCAGATACATGGCTCTTACGGATTCCACGGGCACATCTCCCGGACTTCTCTTTGTAGGAGAGGGCAATAATCTTCAGATTGCGGCATCTTACTATACTGATGAAAACGTTGATGCTGCAGCAAATTCTGCGGACCTCGAAAAGATAAGCACTCCCGTGGTTGATATTGACTATTTGTCACTGGGTCTCGGTACACTCAGCTTTGGCGACGAAATGCTTCCCAAATACAGATTAGATGCCGGAGAACACAGCTACAGCTATTCCATAAGACCGCTTTCAGCCGACGCGGAAAAATCCGATATAGTTGCAGAAGGAAACAGACAGGCAGCATTGTCACAGGAGCTTGATTCGGTTAAGGCCGGCAAAGCACTTCTTAATGAACTTAAAGTGTATCTTACTGAGCAGGATAAGTATACTCAGGAAAGCTTTGTGAACTTTGAAAAAGCCTTTATGGACTTGTATGACAAGATATACAACAACGGTCAGGCGGGAAGCCTGCAGCTGCTTGATGATGCTTTTGGAAAACTTGCCGAAAAAACAACAGACGCAATCGATACTTCGGTGTTGGAAACCAAAATTTCAGAGGCAAAAGCAGAAGGTTACATAGACGCAGCAGCTTTCTGCGAGGAAAATAAGGCAAAGTGTAACCAGGGAGGAGCAAATACTCTTGTAAAGTATTTGGATTATGTACTGCAGAAGCATGAAAATCCGATTGAAAAAATATTCACGGAAATCGAATATAAATTTTCAATGCTTGATGAAGAAGAATTTAAGTCACAAGGATTTGTTTCTGTAAGACACTCTTTGAAAAAAGCCCGGGCAGATATGACATTGGAAAATGTTTATGACCTCGGCAACTGCTTTGGCGTGCTTGAGTTTAGCCTTGCTTCACTCAAAGGCGAGATTATTGGTGAAACAGCAAATAATCAGCATAAAAACATGTTTGACGGTGATTTGTCTACATTTGTTTTTGAGTCCAGCAACGGAACAATGTATGGCGGATACAATCTTGGTCAGACGAAGGCTAAGATTAAATATATAAAGGTCTACCCGAGATTCATGAATCCTCCTGTAGGTAACCCGCAATATTACAATGCGCCCGGAGGCAACCGAAGCTCAAAGGGTGTAAAGCTGCAAGGCTCAGTTGACGGAAAAACCTGGGTTGATATGATGACACTTGTCGTAACAGCAGACGGCTTCTGGCATACTCTTAAAGTACATGACAGTGACTACTACAACTATTACAGACTGGCATGGAGGCGCCAATCCACCTATAGTGTTGCATGGAATATAACAAGCGGTAGTATCAGCGAAGCAGAATTTTACGGTGTAACTAAAGACGCAGCATACCTTGAAAAATGCCTTGATATTGCAGAAAAGTATGAAATATCAAATCCCGGCACATTCGCTGAGTTTATAACAGAGGCAAAAGCCATTCTTTCCTCGCTCGATGAGTATACACAAACGCAGATTAACGACGCTGCTGTTTTATTCAATGAGATTTCGGATGAGGTCGGAAAAGAAAAAATTGCTTTGACGGAAGCAATCGTTGCTTTTGAAGAAATCGATAACTCGCTTTACAGCGCACAAAGCTATTTTGCGGCATATGACATTTATGAGCAGGCAAAAGCTATGCTTAATGACAATACTGTCACAGATGAAGCAAAACAGAAGACAGAACAAGACTTGCTCGATGCTATAGAGCAGCTTGAAGCTCCCGAATCTGCTTATGCAGGTGACACGGCAATGCTTGAAAAGGTACTTGGCGATGGAAAAGCATATCTTGAAAAAGACAGCATTTTCACGGCAATACTGCAGAAGGCACTTGAGGAAGGAACTGCTGTTACGGAAGGAAGTGCAGACGTTGCTTCGGTAAATGCAGCAATTTACAACATTCGTAATACTATGTTCCTTATAGACAGTGCACAGAGCATGGGTATAGTTGCAGTTGATCAGAACCAATATACCTCTGAGAGCTATCTTGCATATAAGGACGCTTACGAAAAGGTTTGTTCAGAGCAAACAGACAGTGCACTTTATGATTTAAAGAGAGCAACAGAAAATCTCAAAAAGCTTGACGGCAACAATCCTGATTTAAGCCTGCTTGATTCCAAAATAAGCGAAGCGGAAAGCTATTATAACAGTCATCCTTCAGTTGCGCTTAAAGATGCAATATCAGCTGCTAAGGCAGCAAGGGCTTCCTATAGCAGCCAGACAGATATCAACAATGCTGTTATAGCTTTGAGCGGTGTGCTTGAAAAGGAAAAAAATCATGCCAATTATAAATATGTAATTGACAATGCAAATAAGCTTGATGAAAACGATTATTCAACCGAAAACTACAGAAAACTGCTTCTCTTGAAAGAAACAGCACTTGAAAGCGGAAAAGAAAAAGATTATCTCGAACTTGAAACATTTATTCATGAAATACCTCTTCTTTGCACAGAAAAGGATAATGTCAAGAGTGATAACATAATTTATAAGGACGACCATTATAACGGTGAAGACAAGAGCTTTAAGTACATTTACAGCTTAGATGGTATAGTTCCTGATTCTGCTGATATACACACCACCAGAACCACAACAAGATCAACGCTTTATGCGGGCTATGATTTTGGTGCGGGTAATGAACAGGCTATTGACCACGTAATTCTTTCATACCTTGCAAGCTGGGACGGAATGCAGGCTTTGTATAAGGGCATGAAGGTCGAGGTCTCCAATGACGGCGAAAACTGGACAACAATTGGCAAAATCACAACATCTCTCCCGTATAAGGGAACAACTGAGATTTTAAATTACGTGATAGATTCTACAGATTTCAATAAGTACCGCTATGTTCGTTTCAATACCGAGGAAACTCCGGGAAGAAATGGCGGACACACCGGACATTTCATGGAAGTTCGTTTCTATCCTGTAAAGCATGAAACAGCAACGCTTGATGCAACAATTTCCGCAGCTAATGCACTTGTCAACTCCGGAACTCTCAGCACCAGCGGAAAGGAATACCTGCTTCAGGAAATCAGTGCCGCGAAAAACTACATTCCAAATGCCAATGCTAAAATGAAGGGCGTTCGTCAGTCTGAGATAAATGATATTATTGAAACTCTTGAAAATGCAATAGAGAGTGTAAAAGCATCAAGCATCTTAAAAGCAAAATTCCTGGATTACAATAATAGCGAAGTATCCGAAATCTATGTTGTCAGCGGAGTTACCGCATTCCCTGAAATAACAGAAAGCATTGCCGGAACAAGTGACCTTTCACATGTTATGTGGACGGACGGAGTTTTCCATTACAGTCCCGGAGAAAAAATCGTTATCAGCGGCGACGAGGACGTAGTAACATATAGTATAGTTCTTGCTCCCAAGACCTACAACGTAGCAAGTCTGAGTCCTGCAAAAACCAATAAAGGTCCGGGAATCAGATTTAAGACGTCTGTTTCGGGTGCGCTTGAGGATAAATGTACTTCTGTCGGTTACCTCGTAGCACTTAAAACCGCTATTGACAAGCCGGAAGACCTCACGTTTGAATACTGTAAGGACAACAATGTAAAACACATTGATGCCAAGAGTATACTCAAAGATGAAAATGGCGACTACAGCATAAGAAAGATTTTTGAAATTGCCGAGAACGGAGACGTATTTACTACAATATTCCTCCACGGACTTGACGAAACAAACAAGCAGCACATGGAAACGCCTGTAATAGCAAGACCGTACGTTATAACAGCAGATGGAGAATATATCTACGGAAATTCCGTTTGCAGATCGATGGCTGACCTTGCAATGGCCATTTATAACTCCGACAACTTCGAAAATGAAAGCTATGAAATAAGACATTATGTTGTTAAGGTCTTAACACTTATAGGATATCTTAACTGATTAATATCGCGAGCATAACCAAAGAGAGCCGAAAAGCTCTCTTTGGTTGTTTTTTATATAAGTTGCCTTACGTGATTAAGACTTTGTAAGTTTCCTTTGCTAAGCAAATCCGGGATTGGTTTTACAATCTACCCAGAGTTCTTTTCATCTGGCTCCGTTTTTTTGCAAGAGTCGGAAATGGTGTCAAGTATAATTTATTAAAAGAGTTTGACACACAACTTAAAAACGCCTGATATTATTAAAAGGACCATGGATTGATTTCCATTGTCCTTTTCTTCATTAATATAATTTTGTAAACCTAAAAGTATCATCAATACCCAGTTTTTTTAAAGCTTTTTCTTTTCTGTCGGCTATATCTTTATCAAGACGATCAAAATAGTTGTTTCCTTCTGAATTAATATCAACGATAAAGGGTCCTAATTCATTCATCTTAAAGAACCACGCAGCTTCAATTCTTCCAAGTTCATCGTAAAGATAAACATCCTGAACTTCTATTGAATCTATCCAAAGATTGGGACTTACTGAACGGGGGGATACGTGAACACACTTCTTTTCTTTCATCATCTGTGCTGTTTTTTCACCCATTGTTGTTTTTCCTACAATCATTTTAAGTCCCCATTCAGAAACGCTCTTTGCGCCCCATTTTTCAAAGCGGATGCTTGATGTGGGCATAAATGATACCAAACGCCATTTACCGTTTTCTTTGACAACAATCGGTCCGTTGTGTATTAAAATGTTTCTGTCCTTTGTATCAAAAGGTAAAACATTTCCTTCGTCAAATATGTATTTTTGGAGCCTTGAACGGCAAGTAAAGCACTCACCGCTTAAGTATACGGTATCGCCAAGTTTTAATTTTTTAACATCTTCATCAGTTAAAGGCGATGTTAAATGATATTCTGCCATATATATCCTCCTATCTGTCGCCAAACCAGTTGGGACTGATCATTTTTGTTACCGTTCCGTTTGCATCTATCCTTGTAGATGCACGGCGGGCAACCATACAGTTAGTACTTGTAGCACACGCGATTCCTGCTATATGAGTGTATGCATATTCTACATTTACCGCAAGAACTGATGTGCTGCCACCTGCGCCTAAAATGCCTATTCCAAGACTATTTATA
Source organism: Eubacteriales bacterium (assembly GCA_045540015.1). GTDB lineage: Bacteria > Bacillota > Clostridia > Oscillospirales > CAG-382 > UMGS1387. Next base: position 17,779 of record JAZQGP010000035.1, read on the forward strand.
GCCTCGTACAAATCTTCTTCAATCTTTGCAAACATAGGGTCTGGGTGCTTTGAGCCCACTGTTCTGAGACATGCAGCCTCCTTAGCCAGATTTGCTGCCACATTTGCAGTACCGCCTATACCAATACCTAAAACCGACGGCGGACAAACTGCACCGGCTCTGGCTGATGCCACGAAGCTATCGATTACGAATTTTTCTATTCCCTTAATTCCGTCGGCAAACGCAACTATTCTGTGACGTGTTCCGCCAAAGCACTCACTTCCGCCACCTTTTGCAGCATAAGACATCTCTATTGCATCACCATCAACGAACTGATATGTAAAATCAGGAATATTCATACCAATATTGTTCCCCGGGTCATAACCAGTAAGCGGATGCTTCATCGTTGCCCGTAAGTATCCGAGCTCTGTTGCTCTTGCAACTGCTCTTCGTGCCGCATTTTCAAGCTCTACAAAGCCACCCTCCAATTCGCACTGATTACCAACCTTAAAATAAAATATAGGCCATCCCGTGTCTACACAAAGGGGATTTTCTCTCACCTTTGACATTTCCATACTTTTTAATGTAGCTTTTAATCCGTTTTTAGCATCAGGATTAGTTTCTTTATCTATCGCTTTAATAAAAGCATCTTTTACATCAGGAGAGATTTCCGTTGCACCGCGCTTAATCGTTTCAAAGAGCGCTTTTTCATAAGTTTCTATCCTAATGACAATTTTTCAGCTCTATTTCCTTTCGTCTGATTTTTCTACTTTTTCCATATCTATTCCGTTCATATTATCAAGCACGATCTGAATACAGGTATCACTTCCCGTTACAAAGGCTTCTTCGTCAATCAAAAAGTCATTATTATGAGGAAGTGTAACACATCCCTTTTCTTCATTTCGAGTTCCCAAACGAATAAAGACGCCCGGTTTCTTTGTAAGGTAATGCGAAAAATCCTCGCTGCTCAATTTTTCAGGCATTTTCTGAATTCCTGAAG
>JAZQGP010000036.1:0-17357 GCA_045540015.1 Eubacteriales bacterium
TCTATAATAAATTTTCCTGTTTCTTTATCATAAACGAAAAGTTGAGCATCAAGCTCTTTTGCCATATTATTGTATTTTTCGTTGATAGTTTCGATTTTAATAATGCCATACATAATGCCAACAGTTTCTCCGTTCACCCGAATCGGAACAGAGCTGCGGACTACCTGTTCATCAGGCATTGAATAGCTATAAGTTCTGCCGGTAATATGTTCTCCAAGACGTGCCTGCTCTTCAAATGAAATTTGTCCTTTCAAATCATAGACTCCGTCCTTTGTGATAAAGGTGCAGTCTGGGTTGAGTATACCAATTCTCGAAAACAAGCCGATAGGCTTAAAGGATTCAAACATACGCTCATAGCCTTTTCCGTCAGCATAGAGCTTTGATGCAAAGTTTGCCATAGTAATAAGATTTTCTCTGTCTGATTTCAATTGCAAAGTAAGATCGTCTTTGATCTGTTTTGTCTGAATATGAAGCATTTCATAAGCATCGTCCTCAGCCTTAATATAGAAAGATACAACCATTGTAAAAAAGACTGCGCATATTAAAATTGCAGTAACAACTGTATATAAAATATTATTTTGTTTTTGTTCTTTTCGTTCATATGTTATTGCCATACCTATTCCTTCTTATCTATAATTCAAATTGTTCAAATATATATACATTATGATTATATCACACAAATCCATTTTTTTCAATATCAATACTGTTTTTTTTTTACAAAACACCCAGTTTTTTTAAGGAAATATTTGCTTTTTAACAAAAAGACGAATTTTTGTACAAATATATGGATGCTGTTATGCTCGCAAACTATGCAAACGAGCACGCACCTTTTGCTATCAAGGCTAGTGAGGTTCTTATATGAAAATGGCGAAAATGTATTTGATATAACAAAATATTATAACGATGAATTATTAGTACAAGTAATATGTGACATTTATTTATATCTATGAAAACAACCTCCTTTAGATATATTATAATAAAAAAGCGTTGTTAATAAAATCATACCATTCTCCACAAATAGACGGAAAATATCCATTGAAAACAAAAAAATAATGTGCTAAAATTACAACATTATAAAGGCGGTATATGTTATGGAGAAAGTAAAAATATGTGTTCCGGGTGCATATCACGGTTCAAGTATGATCAATTATTGTAAACGGTCAGATAATGCTGAAGTGGTTGCAATTTGCGATAAAAATCCCGAAGCACTAGATGCACAGAGAAAAATGCTGAAGGATTAAATATAACTTTTTATGACAATTTCGAGGATTTTATAAAACATGATATAATAGCAAGATAAGGACGCAAGTTTAATGAGAGGATTGATTTTTTGTTATTAAATGTACTTCCACACGATAGAGCAGTGTATGAAAAGGAATTAAAGGATTTTCTTCCTGACACTTTTGTTGACTGCCATACTCATATTTGGCTGAATGAATTTGAATTTAAGGAAACGATCCGTGAAGGTTCACAAAATTGGCCGCTTATGGTTGCCAAAGACAACCCTATAGAAGATTTAATCGAGACCAATAGATTGCTGTTTCCGGATAAGAAAGTGATTTCTGTTCTCTATGGACAAACTGTATCAAATATAGATATTGTGAAAAATAATGGTTATGTTGCGGAATGCGCCGATTTATATGATTTCCCGGCTTTGTACATAGCTCATCCCAATGACAGTGCGCAAGAAATAGAGAAGGCCATTCTTGCTAATCCCCGTTTTAAAGGAATTAAGGTTTATCTTCAATTTGCACCATCCTATATTCCTGCGGATGAAATTCGTATTTATGATTTTTTGCGCCCAGAGCATTTAGAAGTGTGTAATAAGCATGGGTGGGTTGTACAGCTACACATCGCCAGACCAAAGAGACTGGCAGATCCTGTAAACTATATGCAATTATTGGAAATTGACGAAAAATATCCCAATGTGAAGCTTATTGTGGCACATTTGGGAAGGGCATATGCAGACGAAGATGTTGGAGATGCGCTAAACGTCTTGAAGGACACAAAACATAATTTTTGGGACTTTACAGCAAACACCAATGAAACAGTTATTCGTCGTGTGTTAGAATTGTTTGGTTCTGACCGCGTTATGTATGGCTCGGATTTCCCGATTTTCCGAATGAAAGCCCGCAGAGTGGTAGAAAATGGGATTTATATAAATGAAATCCCTGAGGGCTCTTTGGGAGATGTTTCTGTAGATCCGCATATGCGAGAGATTTCATACCCTGAGGCCGAGAAAATTACCTTCTTTATATATGAAGAGATGCTTGCTTGTAAACGTGCCTGTGAAAAGTTAGGGCTTGGCAAGGAAGATGTTCGCAAAATTTTCCATGACAATGCTGCAAAGCTTTTTGGGATTAACGATTAAAAAAGATTCAATATAAATTTCTGTAAGTATACGGCTGAAAATGCTGTATCTATTCTCCACGTTAAAGCCTAAGAAAAACGACTTGTTTCGATAAGTCGTTTCAGCTTGTCGATAAACCCATCAGCAAAAGTTTTTGCGGAGAAGGAGAGATTCGCCGGGCGTTGCCCTTGCACCTCCAAAACATAGTCGCTCTGCTGACAGTCCGTCAGCATTGCTCGTTGTTTTGTCACTCGCTTATGCTCGCTTTATCTGCCACAGGCAGCGCTCGCAACGCTCCCTCTCGAACCTACGGTTCTCAAGTTCGAATCTACAAACATAACATAACAAAAAAGCATGCTGATGCATGCTTTTTTCTGGCGGAGAAGGAGAGATTCGAACTCTCGAACCGTTTTTGGCGGTTACACGATTTCCAGTCGTGCGCGCTCGACCAACTACGCGACTTCTCCATACTATTCAATTGTGCCGTTTTCTGACAGCTTTAATATAATACCACAACGAGAAGCTTTTGTCAAGGTTTTTTTCAAAAAAAGTCAAATAAAATATTTAGCTGTTTCTTTATTTTTTCATTCAATACCAAACAAATAATTGGGTGTTACTTTAAGAACTTTGCAGATTGCATCTATTTCTATGTCAGTAATTGCACGTTCGCCCGTTTCAATTCTGGATATTGAGCCGCGGCACACGTAAACAGCAAGAAGTTCAAGCTTATTTGAGAGCATCTGCTGGCTCATTCCGACTTTTATTCTTGTTTCCCTTATTCGCTTTCCGATTATGTTTGCACTTTCATTTTCAGTAATTCTTTTCATTTGTTCACCACTTTTGTCTTGATTTTGGACAAATGTAGTGTATACTATATTTCAAAAAACAATGTCCTACTGATAGGACAAAAAGGAGATAAAATGAAAACAGCAGTAATTGGTTCAAGAGGTCTTACAGTATTAAACCTTGAAAAATACTTGCCAAACGAAACTGACGAAATAGTTTCGGGAGGAGCAAAAGGAATTGATGCTTCTGCAAGGGAATATGCATTAAAAAATGGTATTAAGCTAAAAGAATTTTTACCTGAATATGAAAAATATGGCAAAGCAGCGCCGCTGAAACGAAATGACAGTATAGTTGATTATGCAGATTTTGTCTTGGTTTTTTGGGATGGAAAATCACGGGGAACAAAGTATGTTATTGATATCTGTAAAAAGAAAAATAAGGCAATAAAAATATATGTTGATGGTATGTTATAAAAAGTCAGAAGAAACAGATTATAAAATTTTACACGACCAAACGCATCAGTCAAAACGACTGATGCGTTTTTCTGTAATTTGAGAATAAATAAAGGATATTACGTCAAAAATAACAGAAAAAGGAGTATCGGAGGAAAAAACATGCCGGATGCAATAAGTCTTGAAGAAGCGGTAAACGTGCTCAAAGGCCGTTTTGCGGGATGCGCCGATTTCAACATAAGACCTGTGTTTCTGCCGGACGGTGCATGTATCTATATTTCAAATCTCGGAAACTATTCTGACAGAGCCTTCATTTCCGAAACGATTGTAAGACCGCTTGTGCGTCTTGAAGCAATGCCGAAAAGTGAGAAAAATTTTTTCGGGATAATTTCCTCCAATGAGCTTATAAAAGTAGGGAATGTGGACGAAGCCGAAACCAAGCTTCTTTCGGGCTTTGCACTTGTGCTTTGTGAATTTGATGAAAGGGCATCAATATTCTGTATTATGGCAAAGCGTGTCGGCGGCCGTTCTGTTTCCGAGCCCGACACGGAAACGGTGGTAAGAGGTCCGAGAGAGGGCTTTATTGAGAACGCTGAGGACAATATTGCGCTTCTGAGAAAACGGCTCAAAACAACGGCGTTCAAAACAGTTAATATTCCTGTGGGAGAATACACAAAAACCTCGGTTTACGTTGCGTATCTTGACGGTGTTGCAAGTAAAGAAACGCTTTCTCGTGTAAAGAATGAGCTGTCAAAAATATCAATACCGTCCGTAATGGACTCGGGATATATTGAGCACTATCTTCAAAAGCGTGTTCCGTCGCTCTTTACTAACGTGGGAAATTCGGAGAAGCCCGACAAGGTGGCAGCAAAGCTCGTGGAGGGTAGAATTGCGATAATCTGTGACGGAAGTCCCGTTGTGCTTACTGTGCCTTACCTTTTTGTTGAGAGCCTTCAGTCTGCCGAGGATTACCTCAAAACCCCGTATTATGCTACTTTTATACGCTTTGTACGTCTTTTCAGCCTGTTTATAGCATTATATCTGCCGGCAATATATCTGACATTACTTGAGCACCATGCGGGAGCAGTTCCGTATAAGCTGTATCGTTCCGTGGTTGAGGCAAGACGAGATTTGCCGTTTGGTGTTTTTGGCGAGCTGTTGACAATACTTCTGATATTTGAGCTGATACGCGAAGTTGGTGTCAGAATGCCGAGAGCTGTCGGCGACGCTGTTGGCATAGTTGCAGGACTTATTCTGGGAGATGCCGCTATTTCGGCAGGACTTGCAAGTGCTCAGGCGATAATGGTGGTTGCTCTTACCGCAGTTGCCTCTTTTTCAATACCGCCGTATATGAATAGTCTTATGCTCATACGGCTTGTAAATCTTTTGCTTGCAAAAATACTTGGGTTTGAGGGCGTTGCACTGTCGCTTGGTTTTTTGCTTATATTTCTTTGTCGGCGTGAATCCTTCGGAGTGCCGTATATGTCTCCGTTTGCACCAATGGATAAGGCAGAGCTTTCAGACGGGCTGATAGTGAGACCTAAGATGGCACTCAAAGGAAAGAAAGATAAAAAATGAGGAATTAGGAATGTGATGAAAATTGAAAATTGCTATTTAGCCGCTGTACCGACAATAAGCAGAAAGGAAATATAATACGGTGAAGAATAAAATGACACTGAAATTTGCACTTATCGCCGTGCTCTGCACCATACTGTCCTCATGTGCTAAACCCGAATCAAATGAAGTGTACTTTATCCACGCTGTGGGCTTTGACGGACACGAAAACGGAATGAAAATGAGCGTTGTACTTGAGAGCGCAGAGAAAAACAAAAAAGAGGGAGAAGACGCAAATACAACGGAATATTTCACAGCCTCGTTTTCGGGTAAAGACACAAGAGAAGCTCTTTCGAAAATGCTTACCGAGTACAAACGCTGTTACACGGGAACTACACAAATGTATTTTATCGGTGAGTCTCTTACAAGACGGGCACTGTATGATATTGCACTGTTTATTCCGTCGAGTCCTGTTTTTCCGTCGCAGAGCAAGGCGGTGGCGCTGAGCAGCGTGACGGCAGAAAGACTCTTTAAAAACATAAAAAACGGCGAGGATATGAAAAAAACAGAGAAGCTTGTAAAGGACGATAAGGTTAACGTTGTGGGATTTTTTGCAGGCTGTACAAGTGCGGATAACGTTGTACGATTGCCGTCACTTACTCTTGACGGGGAAGAAATAGTTATTGAACCCGATGTGTATTACAGAAACTGCGCAAGAACGCTGACAGGAAAAAACGGTTGAAGGGCGGTGAAAACATGAGAGGAAAATTTTCAGTGAGATACTGCCTGTCACTGCTTTGCTTTTTGCTGTCGGGAACGGTGATATATAATCCGCTTTACAAAGCTGAAAGTCCTGTCTTTGTTTCGGTGGGTGCTGTACTTTTGGGACTGAGCCTTAATTGGTTGTTTTCAGCTTTTTTTAAAAGTCGTACAAATAGAACACACTCAGAAAAAATGCATGCTAAGGTGACAGGCATATTTGCTTTTACCGCACTTTGTACGGCATGTGTGTTCTTTTTGTCCGAAATGCGTGCATCATTCGGTTACTTTTCTGATTTTTACGGCACAAAAACACAGGGACTGCTTTTCACAGTACTTATACTGTTTGTCTGTGCCTATGCGGGACACCGTAACAGTGAGGGTGTTTTCCGCTTTTGTCAGCTTGTTTGCCCAATGCTTTTTGCATATTATGTCATAATGTTTTTTGCACTGCCGCAAACAGGAAACCTCATTCTGCCAAGACATCCTGATTTTTCCGGAATATCGGATTCCGAACTTGTTCAGCTGTTGCTTTCGGGAATATATCTGTTTTCCGATATTGCGGTGTTCTGCTTTGTGTTTGAAAACGAAACAAAAAAGGAATGTGGCAAAAAAGTTCTCAGAGAGGGCATTGTTTCGTGTGTGATTTTCAGCGTGTTGATACTGCTCAGCCGTGCCAGAACAAGCGTTATGCTTGGGGAAACGCTGACTGCAACCCTCAGATTTTGTGACCTTGCGTCAATAAAGCTTTTGCCACACTTTTCATTTCCCGAGCTGTTTTTGCTGTTTACTGTTTTTGCGTGCATAATAAAGGTGTCGGTTTATATAAGTGCCGCGGCTAGACTGCTTGGAATGCTTATAAAAAAAGACATGGGATTCAAGGCAGACTCATATCTTTCGGCGTTTCTTACCTTGGTTTTGTCAATTGTATTTGAAAGACTCTTGGAAAACAACAGCCATAAAGATATGATTTTTGCTCTTTCTCTGCTTACATCGTCATTTTTGCTCATTCTTGCTACGATTTTTTCCTCAAAACGGCAAAACAAGACACTTTGACTTGTCTTGCTTCGACGGCATTTTTATTTTCGGCATGATAGACTTTAATTAAAGTAAAAGACAACAGGAAGGAAATGCTTATGGAAATGACAGCAGTAAACCGTGACGGTAAAATGATAATTTCCCTGGCGGGAGAAATAGACCACCATTCGGCAAGAGATATTCGAGAGGGAATAGACAGACTTATTGTCGAGGAAAGACCTAAGGCGCTTGTGATAGACCTTGCTGGAATAGATTTTATGGACAGCTCGGGACTCGGACTTGTGCTCGGAAGATACAGAAAAGCAAAGCAGGCAGGGGCTGAGATGTACCTTTGCGGTGCAAGCGAACGCGTAAAAAAAATACTCAGCCTTGCGGGTGTGGACAAGCTTGTCAGGTTCGTACCCGAGAAAAACGCGGCAGAATAATTTATGCATATATGCGAAAGGAAAACATACAGATGAAGAAAAACAAAAGAACAAAGCTTAATTTCTTTAAAGCGACGATTCCCGCAAAGTCGGTAAACGAAGGCTTTTCAAGAATCGTATCCTCGGCGTTTCTGTCCCAACTTGATCCTACCTTGGAGGAAATATGTGACATTAAAACAGCCGTTTCCGAGGCGGTCACCAACTGTACGGTTCACGCATACATAAACGAACCCGACGATAACAAAAAGCTCATTTTTATCAGCGGAGAATATTATTCAGACGGGCTTGTTGTTATAAAGGTAAAGGACAAGGGCTGCGGAATTGAAAACATCAAGCAGGCAATGCAACCGTTGTACTCGGGTGCGAACAGCGAAGAGAGAAGCGGAATGGGCTTTTCAATTATGGAAAGCTTTACGGATAAGCTCACAGTTTCTTCAAAGCCCGGTAAAGGTACGAGTGTCACCATGAAAAAGTACATAGGAAAAGCGGATAGAGATGAGTGACGGCTTTGATAAAAACGCACTATTGCTTGAGCGTGCTTCAAACGGTGACGAGAGCGCAACCGAATTGCTAGTAAAGGAAAACCTTGGACTTGTAAAAAGTATTGCACTGAGATTTGTAGGACGCGGCCAGGAGCTTGAGGACCTTATACAGATAGGCTCCCTGGGAATGCTTAAGGCAATCCGAGGCTATGACAAAACCTTCGGAACGGCTTTTTCAACCTACGCTGTGCCATTGATAACAGGCGAGATAAGACGTTTTCTGCGAGATGACGGACTTATAAAGGTAAGCCGCGAGACTAAGAAAAACGGCTATATTCTTTTAAAGGCGAGACAGGAGTATATTTCAAAAAATGCAGTTGAGCCGAGTCTTTCCGTGTTGTCCGAGCTTACCGGAATATCGTCTGAGCAAGCACTGTACGCGCTTGAAGCAAGCGCTCCGGCTGTTTCACTGCAGGACAAAATCAGTGCCGAGAGTGATACGGAAATAGGGGACATGTTCGCATCAGACGATGAAATTGAGGCACTTACGGATAAAATTGCTCTGCGTGAGGCTGTCAAACAGCTTGATACACAGGAACAGATTCTTATAAATCTCAGGTATTTCAAAGGGCTTACTCAGTCGGAAACCGCAAAAATTCTCGGCATGACGCAGGTAAAGGTGTCAAGAACCGAGAAGAAAATAATAAACAAATTGGCAAAGCAAATTTTGTAACAATTCACAAAATAATAATAAACCTCTGTACAAATGTGTCGAAATGTGGTATTATATATCGAATAATCATAAACATGCAGAGGTGACATACTATGCCACAGAAAAAACGCTTTGGAGACAGATATGAGGGCAGACGCATAAGAACGGCGGATGCGATGAGTGTTGTGTCACCATATATCATGAAAACGCGCTCAGGAAGCCAGAATCTTCTCATGGATGAGGTGAAGCTCTCTGCCATCGACGAGTATATTGCCGAGAAAAAGAATGCAGGGCTTAAGGGAATAAGCTATATGCATGTTATTGTTGCCGCATATATCAGAGCGGTGTCGCAGTATCCGAGCATAAACAGGTTTATTTCCGGCCAGAGGCTTTATAAGCGCGATAAAATTGTTGTTGCGATAACCATAAAGCAGAAAATGAGTATTCAGTCACCGGATACGGCAATAAAGGTTTATTTTGAGCCGGATGCGACGATTGACGATGTTTACTACGCCTTTGAAAAGGCAATAAATGAGTACAGGGAAAATCCCGATAGTGACTTTGACGATATTGCCGGTGTCCTTAGATTTTTCCCGGGACTTTTGCTCAGATTTTTTATCGGTACACTGTCATTTCTCGATTATTTTGGAATAATGCCAAAGGCAATTGTAGACCTTTCACCGTTCCACAGCTCAATGTATATAACAAATCTTGCATCTCTCGGAATACCTCCCGTGTACCATCATCTTTATAATTTCGGAAATGTCCCTGTATTTATGGCTTTCGGAGCAAGAAAGAGAAGAAACGAGATTGCCGATGACGGAAGCGTTGTAAAACAGAGCTATTTTGACCTTACATATGTTCTTGATGAACGTATATGTGACGGATACTATTTCGGTGCTGCATATAAGTATATGAGAAAGCTTTTCAAGAACCCGTCGGTGCTTGATGCAAAACCCGAAAACGTGGTTCAGGATATTGATTGATAAAGTAACAGAGGGAGAGCGAAAGCTCTCCTTTTCGCTTGTAAAATAATAGGATTATTTTAACAAATAGCTTGTATATTCGCGAATTTTGTGGTAGAATGAGTTGCAAAGCAAGCTCAATGAATTGCCTTACGTCATGAATTGAAATCAAAGATTTCATGAATTGAGCATTGCGGCTCGTTAATTGCACTTCGTGCATTAAAGGCGTCACCTAAATCGTTCGTTTGTTATTACAGTTGCTTTATAATAAAAAAGGAGAAAATCTACATGCAAATTTTCACTCTCACTTTCAAACAGATGCTGATGATGTTTACTTTAATTCTGATCGGCTTTCTGCTTAGAAAGAAAAGCATTCTGCCTGAAAATGCAGGAACTACGATGGCGAAACTGGAAACATTTATTTTTGTTCCTGCTCTTTCGCTTTTTACACAAATGACCAAATGTACCGTTGAAAGCTTTAAGGCAAATGCGGATCTTATCCTGTACGGATTTATAATTGTTTTAGGAGCTGTCCTCGTTGCATATCCTTTATCAAGGTGCTTTGTCAGGAAAAGTGCCGACTCACCCGAAAACGAATATCAGCGAAATATTTACAAATATGCTTTGACCTTTGGAAATTTTGGGTTTGTGGGTAATTTTTTGGTTCTTGGCGTTTGGGGCAGCGACTTTTATTATAAATATTCGCTGTATGTCATAATGTTGACTATCCTGTGTAACAGCTGGGGATTATACGTGCTGATACCGAAAGAGAAAAATGCAAGCTTGACAGATAATTTGAAAAAAGGACTTCTTACTCCGCCAATGATTGCTTTGGTTTTGGGCATGATATTCGGACTTCTCAGTTTAACACAATATGTTCCTCAGTTTGTGATTGATGCGCTGGATAATGCAGCTGACTGTCAGGGACCTGTTGCAATGGTTCTTGCAGGTTTTGTAATTGGCGGATATAACTTTAAAGAGCTTATATTGAATAAGAAGGTTTATGTGGTTACACTTTTTCGATTAATCATTATTCCCGCAATTATAATGCTTATATTAAAGCTTATCGGCGCAAATGAAGAAATAATGACACTGACTCTTATTGCATTCGCAACACCTCTTGGTCTCAATACAATTGTTTTCCCGGCAGCATATGGAGGCGACACAAAAACAGGAGCATCAATGGCAATGATATCTCATGCGCTCTCTGTTATCACAATTCCTTTAATGTATTTGTTGTTCATAGTATTGCTGTAGTAATTTTCCTGCATTGTATAACTAAGGGACAAAATCCAAAAACGGATTTTGTCCCTTTAAAATTTATCGGATTATATTACTTTACCAGTCTTAAAGTGATAACTTCAAATGCTCCGAGTTTGAGCGAGATTGAGTTGTTATTTACCTCAATTTCTTTTTCGTTTTCCTCAATCATATTGGTGATGTATGCCTTTTTAACGTCGAAGTTCAAATCAAGCTTACAGGGAGTATAGCCGTTTTTGCTCTCATAAAGTCTTACGATTACATCACCGCTTGCATCTTCCGCTGTCTTTACGGTGTCGATGATTATGTTTTTCTTGTCAACACGCATCATAGACTTTTCTTCAGTCGTACCCTGCTTTAAAACAATAGGACGGTTGAGCTCGAAAGCTTGTTCGACAACATTGCTGTCAAAAAGACTTCCCGTAAAGGGCATGAAGGAATATGTAAAGGTCTGAATACCCCTGTCAGCATGTCTTGCCGGTTCTTCTGCAGACTTTAAGAGTGTAAGGCTCATTTTTCCTGCATCGGAGCTTATGCCGTACTTGTTATTATTCAGAATTGCTGCACCGCGGTTGTGTTCTGTAAGTGCCGACCACTTGTGCTGACAAACCTCAAAACGGTCTGCATCATACGGTCTGCTCTTGTGGTTTGGACGGCTGCAGTAACCGTGCTGAATTTCCGAAATCAAATTTTCCGTGTGAATGTTGGTGTTAAAGTCAACTTTCAAAAGCTTGTGGCTTTCGTTCCAGTCGACCTTGGTTTCGAACTTGATTTGCTTGCTTTGTTTTTCAAGGATTACCTTTTGAGTCATTTTGGAATTGTGTATTTTCTTTTCAATTGTAAGGTGTGAAATAAGGTCGCCCTTTACAGCTCCCGTTACAACTGCGTCATCGCAAAGCTCAACTTCAAGATTTTCATAGAAGCTGTCTACATCCCATGCATCGCACTGGGTAGGCAAATCCTGATACATTCTGAATTTGTTTGAAGCATCACACAAGAATTCCATGTCGGTTTCCTTGTCAATAACGCTTACAAGCTCACCCTTGTTGTTGAATATTGCCTTAATCAAATCATTTTCAAGAACAAGCTCGTTTGTTTGCTGAGGCTGGCTGCTTACAGCATCATTTCCAAGTGTATAAGACTTAAGACCGCAGGACGGAGCGTCAACAAGAGCATATACTTTTCCGTCAATGAGCTGCGTTTCGACAGCATTTCCGTTTTTGTCGGTAAGCGAAGTGTAACCCTCGGGCAAAGTAATAATATCATCTCTGTCCCAAGAGAGAGAGTTTGCAACAGTAAGACTTGTGTTGTCGGAGCTTACAACCTTGTCAAGAGCAGAGGATGTGATTTCTTCAGCTTTGATAAGTGATTCTGTCAATTCTTTTTCGGCAACCTCGTATACCTCAGCGATTGAAGAACCGGGAATGGTGTCATGGAACTGATCGAAAAGAACTGTCTTCCAAAGCTCGTCTGTCTGTGCCTTTGTGTCTAAACCGAAAAGGGTAGACCACATTTCAGCTTCACGGAGTGCAAACTCGTTCCTTCTGTTAAGGTTTTTGGTTTTTGCCTGGGAGGTGTATGTACCTCTGTGAGCAGAATAATAAAGCTCACCGACATAAGTTGTCTTGATATCGCACTCTGTTTCAAGCTTTCTCATGTATTCGTTTGGTGTTGAATCAATAACCCTCGGCATACCTTCAAGGTCTTTTTCACGCATAATTCTCTCGTGTTGATGTCTGTCAGCACCGCCACCGCCGTCACCGTAACCGTAGGGTCTGAATACATACGGAACATCTTCTTTTTCAAGGTTTCCGTGATTCCATCCAACCAAGATAGCGCTTGGTGTCATGGGATGTTCATAACCGCCGCAAAGATTTGTCAGAACTTCACTTCCGTCGTGACCTTTCCATATGAAGTTTGTATGCTGAATTATTTCACCGCCATGATACAGCCATCTGATTTTTCCGTTTATGAAATATTTGATTCCGCACTTTTTCATAATCTGCGGAAGAGCCGCCGTCATACCGAAGCTGTCGGGAAGCCAGAAAAGCTCGCTGTTAATTCCGAATTCCTCTGCAAAAAACTTCTTTCCGAAAAGGAACTGTCTTATAAGGCTTTCGCCGGAGGGCAGGTTGATGTCGGATTCAACCCACATTCCGCCCTCGGGAATTACATTGCCGTTTGCGACTGCTTTTTTTACTTCTTCGTATAAATCGGGATATTCATTTTTTATTGTATTAAATATCCATGCCTGGCTCTGAAGATATTTGCTTTCTGGAAATTCTTCAATAAGTTTGAGCTGATTGCCCATGGTTCTTGCAGTTTTTCTTCTTGTTTCATTTCTTGTCCAGAGCCACTCAAGGTCAAGATGTGAATGAGCAATGGAATAAAAAGTAGGAGCAGTGGAACCGTTTTTCGCTTCCAATAAAGGCTTTAATATTTCTCTTGCCTTTGCAACCATAGGATAAAACTCTTCATCTTCTGCCTCAATGTCAACTGTATCACAAACCTTTTTTAAACCCTTGCTGAGCATTGCAACTCTTAAAGAGCCTCTGTCGGGAATGCCTTTATACAAATCATAAAGGACAGCGATATCCATTCTCAGAGCATATATTTCGTCGTCGAAAATACCAAACTCACCATTATTTAAAACAATCTGATTGATATTGTCCGCAAATTCTTCTTTGTTGTCGCAGGGAAGAAGAACGACGGAATGGTTTGAATAATATCTCGGATTCGGGCCGTCATGACCTGCGTAGACCTCCATTGCTATTTCAAAGGTTTCTCCGGCTTTTGCTTTTTTTGAAAGTGTGACATACTTGTGACCTCTGTCAAGAGCACCGCAAACCTTACCGTTTATAAAAACAATGGACTCTTTATTGTCAGCCTTGAAAATAACATCTTTTCCTTCACATTCTGAAGGTATTGTAACAGTTGTAAATAACCACAAGTATTCCCATTTTTTTCCGCACTGAAAACCCTCGTCCAGCGGCTTTCGTTCATGTGCCTTTGCCTCGTCAAGACTCATTCTGTCATAGGTTAAAAACCCCTCGAAACTCTGCACGCCGACGCGACTGTACTCCCTTCTTGGGAGCTGTTCGAGAAACATATCGAGCTTACTTTCGTATTCTTTTGTTATTGCCATTTTTCTTCTCCTTTTTTATAAAAACGTTGTTGAATTACTTTGCCAGTCTTAGAGTGATAACCTCGAATACGCCAAAGTTCAAAGAAATTGAGTTGTTGTTAACATCAATCTCTTTTTCATTTTCCTCAAGCATGTTGGTAACGTATGCCTTTTTAACATCAAAGCCCAAATCAAGCTTACAGGGAGTGAAGCTGTTTTTACTTTCGTAAAGTCTTACGATAATATCTCCGCTTGCATCCTCTGCTGTCTTTACAGTATCAATGATAATGTTCTTTTTGTCAACGCTCATCATTGACTTTTCTTCGGCATAGCCTGTCTTTACTATAACAGGACGGTTAAGCTCGAAAGCTTCCGTAACAACATTGCTGTCAAACAAGTTTTGTGTAAACGGCATAAAGGAATATGTAAAGGTCTGAATACCCCTGTCAGCATGTCTTGCCGGGTCTTCTGCAGACTTTAAGAGTGTAAGGCTCATTTTTCCTGCATCAGAACTTATACCGTACTTGTTATTATTCAGAATAGCTGCACCGCGGTTGTGTTCTGTAAGTGCCGACCACTTGTGCTGGCAAACTTCAAAACGGTCTGCATCATACGGTCTGCTCTTGTGGTTTGGACGGCTACAGTATCCGTGCTGAATTTCCGAAATCAAGTTTTCCGTGTGAATGTTGGTGTTAAAGTCAACTTTCAAAAGCTTGTGGCTTTCATTCCAGTCAATCTCGGTTTCAAACTTGATTTGCTTGCTTCCTTTTTCAAGGAATACCTTTTGTGTCATTTTGGAATTGTGTATTTTCTTTTCAATTGTAAGGTATGAAATAAGGTCGCCTTTGACAGTGCCTGTTACAACTGAATCATTGCAAAGCTCGACTTCAAGATTTTCATAGAAGCTGTCTATATCCCATGCATCGGCGTGAATCGGCAAATCCTGATACATTCTGAATTTGTTTGAAGCATCAGACAAGAATTCCATGTCGGTTTCCTTGTCAATAACGCTTACAAGCTCACCCTTGTTGTTAAACTGTGCCTTGATTAAGTCGTTTTCAAGTATAAGCTCACTTGTCTGTAGAGGAACACATTTTACGTCATCTTTTCCTAAGGTATAGGACTTGAGGCCGCATGAGGGAGCGTTAACCAGAGCATATACTTTTCCGTCAACAAGCTGTGTTTCGACAGCATTTCCGTTTTTGTCGGCAAGCGAAGTGTAACCCTCGGGAAGAGTAATAATATCATCTCTGTTCCAGGAGAGAGAGTTTGCGACAGTAAGACTTGTGTTGTCGGAAGAAACGGCATTGTCAAGAGCAGATAACGCGATT
This sequence comes from Eubacteriales bacterium, assembly GCA_045540015.1. Classification (GTDB taxonomy): domain Bacteria; phylum Bacillota; class Clostridia; order Oscillospirales; family CAG-382; genus UMGS1387. The sequence goes on from JAZQGP010000036.1 coordinate 15,239, forward strand.
GCATCGGCTTTCTCAAGTGATTCTGTCAATTCAGCTTCTGCAACCTCGTATGTTCTTGTTATTGCAGATCCGGGAAGAATATCATGGAACTGGTCAAAGAGAACAATCTTCCAAAGCTCATCGGTTTGTGCCTTTGTGTCAGCGCCGAAAAGGGTAGACCACATTTCAGCTTCACGAAGCGCAAATTCGTTTCTTCTGTTGAGATTCTTTGTTTTAGCCTGTGATGTGTATGTACCTCTGTGGTTGGGGTAATAAGGCTCGCCGACATATGTTGTCTTGATTTCGCACTCGCTTTCGAGCTTCTTCATGAATTCTATGGGCGTTGAAACAACAACATTAGGCATTCCTTCGGTGTTTTTGCCGCGTTCTGCCATTTCAAAATGTCTTCTTACCGCACCGCCACCGCCGTCGCCATAGCCAAACGGCATAAGGATAAAGGGAACTTCTTCTTTTTCATGATTGAGAGTGTTCCACTGGGTGTATATGGAGTGTGGGTGCATCTCAAATTGATAACCGCCGCAAAGGTGCGACAAAATTTCACTTCCGTCATGACCCTTCCACATAAAGTTGGTATGAGGAAACTTTTCACTGTCATTAAAGAGCCACAAAAGCTTGCAGGTTATAAAATACTTAATTCCGCACTTTTTCATAATCTGAGGCAGAGCTGCTGTCATGCCGAAGCTGTCGGGAAGCCAGAAAAGCTCGCTGTTAATTCCGAATTCCTCAGCGTAGAAACGCTTTCCGAAAAGAAACTGCCTTATAAGGCTTTCACCACAAGGTATATTAACGTCGGATTCAACCCACATACCGCCTTCGGGCACTACTTTGCCCTGTGCAACAGCTTTTTTCACATCCTCGTAAAAATCCGGATATTCGGTCTTTAATGAATTGAATATCCATGCCTGACTCTGGAAATATTTGCTGTCGGGGAAGTGTTCCATAATTTTCAGCTGATTGCCCATGGTTCTTGCGGTTTTTCTTCTTGTTTCATTTCTTGTCCATAACCACTCAAGGTCAAGGTGAGAATGAGATATAACATACGCCGTCGGTACGGTTGAACCGTTTTTCGCTTCCAATAAAGGCTTTAATATTTCTCTTGCCTTTGCAACCATAGGATAAAACTCTTCATCCTCTGCTTCAATGTCAACAGTGTCACAAACCTTTTTTAGCGCCTTGCTGAGCATTGCAACTCTTAAAGAGTCTCTGTCCGGAATGCTCTTATATAAGTCATATACAAAGGTTATGTCCATTTCAAGAGCAAATATTTCGTTGTCAAAGGTCGCAAAGTCGCCGTCACTTACCACAAGCTGATTGATGTTGTCGCCAAAATCCTCTCTGTTGTCACCGGGAAGAAGGATAGCAGAGTGCTTCTGCTGAAAAATTTTGGGACGATCTCCGTCGTGACCTGCATAAACCTCCATTGCAACCTGAAAGGTTTCTCCTGTTTTTGCACATTCTGTAAGCGGTATCATCCTGTGAGACCAGTCCATAGCGCCGTGAATCTTGCCGTTTACAAACACAATACCTTCTCTGTAATTTGCTCTGAAGCCAACACTTTTACCTTCGCATTCGGCAGGGATTGTAACGGTTGCAAATATCCATAAATATTCCCATTTTTTTCCGCATCGAAAACCTGCGTCCAAAGGCTTACGCTCGTGAGCGATTGCCTCTTCATAGCTTAATTTGTCATAAGTTAAAAAACCCTCAAATTTAAGCACACCTATATGTTTTGTTACTCTCCTTGGCAAAGTTTCCAGAAACATATTAAGTTTGCTTTCGTACTCTCGTGTAATTGCCATTTTTACCCTCCTTTTTTCGACGAATATCCGAGCATACGGATACTCCGACATGATGATTTTAACATACACAAATTTTGATGTCAATAGTTTTTAACTGAATATGTACTATATATATTGTAATTGTGCATATTTTACCGAGTATTTGGAGATTTGTTGTTGAAATGACAGGGAATGTGTGGTATAATGATTTCATCGAAGATGAAATCAGCGATATAAATTCCTGACGGAATTTGCGATATACCTTCGGTGCGATATATTACTTCGTAATGCGATATGTCCCTTCGGAACGAGATAAGGAATTTATATCATATCGCAACCGA
>JAZQGP010000037.1:0-8514 GCA_045540015.1 Eubacteriales bacterium
AAGGGACACAAGGCTTTAAGCTCTACGTCGTTTCTCTGTATGGGGTGAAAGTATATACCGCATTTTTCTGCAACTTCCACAATATCAAAACTATCGTACTTGAAGTTTGTCATGCCGCCACCTTTTCCTGTGCCTGTGCTCTCTGTCTTAACGGATAGGTTGCCGTGAGAGCCACGTTTCTTGCATAAGCAAGAATAACCTGACCGTTTACGGGATCAAGCTTTGTGGTAATGCATTCGGCATTGTCTATATACTTCGGGTAAACAAGTCCCGTAAGTCTTTCGAGCAGTGCCGATACTTCAAGTCCTGCCTTGATTTTCTCGGAGGTTGACAGCCAGCGGTAGTCCTTGCCGTCATAAGTGAAACGGAAGGTGTTTTTAACTTCACCCGTTGTTTTCACAACGTCAAAGAGCTTGATGGACGCACGGTTCATCTGTAAGCTCTGCAGGGTAATCTCTGCTTTCTTTGCCGAGTATTCACCCACAGCGGCAATGAGCCTTGAAAGCTCTGCCTTCTTTGTTGCACATTCTTCAAGCTGTTTGTTTATCGCCTTTATCTTTTCGGGAATATCGTTTGCTTCATAAAGCACCTTTACTTCATTAGCATAGGCTTCAGCCTGTTTTATGAGTTCTTCAAGCTGTGCGTACTCTTCTGGAGTGAGATTTCCGTACTTGATTCTGTCCTCAAGCATTGCAATTTCGGAAATGTCTGCACTGCCGAGAGCCGCAAGGTCTGCTTCAATTCTTGCAAGGTCTGCTTTGCGGAATTCCTCGAACTTTTCAGCACTCTTTTTATCAAGTGCCACAAGCTCGTCTCTTGCCGACACTGCACTCTGACCTTTTGCTCGAATATCGTCGTACTCAGCCTTTAATCCCATAGCGATAGTCCTGCAGTTTTCCTCTGTTACTACGGTATGACAGGTTGGACAGGTATCTCCAATCTTTACACCTTTGGCTCTTGCAATTATCTTCTGACACTGTGCCGAAAGTGCGGCAATCTCAGCATTGATCTTTGCAATCTCCTCGGTGAATTTTGAAACATACTGTCTGTGCTGTGCTTCTGCCTGCCGTTCAAGAAGACGCTTACGCTTATCGTCGGAAAGTGCTTCGGCAATAGCGGCTTGTTTTGCCTTTAATGCTTCAACATCAATTCCTTCAAACTGCTTTTCTTCAAGAGCCTGCTTACGGCTGACAATATCGTTTCCTTTGGTAACAATATCATCAAGCTTTGCTACAGTTTCGTCATACTGCTTTTGGAGAATATCACGCTGTCCCTCAAGGTAAACTGCCGTTTCCTCGATTTCCTTTAATGCCTCGCGTCTTTTCTTTGCGAAATATTCAGAATCAAGGAGACTTTCACCCTCAAGGAGTGTGCGAGTGCTTTCACTCATTTGTGCAAGTACATCCTTTTGCTCTACCACCGGGACAAGCTTCTGTAAAAACTCTCTGCCGTCCTCAGCGATTTTTTCAATAAAGTATATTGGGTTAAAAAGCGAAAGGAATATATCCCTTTCAGTAAACAGTTCAACAACATCTGTCTGACGGATATTCATCGTGTCAAAGACAATGGTTGTATTACTGCCGCTTCTTCTACGGGAAAGAGTATGTATCTCTCCGTTTTCACCCACGAACTGTACTTCTACATACATTTCACGGCTTTCTGAGTTGAGAAGTCTGTCACAACCCTTTTCTCCCCAGAAGGGTGTACCGCAGAAAGCGTATGCGATGGCATCAGCAATGGTACTTTTACCCTGGCCGTTTCCGCCCGATATACAAGTAAAACGGTCAAACTCAACGCTGTAGGGTTCCTTGAACTTCTTGAAGCCTTCCATTTTGATATTTATGATGTGGAATTTATTTATCCTTTTCATAACCGCACCTCACTTATGCCGCAATGTCATAGGAGTTGAGAATAGCGTATGTGCCGTAAGAGTTCTGACCTCTGCCTGCATTTACGTTCTTGATTCTCGTTCCCACCTTCAAGCGTTCATCAGCCCCTTGCATAAATGCCTGGAACTGTTTGCCCTTACCGAACAAAAGCATAGAACTCTGATTGTTCTGCACGTTTATCTTACGAACCTCGTAAACATCGGCGGTTTCGTCGTTGTTCTGAGGTTGCATGATTGCAGGTGCAGGAGGCGGAGTTTCCGCTTTCTTCTGTGCCGGCGGAGGTGTAGTTGTTGTTACTTTCGGTGCATCTGTTGTCTGCTTGGGAGCAGGTGTACCGAACATTCTTGCAACGGTATCGTTGTATGCCTTTTCGAGCTTGGCGTTTTCGGATTCGGGGATAACGTAACTGTTGCCCCTTGCTTCGGCTGCTACCCATACAGTGTTAAAGCTGTAAAGGTATCTGCCGATATTCCATTTTACCGCCGCACGCTTAAAGGCATCTGATAATCCGCCCTTAACGGCTTCAATGTCACTGTCTTCAGCACCGTCTGTCTTGTCGATCCACTGTCCCATCTCATCATCGTAGATAGAAATGGTACAGAGCTGTGAGGACTTTGTTTTCTTACCCGACACGCTTTCGTGCCAAGGTGTATAACTGTCCTTCCAACGATTCTGTCCCACCACCTCGTCAAGTCTGTCTGCAACAGCTCTTGCGTCAAGATACGGTACCGCTATACCTTGCATTCTCTGTTCGTTTACATACTGTAATCTCCAGCTTACATCCGATGCCGGAAAAGGTTTTCCGAATTCTTCAAAGTATTTGTTTTCCCTCATGGTTTGTTCCTCCTTATTGGTAAATAAAATCTTTTAATATTTTGCCGCTTGAAATAAGAACGTTACCGTAATAGTAATCGCTCTCTTTATCCTTCATAAACTCAAGCAGTTCACGGTACTGCATATCAAGTTTCGTTCTGCCCGGACTGTATCTGTCGTTATTGTCCGGCATTGCAAAGATGTAATACGGTATTCCGTTTAACTGCCGAAGCTGCTTTATCTTTGGCATAGCGTTTGAGCCGATGCACATATTAAAGCCGCTTACGTTTGAAAAAGGATACTTGTAAAGCTTTGTTTCATCACGAAGCGGTCCCTTATCGGCAACCGCCACCTGCACCTCGTTTATCTTGAAATCCTTGCTGACACGAAAGCCGAAAAGTAGTCTCGGTATCGGGAAATCCTTGTATATCGTTTTTTCATAGGTAATATCGACGTTAAATTTTCCGATATCAATAGCCACAAACCGTTCTCCATCAGCATTTTCTCGAAAGCAGATACATCTGTCGGGTAAAAGACCGCTTTGCACCGCCTTCGGTTTTGAGTTTTTCTCGATAAGCTTACAAAAGGTAGCAAGAGATATGACCTTATGCTTTACTGTTTTTCCACGGCAATCATCAACGACAACATTTAAGTCGTCATTGATGTAGAATTTAAGTCCTGAAATGTTACTCATTATGCTGCCTCCAATAATCTTTTTTCGTCGGCAAGCGTACCTTTAAGCTCGTTTAAGAGATTGGTGTATTTATCAAACACCGCTACAAGTCCGCAGAAGAGGCAAAAGAAATCAAAACTGCAATTAAAGTCAATGTATATTCTTACGCAATCGGCATTCGGGGATATTCCGTCGTCCGTTATATCCAATCCAACACCGCCGTAATAATAGCACTGAGTATCAAGAACATATCTGCATATACAGTCTTCCATATCCTTTTTCCTCTTAGCATAATCATCGGCTGTAATTCTGTTTGACTCTTTAAGCTCTCTGAGAAGCCTGTAGTATTCTCTCAAATCATCCGAGCTGAAATCCCATACCTCACCGTAAGGTTCACTGTCCTCGGTTATGTCTTCGTCATCTTCGTAGAACAGGTCGTTTCGGTCAACGTTCTGTGCCACCTCATCCAAAGACTCCCAGCAATACAGTTCAAAGTCGTCATAGTCCACACCCATTTTCCCCATAAAGTCAACTATCCTGAAGCTGCCTTCATCATAAAACTCTTTTACGAGCTTCATTCTGTCGAGAACCTCAAGTATCTGAAAGTTCAACACATTATGCATAGCGCACCTCTTAATAGTAACGCTTGTCGGGACTAAACACTGCACCTGCTGTTTTAAGAACACTGAACAATTTGTTTGCAAGATCAATCTTCGGTGTAAGATATTTTTCGTAGTACTCCATATAGTCACAGAGGTCGTCATAAGTGAACCTTGAAAAATCAAGGTCTGTAAATGAGAAATTTTCACCCTGCGAAAGCCTTCCGGTCGTCATATCGTGAAGATAATTAAAGCCTTCTGTTCTTTCACACGCCTTATGATTCTCTATACTGTGAACCTTACGGAATTCATCCACAAAGCTTGTTTTTTGTAATTCAAGTTCCATAAATTATTTCCTTTCTAAGCAAGGTGTTTTACTCCCTCCGGTGTGAGAATATTGAACAGCATCCTGTTCACTCTCGTTTCGGTAAGAGTACCTTCCTCTTCGTTTTCACGCCTCTTTACTTCCTTAATAACTCTGCCTTTTATTACATGGGGTGTGTCGCAGTCAACGTAACCGTTGATGAGGCCACTACCGCCAATCAAGGCGAGTAGATAAGTGCCGCCTTGCTATATTGCTATAGTAGGTTTGCACAGACCTCTCTCAGAACCGTACTTACACCTCTCGATGTATACGGCTCCCATCAATGCTCCATCACACTTTCTTTCCGTGAATGATTTTGTGACAGTTTTCACATACAACAATAGTCTTACGCCGTTTTGCAATCATAACTTGCTCCCAGCGTTCTTTACCTCTAAGATTTTTGACTTTGTTGATATGATGTACTTCGTATTTTTCGCTTTCGGTAGTTCCGCACAATTCACATTTATGAGCTTTTAATCTACTTTCAAATGTTGTAGTAGAGTGCGAATGATATAATGCAATATTTTTAATTACATCATCACCATACGATGTATCTTTAGACTTTTGAAAGTCGGCAAAATACATATGTTTAATACCTTTTTGCGTTTCATACGGTATACACCATTTTCCGTGACCGTCCTTATATTTCTTCTTGATTTTTGCAATTTTTGTACGATGTTTTCCTGCAAGTGTTTTTAGACAGCTATACTCCATAAGATATGAAAAGTATGTCAGCTGTCCGAAGTTACTTGCCAATCCGTAATAATTACATAAACCTCTCAATTCACTGTTATATGTATTGAGTATTTCAAGGTCAGTCAGTCTGAAAAGTTCCACTCTTTCACACGGAATAATTTCATCATTTTTAATCCTTACTGCATTATGAGAAAAGAGGAATTTCTCCACTTTTTCCTTTAACGGTATTACAAGTTCAGTCCTATTATTCAAAGTCCTTTTCTTGATACCATTTTTATCAGGCTTTACCTTTCCGTCTCTGCGTACCCGAATATCATATGAAAGAAATCTCGCATAATTATTACTGTGAGTTATTAGAGTTTTTTCGTCGCTTAATTCCATTTTTAATGTATTAGCGATAAAATCACTCAATTTCTGTTTAATAATTAAGCAATCTTCCTTACTGCCGTTAACGGCTATGATGAAATCGTCAGCATATCTGATATATTTTATCTTCTTATCCGTATTGGATTTTGAAGGCGTTTTAACCAGACGTTTACTGAGTTCTTTGTATTCGCTTATCAGTTCAGGCTTTTCTTCTTCCGAAGCACTGTTGATTTTTTCACTGATAGTTTTTCTTTTCCAAACCAAACTGTTGTATTCAGATGTAAACACCATTTTTGGTGCTTTGTCAAAATCTTTCTTCAACTGCTCCACGAACTTATCCAGTTCGTGGAGATATATGTTGGCAAACAAAGGTGAAATAATTCCGCCTTGAGGAGTACCGCTGTATGTATTGTGATACGTCCAGTCCTCCATATATCCTGCTTTCAGAAATTTATATATCAGTTTTATCAACCTTGCATCTTTGATTTTCGAATTGATAACTTCTACTAAAGTTTTATGGTCAATGTTATCGAAGCAACCTTTAATATCACCCTCTACAAACCAACGGGCACCATTAAACTCTCTTTTCAAAGATTTGAGAGCTGTGTGGCAACTTCTGTTAGGTCTGAAACCGTGTGACGAATTTAGAAAGATAGGCTCATAAACTGCTTCCAATACCATTCGCAAAGCTTCTTGGATAAGTTTATCCCTAAAGTTTGGAATACCCAAAGGTCGCAATTTGTCAGAGTTTTTCTTTTCAATGTAAATTCGTCTTACAGGTGTGGGCTGATATTCTTCGGTCTTTAATTTTTCAATAATCTTGGCAACATAATCTTCGCTGAAGCCGTCAGCCGTATCATTATCAATTCCTTTTGTACCTGCACCGTTATTAGAATACAAATTCTTGTACGCAACATAGTAAATGTCGGGACGCAATAAGTAACGATATAATCTTGTGAATATCTCGTTTTTGTTTTTCGATGAATTAGTGTTGATTTGTGCTAAAATTTCCATTGTTGGTTTCATTTGAGGTTTTCCTCCCTATACAATTTTAATTCCAGTACGCATTAACCGCTTTCCTTCGCCGTGTGAGCAGTTCTCCTGCTTCCGCTTTTACGGCTATCCCTGTCAATTCAGGGTTCTCAGACTACTATGAAAGCTCCGTTACCATATCGAATTTTCAGTGTCATCTTTCTTGGTTTTACCCTTGAAATTTATCACTTTACAGCATTACACATAGCTGATAAAATCAGCGTTTCGACTTAGGTAATCTCCAGTTAACGTTGTTAATAGGTCGCAGATTTTCGGACTGCTTTCGTTTCTTGAATATTGGTTCTCCAATACGTTACACAAATTGATTGTTAACTCAATATACGTAGGTCCTATATATTGATATTTGTGTTAAGGGTTTCAGGCAAATTACCCTTATCTCGGTCAAAGAGAAACTTGAAACTCGCATTCATTAAACCCAAATTATTCCTTGTATCTGCTTGTCATCGCAATCCATTCATACCAAATTGCCTTTAGGTAAATAATTGCTTTACGGACGTGCTATGTTCCCGTTTTGCTTTCGCTCTTCGGTAAGTCCGTTTGACTACTGCGTTAACTTGCAGCGTAACACCTTAAATTACTTTTAACAACGCCCTATCTGGACGCACACCAACCTGACCAATGTTGAGAGGTAAAAGCGGTCGTTTTTCAATGGCATCAATCTTGCTTTTCTCGAAGAACATATTTATTGATTTCGATTTTGCAAGCTGACGCTGAAGCTCACCTAAGTTAAAGTTGGCTCCTTTGAAAACTTCCACGTTTTTCTCTACTTCGGGAACAGAGTATATTTCGGTTCCAAGCGTATCAATCATCGGAATCCGTTCGGGAAGCATTGCAAACTGTGAGAGCCTTTCTGCTTCATCCGAGCCGTCTTCCTTTTTCTTTTTTATGCCGAATACAACTATCTGCTTGAACTTTGAAAACTCACTGTCAAGAAACCGATAGACCGAAATATCTTTGAAGTTATCGCAGAGTACGCGGCAAATGTCATAGGTCAGTCTGTAGTACGGAACAATGTACATAATGACACCGCCAGGCATCAGATGATGTATGCTTTCCACAAGGAAACGCTTCTCGCTTCTTGCCTTAACACCGCCTTCACCGATTACATTAAGGTATGGCGGATTAAGAAAAAGAACGTGAAATGCTTCCGAACTTATCCTCGAATGGAAGAAGGAGCCGAAGCCTACACGGTCGAGCCGTGTTTCTGCCTCTTTGCCTCTTGCTTCGTCAATCTCTGTCCCGTAGGTTACAGAGTCTGTACCTAAAGCAAGTGCTTCAAGTGCGAGACCGCATCCGCAACAAGGATCGAAGATATTGACCTTGTTTTCGGGAAATTTGAGAGCATTTTTCATCATCTTGACGTGAGCAAGGTCGGTTGGGTAATATCCCATCTTGACATTGTTCATTAGGCGACCTATGAGAGTTGCATCTACCGTTTCGGTTTTAGGTATCTGTTTTTTGAGAGTTTCAACAGCAGATATGAGCTTGGTGTAGTCGGGAGTCAAAAGGTTAAATGACTTCACCGCACAGTAGAGCTTGTTTGCAAAGGCTGAAGCGTCGGACATATCGCACTCGGAAAAAAGAAGTCCTAATTCCCGAACCGTATCAAGCAGCTTCCGCTTTGTGCTTTCAAGCTCGGTAAAGGTATCCTTTGCTCTTTGTACGTTGTTCTTCTCCTTGTAAATATCAATAGCTTTACGCTTTATCGGCATAGCCTCGATAATGCTTACAAGACTTCTTTCGGCTTCTGCAAACTTTTCTATGGCATAATAGCTTTCAGACACTACGCAGCCCTCCTTAAGTGATTTCCGTTATCGTGGTAATCCACCTGTTCGGAGTGTGTAATCTTTTGTACCTGCTTTCTGCCGAGAGCGTCTACTGTTTCAAGCTTTTCTGTTGTAACCGTCACTGTCTTTTCAAAGGTCATTACGACCTCTTTTGTTTGAGTAAGAATAAAATCATTCATTATGCGACCTTTCTGAGACTGAGTTTTCGCGATGAAAACGCAACTCTTGTGTTTTCAAGACTTCCTTCGATAAGAAGATAGTACAGCATACTTGC
>JAZQGP010000038.1:0-50424 GCA_045540015.1 Eubacteriales bacterium
CATAGATGTTTATGAAGCTATGGATATGTTTTTGCCCGGTATGTTTGCATATCGTTCAATTCTGGATGGCGGTGTGCCTAAAGAAATTCCGAATCTTCGTGACAAATCCATCAGAGATTTATGGAGAGATGATACTGCATGCACCGATCCGAAAGTTGCAGGAGATATGCTGCTTCCTACTTTTTCAAAGGGAACACCTGAAATAGATGATTCTGTTTACGAGTATATGAAAAAACTGTGGGATGAGGAGTGCCAAAAAGAAGAAGGAAACTACCGATCCAATGCATTTAAGCAGGGTAGTAAAAAATAAATAATTTTCAATAGCTTTCATCATATTTGTAAATGACCCGACTCGTGGTTATGGGATATTTATTGAAAATATGTTAGCTGAGGCGGAAAATATTGAATAGCTTAATGCTCACTTATATTAGATATAGGTGAGCATTTTAATATAAAAGAGAAAAACAAAAAGGTGATTATATAATTTTGGTCGGCATTAGAATTATTCTTCAACGCAGTTATATGAATTCAACATCTTTTTTCAAAGATACACCACGATATTTTTTGTAGAGCTTTGTTAAATGACTGGAGTCGTAAAAACCAATTACCTCTGCAATTTCCTGTAAACTCATATTCATTTGGTAAAGTCTTTTAGCCTCGTTAAATCTCAATTCATTTCTGTAATCTATGGGTGATTTTCTCATAATATCTGTGAATTTCTTTCTGAAATAGCTTTCGCTGAGATTGCAGAGCTTTGCATAATATCCCACATTGATGTTTTCTTTATAATGGTGTGTTAAGAAGTCAATTGCAGGCTTTATTAGAGAGTAATCGCTTGATTTATGATTCCGGCTATTCAGTATCTTGTACAGAAGACCGTAAAGTAAAGATTTAATCTGTAAAACGGAATGAGGCGATTTTGTCCACAGTTCAACAACTTCCAGAAAATCGTTTTTTACCGATCGTGTAATTCCATCTGTTTGCATGTATAGCTGTTGCTCAAAATCTATTATTTCGTTGTCATCTCCGAGCATGTCAAAGCAAATGTTGGCACCGGTACATTTCTCTGATTCTGCATTTACGGCATAGGTCAGATATTTTGTACCGTCTGGAATAAATACCATACTATCGGCTTTTACATAAAGTTCTTGAGAAGTTGTTTGGTAATATCTTGTACCGCTTAAACACAGATGAATCATACATTTTGTTCTGCCGCGAGAAAGATAGTTGATTCTTGAACTTGAACTGTCGGAATAAGAAAGGCTGTAAGTTTCAATGTTTTTTAGATTGAATTCAATATGCGGCAATTGATCGAGTGCGATTTTAAACATATAATCACTCCATGTATTATTTGTTTTATAATTATAACAAATATTAAAATAAAACTCAATATATAAAAATTGAATTTTACAATTATAAAGTCAAATATTACATAGCTTTTGATGTTTAATCATTGTATAATGCAGTCAGATACATTGTATATCGGAGGGAATTTGATATGAAAGTTTTTTATGCCATATCGACACATTGGGACAGAGAATGGTACAAGCCGTTTCAAGGTTTTCGCTATGATTTGGTTAAGGTTGTTGATAAGCTTATTGAGGCGCTGGAAGACGGGGCAATTGATGTTTTTACTTTTGACGGTCAGTCCATTGTAATTGAAGATTACTTACAAATAAAGCCTTATAATAAAGAGCGTATAATACAACTTATAAAAAATAACAAATTAAAGATAGGACCCTGGTATGTAATGCCGGATGAACTTCTTGTTTCAGGTGAAAGTCTAATTAAAAATTTTATAATCGGAAAGAAAACAGCTGAGAAATTTGGTGGAACTCCATGGAAATACGGTTATATGAACGACATCTTCGGACATATAGCGCAAATGCCTCAGCTCCTTTCAGATATGGGAATAAGATGCGCATATCTTGGCAGAGGAGTAGATAAAACTGCACCAAACGACACAAATTTTATATGGGAATCTCCCGATGGAAGTAAGTGTTACGGTTACAAAGAAACGTACGTATGCTTCAGTAATGATTTTACATCAAATTCCTGTACCGAAGAAGCTGCTGTAAAATATCTTGAAAATCAGACTGACAGCACAGGTATTGTCATAATGCACTATACAAATGATCATTTGCCTGTTGACGATAATACCTTTAAGTTTGAAAATGTAAAAAACAATCTAATCAAGCGCTATGATGTAGTAGAAGGTCTTGAACATATCGGTGAATATATAGATGAATTCGAAAATACGCTTAAGATAAAAAAAGGCGAGTTAATTACAACTGCCAAAACCTCTGCGCAATTGCGTGCTGTTACAAATTCTATATCGAGCTATTATCCTTTAAAGAGAGAAAATGATATTTGTCAGGATATACTTGAAAATAAGCTTTCTCCCATGTTAGCAATGGCGAAAATTGCAGGAATAGATTTTGACCTTGAATTTTATGATCTTGCTTATCAATATTTACTTAAAAATCAACCTCACGATTCCATATGCGGTTGTTCTTGCGACGTTGTACATGAAGATATGAAATACAGGTATTCACAGATTCATTCTATTTATGATGCAATGAGATATGAATATGTTTCTAAGACTTCTGTAGAGTACAACCGCAGTAAAGAATTCTGTATTGAAGTTCAGAATTTCGAGCCTTTTGATTTTGACGGTGTCTTTATTACTGACATTCGCTTCAATAAGGACTGGGGATGCAAGGTGTCTGATAATTCCAGATATCAGTATATAAACGGTTTTGATATCCTTGACGATAACGGTAATAAAGTTCCTTATCAGATTATTGATATCGAGAACAATTATGTTGATACATACAAGCCATATGCACCGTCTACTAACAGATATACCGTTGCAATTAAATCAAAGCTTCACTCCTTCGGAGGCACCGTATTTAAAATTGTACCGGGTAATAAACCTTGTTTTACTAATTATTATTCGGACGGCGACCTTGTTGCAGAAAATGAATACTTATTTGTTGAAATAGCAAATAACGGAAGTGTGAAACTAACTGATAAGCACACCGGTATGGTTTATGAAAACTTAAATGTATTTATTGATGATGGTGAAATGGGCAACGGATGGTTCTCCGATCGTCCTATGTCTAATGACATTTTAGTTTCTTCAAAGGGGGGCAGTGCCCAAATAGAAATAATTAATAACGGACCGTTGCTTAGAACTTTCAGAATAACAAAAAGACTTAATATTCCGCAAAGCGCACATTATAGCAATTATACAAGATCTGCAGAAAGAACGGAGATTAAGATTGTAACAGAAGTGTCGCTTAAAGCGGGCAGTAAAAATGTTGAATTTGAAACAACAGTCTATAATAACGCATGCGACCACCGCCTTCGTGTTGAATTTCCGACAGGAATTGAAGGTGATTATTACTATTCCTCACAGGCGTTTACGTTTATAGAAAGAAAAAGAGGAATAACAGAAGAGGGGGCAGCTTTCTATGAAGTCGAGCCTTATGAAAAGAATACCGGCGGAATAGCTGTTGTTAAAAATTCGGAATACGGATTGTCTTTTATAGGCAAAGAAGGTTTTCATGAATGTGCAGTAAGTAAAAACGGCGTTATAGCTGTTACAATGCTCAGAAGTTTTGGCAGAACCATGTTTAACAGCAACACTAAGAATGAAAAAGCCCAGCTTATAGGTGAACATAAATTCAGATATGCAATATCAACTGAAACCAATTTTGCAAATCTCTGTGAAACAAGAAAATGCATAAGTAACAATTATGATAATGTTTTCACTTTACTTGAAAAGAAATCCTATAGCCTTGTTGATGTTGAGGGCAATATTACCACGAGTATTATTAAACCATCAGAAAACAAAAAAGGAATTGTTATTAGAATTTACAATCCCACTGATAAATGTGAAGAGACTGTCGTCAAGTTTGCCTTTGGAGTTCAAAATGCTAAACTTGTAAATATCCTTGAAGAAGAAATTTCGGCACTTACTGTAAAAGATAACTCTGTGATAATTTCGGTTTCACCTCATAAAATTGTATCTGTATATGTGGAAAAAATCTGAAAAGAACTAAATTATACAGGATAATAGAATAAATTAAATTTGTAATATATACTTGATTTTTCTGTTTTGTGTAGTATAATGTATTTAGATTTTTTTAAGGAGGATATTATGAACGAGATTCTTAATGTCGGTATTAATGAAATGCCGAAAATGAAATTTGAGTGCTCCTGCGGAAGGGAACATGAGTTTTCCGTTAATGCAATGTCTATAGGAAAAGGTGTTATTAAAGATATTGTAAAAATGGCTGAACCTTTCAAGGACGGTAAGATTCTGGTTGTATTTGACAGCAATACATATAAGGTTGCCGGAGAAAATGTTGCAGAGCTTCTAAAGCAAAACGGTTTTAATGTAAAAGAACTGTTATTTGATTGCGGAAACGATATCCTTATTCCCGACGAAAAAACTCTCGGAAGAATTATTCAGGAGCAGGACCTTGATGTTAAGCTTATGATTGCAGTCGGTTCGGGTGTATTAAATGACTCGGTTAAGTTTATTACGTCAAGAACAAATCTCCCTTATATAATTGTTGCAACAGCACCTTCTATGGACGGTTATGTTTCTGACGGTGCGCCGATTATTTCTGGAGGATATAAGTATTCTCCTCAGGCACACTTTGCTTATGGCGTGATTGGAGATACTGATGTACTTGAAACTGCGCCTTTTGACCTTATTCAGGCTGGCTTTGGCGATGTAGTGGGCAAGATTACTGCTATTGCTGACTGGGACCTTGCGGTTAAAGAAAAAGGCGATTACAGATGTGACACATGTGTTACTCTTGTTGAAAATGCACTTGATAAGTGTTTCAAGTCCGCAGATGGCATAAAGAACAGAGATGCAGAGTCACTGAAAGCGCTTTTTGAAGCACTTACTCTTACCGGAGTTGCAATGGCACTCATAAATATTTCGCGTCCGGCGTCGGGTGCTGAGCATATGCTTTCTCACTATTGGGAAATGGATTATATTGCTCGCGGGCTTAATCCCATACATCACGGTATACAGGTCGGTATTGCAACCGTTATTATTGCACGTTACTTTGAAGAGCTTGCTGATGTATTGCCGGAAGGCGTAAAGGAAAAGTGTCCTTCTTATACCGAAATTGAAAGACTGCTGAAAATTGTCGGGGCACCGACAAGCCCGAAGGAAGTCGGAATCGATAAAGAGCTCTTTTACCAAAGTCTTGTAAAAAGCAGAACAGTTCGTCCGAGATATTCGATTCTGCAGTTTGCTCATGAAAAGGGAATGGGTGAAAAGATTGCCCGGAAAATAACTCAGGAAATATACGGTTGAAAGGAAAAATAATTATGAGAATAGCATTCGGAAGCGACCCTAATGCAACAGATTTTAAAAAGGTACTTATGGAGTACACAAAGCAGCTCGGATATGAAGTTTTTGATTTGGGCTCTGATGACCCTATTTACGCTAATGTAGCAATTGAATGTGCAAAAGCCGTAGCAAACAAAGAGTATGACAGAGGAATACTTCTTTGCGGAACCGGTATAGGCGTTTCTATTGCGGCAAACAAAGTAAAGGGCGCATACGCAGCTTGTGTACACGATATTTATCAGGCACAGAGAGCACAGCTTTCAAACAACGCAAACATTATAACCATGGGAGCACAGGTTGTCGGTATTGAGCTTGCAAAATGTATGGTAAAGGAATACCTCAGCTTGACGTATGATCCCAATAGCCGTTCTAAGGATAAGGTAGATAGAATCACCGAATTTGAAAATGCCCAATAAGACATATTGATTTAAGAAGAATAATAAGAAGAAACAGATATATGTAGTATAAGAGCGGTTTTTGGTAGAAAATTAATTAAATAGTATTGATGTCTCTGCATAAGACTTTTTGCAAAGAAATGCGACAAAATATGCTCTTGACAAATGATGTAAGTCAGTGTATCATAATCTTATATTATATATAGCAAACGGACGGCTTTTAGCCGTCCGTTAAGTGCTTTTTATAGGGATTGACGTATTTTGTCGAGCAAATTATCAGTTGTACTGTTCCATATATTCTTCAAGACATAAGCCTTGCTGCATTATCTTTTGCGCATGATATCTTCCGACAAATCTGTAATGCCACGGCTCAAACATGATTCCCGTAATATCCGTTTTGTCCTTGGGATAACGGAGAATGAATCCGAAATCTGCACAGTGAGAATAAAGCCACTTATATGCATCTTTGCTTGCAAAAGCGGTAGATGCCGCCGAAAGATTATGAAGGTCTGCACATAGTCCGCTCTGGTGTTCACTTGTGCCGGGACGAGTAATTGCAGTTGCCGCAACCTCTTCGGCTCTGTCGCCGTATTTTGGTCTGTTAAGGGCAACCTCATTGTTGAACAGAGTTGACTGGTATTCGTAGCTTCTGTAGCCGCTTGTTACAGTGACATCTGTATATCCTGCAGCATACATTTCCTTAAACATTGCTTCAAGCGACATTGCGGCTGCTTTTCTCATTTTTTGGTAAGCTCTGTCGGAGCGTGTGTTTTTTACGTCAATAAGGTCCTCGGGTACATAGTCGGAGGAAAGACTGTTCTCGGTGTTTACAAGGAAGAGATACTCATCTTTGTTTTCGGGGTTCATGTATTCTTCGTATTCGGATAAATCCGTTGTAAACATTGTGTTTTCGTACTGAACTCCGGCAATCTTTTCAGCTCTTACAGAGAGATTCGTGCTCTTGCAGACAAAGCTGAGTTTTTCGGGCAAAGATATAAAAAGCTTTCTTCCGGAGCCTCGACCGGAGAACGAGACTTTTGCATTTTCAACATATCTGTCAAAGAAGCTTTGGGGTACAAATAACTGCCCTTCGGAAAAGTATGTCGGATTTGAAAGACTGATGTAATTGCCGTTGATGCTTACTGCATTGCTACCGACAGAAAAGGTGGCACTGTCTGTGTCTGAAAGTGAAAGTGTCATGTGTTTTACATCACCGGTAAGCCTTGTTCCGAAGTTTTTTGTGAGAGAACTGAGTGAAATGTAGTGCTCTGCATTTCTGTAGGAATACAATCCTTTATCGAGTTCTAAACTTTCTTCAGACAATGTCGGGCTTTCAATAATAACAGGGCAAGAGCTGTCCGCGTTTGTTTTATTAAAATCATAGTTTATAAAAATAAATAATGCACTAAGAGCAATTGCAAGACCGATAAAGGAAAACACCGTAACGGAAACTGTTTTTTGAATAAAAGCATGAATTTTTTTGTCACGTATTGCTTTTCTTCTGCGTTTTTCTTCCTCATATAAAGCACGCTGACGGGCTTTTCTCTCATTTATATTGTTTTGATTGTTAGGCTTTCTGTTGTATCCGTTATTCATTTACTGCACCTTTTATAAATATATTTAAATGTGTTTGTATAAGTATACCACATACAGAAAAAATAATAAAGTACTTTTTATAAAAAAGGAGCAGAATTATGAAAAAAGATTTTCATTATCGACTAAGACAGTGTTCTGATTTTGATGACAGACCAATTCCAGAGCTTGAAGATAATCTATACAGTGATGCTTCTTGTACGGAAATTTACAGTACAAAAGATTACAAGAGTAAACAAAACAAATCACATAAAAAGTTTGAAATAGTTAAAAATAATGAGATTGATTAAGAAAATGCAAGAAAACACTATAAAATGTGCGTGAATTTGACTTTAACTGACTTTGACTATCTTTGACTTACGAATTATAATATATACACAAAGGTCAAATAAAGTCTAAAATGAAGGCGAGGGATTACCGTGGGAAATCCGTTAACAGAACAGATTGCACGAATAATAGAACAAATGATAGAAGAAAACGGAGGACAGCTTGAGCTCCAGAGGAATAAGCTGGCAGGCGATGTGGGATGTGTTCCCAGTCAGATAAACTATGTTATCACATCAAGATTCAATACCAATCGCGGTTATATTGTTGAAAGCAGAAGAGGCGGCGGTGGTTTTGTCAGAATTACCAAGATAAATTTTGACAGCAAAAACTCTTTTCTCATGCACCTGCTGTGTGCAGTAGGAGAAAGTGTGGACGAGCTTTCGGCACGCGGTCTTGCGATGTCCCTTTACGATAACTCGCTTGTTACGCAAAGAGAGCTTAGTCTCTTGTATGCAGTGATGTCAGAAAGAGCGCTCTCCATGTCGGGAGATGCTCAAAGACGTGCTGCTGTTCGCGCTGATATTTTAAAATCCTTTATACTAACCTTAAAAAACAGTTGACTTAAATACAGAAAGGAAGAATAAATATGTTATGTCAGATGTGTTCCAAAAACGAAGCGACTTTCCACTATAAATCAAATGAAAACGGCCATATTTCCGAAAAGCATTTGTGCAGAGAATGTGCTCAAAAAGAGGGATATATGTCAAAGGATGCTTTTTCCGGCTTTGGCGGTTTCGGAGTGCTTGATGACTTTTTCGATACTACAGCAGAAGGAATGCTCGGAGGCTTTTTTAAGAATATGATGGATTCTTCGTCATCAAAAACACTTCGGGAAGGCTCTGTATGTCCAACCTGCGGAATGCGGTTTAATGACTTTTTAAAGCAAGGAAAGCTCGGATGTACGCAGTGTTATTCGACATTCTCATCTTCTCTTGAGCCTACAATAAAGCGTATCCACGGAAATATACGTCACAACGGAAAATTTCCTGACGGCAGACATGAAAAGATTGCAAAAGAAAATAAGCTTTGCGAATTACGTATTAAGCTTAAAAATGCAATAGATGCTCAGGAATATGAGGATGCTGCGAAATACCGCGACGAAATTCGAGAGCTTGAAAAACAGAATAACATTCAAAATGAAAACGGAGAGAAGGAGGGCGCATGACAATGAAATGGTATGACAGTATAAAGAACACGGATGACGTTGTAATTAGCTCACGTGTTCGACTTGCACGAAACCTCGAAAATTTCCCGTTTCCTTCAAAGCTTGACCGAGACTGTTCGCAAAAGGTTGCTCTTTGTGTTAAGGAAGCGCTCGAATTAAGCTACCCGGAAAAACTCGTTTTTACTGAAATGGATAAGAATAAGACTAAAAACGTGCTTGTTGAGGAGCATCTTATATCGCCCGATTTTTGCAGTGACAACGGTCTATATAAAGCGCTGGTGACAGATGAAAGCGGAAATTTATCGATTATGATAAATGAAGAAGACCATGTCAGAATACAGGCAATATACGCAGGATTTAATCTTGATGGTGCTTATGCGCTTGCAAGCAATGCAGATGATGCAATGATGAAAAATATTTCATTTGCTTTTGATGACAAATACGGATTTTTAACCAGTTGTCCTACAAATCTCGGAACAGGTTTGAGGGCATCGGTTATGCTTCATCTTCCGGCAATAAGTGCAACCGGCTACATAAAGCCGCTTGTAAACCTTATGACAAAGCTTGGACTGTGTGTCCGCGGGCTTTATGGCGAAGGAAGTGATGCGAAGGGATGCATGTATCAGCTTTCAAATCAGATAACTCTAGGCATGTCTGAGGAAGATACAATAAAGAAGCTAAAAGGTGCGGTGGAACAGATAGTGGAAAAAGAAAGAGAAACAAGAAAGAAACTGCTTGAAAACTCTTCGAATGAGCTGTTTGACACTCTATGGCGCTCCTATGGCACACTCAGATACGCTTATAAAATGGATACTAAGGAGGCTACAAAGCTTATATCAAATGTTCGCCTTGCAGGAAGCTGCGGAATAATACCCGAATGTAAGAATGTAAATCTCATAAAACTGCTCTTTGAAATAATGCCCTCGCATATTGCTGAAAGATTCCCTGACGCAACAGATGCCGCAAAACGCGATAAATACAGGGCTGATATCATAAGACAAGAGCTGTGTAATAATAATTAGTATAAAACGGAGTGATATAAATGACCAACAGATTTACCGAAAACGCACAAAGTGCTCTTAATGCAGCTCCTGAGGTTGCCGCAAAGTTCGGACACACCTATATAGGAAGCGAACATATTCTTCTTGGCATTCTCTTTAAGGGTAACTCAGTTGCCGCAAAGCTGCTTTCTGCAAAGGGAGTTACTTATGAAAAGATGGCGGAACGTGTTGCTGACAGTGCGGGGACGGGTGAAATTGACGAAAACACAGAGTTTGAACTTACACCGAGAACAAAGCATATAATTGAAGTTTCCGGAGATCTTGCCAGAGCAACGGGACAGACCTTTATTGCAACTGAGCACATACTTATGTCTTTGCTTCGAGAGACGGACAGTGTGGCGGTAAAGCTTCTAAGAAGCGTCGGTGTAAATGTTGCCGAGCTTTATAACGAGGCACTTTCAAGCCTTCAGGGGGGTGCTTTTAATTCAGGAGATACACAAATTCCTGAAAGTGGCAAGAAGCAGTCCGGCAAAGGTACAGGTAAAAGTGATACACCCACGCTCGACCAGTACGGAACCGACCTTACTAAAAATGCTAACGATGGAAAGTTTGATCCTGTTATCGGAAGAGACGAGGAAATGCAGAGAGTAATACAAATACTTTCCCGCAGGACAAAAAACAATCCTTGCCTTATTGGTGAGCCCGGAGTCGGAAAAACGGCAGTAGTTGAAGGTCTTGCTCAAAAAATCCTTGAAGGTGCCGTTCCCGAAAGTATTCGCTCAAAGAGAGTAGTAACACTCGATATGTCAGGAATGATAGCAGGAGCAAAATACCGAGGCGAATTTGAAGAAAGAATAAAAACGGTTATGGAGGAAGTTAAAAAATCGGGAGATGTAATTCTCTTTATTGACGAAATTCATACCATAATCGGAGCAGGTGCTGCAGAAGGCGCAATAGATGCGGCAAATATTTTAAAGCCTGCGCTTGCAAGAGGCGAAATACAGGTTATAGGTGCAACAACCATCGATGAATACAGAAAGTATATTGAAAAGGACGCCGCACTTGAGAGACGGTTTCAGTCTGTAATTGTAGGCGAGCCTACAAAGGAAGAGGCTGCTCTTATTTTGAAAGGACTGCGCGACAAGTACGAGGCGCATCATAAGATTAAGATAACTGATGAGGCAATAGAAGCAGCTGTCAATCTGTCATCGCGTTATATCAGCGACAGATTTCTGCCCGACAAGGCAATTGACCTTATTGATGAAGCAGCTTCAAAAAAGCGTATATCCGAAATAACGCCTCCGCCTGATTTGCGCAATATTGAGGAAAATATAAAACGTATTGCTGCAGAAAAGGAAGAAGCTGTAAGGGCACAGGAATTTGAAAAGGCTGCTGAAAAACGTAATGAAGAAAAGAAACTGAGAGAAGAACTTGAGTCTCAGAAACAAGCGTGGAAGAACGGGCAGTCAGGTAAGGAGAATCCGAAAATTACCGAAGAGGATATTGCCGATATTGTTACATTGTGGACGCATATTCCTGTAAAGAAACTCGAGGATGAGGAAAGTGAAAGACTTTTAAAGCTTGATGAAATACTCAAAAACAGGGTAATCGGACAGGATGAAGCAGTAAGCGTTGTTGCAAGAGCAATTAGACGCGGAAGAACCGGGCTTAAAGACCCTAAGCGTCCGCAAGGATCGTTTATCTTTTGCGGACCTACTGGTGTAGGTAAAACCGAGCTTTCAAAAGCACTCGCCGAGAGTCTTTTCGGAAATGAAAATGCTATCATAAGAATTGATATGTCAGAATATATGGAAAAGCACAGCGTATCAAAGCTTATAGGTTCTCCTCCCGGATATGTAGGCTATGACGAGGCAGGACAGCTTACCGAAAAGATACGCCGTAATCCTTATTCCGTGGTTTTGTTTGACGAAATAGAAAAGGCACATCCCGACGTATTTAACGTAATGCTTCAGGTTCTTGAGGACGGCCGACTTACGGATTCCCACGGCAGGGTTGTTGACTTTAAAAACACGGTTATTATCATGACCTCAAACCTTGGTTCAAGCAACATTTCTGAACCCAAAACTCTTGGATTTACAAGTGAAAGCACTGCTGTGGCAGAGCATGATAAGGCGTCAAAGCAGGTGATGGAAGCCCTTAAAAACACATTCCGTCCTGAGTTTCTTAACCGCATAGACGAAATTGTTGTGTTCCATAAACTGTCAGATGAAAATATAAAGCAGATTGCATGCCTTATGCTTTCAGAAATAACAAGAAGAATAGAAGAGCAGAATATAGGTATTTCTTTCTGTGACGATGTAATTGAGCACCTTGCTAAAGAGGGCTTTGACCCGGTGTACGGTGCAAGACCGCTTCGCAGAGCAATGCAGAGAAAGATCGAAGACAGTCTTGCAACAGAGCTCCTAGACGGAAGTATAAAGCCTTATGATGAAGTTGAAGCTTATATGGACGGTGAAACTGTAAATTACAGAAAAGTCGGACAAATTCCTGTATCGGAGAAACACGAAGAAAGTAAGGAAAAATAAACTATAACCACCTGCTCGCTAAAACAGGCAATATAGTTCACCCCCCTGTTAATTTTGTTTTTAACAGGGGGGGTGGTTTTTTATAACGATGAAAATAAAGGGAATGAGTCAATACGCATTTTACTCATTCGGCGGTAAGTTAATACTTAATTATTTGAGAATTTATTCGATATTCACGAGGAGTAATGCCTTTAACGATTTTAAAGTATTTGGTAAAATAATTTGAGTCGCCAAAACCGCATTCAAGAGCAAGACTGGTAATTGGAACAGAGGTGTTTTTAAGAAGCATTTCTGCTTTATTTATTCTGAGATTGTTAATGTATTTAATAGGAGTTATACCGTAAAGACGTCTGAACATTGCAATTATACCGTTTTTTGACATAAGAGAAATTTCACATAAATTTTCAAGTGTTATCTGTTCGGTATAATGAGTCTCAATGTATTCCAGAATTTTGGCACACGGATTGTCTTTCGCAATTTTACTGTAAGAATAGTTATAGTGCATGCGGCATATGAAACCGGTTATTTGCATAAACAGAGCCGTTACCATAAGCTCATCCTTTTGGTTGTTGAGTTCGTTTTTTAACTGCTCAAGCATATCAGACAAGACTTTTAGGCTTGACATGTCAAGATGCAGTTTTTGAGAAAATCGAGCTTGTTTTCTTCCTGCCGGTTCAAGCACGAACAATGAATGATATCCGGGTGTTTTAAAGAGAAGCTGTGAAAAATTACTCAGCACCCAAGGTTTAAAGCCAATGTTGAAAATTTGCAGATTGTTAGCATCGGAAAAATAGTGTACAGCATCGCCTTTAACAATAAAAACGTCGCCAGTGCTGACAAAGTAGCTTTCATTGTTAATATGTTGATTTCCACTTCCACCGATAATTATTACTATTTCATCATAATCGTGTGTGTGCTTTTGAGAAAGCTTTGATGTTTCGCAACCGTATGTGATACTAATACCTGCCGTGTTCAATAATCCCTCTTGCAGTGAATGATGCATTGTTCTCGCCTCCGTCAGTTTAATTTTATAATTTAATTTTTAATTTGTCAAGACAAATGTGATAATGTCATGTTATTTGTGATAAATTAATGGTCGTAAAATATATAATGTGATATTATAAATAAAAACAAACGGAGGATTGATTATGGACGTATTCAGTGATATAGCTGCAAAAGGAATTGGCGGAAGACATAATTTACTAAGGGAAAATGTTCCGCATGTATATGAGAGAAAGAAGACACGTCTTTCTAAATGTGATTTTGTACCCATAAAAACTGCCGATAAGATTTCGACGAAGGAAGAACTATTTATAGAGCTCGATGCCATAAAGGAAAAATACGCACCTTTTTTGGAGGAACACGCACCCGCGGTTACAAGTCTGCGTGAACGCATCGATATAAAAGAATGTTTTCTAAACGGTGTGAGGACAAAACTGCCTTATTACGGTGAAGAAGTCGGAAATGCGATGCAAACATATGAGTGCGAGTTTACTCTTCAAAGTGTATCAGAGGAAAAATCTTATAATATATGCTTTGACGGCGCTGATTATAAAGCGGTTGTATACATAAATGACAGGTGCCTGGGAACACACGAAGGATTCTTTTCTCCATTTGAATTTTGTTTTGATGATGTTGCTCGTGTAGGCAAAAATATCTTAAAAATTGAGCTTTATAACGACTACATTTACATGGGCAATGCAAAACTCGATGGAGAACGCTATGAGGGAGACAAGCTGTATGCTGCAACAGGTCTTGGCTGGGATGATCCCGCACTTGGCTGGCATCACTGTCCTCCGGGTATGGGTATTTATAATAATGTTTATGTAGAAATCAGAAACAGGTTAAGTCTTAAAAATATTTATGTACGTGAAAATGAGATTTCAGTAGATGTTGTAAATTATGATTATGACAGCAAGAATATTGAGTTTAATATAAATGTATACGGTCAGAATTTCAAAGAAACTGTTATTCGAAATTTCAGATATATTCCGGAAACTCACAGAATGGTTGGAATGGGTGACACACTTACTGAGGCTCAGATGAGTGACAGCATCGGCAAGAGCTTTTCCATGCCTGCTAAAAAAGGCGATAATACTTATAAAATTCCTTTAAATATTCAAAATCCCAAAATATGGAACCCCGATGCACCTTTTTTGTATCAGCTTCAACTTGAGCTCATATATAACGGAAAAATTATTGACAGATGTAAAACCCAGTTTGGCATACGCAGCTTTATACAAGACACACACGATACTCCTAAAGGTATGTTTTATCTCAATGGCAAAAAGATCCGTCTCAGAGGTGCTAACACTATGGGGTTTGAACAGCAGGATGTGCTTCACGAGGATTATGACCAGCTCATTGATGATATACTTCTCGCAAAACTTTGCAACATGAATTTTCTCCGTCTTACTCAGAGACCGGTTCAGGATAAGGTTTATGAATACTGCGACAAGCTCGGAATGATGACACAGACCGATTTGCCTTTGTTTGGATGTATGCGTAGAAACAAGCTTGCGGAAGGAATACGCCAGGCTGAAGAAATGGAAATGCTTATCAGAAATCATCCTTGTAATGTAGTTGTTTCGTACATAAATGAGCCTTTCCCTAACGCAAATAATGAGCCGCACAGGCATTTTAACAGGGAAGAACTTGAAAGCTTCTTTACTGCATGCGATATTGCAGTTAAACATTGTAATCCCGACAGAGTTATCAAGCACATTGACGGCGACTACGACCCTCCATGTGAAACAATGCCCGATAACCACTGTTATCCCATGTGGTATAACGGACACGGAATTGATACAGGAAAGCTTCATAAGGGCTACTGGCTTCCTACAAAACCTGATTGGTATTACGGGTGCGGTGAATATGGGGCAGAGGGATTGGATTTCTATGAAGTTATGGTTAATAATTATCCCAAGGAATGGTTGAAAGAGCCATTTGATCCAAATAATATTGTAAATGCTCAAACCGGAACCTTTCATTACTTCTTTTATGACACCTGTTCCGACATTCATGAATGGATAACAGAGAGTCAGGCGTATCAGGCGTTCGCAACAAAAATTATGACAGAAGCTTTCAGACGTAACAAAAATATGATATCCAGTGCAATTCACCTCTTTATAGACGCATGGCCGTCAGGCTGGATGAAAACAATCATGGATTGTAACAGACGGCCGAAGCCAGCGTATTTTGCATACAGAAACGCTCTTGAGCCGATAATGGTTTCTTTAAGAACGGATAGATATACTTATTTTGACAGTGAAGAAATATCAATTGAGTGCTATGTGTGTAATGACACAAATACTCAAAGAAAATGTAATCTAATCTTTGAATCGGAAGATATGCTTGCTGAAAATAAAAATGTTATTGTGAAAGCATCTGATGTTACATATGTTTCGGATGCAGTTTTGAGTGTAAGCTGCAGCAAGCGAAAAAAAGTAACTCTAAAAGCTATATTGACAGACGAAAGTGGAGTGGTTATTACTCATAATTCAATTGAAATTGAAGTGTTCCCGAAAACAGATTTGATAAAGGAATCAAACAATGAGATAATAACGATGCTTGAACCGGGTGAATATTTCATAGCCGGTGAAAAAGTAGTGGTAAAACCATGCGGCATGCTGCCTGTTCATTTTGTAAGCAGAAATACGGGGCATAAGGCGGTATCTGAGTTTTTGCCTAAGGATTTTTCATATTGGTACAATAAAGCAGATGACAAAATTACACCTTTATGCTATAATACATTTGAAGCAGAAGGATTTACGCCTATTTTAACGAGCGGTAACAAAGATGAAAACGGTGTATGGAAAAGTACGCTTGTATGCGCAGAAAAGAACCATCAAGGTAAGAAATATATAATCTGCAATGTCGATCTTAGAACCGAGAATCCTGTTGCTGCGTATTTTCTCAATAATCTTAAAACACTGGAGGACTGATTTATGGAATATGTTGTTCGAAACAGTAAAGAGCTCATTGATGCTATCAATGCAGACGGCTCAAAAAAAGTTATTCTAAAAAAAGGCGAATATTCTGTAAACGAAACACTTTATCTTTCCGATAACACCGAGATTGTCGGTGAAAAAGGTGTGACTGTCAACGGCGCAACAAGAATTTCTCTTACAGGAATAAAACCATGTAAAGGCATTTATAAAATCAAGCTTGCAGATTTCGGAATAACCAATTTAGGTGAATTCGGTCAAGGTCCTTATGGAGATTTCTGGACTGATTACGATATTCCGAAGCCCCACATGGAAAACAACGGTCCGTCGCTTGAATTGTATTACGGTAAGAAAAAAATGAATCTTTCAAGATATCCTCAAAAGGGGTTTGCAACAATTAAAAAGTCGTTTGATGAGATAGATGAAAATAACAAGATTATATCAAAAGGAAGATTTGTTCCTTGTGATAAAAAAGTTTTTGATGAAAACAATGTCGATAACATGCTTCTCGTCGGATACTGGAACTGGGACTGGGCTACACAAAGACATACAATAAAGAGTTACGACAAAAGAAGCGGCGAACTTACTGTAAATGAACCGTATCATATCTACGGATATTCTGAGAAAAGAGGTATGTTTTATATATTGAATGTGAAAAGCTGTGTTAATAAGCCCGGTGATTGGTATATTGACAGAACTAAGGGCGAGCTTTGGATGATTCCTTATAAAAATCAAAATTATGTTGATGTTACAGTATGTGAAAACATTTTTGAATGCAAAGATGCAGAGAATGTTATAATTAAAAACTTGAATTTACTCCGTTGCCGTAAGTCTGCAATACGTTTTGAAAATTGCAAAAATGCTTTTGTAGACAGTTGCGTGATATCGAATGTGGGGGCTTGGGGCATAATTGCTGATAACTGCACAGACAGTAAATTTTCAAACTGTATTATTTCACATACAGGCGGCGGTGGTATTGCATGCTCGGGTGGTAACAGAGATGATTTGACACATAGCAGAAATATAATTTGTCATAATACCATAAGCAATGTTGCTCATTGGCATAAAACTTATCTTGCCGCAATTGAAATTAACGGTGTAGGTGTAAATGTGTCGTTCAATAAAATTTTTGATGTCCCGCACTTCGGAATCGTGTTCCAGGGAAATAATCATATTATTGAGAATAACGATATTGGAAACGCCTGTTATGAAAGTAATGATGCCGGGGCAATATATGCAGGTCGTGATTACACTTGCAGGGGAAATATTATCAGATACAATTATCTTCACGACATGCTGGGATATGGCAATAAAGGATGCGTGGGTGTATACTTTGATGACGGAATGTGCTGTGCCGAGGTGTACGGAAACACGTTTGCAAACTTTCCTTTTGCAGGCATAATGATAGGTGGTGGACGTGATTTCAATGTTCATAACAACTATTTTTATAATTGCAATGTAGCTCTTTCATTTGACAATCGTATGGAGTATTGGCCGTCTGGAAATACGAAGCAATTAAACCATCTTTATGAAGTTCCGTTCAGAAATGAGATTTGGAAGAATGCATATCCGGAGCTTTATAATTTGCTTGATGACGAACCTAAAGCTCCTAAAAACAACATATTTAATGATAATATTATGGTTGGCGGAAACGGTGTTATTGTAAGACGGGAAAAACATGTTGAAAAATACCTAAAGCGCTCCGGGAATTCATATTCGGAAGGAGAAAAACAACCTCTTTCTCCGTATGCAGGTAATGCTGTTATTGTTGATGTAAATGGATGATATGTAATTCTGTAAATTTTAAATATACCTCTGAAAGACAGATGCTTTTAGAGGTGTATATTTTATTTTAAAATAAAAAGAAAATGAGTCCTGTACTTTACAAAACTCATTTTAAGATTATTTACTGTATTATCTTGATTTTATAAATTCGTCAATTGATTTTGCGGCAAGCTTGCCGGCACCCATTGCCGATATTACCGTTGCTGCACCCGTAACAGCGTCACCGCCGGCATACACTCCGTCAATTGAAGTTTTGCCTGTGTTTTCTTCGACGATTATTCCGCCGCGTTTGTTGACTTCAAGTCCGTATGTTGTGGATTTAATTAACGGATTAGGTGAAGTACCGATAGACATTACAACCGTGTCCACATCGAGTATAAACTCGCTTCCGGGAATTTCAATCGGTCTTCGTCTGCCTTTTTCATCAGGTTCGCCAAGCTCCATTTTGATGCATTTCATGCCGTTTACAAACCCGTTTTTAGGATCGCGTTTGTCATCCGGGTTTTCATATCCGAGGATTTCAACGGGATTGTTTAGAAGGAGAAACTCAATTCCTTCTTCAATTGCATGCTCGACCTCTTCACGGCGTGCAGGAAGCTCCTCCATGGAACGCCTGTATACAATGTATACTTTCTCAGCGCCAAGTCTCAGTGCTGTTCTTGCAGCGTCCATAGCGACGTTTCCACCGCCAACAACTGCAACCTTTCCGCCTTTCATAATGGGCGTGACAGGAGTTTCTTTATATGACTTCATAAGATTTGAACGTGTGAGAAACTCGTTTGCAGAGTAAACCCCCTTGAGGCTTTCTCCGGGTATGCCCATAAAATTCGGAAGTCCTGCTCCCGAACCGATGAACACCGCTTCATATCCCATGTCAAAAAGTTCATTTATTGTTAGTGTTTTGCCTATTATTATGTTTGTTTCAATGTCAACACCCATATTTTTAAGGCTGTCTACTTCTTTTTGTACAATAGCTTTTGGTAGTCTGAACTCCGGAATGCCGTAAACAAGAACTCCGCCTGCTGTATGCAGTGCTTCGAATACCGTTACTTTGTATCCTTTTTTAGCAAGATCTCCTGCACAAGTAAGACCTGACGGACCGGAACCTATAACCGCAACTTTGTGACCGTTAGATTCGGGTGAGGCGGGATTTGTTTTGCAATGTGCATTGTGATAGTCTGCAACAAAACGCTCAAGCCGTCCGATGCCTACAGGCTCTCCCTTGATACCGCGAACGCATTTGCTTTCGCACTGGGTTTCCTGTGGACAAACTCTGCCACATACAGCCGGAAGGGAAGAGCTTTGCTGTATTATTTCATATGCTCCCTCAAAGTCACCTTCTTTGATTTTGGAAATGAACTGAGGAATGTGAATATTTACAGGACATCCCGAGACACATGGCATATTCTTACAATTAAGGCATCTGAGTGCTTCATCAATCGCCACTTCTTCCGAATAACCAGTGGCAACCTCATCAAAGTTGTTACAGCGAACTTTCGGGTCTTGTGTTGGCATGGGGTTTTTATTTAAACTCATATTGGTACTTGGCATTATTATTTCTCCTTGGCAAAGAGATTGCATGTTTCTTCGTATGCATGTCTCTCAAAATCATTGTACATTCTTGCTCTTGACATTGCCTCGTCGAAATCAACCTCGTATCCGTTAAAGTCAGGGCCGTCAACGCATGCAAATTTTGTAATCTTTTCGCCGTTTACATTGAGTGTAAGTCTGCAGCCACCGCACATTCCTGTGCCGTCTATCATTATCGGATTCATGGAAACAACGCAAGGTATTCCTGTAGGTTTTGATGCAGCAACAACAAATTTCATCATAATGAGGGGACCAATAGTGATTATCTTGTCAAAAGTTTTTCCGCCTTCGAACATTTCGTTAAGCGGGACGCAAACATTTCCCTCTCTGCCGTATGAACCATCGTCTGTCATAACTATTGTGTCTTCTGAGCACTCTCTGAATTCGTCTTCAAGAATCACAAGGTCTTTGTTTCTGAAGCCAATAATCGACGTCACTTTACAACCTCGTCTATTAAGTTCTTGTGCAATTGGTAGGGCAATAGCACATCCGACTCCGCCGCCAACGATGCATACATTATTCAAATCGTCAAGGTTTGTTGCAACACCTAAAGGACCTGCAAAGTCCTGTATGTATTCGCCTTCGTTTTTGTGATTCAGTTTTAATGTGGTTGCACCGACAATCTGAAAAATGATTTTGACAGTGCCTTTTTCTCTGTTGTATCCGGCAATTGTCAGTGGTATTCTTTCTCCGTCTTCATCGACTCTGAGAATTATAAACTGTCCGGGTTTTGCTTTTGCTGCCACGAACGGCGCTTCGATTTCCATCATTGTTACGGTGGGATTAAGACTTTTTTTGGTTACTATTCTATACATTTTTATCCTGTCCTGGTCTTTGTATGTTGTGTTATTCCGATATTAATTTCGTAAGAAGTGCAGAGTTTGGTACAAGTTCCGATATATCTGCATTTTTTGTGATGAGTATACGCACTACCGTTGAGCTTACGGAGCTGTTTTCAGTTTTTGAAGGAAGAAAAATGGTTTCAAAGGAGGTTTTGTACATTTTCTGAGACAAAATGTCGTTTGATTTTGCCATGTCGTCTTCGTACATATAATCCTTATCATTTCTGATACCTTTTACAACAGCATCAATTTTGTGAGTGTTTACATATTCAGCAAGAAGCCCATCATAATCATCAACGGATACGTTTGTCAAATGTTTTACTGCGTCCTGTGCAAGAGTTTTGCGTGAGTTAGTACACAGCATATAGTTTTTGGATGTGTTATGTGAGATAAGAACTACAACCTCATCAAAGAGCTTACTTGCACGTTCAATTATGTCAAGGTGACCGTTTGTTATCGGGTCAAAGCTTCCGGGTATAAGAACTTTACTCATTATCTTCACTCTTTTCTTCGTTAGTAAGAATTGTTATATGGGTTTTTCCGTAACGGTATTTTTTCACCAAAGAAAGACCGTATGCGCCTTCTTCATCGAAGCAATCTTTATCTGTTTCGCAAATGATAAGTGCATCATCTGCAAGTATTCCGCTTCTCGACACTTTTTTTACGATTTCATTTTTCATATCCTTTGCATATGGGGGATCGAGAAAAATTATATCAAATTTTTCGCCTTTTGAAGTAGCTGATTTTAAAAACTCGCTGTAATCCATTCTTGAGATGCGGCACTGCTTTATCAGATTTGTATTTCTTGCGTTTTTTTTGATAATTTCCACGGCTTCTACACTGCTATCTATAAGCACTGCACTGTCTGCACCGCGGCTGAGCGCTTCAAGAGCAAGCTGTCCCGAACCCGCAAATAGGTCGAGAACTTTTTTGCCTGCTATTTTAAACTGAATTGCGCTGAACAGTCCTTCCTTTACACGCTCCGAGGTCGGCCTTGTAATTTCTTCGCCTGGAAGTGTTTCAAGCTTTCTTCTGTTTGCTTTTCCGGCAATAATTCTCATCATTTGTTTTTGTTCTCCGTATTATAGTATTTAATTATACTTTGTGCAATGCTTTCACTTATACCTGAAACGGCTGTAAGCTGTTCAAGGCTTGCATTTTTAATTGCAGTAACAGTTTTAAAGTGAGAAAGTAAAGATTTGGCTTTTGATTCTCCTACCATCGGAATGTCAGTAAGTGAAGATGATTTTACTTTCTTTCGTCTTGATGAATCCATTTTAGAAAAAGTAAAGCGATGGACTTCCTCCTGTATTCTGTAGAAGAAAGAAAACAAGGATTGGTCTTTTGCTATACTGATTTCGTTAATACCATCAGTAAGTGTTCTCGTTTTGTGATAATCATCCTTTACCATCCCGAAAACAGGAATATATATTCCGTGTTCTTCAAACAACTGCTTAATTGTATTTACATGTCCCGCACCGCCGTCAAGCAATATAAGATCAGGGACATATGTCATGGAAGTATCATCGTCTTTCCCGATATGCAAAATTCTTCTGTCAAGCGCTTCACGCATTGCTGAATAGTCGTCCTGCCCTGAAAAAGATTTAATAGAGAAAGAACGGTAGTGATTTTTAGAAAACTTTGCGTTTTCAAGAACAATCATTCCGGCATACATATCGCTTTCACCGCTGTTTGAAATGTCGTAGCTTTCTATTCGTTCGGGAAGACATTCAAGACTTAGGAGCTTTGCAACTTTAACAAGCAGCATTTCATCATGTTCATTAATAGATTTTCTGACACTTGCTGCTTCCTGAGCGTTACTTATTGCCATTTTACACAATTTTCGTTTGTCGCCTTTTTCGGGATGACGCACTTCGACGGGATGTCCCGACAGTAATGAAAGTGTGTGTGAAAGCTCAGCGTTTAAGTCGTCTCCGAGATTGAAGGATGTAAAGAGACGACGCGGTATAAGGTCAAAGTTGTCATAATACCTGAGAATAAGGTCGCCGAGGGCTTCATTGTCGCATATTTCGTCGGGTGACAGAAATACAGTATCTTTGTCACTTATAATACCGGCGCGTACTTTGAGTACTGCTATGCAGGATATTGTATCGGACTCAAAGAAGCCGAAATAGTCTTCCTCGTTCTTCGGAGCAGAAACAACATTTTGTTTTTCTGAAAGCTTTGCAAGATTGTTTATGCTGTCTCTGTAGGATGCGGCTTCTTCAAACATCAGATTTTCAGAAGCATTAAGCATTTTTTCTTCAAGTGCTTTTCGCACTCCGACAGTATCGCCTTTTAAAAACTTTTCGGCATCCGATATAATCGATGAATAATCGTCTGAACTGATTTTTCCTGTGCATGGCGCTACACACTGTCCCAAATGAAAGCTGAGGCACGGACGGCAGATTTGTTTGCCGTAGATAAAATTTTTGGAACAGGAGGGAATACGAAATGTTTTTTCAACAGTTTTGATTATATCTTTTGCAGCTATTGCAGAGGTATATGGACCGAAGTATTTTCCGTGCTTGTCGTTTCTCTTTCTTGCAAGCTCAAGAACAGGATACGGTTTCTTCAGATCTATTTTTATATACGGATAAGTTTTCGCATCCTTGAGCTTTATGTTATACTTCGGGTTGTGACGCTTTATTAGCTCATTTTCCAGAATAAGCGCTTCAGCTTCGCTTGATGTTACGATGATATCGAATGTGTATATCTTTTCAACAAGCTTCTGCGTTTTGTAATTAAGTTTGTCTGAGGATTGAAAATAACTTGAGACTCTGTTTTTAAGACATTTGGATTTACCGACGTAAATAATCTTTCCGTCGGAATTTTTCATGAGATACACTCCCGGCATTAACGGGAGCTGTCGAAGCTTGTCTTCGAATTCAGGACATCTTGTCATAATTACTCAAATCCTTATAAAACGAAAAAAGGAGCATGCTTATAAATGCCGCTCCTTGATATTCTGAATAAGTTTTATTCGGCAAAGCCCGTAGCAATAAGTGCGGCAAGTTCATTAACCGCGGTTTCTTCATCTGAACCGTCTGCAATAATGGTGATTTTTGTTTCTTTACCGATGCCGAGAGAAAGCACACCGAGAAGACTCTTTGCGTTTGCTCTTCTGTCTCCGTTTTCTACCCACACGGAGCTTTTGAACGTATTTGCCTTGTGTATAAAGAAGGTTGCAGGTCTTGCGTGTAATCCTTCGGGATTACGTACTTCTATTTCTTTAGTAATCATTATGTGATCTCCTCCGCAAATTATTCATATTAACTCTAATATTCTATCAAAAACAAATAATAATTTCAAGAACAATCTATGAATTTTAATTTTTTATGTAAAAATACTCCATTTTACACAAACATCAACTCAATTGACGACACAATAATGTCAATATAACCAATTGTCGGTTAATTAATCTCAGTTATCTTCTTTACTTGTGCATCAAATTCAAAGTTGTCGGTATGAAATTTCAGACTCATTCCGGGTGCGATGCAATTGCTTCCATAGACGAAATATCCGTTTTCGGTTTTATATGCGTCTACTCGTATTGTAAGAAATATATCAATGTGTGCAGGATTGTACTTAACGATTAATCTGTCAGTACCACTTTTTACATATGTTTTGCTCGGATTCTTCCTGCAGTCTACTACCGTTCCGCAATCCTTTCCGTCAGCAGAAAAGTACACATTATCGCCTGTGTTTATCAACTGTCTGAATTCTTTTTCGGTTTCTTTTATTTCAAGTGTATATTCTATTGAAACATCATGACCTGATGCAAATAAATTATTTTTTCCGTATGTTCTGAATACAGCACCACCGATAATTGCAATAACGGCAAGCAATATTGCAACATCAATAATATTCAGAGTTCTTTTTTTGTTTTCCATGTTTATGTGCACCTTTCGGAATTTAATCGCCTGTTTGAACATCGGCTGCAGGTGAACCGGCGTCAACAATTTCCTGTACCTCTGTAATTATTCCGTCTGCATACATGCTGTTCGTTCTGAAGGCAAGTGTTTTACCTGAAATTATATGGAATCCGTTTACGTTGTAAGTGCCATTCTTGACTTCACACTCCGATACAACAACAACAGTTATGTCTTTTAAATCAGGGTATCTGTAATCCTTATAATATCCTGCTTGACTGTCGTATTCCGAATATACAGAATCTTCAATTTCAACACTTTCTATAATTCCTACAGAATTGCCTGTGCTGTTATCATATACAGTCTGGCCTGATAAAACAAATTTTGAGATGTCTTCATCGATCATTTCCATTTTTACTGTATATCTTACTTCTTTTTTATCAATAAATCCTAAAGAAAAATCGCCGGCAAAAAGCTTAATGAGGAGAAAAGCAAGAGATACGGCAATAAGTATTATTATAATGTCCGCAATATTGAATTTGCGTTTTTTACTGGCATGAGCGCTGTTCATTAGTAATCAATCCTTTCGTTGCTGTTAATGATTCGGAAGATGTTCTCTGACAACATATTCAGAGATATGGTCGTTGCGTGAGCTTGTTACGGTCGAGTAAGCTAGACTAATTATAAACATAAAGAACATTATAAGTCTTGTATCCGATGCTGTATAAGAAAATAAGCTCAGTATTATAAAGCTTATACTTCCGGTAAATAGACCGATACATGCAGTTTGGACTTGTTTGTCTTTGTACTCATCAGACTTTATATACCCAAAAGACACAGACAAAAATGATATGATAAGGAGAATTAAGAATGCAAAACCAAATACGCCGAGTGTAAGCATCAGCTGATAAGGCATATTTCCAAAAGAGATGCTTTTAACAGAATCGGATAGAAAATATTCCGAAAAAATACTTGACATATTTTCTTCACCAAGACCGATTCCAAATAAACCATAATCTGACAGTGGACTTAATACAGACACGGAAATGCCGGTATTATCGTAAAGAATTTCGGTATGGAAATGCAGCCCGGCAACTTTGAGTATCATCGAGGGAATTGAGTTAAGAAATTTCAGGAAAATGAAATATGGAATAAATAAAGCATAATACATTTTGCTGTTAAATGCAAGAACAACTATCAGAGAGAAAATAGCCGCACAGAATGCAATTCCGCTTCCGGATATCAGAATGCAAATGATGAGCATTGAAAAGAGTAGGGTATATTTTGAACGTTTACTCTTCTCGGTGTTTACCAAAAAAGCGAATACAAGAGGCAGCATGGATGCTGCAAATATTCCGAGCTCATTCTTTCCTGAAAAAATATTGAGGATTCCCATGATTTCCGTTACTGAAAAGTGTCGTGCGACTTCAAAAGAGATTTTTGTATACTGAAGTATGAAAAATACTATATTGAATAAAGCAACGGCAAATGCACCGCTGATAAGCATGTAAACACATTTCAGAGCTGTGCGTGTTGAACGGATAAGGTTTGAGGTAAGAATAGCTGCGACGAAACAGAAAGCAATTTTTATCGAATGAGATATACCTGTAGCATTTCCTGCTGTTACAAAGCCGGAAAAAATAATAAGACCTGTTGCTAAAAAGAGAAGAATGTCTGTTCCTCTTGTGTGCAGGTGACGTTTTCCTCTTAAATATTTTAGCTTGAAGGAAATAAGGGTTATAAAAACAATATAAATTATATATGCCGTACCTAAAACAGGAAGCAGGGTTGAAAGAAGTATAATTCCCGTTTCGGGCTTGTTAAAGATTGCAAATGTACAAAGCGCTGCAATAATTATCAGGAGAATATCCGATGACGAAATAAAAATAGAAGCTGCACCGCAAAGAATTGCAAAGAAGAATGCGGAAGAGTACCCTTTGAGTTCAGAAATGTTATCAGAGGCTTCCATCGTGTGGTTTTCATTAAAAACAAAGCCCGATAGGAGTTTACTGTTATTTATACAACAGGATATATTTTTCTTGGTCGGAAGCATAATGACTGATGCTGTCAGGATAACGGCACCGATGTAAAACTTCTCGGAGTTAAGAGAAAGTGAAACGCTAAGAGTATCTTTTGACACGGCAGAGCTTAAAATGAGGAATACTCCGTATGTGAATAAAAATACAGCTATTGTTCTCAGAGGTAAAGCTATAAATTTAATATATGTCCTTTTGGCGAATTTTAAAAGACTGCTGTTTTCAAAGCTGCTTGCAAAATAAAGTCTGATTTTTAATATAACATCGGTTTTTTTTACCTTTTTGTGCGGAATATGCACAAGACCTGCTTTTCCGGAAACGCTTATCTCGGAAAAAAGATATGAGAAAAAAGAAATAATAACACTTTCTGCAAGCAAATCGTGAAACGATACATAAATGCGCTTAAAAAAGGACAATAATGTGTTTTTATTTGTTCCAACATAGTTTTTCTTATTCAAGGATATACCTCCTTTCATTGTTATATTCTAAATTCATTTTAAAGAATCGAGAAAGAGAATGTCTTCTTTTGTGAGTTTTGCAGTTTCAAGAAGGTCCGGACGCTTTTCGAGTGTTTCATTCAGAGCCTCACGTCGGCGCCATGCTGAAATGTCTGCATGATTTCCTCCGAGAAGCACTTGAGGAACTTTCATTCCTTCAAATTCCAAAGGCTTTGTATATTGCGGATATTCGAGCAGCCCGCCTGCTATGCTCTCGTCTTCATAGCAAACAGAATCGGATAAAACTCCGGGAATTAGACGTGAGATGCAGTCAACAACGATAGCTGCAGGAAGTTCACCGCCTGTCAACACATAGTCACCTACTGATATTTCTTCGTCCACAATTTTATCGATGACTCTTTGATCCATTCCTTCATAATGACCGCAAAGAATAACTATGTTTTCGTATTTCGATAATTGAACAGCCTTTTGATGTGTAAGAGCTTTTCCTTTTGGCGACATATACAGTATGCGTCTGTTTTGGGACAGCTCGTTTTCAAAGCTTCTGTAGCAGTCGATAACAGGCTGTACCGTCATCAGCATGCCCATCCCGCCGCCGTAAGGCGTGTCGTCGGGTTTTCTGTGTTTGTCCTTGGAAAAATCACGTATGTTATGGCTGATAATTTTTATAAGCCCAGCATTTTGCGCTCGTCCTATGATGCTTTGTGAGCAAATGCTGTCAATCATGTCGGGAAACAGCGTCATTATGTCAAAACGCATTATTTGATTTCCTCCGCATCGTCAAACATTCCGGGAATTGGTCTTATAATAATCGGTTCTCCGGGGTTCGCTTTTACAACAAATTCCTTAACAGCAGGGAAGAGATACTCTTTTTTACCGTTTACAATGCGGTAAATATCAGAGGCTCCTCTGTTAAAGACTTCTTCTAATGTACCGTACACTTTTCCGCTGTCGGCATCAACAACTTCACATCCGATAAGGTCGGCTATGAATACACTGTCTTCGTCAATAACTATATCTTTTCTGTCAGCATATAAAATTTTTCCACGGACTAAATCAGCTTGTTCTGCGGTAGTAATATCTTTGAGTTTGATATATACAAATTGTTTATAGCTTTTTATACTGATAACAGAGTGTGGTTCTTTTCCTTGCTCGTCGGTGTAGAGGACTTTGACATTTGATATCGCGTCAATTCCGTCGCAGAGACAGTTCGCCTTTAGCTCTCCGCCTATACCGCGTTTATTTATTATTTCAGCACATTCAAGATATTGTTTTTGCATATTATCACCTTGTAATTACATTATTATTTTATTATACTACAGAGAAGTGAATCTTTGTAGACATTATTTGTTAATTTTAGGTTTAACATACACATTTGTGTCCCATGCCGGTAAATAAGGAAAATGCCTGATATACATTTCGCACTCTCCGTACATTTGTGACAGTAAAAGAGGTAATTTGTACACATCCTCGTTTCTGTGATATATAGCGCATGAGAGCGTAGGCTTATATTTTTCTATTGTTTCCGACAAGCCTTCAAGCACAAATGCATCCGAGCCTTCAGCATCGATATTTATAAAATCAACCTTTTCATTGATGCAAGTATCTGCTCTTAATGCATTGACTTGTGTTACCTTTGAATTTTCATGATTACTTGTTTTGGCGCTGTTTCTTCCAGAGCGTGAATAAAACCGTAAGGTCTCTTCTTTGTTCCAGCAAGCAGCATGATGGAAAGCAGTGGTGTTAATTCCGGCTTCATTGGCATATCGCAAAAGCTTTGCAAAATTTTTGGCATCAGGCTCAAAAGCTGTAATTTTTTTGGTACTTCCTCCTGAAAATGACAGAAATTCGCGTATTGTATCTCCATTGTATGCTCCGATATCTACATAATGAAAGCTTTTGTCGGGCTTTATTATTGATGAGTATGCTTCGTTGACACTTGTTTCGCATTTTTTTAAGTACTCGATTTTTCCCGTAAGCTTTCCGAGAATTACATTTATATATGCTTCTCTTGATAAATCGTCAGAGAGCATATTGTACACACGTTCAAATTCGTTTATGTGCGTTTTAACAAACATGCTGTCAAAAAGACCATCCCCGAAAACTGGAACATCGGGACAGTACAGCTCTCTTTCGGATGCAATTCTGTATATGTTTTCAAGCACTTCGCTTCGCTGCGAGGCAAAGCTTACAAGTACAGCGAAGTCGTCAAACCGAGAGCATATTTCATTGTAAGTAACAACATTAAATGAACGGAACGGCTTTCCGCTTGCAAAACCGTCGCTTGCAAAAACGCCTCTTATGGGTATACTTTTTTCTGCACATACGTCAAGTATCTTATCCGCTCCGTCACCCATACCGTAAAGCACTATCGGTTTTGATGTTTCGCTAAGCTTCTGCCAAAGATCCTTGTATGCAATTATTTCACTGATATTTATCGGAATCTTCTCCTTTGTTTTTTTTAGTATTTTACTACAATTTCAATGAAAAGTAAAGAGTCAATATTAATTGCAGTAAATTTTGAATTTAAAGCATATCGACGGATATAATATAACAGGTGATTGTATGAGTTTTACAGACATTCTTTTTTTTGCAGCTCCGTTTATTCCTGTTTTGTTGTTTATATTAGGAATACTTGATTTTAAAAGCATGATAATTACGTGTTTATCTTTCTTTGCGTGCTTCATAGTATTTCTATGGGAGGATAGTTTTTTAGCAGTCTGGGCGGGTGCTGCAGTGTTTTCTGTTATAAGACTGTTGATGTTGATAACACAAGAGATAAATAATAAACAAATAAAGGAAAAATACGCAATTGTCAGCAGTGTTGACGGTGAGAGTATAAATGTATTATATAACGGTGTTTCTTATAATGCTTTTTGCGTTAATAAAGCTGTAGCGTGCGGTGATGTTGTAAAAATAGAGTGGGAAAAAAATGGTGTACTGTTT
Organism: Eubacteriales bacterium; assembly: GCA_045540015.1. GTDB lineage: Bacteria > Bacillota > Clostridia > Oscillospirales > CAG-382 > UMGS1387. The sequence goes on from JAZQGP010000038.1 coordinate 29,884, forward strand.
GTTATAAAAAATTAAGAAATTAACTCTTGTTTATAAATTGACATTTTATAATTATTGTGATATACTATGTTTCAAAAGTTGACTGAACAATACTTTAGACGGTGATGATAATGAAACTTTTTCTTTCGGCTTTTATGGAACTTGTTGTGTATGTGTGCATATCGGGTGTCATTTCCAATATTTTAGGATACATTGTACCTCGTAACAATATTAACGCATACTCTTTTCCGTATAATAGTTTTTCGTGGGAAAAAGACGGTAAGCTTTATGACAGGCTTAATGTAAGAAAATGGAAAAACAAAGTTCCTGACCTTAGTAAGCACGTGAATTTTCTGTATACAAAGCAGCTGGTATCACGTCCTACATCCGCACAGGTAGACAGGCTTATACGTGAGTCATGTATTGCCGAATTTATTCACACTATGCTTATAGCAGCAACACCTCTTTGCTATATGTCTATTGATTCCGGCTATGCTGAACTGTTTGCTGTACTCTATGCACTCGGGAACGTGCCGTATATAATAATTCAAAGATATAACAGACCGACTTTCAAGAGATTGTATGCTCAGCTGCTTGAAAGAGAAAATCAAATGATTGTTTCCGGAGGAAAAACACATGAAAGTGCTGATATTGTCCTGTAACACGGGGCAAGGACACAATTCCGCTGCAAAAGCAGTTATGGAACGCTTCCTTGCTGCAGGAAATGAATGTGTACTTAAAGACTCTCTTGCTTATGTTTCAAAGCTTTATTCCGACAGCATAAGCAATTCATATAATAAAATTGTATTGCATACACCGCGTGCTTTCGGTGCGGGATACAGATTCAGTAAGTCCATGAAAAGCAGATATCTTAAATCGTATGCATATGCTGCAAATATGATGTGTTCAAGCCGTATATACGAGGATATTGTCGGCGGCGGGTTTGATGCAGTTGTCTGTACACATGTTTTTCCCGGTCAGGCTGTAACCCACGTAAAGCATAAATATGAACTTGACATTCCGCTTTACATTGTTGCAACAGATTATTCTTTTGCTCCGTTTTATAACGAGATAGATGCAGATATGTTTTTTATCTGTATGAAAGAAATCACAAGTGAGTTTACAACAAGAGGAATACATGTTGATAAAATACTTCCAACCGGTATTCCTGTATCTGAAAAATTCAATCTACCAATTGATAAGACAGAAGCACGAAACAAGCTTGGACTTGAAGAAGATAAAAAAATATGTCTTGTTATGTCAGGCAGTATGGGATACGGAAATATATATGACCTTATAGATAGAATTCTGCACGAGGATATCCAAAATCTCGAAGTTCGTGTGATTGCCGGAAAAAATAAAAAGCTCAAAAAAGGCATTGATGCCGAATACGCGAAGGATTCAAGAGTTTCTTGCATAGGATATACAGATAAAGTAAATCTTTATATGAAGGCGTGCGATGTTGTTGTTACAAAACCAGGCGGTTTGTCTTCAACAGAAGCAATGGTTTCAAACATTCCGCTTGTTCTGACAAAACCCATACCCGGATGTGAAACAGAAAATTTCCGTCTTCTCACACAGCTTGGATGTGCATTGCCGGGTACAAAGCCGAAAGAGGCATCTGCTGCGGTCAGAGATATTCTAACCGACAGCTCTGTATCTGCTAAATTAATTTCCATGCAAAGCCGCTATATTACCAAAAATTCAGCCGAATTAATCACCGATTGCGTTACGAAAGGTAAACTGTCCAAAAATGAATTTGTGTCCTGATTATAAAAAGTTCAGACTTTCCAAAATCTCAATGCCTGAATTCAGACATGTTTTGCTTTTACTCTACTGGCCGTTTTACGGTTTGCTTTTCCTGTACTTTGAACGTATAAGAAATTGTAATTATCATTCGGTTGAATGTTCACTCGATGAACTTATTCCTTTTGTACCGGCATTTATAATCCCGTATTTCTTCTGGTTTGTATATCTTATTGGGATGCTGATATATACGTTTTTTCTTGATGTTTCGGCTTTTAAAAAATATATGTGGTTTATAATAATTACATACTCAATAACTTCTGTTATTTATTTTGTTTATCCGACATCGCAGAATCTGCGCCCTGATTTTACAGGTAATGGTTTGTTTGCAAACATAGTGTCGGGACTTTACGCGTTTGATACAAATACGAACGTTTGCCCGTCAATACATGTTCTGGGATCGTTTGCGGTTTGCTTTGCATCTTGGCACTGTGAGCGTTTAAATAATATTGCAGTAAAGATTGCCTTTTTCATAGTAGCGGTATTGATTTCGGTTTCAACCGTATTCTTGAAACAACATTCCGTAATTGACATATTGGCAGCGATTATAGTTATGTTGGCTTGCTATCCGATGGTTTTTTGTGACAATAAAATATCACGAAAACTGCTGTCGCTGTTTTAAACTGATAACATACATTTAGCTCCGGTTAATCCGGAGCTTTTTGTCTTAAGATTTACTTAAGCAATTCTTAATATCTTAAGAAACGTTCAAATATATTGACATTTAACGCTCACTACTGTATTATTGATTATAGTACAGATGGTGTTGATTTTACTGAAAGGAGAGTAGTGATGCTAAAGCTTGATTACAAAGACACAAGCCCTATATATCAGCAAATAAAAGAAAAAACAAAAATGCTGATTATAAGCGGTGTTCTGGCAGAAAATGAACGCATTCCGTCAGTTCGGGAGCTTGCGGTTGCAATGACTATCAATCCGAATACAATCCAAAGGGCATATAAAGAGCTTGAGGCTGAGGGTTACATTTATTCACAGCGCGCCAAAGGCTATTATGTAGCACCGAGCGAAAATGCGCATCTTGCAGTTAAAACCGAACCCCTTATCAGACAGTTTGAAAAGATTGTCAGTGAAATGCTCTTTGTTGGCATACCATATGAAAAGCTTACAGGTATTACCGAAAAAATCTACAATGGAGGTAACAACAAATGATAAAAGCCGAAAACGTAATTAAAAAATTCGGGGATTTCAAAGCACTTGACGTCATGACGCTTCATGCGAAAAAAGGCTCTGTTTACGGTCTTATCGGACCAAACGGTGCCGGAAAAACAACGTTCATCAAAACACTTATGGGCGTATATAAAAGCGATGAAGGAAGAATAACTGTTGATGGCCTTGATGCTTTTACGGATATTTCCGTTAAGCAGCGTATGATTTATATATCCGATGATCTTTTTTACTATCCGACATACAGCATTCTTGATACTGCAAAATATTATGCAGGGCTCTATCCCGAATGGATCTGGGAGGATTTTGAAAAGATGAAGGAGATTTTCAAAATCAATGTAAAACGCAAGGTTAGACGTTTGTCAAAGGGTATGCAAAAGCAGGTTGCATTCTGGCTTGGAATGAGCGCAAAGCCTGATGTTATGATACTTGACGAACCTGTTGACGGACTAGACCCTGTTATGAGAAGAAACGTGTGGAAGTTGATGCTGCAGGCAGTTGCTGACAGACAAATGACAGTTCTTGTTTCGAGTCACAACCTTCGTGAACTTGAAGATGTGTGCGACCATGTGGGTATAATGTTTAACGGCAAGATTGTGATTGAAAAGTCGCTTGATGATGTAAAAGGGAATATTCATAAATTGCAGGTTGCTTTCAAAAACGGTATTGTTCCCGATGAGCTTATAAACAAACTTAATATCCTTGATAAGAGCGGATTTGGCAGCGTAAGCATGCTTATTGTAAAAGGCGATGCTGAAGAAATCAAGAAGCTTGCAGAAGTCTATTCTCCGATTGTGTGTGATATACTGCCACTGACGCTTGAAGAAGTATTCATTTATGAGCTGGGAGGTATGGGATATGAATTCCAAAACATCGTTATGTAATAAAACTATAGTTAAAAACGATTTGAAACGCCTTTGGTGGGCGAGTGTTCTGTCGACAATACTTATGTTTCTTGTTGTCGTAATTCCGACACTTGATAATGTTAACCGTTATTCTACCTGGTATCCTGAACGAACTGATGCTTGGAAAATTGAAAGAATCAATAACTATTTTGCTGATAGCTCCTATTTCGGAATGTTTGTTGGTATGGGAACAGCACTTGTACTCTCGGCATTGCTGTTTAATTATCTAAACCGTGCAAATGCTGTTTCATGTATTCACGGTCTCCCGATAAAGAGAACAACACTTTACTTTTCGCATTTAATATCAGGCATAATACTTCTTGCTGTGCCGATAATTCTGATAACACCGTTCCTTCTCGCTTGCATAAACGACGGGCTTGCAGGATTGGAAATATTCAAATTTATATATGCATACGTCATATACTCGCTTTGTATTTTGACTTTTGGTACGCTTATGGGGATGCTTACGGGAAATTCCGCATCACACATGATTTTCACTGTAATAGCTATACTTATTCCGCTGTTTCTCTCAACATTTCTCATGTTTGTAGGTCAACAGAAGCTGTACGGTTTTTATTCTACATCTGCGATTGAAGAATTACTTCTTGAGTATGTATATCTCTTCCCGTCAAAGCTCTTTGAAATCAATGTTCTTATATACATTGTAGCGATTATTGTTTCGACTGTACTCGGTGTTGTAATCTACAACAAAAGAGGACTTGAAAACCACGGTGAAGTAATTGCGTTTCCGTCGTTGAAGGGGATATTTAAGGTACTTGTAGGTATTTGTGCAGGTATTCTCGGTTTCTTCTATACGGTTGGAATGTGGGGTACACATAATCTTTTGTTTATGATTCCTTTTGCAATTATAGGATTAGTTATAGCACATATGCTTGCACAAAAGAGCTTTTCGCTTAAAGGTATAATTCCAAGCCTTGCTGTAACACTTGCTGCAATACTTATGTTTACAGGCGTTATAGAATTTGACCTCATCGGTTTCGAATCGCGTGTTCCTGACGTAAAAGACGTAAAAAGCGTAAGATTTGTCGGAGATTACGTAGAGGATTCTTTCTACATCCATGACGATATCAATGCCACTTCTGCTGAATACATGTACATTGATGTTTTCAGACCTGTATATGATGATCCTCAGGAGATAGGGCTGTTTACAACACTTCATAAATATAAAACAGAGCATCGCGACACAATTGATAATACAAACATGTATTATCCGTATTCCATTCCGAGGTCATTTAATATCGAATATACACTGAAGAACGGAAGAAAAATGTATCGCTCATATTATCTTACCGATTCCGAGGCTCGCGAATATATGGCGCCGATTTATGAAACTCAAACTGCGCTTATGTACAATTATCCTATTCTTGATGATACCGAAAAGACAATCGTTTCTGTAGGTGTCGGTGATATCAGAGATGTAACGGGCAAGGCGTATATGAAATTTGCAGGAACCACAGAGGAAGCGCAAAAGCTGATTGAAGCAATAAAAGCCGACCGAAGAAATCTTACTTTTGACAGATATCTTGAAAAGAGACAGCGCCAAGGAAAAACAACTGTTTCGGTTGAGTACACAAAGGCGGGTATTGAGCGTTACGGTCACAACTTTGCTAACAACACGCACCATGAGTCTTATGACATTGACGAATATGATTATAATACGATGAAAGCTCTTAAGGAATTGGGATTCTATGAGAGCGAGTACCTGATAAAGCCTGAGGATGTGTCGTATGTTGTTGCGGATATTTACAGCATGCAAAATAACGGTAAATACATTAATCCTGCAAAATATACAAGTGACGGAAATGAAAAACCTAAACAGGTTGTATATCATGATGGTCCGTCTGTAAACTACAGAGCCGCTGAAACTGCAGAAATCACAAAAGAAGTTATTTATTATGATGTTGAACCCGAAACATACGAAAATGCCGAGTACGCCGGTGTCGTATTCAATTCTCGTGAGGATATTGAACAGCTTTATAAATTTGCTATAGATAACTATACTGTTTTTCCGACGAAGGGTGCAATCAACGCTGTTGAAATTAAACTTGATTTCATTATTGAAAATGAGCACGGAAATTATGAAATTTCCAAAAGCTTCTGGACGAACACATTATCTCTTCCTGCAGTTTTAAAAAATGAGTGGAAGTTTATCGACAAAATCGTTAATGAAGATACTACTTTGCAGGATATGACCGTTTATTCCAAATAACAACTAAGGTCCCGAAGAGTGATGCTTTTCGGGACTCTTGCTATTTTTATCAATTTGTGTTAGAATACACATGAAACGGAGTGTGGCAAATATTATGGCTAAGAAAACAAACCATACAAAAAGCAAAATTGTAAAAGCCGCGTGGAAGCTATTCTATGAACAGGGCTACGACGACACAACAATAGACGAGATAATTTCCGAATCAAAAACCTCGAAAGGCTCTTTCTATCACTATTTTGAAGGAAAAGACGCTCTTCTCAGCTCGCTTTCTTATATGTTTGATGAAAAATATGCAGAAATCAAAGAATCACTCAAGGATGAAGATAACAGCTATGATAAGCTTCTGTATATGAACGAAGTGTTGTTTGATATGATAGACAATGAAATAAACATCGACCTGCTTGCACGTCTTTATTCATCACAGCTTATAACAAAAGGTGACAAGCATATGCTTGACTACAACCGTGAGTATTATAAACTGTTGCGCAAGGTGATATCAGAAGGACAGGACAGGGGAGAATTGACAACTGAAATGTCAGTAAATGATATTGTAAAGCTTTATGCCATGTGTGAAAGAGGACTTATGTATGACTGGTGCATAAGAAACGGAGAGTACTCCCTTAAAAAATACGCAAAAGAAGTGATGCCGATGCTGCTTTCGGGATTAAGGAAACAATTGTAAAAAGTTTGTTAACGGTTTATAATTATTATAGTACAGATTACATCGATAAACATAATAATAAGTTAAAATAATAATCAAAAGTGTGTGCGGAGTATAGAATATAGTCTATACTCCGTTCTATATTGCGTTTTTCAAGAATGTATGGTATTATTGACTTAAAACTTTACATAAGGAGAAAAAATATGGAAATTTTATCTTTTGTACTTTATTTTGCTATTGTGCTGGCAATAGGTGTCTATTTCTTTGTTAAGTCAAAAAATTCAAACGAAAAAGAATACTTTTTGGGCGGCAGAAAGATGGGACCTTGGGTTACCGCAATGAGTGCTCAGGCATCAGATATGAGTGCGTGGCTTCTTATGGGTCTTCCCGGAAGTATTCTGGCATTCGGTCTTGGTCAGGCATGGATTGGTATTGGTCTTGCAATAGGTACTGCACTTAACTGGATATTTGTTGCGAGAAGACTCAGGTGCTTTTCTAAAGCGTCAGGAGATTCAATTACGCTTCCGCAGTATCTGTCAAACAGATTTGCTACATCAAATCCTGCACTCAAAATTGTGTGTGCCATCGTGTTCCTTATAAGCTTTACAGTTTATGTAGCATCAGCTTTTTCGGCAGGTGCAACTGTATTCAAACAGCTATTTCCTGCTCTTGAAATTGAAACGGCAATGATTATATTTGCGGCAATTATTCTATTGTATACTTTTATGGGTGGATATAAAGCTGTTTGCTGGACAGACTTTTTCCAGGGTCTTCTTATGCTTGTTGCTTTACTTGCAGTTCCGATAGTATGTGTGTATACAATGAATCTTGATAAGAGTGCAATTTCAACAGTTTTCCAGTACGTTGATACAAATGGTGAGACTATTAACTGCGCTTTTACATCAAGTGTTTTCTCAGCTAGCTGGCAGGAAATTGTATCTGGTCTTGGTTGGGGTCTTGGGTACTTTGGTATGCCTCACATTCTTGTGCGTTTTATGGGTATTGAAAAGCCTCGTATGGTTAAAAAGAGTGCAATAGTTGCAATAATCTGGGTTGTACTTTCATTGCTTGCAGCAATCCTTATCGCTTATCTTGGAAGAATGACTGTTGGTGCAGATTTGCTTCCTGACGGAAATCAAAAACTTGTATTTATCGAGCTTGCAAGAAAATTGTTTTCGCCATTTGTGGCAGGCATTTTACTTGCTGCAATCATTGCTGCATCAATGTCTACTGCTGACTCACAGCTACTAGTTGCTTCTTCTTCCTTTACAAGCGATATCTATAAACCTATTATTAGAAAAAATGCTTCTGACAAAGAAGTTCTTTGGGTAGGTAGAATTGTAGTTATTATTGTTGCGATTGTTGCATACTTTATTGCAAGTAACGGAGGTAAAGGAGCCCAGGCCATTATGAATATGGTTGAAAACGCATGGGGCCTTTTCGGCGGTGCTTTTGGACCTGTTGTTATCCTTTCACTCTTCTGGAAGCGCCTTACCTACTACGGTGCACTTGCGGGTATTGTTACGGGAGCAGTTGTGGACATTGTTTGGTTATTTAAATTTACAGGTTCTACCGGCGTTTATGAAATTGTTCCTGCATTTATTATTGGTGCGATTGTTACGATTGTTGTATCGCTTGTTGACAAAAAGCCTTCGGATGAAGTAAATGCTATTTTCGAAACTGCAACAGCTAAGGATTTTGAATAATCAATTTACCGCCTCTGCTACGGAGGCGGTTATTATATGTCCGTTAAAAATAGTTTGTAAAATCTATTGACAGTAATTACAATAAATGTTATCATTGTGATAAATGTAAAAATGTTACATCATTTTGCAAAAGGGGAGGAATATTTATGCAAAAACAAGCAAAATTTTTAATCGACAACTGGCGTTTTGGTGGAGCCGGAATATCATCCGGATGGGACTATGACAACAGATATGAGAGTGCATTTGACAATGCTTTTCCAAGCGCACTTGTAAATCATGCTGTGGGCGGAGAAATCAGCATGAAGCGTGATTTTCAACCACAGAAAACAGGAAAAATGGTTCTTGAGATGCTCTATCAGGTCGATACAAGCGCTGACGGCATTTTCGTTAAGATGTATGGCACCGATTCAAAGGAACTGTTTGAATACCATACTGAGAAAGGTAAATATTTTTTTAACGGCATAGAAACCGATGAGCTAGCCGTTCTTGGCTGCGCAAGAGTAAAAGTTGTAATTTTACTTGATAAAAAGAAAGCAAAATTTGTTGTAAACGGAAAGACCGTTGGACTTTACAACCTTAATAACTTTTCCGATGCTTCGCGTCTTGTCTTGGGAACATTGGGTAAAACCGATATAACAGTAACTCCTTGCCAGGTCAAGCTTTACATAGATTATATTGCAAATGAAACATTTCTTGGCACGAATAAGTATTTTCCTGAAGAATGGAAAATAAACGGCAATTATGAAATATGCGAGGATTCACCGACTTCATATTCCTTTGCTAAATCGACAGTTAAAGCCGGAGAAGCTTCACTTGCTACATTGCCTGTTGAAAAAACAGACGGAAATGTAATTGTTGAGGGATATTTTTTACTGCCGGAAGGTGCAGACGGTGCACGTTTTTCACTTAAGTGCGACGGTGACGAGGCATTTGCTGTATATACTGAAAACAGCGAATTTAAAACTGCGGACGGTGAATTCTTGAGAAAATTCACACCTAATGTATGGCAGGTTATTCGTTTTGAAACTGACGGTGAAAATATACTTGTCAAGATAGACGGCAAAAAGTGCGGTACTTTCAGGAGCAAATCAGCTTCATTCGATGAAATTGCAATATCCTTTGCTCCGAATGTTGATGCTACTCTTTGTTTTACTGATATTGTGTGTGAGTCGCTTATTGATTATCCCGATTACTGTCCGAAGCCTCAACCTGTACGTCACCCTGAATATGAGATAGGTATGAATATGTGTAGCTTGTGGCGTGAAGGACATCATATGGGTTGGGACAGAATTACTCATTTTAAAGAGAATACTCCTCTTATCGGACCGTATGATGAAGGATTGCCTGAGGTTGCAGACTGGGAAATTAAATTCATGGTTGAACACGGTCTTACTTACCAGCACTACTGCTGGTACTGTTACGATCCAATGATTAATAAACCCATGAAGCGCTCACGCATGGATCATGCACTTCGTGACGGCTTCATGAATGCCCGTTACAGCGACATGATGAAGTTTATAATTATGTGGGAAAACGCAGGCTATAACAATCCGAATGTTGATGATTTCAAAGAATATGTCTGGAAATACTGGTGTGAGTATTTCTTCACAGATGACAGATATGTTGTGGTTGATAACAAGCCGATTCTTTCAATCTGCACTACAAAATATATCCAATATTGGGGTGAAGAAAAAACAAAAGAAGTTATCGATTTCATGAACGAAGACATAAAACGATACGGCTTTGACGGAATGTGGATTATGTCTACAACATGGATACCCAATAATGAGATTCATAACAAGTATTTTGATTTGACGTATGCATATCATTATAATGAAGGCGCTTGCAATCCCAACCATCAGATTAAATGTATTGACACTTTCAACAAAAACTATGAAGAAAAGGGAAAGCCGGCATTCGTGAAGACAATATGTTCCGGATACAATACTGCTCCATGGCACGGTGCGGAAGAACGTTGTGATGTAATTAATCTTGAAGACTTCGAAACAGTGTTGAACCATACAAAAAATCACGCCGATAAGAGTGACGGAAGCAATTGGTTTGATAAATACTTTATGATTTCAACATGGAACGAATATGGCGAAGGAACATATGTAATGCCGGCACATATTTACGGTTTTGGATATCTTGATAAAATACGTAAAGTGTTTATTCCCGAAAGCGGACAGTGCGAGAATCTTCTTCCTAATGATAATCAACAAAAGCGTATCAGTTATCTGACAGTACCGGGCAGAAGACTTATACGCCGCCACGGTTTTGAACAGTCGGAAGAATTTGTATTTGCAGAAAAGGATGTTTATAAATCCTGGGATTTCAGAAACGGTACAAGATATGATGAAGTTCTGCCATTCGACGGAACAAAGCTTCAATATAACAGCGATTCTGTCACTGTATTATTACCTGAAAGAAATCAGGAGCATTATTCAATTCTTTTGAGTGATAAAAACGGACTGTGTCAGGGCACGGATGCGACGCATGTTCGTGTAAGAATCAGATCAAAAGAATTCGCCTTGATAAGAGTGGCATTTCTTACCGAAACCGATCAAAGATGGGCGAATAATAAAGTTGATATCAATGTAGCTGTTCCTCCGAGTGATGAATATATGGATCTTGTATTCTTTTTATCGAGATTTCCGTCGTGGAAGGGCAAGATAACCGATATACGCATCGACAATATGAATCAAACCGTTTATGAGATTGAAAAGATTGAATTGCTTAAATTCAATCCTGACGAGCTTGACGTTCCCAGAGTGTTTATAAACGAAAAGAGGCCTAGACTTGATTTTGTACCTATTCTTAAAGACGGACACTTTGTTGTTTCGTTTGACCAGGCAAAAAGTACCTTCAGAGCTCTCAAGCTTTACCATGAGTATAACGGCGATTCTGAAGAACTCATGATTGCTTCTGTATCCGATAAGGTTGTGTACAAGCTTGGAAGCAACAAGGTTGTTAAAAACGGAATTGAACAAACGGTTTCCGTTCCTCTTACAATGCGCGACGGACTTGTAACACTTGCAATTGATGAGCTTTGCTTACTTATGAATATTGAATATTCTGTGGACGGTAAGAAAATCTTTATAGAAGTTTAACTAAAGAATATTCAGTATTAACCAAATATTATTACAGAAACTGCCTCAAAAACGGGGCAGTTTTTTGCTAAAAATCGCGCGAAATCTGTTGTTTTTGTTATTGACAAATTATATCATGTATGATACTATTATTTTACATTGTATAATGTATTTTTTTGTATAAGTGGAGGAGAGATTATGCAAAAACAAGCAAAATATTTAATTGATAATCATACCGGTGCAACCCGAGAATCTTCGTGGGATTATGACAACAGGTATGAAAGTGATTTCGAAAATCCATTTCCGGCTTCTCTTGTCAACCATGCTGTTGGCGGAGTAATAAGTATAAAGCGTGATTTTCAGGCTCAGACAAGCGGTAAAATGGTACTTGAACTGGTTTATCGTGTTGATACAAACACTGATGGCTTGTTTGTGAAAATACGTGGAACTGATAACAAAGAACTGTTTGAATATCATACAAAAAACGGCAAATTTGTTTTTAATGGTGTTCAAACAGATGAAGAGGCAGTTCTTGGTCATAACAGAGTGAAAGTTGCATTTTCTCTTGACCAAAAAACAGCTAAATTTGTAGTAAACGGAAAAACTGTCGGTGTATATAATCTGTATGATTTCACGGATGCTTCATGCCTTGTGATAGGTACAACGGGCGAAACCGACATTACAGTAACACCTGTAATTTCAGAGCTTTATATTGACTATATTGCCAATGAAACATTTGTCAGCACAAACAAATATTTTCCCGATGAATGGAAGATTAGCGGCAATTTTGAATTGTGTGAGCATGCTCCGACAAATTTCGCCTATTTAAGAGCGTTTAACTATGCAAAAACAACTCTTAAAGCAGGAGAACGCGCATCGGCTATACTTCCTATAAGCGAAACTGATGGAAATGCAATTGTTGAAGGCTATTTTCTGCTACCTGAGGGTGCAGATGGTGCTGCTTTTTCATTGAAATGCCATGGAGATGAAGTTATATCCGTTTACACTGAAAACAGTGAGTTTAAAACTGTGAACGGTGAATTCCTAAGAAAATTCACACCTAACGTTTGGCAGTTAATCCGTTTTGAAACTTGCGGTAAAAACGTTCTTATAAAGATAAACGGCAAAAAGTGTGCAAGCTTACAAATAAGCTCTGACACATTTGATGAAATAGCAATTTCCTTTGCTCCGAGCGTTGATGCATCTTTATGTTTTGCGGATGTTGTATGTGAGTCACTTATTGATTATCCCGATTACTGTCCTGAGCCAAACCCTGTGCGTCATCCTGAGTACGAAGTTGGTATGAATATATGTAGTTTGTGGCGTGAAGGATATCATATGGGCTGGAGTTGGATTACCCATTTTAAAGAAAACACACCGCTCATAGGACCGTATGATGAAGGTTTGCCTGAGGTTGCAGACTGGGAAATCAAGTTCATGGTTGAACATGGACTAACATTCCAGCATTATTGCTGGTATAACCCTGATAGCCTTTGCAACGCTCCCATAAAGCGTTCATATATGGACCACGCTCTTCGCGACGGATATATGAATGCACGTTACAGCGACATGATGAAGTTTGTTATCATGTGGGAAAACTCGACCTACAACAACTCTAATCCGGAGGATTTTAAAAATTACATATGGCCGCACTGGTGTGAATTCTTCTTTACCGATGACAGATACCTTGTAATTGATAATAAGCCTCTTGTAACTATTTGGTCTGCTAATTTTCTCCAGTATTGGGGCGAAGAAAAAGCAAAAGATGTTTTTGAGTTTATGAACGAAGACATTAAACGCTACGGTTTTGACGGAATGTGGTTTATGTCTGCGACATGGCTATGTGATTACCCGCAACTTTCAAAGTATTTTGATGTTTTATATTCATATCATTATCACGAAGGCGGATGTATTCCCGGACACCAGATCCACCGCATTGACGAATGTATTCGGAATCACGAAGAAAAAGGCATGGCTACATTTATGAAATCTATTTCTTCGGGATATAACACTGCTGCATGGCATGGAGCACAGGAGCGCTGCCCGAATATTTCTCTCGACGATTATGAAATTGTTCTTAATCATGCGAAAAATCATGCTGATAACTGCGATGGCAAGAGCTTGTTTGACAAGTATTTTATGATTTCTACTTGGAACGAATACGGCGAAGGAACATATGTAATGCCTTCGCATCTTCACGGCTTCGGGTATCTTGATAAGATACGTAAGGTATTTGTACCCGGAAGCGGTCAGTGTGAAAATCTGCTTCCTGACGAAAATCAGAGAAAACGTTTAACATATTTGACTGTTTCCGGAAAACGACTCATACGTAGACACGGCTTTGAACAGTCAGAAGAATTTGTTTTCACAGACAAGGACATATATAGAAGCTGGGACTTCAGAAATGATGCCAAATATGACGATGTATATTCTTTTGAGGAAACTAAACTCCGATATAACGGGGATTCTGTAAGCGTATTAATCCCCGAAAATGAATATGAACACTATTCTGTTCTTTTAAGTAATAAGAACGGTCTCTGTCAAAGCACTGATGCAACCCATGTGCGTATAAGAATCAGAGCCAAAGAGTTTGCACTAATTCGAGTTGCATTTCTTACAGATTCAAGCCAGGTATGGTTTCCGGATAAGGTTGATATTAATAAGTCGGTTGTTGCTAATGAAGAATATTTTGAGCTTATATTCCATTTGGGTAGATTCCCGACATGGAAGGGAAGAATAACCGACATTCGCATTGATAATATGGTTAAAACTGAATTTGAGATAGAACAGATAGACTTGCTTAAATTCAATCCTGAGCACCTTGACGTTCCTAAAGTATTCATCAATGACAGGAATCCTATTCTCGATTTTATACCTATTATGGAAAACGGTCATATTGTTGTTTCGTTTGACCAGGCAAAAAGCACCTTCAGAGCTCTCAAGTTGTATCATGAGTATAATGGTGATTCTGAAGAACTCATGATTGCTTCTGTATCCGATAAGGTTGTGTACAAGCTTGGAAGCAACAAGGTTGTTAAAAACGGAATTGAACAAACGGTTTCCGTTCCTCTTACAATGCGTGACGGACTTGTAACACTTGCAATTGATGAGCTTTGCTCGCTTTTGAATATCGATTACTCTGTTGACGGAAATGTGATTTCTATCAAAGTATAACAAAAAATGATTTCAGGCACACGATTTTGTCGATGTGCCTGTTTTAATGTCTTTATGTAACATGTGCCTGCACTTTAATTTACTTTTTGTTCACCATTATTGCATTTTTTAAGTATATAATATCACCATTATTTATCAGCTTTCGGGAATATATTTAAAATGTATCCGAAAGCTATATTTTATTTTTAAAAGGAGGTGTGAATATGTTTGAAATAGACAGCATTGGATTTGAGTTGGAATGTGTAATGAGAGTGGTTATTGCGGCACTTTGCGGCGCAATTGTCGGACTTGAAAGAAAAAACAGGCTAAAGGATGCCGGCACGCGAACTCACCTTGTTGTGTGCTTTGCATCGGCTTTGTTTATTGTAATTTCAAAGTACGGTTTTTTCGATATCGTTGATTACGGAGTAAAAACCGGCTCCGATATTTTAAGAGCAGATGCTTCAAGAATCGCTTCTCAAATTGTGACCGGTATTGGTTTTCTGGGTGCAGGTACAATATTTGTAAGACGTCAGGTGGTAAACGGTCTTACAACGGCAGCGGGGCTTTGGGCTACCTCTGCTATCGGTATGGCACTCGGCTCCGGTCAGTACATACTCGGGCTTCTCGGAACACTTATACTGTTGTTCTTTCAATGGTTTCTGCACAAAGTTACATTTTTTAACAAAGTGTCGCCGGATCTTATGATTTTTAAGGTTTATAATTGCCAGCAACCTGTTGAAAATGTAAAGAAACTTCTTGATATCTTTGAAATTAAAATTCAAAGTGTCAAAATTGATAAATCCGTGCCCGGAGAAATTTTGGTAGAATGCCTGGTTAAGATGCCGAAAACTGTTTCACCTGTTGAACTTTCTGATGCATTTTCTGACTGCACATTTATCAAAAGCGTGGAGTTTTAAAGAGGACTGCCGATTGTGCAGTCCTTTGTTGTTTTTTTCACAAAATGTTTTAAAATTGACGTTCGACAATGCTTGACATTTTAACGCTTTTGTGGTAAAATTTATTATAATAAGAAACATTTTTGTAACTGACGGATTAGCGGGGTACCGCATGGAAGCAAAAATGAATAAGCCGACCGTCTGGGCAGTCTGTGTTTTTTATACGCATGACTGCATTTTTATATTTACGGATTGGTTTACATAATTTACACCGAAAGGAAGAAAAACATGAAAAGCTACAGTGAAAGCTATAAGCAGGCGGGAGTAGATATCACTGCCGGATACAAAGCAGTAGAGCTTATGAAACAGCATATTGCAAGAACGATGACAAGTGGAGTTATGTCAGGCATTGGTGGTTTCGGAGGATTGTTTGAACTTGACCTTGCGGGTATTTCAAAGCCTGTACTTGTAAGCGGAACAGACGGAGTCGGAACCAAGCTTAAAATGGCATTTCTTGCAGATAAGCATGACACGGTTGGTATTGACTGCGTTGCTATGTGCGTTAATGACGTTATATGCTGCGGAGCAAAGCCTCTGTTTTTCCTTGACTACGTTGCTGTTGGCAAAAACGTTCCGGAGAAAATAGCATCTATTGTTTCGGGTGTTGCAGAAGGATGCGTTCAGTCCGGTGCGGCTCTTATAGGCGGAGAAACAGCGGAAATGCCCGGTTTTTATCCCGAGGATGAATATGACCTTGCGGGCTTTACAGTAGGTGTTGTTGATAAAGATAAAATCCTTGATAACACAAAAATGACAGAAGGCGATGTGATTATTGCACTTCCTTCAAGCGGTGTACATTCAAACGGTTTTTCACTTGTTAGAAAAGTCTTTGACGTTGAAAATGCCAATATTAAGGTACCGGTAGCGGAACTCGGTGGAAAGAGTGTTTGTGAAACACTTCTTACTCCTACAAGAATTTATGTTAAGCCTATGCTTTCTCTCTTTGATAAGGTTACAGTTAAAGGTGTTTCCCATATTACTGGCGGTGGTTTCTATGAAAACATTCCGAGAAGCTTGCCTTACGGACTCGGTGCCCGTATCGAAAAGAAGGCTGTTAAGGTTCTTCCTATATTTGACCTTATTGCAAAGACAGGCAGCATTCCCGAAAGAGATATGTTTAATACATTTAACATGGGCGTTGGTATGAGCGTTGTCGTTTCTAAGAATGATGCTGACAAGGCACTTGAAATTCTTCGTGCTGCAGGAGAAAATGCATACATTATTGGTGAGGTTCGTAACAGCGAGGAGAGTGTAGAAATATGCTAAACGAGAACAAAAAAGCTAAAATTGCTGTTTTTGTATCGGGCGGCGGAACAAATCTCCAGGCACTTATTGATGCACAGACTAAGCAGATTATCAAGCATGGAAGAATTTCGCTTGTTATTTCAAATAACAGCGAAGCATATGCCCTTGTACGGGCAAATATGGCGGGAATTCCCACAAAAATTATCACAAAGAAGGATTATACCACACAAACCGATTTCGAAGATGCGATAATTGCGGCACTGGATGAAGCGCAAATAGACTTTATAGTGCTTGCAGGCTTTATGACTATTCTAACAGAGCATTTCACCTCTAAATATCCTAAGAGGATAATAAATGTTCATCCGTCACTCATTCCTGCCTTTTGCGGCAAGGGATTTTACGGTCTTAAAGTTCATGAAGAAGCTCTTAAATACGGAGTTAAAATATCAGGTGCGACGGTTCACTATGTAAACGAAGTCCCTGACGGTGGCGAAATTATTCTTCAAAAGGCAGTTATTGTCCGTAAGGATGAAACACCTGAAAGCCTTCAAATGCGCATTATGCGTCAGGCAGAATGGCAGATTCTTCCGAGAGCTGCCGAAATGATTTCAAAAGAAATATATATTCAAAAGAAAAACTGACAGAGGAGAAAACAATGAAGGTTCTTGTTGTCGGCGGCGGTGGCCGCGAACACGCAATTATTAAGAAAATAAAGCTTAATAAAAATGTATCAGAAATTTATGCACTTCCCGGAAACGGCGGTATTGCAGCAGATGCAGTTTGTGTTGATATTGCTGCAAAGGATATTGAGGGAATAACAAAATTTGCAGTTGAAAACAACATTGATTTTGCTGTTGTTGCACCCGATGATCCGCTTGTTCTCGGTGCTGTTGATGCTCTTGAGGAAAAGGGGATTAAGTGCTTTGGACCGAGAAAGAACGCGGCAATTATCGAAGGCAGTAAAGTGTTCTCCAAGAACCTCATGAAGAAGTTCGCTATTCCTACTGCTTTATATGAAACATTTAATGACATGGACAAGGCTCTTGAATATATAAAAACTTGCCCGATACCGACTGTAATTAAAGCAGACGGACTTGCGCTCGGAAAAGGGGTTGTCATTGCCGAGACACGCGAAGATGCTGTCAATGCTGTTGTTTCAATGATGCAGGATAAAGTGTTCGGAGATAGCGGAAGCAATATAGTTGTTGAAGAATTTCTGACCGGACCCGAAGTTTCCGTTCTTTGCTTTACTGACGGTAAGACAATCAAACCTATGGTTTCTTCTATGGACCACAAGCGAGCGCTGGACAATGATAGAGGTCTTAATACCGGTGGTATGGGAACAATAGCTCCTAACCCGTATTATACTGATGAAATTGCAAAAATCTGCATGGACACAATCTTTGTTCCTACAGTTGAAGCAATGAACAGTGAGGGCAGAACCTTTAAAGGATGCTTGTACTTTGGTCTTATGCTGACAAAGGATGGACCGAAGGTTATTGAATACAATTGCCGCTTTGGCGACCCGGAAACGCAGGTTGTTCTTCCTCTCCTGGAATCTGACCTTCTCGACATAATGATGCATGTTTCAAACGGCACTCTCGATAAAGCGGATGTTACTTTCAGTAGCGGTGCTGCATGTTGTGTTGTAATGGCATCAAACGGTTATCCCGGCAAGTACGAAACAGGTTTTGAAATTGTTGAAAATGACGGCTTTAATGCACTGTGTTATTATGCGGGCGCAAAAATCAAGGATGGCAAGGTTGTAACCGGAGGAGGACGCGTGCTCGGTGTAACAGCAACTGCGGATACGCTTGAAAATGCTATAAAGGAAGCATATGAAAACGTACCTTATATTAACTTTGAAAACGCATTTTACCGCAAAGATATTGGACAGCGCGCACTTAATGCAACAAAGGGAGAATAACTGCAATGGTATACAGAATTTACGTTGAAAAAAAGAACGCGTTTACTCATGAAGCAAATAGCCTACTTGATAATATAAAATCCTTCCTCGGAATTTCAAATGCTGAAAGTGTTCGTGTCATCAACAGATACGATGTTGAGAATATTGACAAGGATCTTTTTGAAAGCTGTAAGAATACAGTTTTCTCTGAACCTCAGCTTGATAATACATATGACAGCTTAGAATCTGACAACAGCTTTACTTTTGCAGTAGAGTTCCTTCCGGGTCAGTTTGACCAGAGAGCTGATTCCTGTGCACAGTGTATTCAGCTAATTTCTCAGCAGGAGAGACCGCTTGTGAGAACAGCTAAGGTTTATAAGATATACGGTACTCTTTCTGAAAATGATAAGGAAAGCATCAAAAAATATGTAATTAACCCCGTAGAAAGCCGTGAGGCAAGTCTTGATACCGTCAAAACGCTCGTTACTGAGTATGACGTGCCTACAAGCGTTGAGGTACTTGACGGTTTCTGTAAACTTACTGAAAGCGAACTTTCGGAATTTGTTTCAAATTACGGACTTGCAATGGATCTAGATGATATTAAATTCTGTCAGCAGTATTTTATTACCGAAAATCGCGATCCTACCATTACCGAAATCCGTATGATTGATACATATTGGTCCGACCATTGCCGTCATACAACGTTTCTTACAACTATTGACTCTGTAAAGTTTGAGGACAAGCTTCTTCAGGATGCATATGACCGCTACATTTCCATAAGAAAAGAACTCGGCAGAACAAAGCCGCAGAATCTTATGGATATCGGAACTATTGCAGGCAGATACTTAAAAGCAACCGGTAAGCTGTCAAAGCTTGACGAATCCGAAGAAATCAATGCTTGCACAGTTAAGATAAAAGTGAATGTTGAAGGTAAAGAAGAAGACTGGCTTCTTCTCTTCAAAAATGAAACTCATAACCATCCTACAGAAATTGAACCGTTCGGCGGTGCGGCTACCTGTATCGGTGGTGCTATCCGTGACCCGCTTTCCGGAAGAAGCTATGTTTATGCAGCAATGCGTGTAACAGGTGCCGGAGACCCGACAAAGCCTGTTGAAGAAACAATGGAAGGTAAGCTTCCTCAGAGAAAGATTGTAACAACTGCTGCAGACGGTTATTCTTCATACGGTAACCAGATAGGTCTTGCAACAGGTCTTGTTGACGAAATTTATCACGACGGTTATGTTGCAAAGAGAATGGAAATCGGTGCAGTTATTGCTGCTGCTCCCGAAGAAAATGTAAGACGTGAAGTTCCGGAAGACGGAGATATTGTTATACTTCTCGGCGGAAGAACAGGTCGTGACGGCTGCGGCGGTGCTACAGGTTCATCAAAATCTCATACGCTTGAGTCGCTTGAAAAGAGTGGGGCTGAAGTTCAGAAGGGCAATGCACCCGAAGAAAGAAAGCTTCAGAGACTGTTCAGAAACAAAGATGCATCTCTTCTTATCAAACGTTGTAACGACTTTGGTGCAGGCGGTGTTTCCGTTGCAATCGGTGAGCTTGCTGACGGTCTTGAAATAAACCTCAACGCAGTTCCCAAAAAGTACGAAGGTCTTGACGGAACAGAGCTTGCTATCTCCGAATCTCAGGAAAGAATGGCTGTAGTAGTTGCGGCAGAAGATGCGGACAAGTTCATGGAAATGGCAAGAGAAGAAAACCT
>JAZQGP010000039.1:0-5083 GCA_045540015.1 Eubacteriales bacterium
TTGAAAAGGAAGGCAACAAATTCGTGGTACAAGATTAGCATCATATGATTTGAGTCGTTTAAGCAATCTGATTATTCGGTTTATATTCAAATCAACTGCTATAATGTACGGATTCCCGTTTTTGATGCCGTCACACACAGGCCCATCAGGAGTTCTTTCAATTGTACACCCAAGAACTTCTGCAAGTCTTTCTCTATACCTTGAAGATGTTAGTATCTTCATCTGAAACACCCCGTTTCGACCTGAAGGAACAAGCAAATAATCATACCCAAGTTCCTCCAACGCCTTGTTGAATCTTACTTGACCATGAATAAGTTTTGAGCCTTCACCTTCGGGATATAAACACCTCCACAATTCCTCCAAAGAGTTTCCTGTAATAACAAGGTTTACTTTCTTAAAACATTTGATTGAGTCTATCTGAGAAATAAATGTGTCATTCTCATATCCAGGAATTATCCATTCATTTTCATCAGAAAGAAAATAGGGAATATAAGCACTGTCATTAATTTTCAGAATTCCTAAAAATCTTGTTCCTGCAAGGACTTTTTGATCTTCATCCGCTCTTATAGTAAGAGAACTTATATATCCACTTTTCATTCCTGCAAGCGAAGCTGTTTTCTCTCCGAAAATGTCAATTCCTGCAAGATGCAAAGTGACATTCCACAAAGAGTTCTTGAGTTTTCTTTTGTACGCTTGTCTCTTGATATTCATTCTTACATCATCGGGGAAAGTATATCCCATCTCTGCAAGAACTCTCTTTCCTTCTTTGGTAAGCTTATAACTCAGCTTATCACTCTGGGTTTTTATATACCCCCTATCTTTTAGAGTACCAATAACCCCGCTTTTAAAATACGAAACATCAAATTTTCTCATAAGACCTGTAGGTAAATATCTGCAAACACCGCAAAGACGTAAAACCTCAAAATCATATTTGTCAAAAACCACTGTATCTCCTCCCTCTACACTAGTGCGAAGTATTAATAATTTTTCGTTATATTTCCCACTACAAAACCCACGTAATTACGAAGGTTTTGACACTTTTAAGGCAGGAGATACAGACAAAAAATAAGGTTACTTAATTACTGCCGTTTTTCTTACACCATCTCCTGCCTTAAAGTAAATCTGAAGTGAATTTTTCCATAAAAATGCCGCCATCCTCAGGCGGCATAACATATATTTCACACTTTACATCTTTAGACAATTTTGAAAAAAGACCAATGCTTAATATGAATTGATTATCATCTTTAATAACTCGCCCTTTGAGAGCATTGGGTATCATTTTCCACCCCTTATTATCGTTATCAAGGGCATTGTGATTGTCATGATTACAGTACTCAACTATAGCTAAAAAAGCCTTTTCAAAATATGGCAAATCATCATACTCATATTCTTTCACGAGCCTGCTTATTGTGTTTCCAATGTACCCGCTTACTCTGTACTTACAATTAGGTAACAGCGTATTGAGTGTAATATGAAGCCACCCTTCAAAAGTAACTTCTATACTTCCTGCGACCTCAATTGGAATATTTTCCTGATGAAACAAATCACTCTCATTCTTTGAACTTCTGAAACCATCAAGTCGAATTCTTGATTTAACACAAAGACTTTCAATCTCCCACAAGTAATCGTCAACAACTCTTTCAACAACAGACTTTGATTTGCTGTTTGTCTCATATAAAGCATCAAGCTGTGTCAATACTTTTTGAGCATCATTTTGGAGAACCGCAACTTGTTCTTTTAGCAATTCCATCACACTTTCCTCCGTTTTTCAAGGTCAGATCTCTTGGTGGTTATAAGGTCATACATTATAGGCGATGCCTTGATCTCGATACACACCTTGTTTTTGTTGGCACAAAGCAGTGCTTCACCTCTACCGTTTCGGATAATCTGCATGGTTTCTTCGTCCGAAAGTGAGAGATATTTTTGTGCAGTGAACGCCTCATCTTCCTCAAGGTGAAGAAGAATTTTGAAGCTTGAAAGGTTAAGTATGTCCTTGCCGTATCTTCCGGTGTCAGCCGAAAAGCTGCTTGACAGGTCCTGCGTTGCCTGAATTGCCGCACCGCCGAAGCCTCGTATAAGTCTGAAAATCTCCTGCACATAGTTTGCCGCAAGCTTGTTTGCACCTGCACCAATAAGAGTCCACAACTCATCAAGGAAGATTACTTTCTTCTGTATACGGCTTTCCTTTGCCTTATCCCACACAAATTCAAGTGCCATAAACATACCGATAGGCTTGAGTGCATCTGTCATTTCAGTCATATCAAGCACGATATATTTGTTACTCAAATCTACATTTGTTTCTCTGCCGAAAGATGCAAGAGAACCCGTTGCGAACTTCTCAATCATAAGTGAAAGCTTCTTTGTTTCCTCTTTTGAACACAGTTCTGCATACAGGTCTTTGAGTGTAGGCATCCTCTTAAAATTGCCGTCTTCGTTGTAGAGCGAGGCATTATCAAATGTGATACCGAAGGTCTCATATGTACGTATAACAGCACTGTCAAGGAGATTTAATTCATCCTGTGTTATGTCATTCTTTATGAGTGTAAAGAAGATCATAAGACTCTGGAGCTTCTCGGCAAGTATTGAATCGTTACGGGTGTCAGCCTTTATCTCATAGTCTGTTGAAAGGCTTGTTTTGCGTATCTCCATAATGTTGATGCAGTCCTTTGATGAGGGTGCAATCTTTATATATTTACCGCCTATAGCCTCGCAAGCATCAATGTATTCGTGTCCCTTAACGGGAGCAATAATGAATACCTGAGTGCCTTGCATACGAAAGCGTAAAGCCATTGTTTGAAGTAGAAATGTTTTACCCGCACCGGTAGTACCGTAAATACAGCCGTTGGCGTTTGCATACTTATCGCTGTCGAAGATGTCGAGAATAGCAACGCTTCGGTTGTACTTATTCAGCCCTAAAAAAATACCGCCTTCATCATATATTTCAAATGATGAAAACGGGAATGATGCTGCAAGCGAATCTGTAAGTATGTTTCTTCTGCCTTTTCGCTCAATATCTGCATCAACGGAAAGTATCGGGAGTGAAGACAAGAAGCATTGTTCGTGCTTGTAATCAGCACGCTTACAGACCATACTCATTGAACTGCAAAGTGTCATAACGTCTGCAACTCTCTGTTCAAGCTCTTCAACATCATAGGCAGTGATTTCGATAACGGTTGACATATAGTAGAAATCCTGACCGCCTCGGTTCATACCTTCCTTTAAGAAAAAGCCCGAAGATATTGCATCATCAAGCTCTTCAAAGTCCTGTCTTGTGTCGTCAACCTCACGCATTTTACTGCGGTTGAGCATTGTTTTCTGTGAGATACGGGAAAGAGTCTTATCCCTAGGCATTCGCCTGAATGTGAAGCTTATACCGATATTATCACCGGCTTCTACAAGAGGAGATAACCACGCCGCCTCGTTTCTTGTTCGGTATCCGTAGCCTGCAACATAAAGGTATGAGTGATATATACCGTCAACCACTATGTAATCACGACTGCCGTTATCAACTGAAGACGGTGCAATAACGTCAAGTACGGAAGTCTGTCCCGTCCACATTTCAGGAATCTCTTCCTTCGGTTCCTTTGAAAATGCACCTCTGATGCTATCCATCAAGGATTGCTTCTTACCTTGTGCCGCTTTTTTCTTTTTGGGATTATCCTGTTTTGCGGCTTTGGGTTCTCTTTTTTCGGAACTGTTTTCTTCGGGAATTTCTTTTTCGCTTTCATATGTATCCTCCTCAAATGGATTTCTGTACTCTTTACTCAAAACTTTCACCTCCGTATTGCGTGTGTATTTCGTCAAACATACCGTCTGCGAAATTGCCGGGATTTACATACTTTGAACTCTGCTTATTGATAAACCCATAGAGCAGGTCAATGAGCTGTCCGTTGTCGTTTATGTCGATAACGCCAAGCTCGCATTGTGATAAATACCTCTGTGCCTTGTATGCTTCGTCCGACAGTATTCTTTGAATATCCGTGAATCTCACATTCTGCTGAGTGAAATTCTTGTTTGCATACTCAAAGATGATAAAGAAGCGTTTCTTAATTGCAACATTCTCCGAAAGACCTTTTACAAAGTCCATTTCGTCATATATCATTGCTTCTGTCTGTTCATTGGGTTCATTATCTGCATAATGCTCGTGACGCTTTAAGTAATCGTCAATGTCGGCTCTTTCTGTGACTACCCGTATCTGCATATTGTCGGGAGCTATCTTGAGATAAGAGGCAAAGTAATAGATAATGTTTTCCTGTTCAACGTTGCTTTTAAGATAAAAGTTTACGGGTAGTACTTCAAGAATCTTTATGTATCTTCCATCCTTGAGAAGCACAAGACCGCCTGTTACCGTTTCGATGGGTAACCACTTTTGCGTGCTGTCGGAATAGTATTTTCCGAAGGACTTTTCATCTTTCTTTTTTGAAAGTGGATTTTTCATTTGACCTCACCTCGATACTCTATTATTTTTCTGTTTCTCAGCCATCGCCACCAGTTCTTGACGAACAGTGACAGCGGATCGTCGTTGATACCTATGAGAGCAAAGCCACCGATGGGAATAACAAAGATTGCAGATACGATAATCTTCCAAGTAAGCCCAAGCGGTAAAAGAAGAAATACGAGATAAATAATAGGCAGAGATATTATCCCTGCCTCGATGATATTTCGTACTCCGAATACTCCCATAATCTTGCCGCCTTCTTCAAAGTTTGCAGGAATGTAGAACTCATTCATTTAATTCCCATCCTTTCGTCATCATGACCTGCTACCACACAGCAGCATATTATTGCAACTCCAAATATACCGCCGAGGATAAAGCTGATAATATAACCTAACATAGATTTTTCTCCTTTCATTCTTCTTCGGGTTCTGGTTCGGGTAGAGATAGACTCCAGAACGGACCGCCCGAGCCTGCGTTTTTAACTTCTTTGAGGATTGTTGATATATCCCAAGCCATCGTACTGCGGTTGTAGCTTACGGGATCGGCAACAAGTATTTTACCGTCATCTGTTACACCTCGAAGCACGATGAAATGTCCCGTATTGGTGAAATGTCCTGCACCCATAATTGCAATTATCATTTTGCC
>JAZQGP010000040.1:0-10511 GCA_045540015.1 Eubacteriales bacterium
CGGCTCAAAAAGAAAAATCCGTGAAAAGCGTTCACGGAAGACAAATGATAAAATTTAAGGAGTAAATGTCATGAATAACAAGAATCTCGTTCCCGAAGCTAAGGAAGCTCTCAATAAGTTTAAGATGGAAGCGGCAAATGAAGTAGGCGTTAACCTCAAGCAGGGTTACAACGGCGACCTCACTTCCAAGCAGGCAGGCTCTGTAGGCGGTCAGATGGTTAAGAAAATGATCCAGAGCTACGAAAACTCCATGAAGAACAACTAAGCTCTTACAGAGTTAAAGTGTCATTTATTAAAAACAACAGTATTTCTGAAGAATCTACAGGCAGCATAAGCAAAAGCTTGTGGTAAGCCGCGATTAAGGCGGAAAACAAAAGGGCGGAGGCAGATAATTCTGCTTCCGCTGTTTCTTTTTATCAGATTACTCCATTTGCTTTTTTCATTTCGTGGATTATTTTAAGCACAGTTTCAACCTGTTCCTGAGTGAGTCCGTCAAGGGAATAATCGTGTTTTACGTTTGTGTTTCCAAGAATAAAATCAAGAGATGTTTTATACGTATCCGAAAGCTTTAAAAGCACCTCGTAAGAGGGCTGACGTATACCTGTTTCGTATGCACTTATCATACTTTTTGTGACTCCGACCAAATTTGCTACGTGCTGTTGTGTATAACCATTTGATAATCTTAAGCCTTTGAGAATATTACTTATGTCAACCATATGAATACCTCCTACACTGTCAGTATACATATGTATTGTATTCTTTTGGCGTATTTATATTCTATTAGTTGACGTTCGGGCGATTATATGATAGAATATCATACAAAAGGAGTGATTGTATGAGTAAAATCGCAATTATAGGAAGCCGCGGCTTACAAATAGAAAACTTAGGCGAGTATCTTCCCGAAGATGTGACGGAAATTGTATCGGGCGGAGCAAACCTGTGCCCGTGAATATGCCCTTGCAAATGGCATAAAGCTTGTTGAGTTTTTGCCCGAGTACGAAAAATATGGCAGAGCCGCACCTTTAAAGCGAAACGACACAATTGTTGATTATTCCGACCTTGTTCTTGTTTTCTGGGACGGCCAATCCCGTGGCACAAAATATGTTATAGACAGATGCGAAAAGCTGAAAAAGCCATACAAATTATGCTGAAAAGGACGGCTTATGCCGTCCTTTACTTCTATTTCTTCTTAATAATTCTTACCTTATCGCCATTTTTGATTGCACAGGCATTTGCATCGTCCGTATCAATGTGCATTTCAACATTGAAATCGTCTCTTACTCTAACCTGAACATCAAAGAACTTCGTTGACTTTATACTGTCAACAATTACATCTACGTAATCGCCGTCATTGATTCCGTTCTTCTGAGCATATTCGGGAGTAAGATGTATATGTCGGTTTGCAATAATTACGCCCTCTTTAAGATAAACGCTGCCCTTAGGACCTACAAGCACTACCTTTTCCGAGCCTTTAATATCGCCCGACGGTCTTACGGGAGGACTTACCTTAAGCACAAACGTATCGGTTCTTGAAATTTCAACCTGCGTGTTCTTTCTTACAGGTCCGAGAACGCGAACGTTTTCAATGGCTCTAAGCGACGGTCCTACAAGTGTTACCTGCTGGTCGGATGCAAACTCTCTGCCCATAAGGGTTTTCTTTTTGGTAAGCTCAAAGCCTTTGCCAAAGAGTGTGTCAAGGTCTTCTCTTGAGAGATGCACGTGTCTTGCAGACACACCCACCTTAATTTCAGCGTCCTCATCGGGTTTATTTATTTCTTCGATAGCAAGCATTACTGCCTCTGCTATCTTCTTTTCATCATACATGAGTTTCACCTCACAAAAATTTATAAGTCATTCTGCTCTACATCGAAGAATTTGAGAAGCTCGGGATGCGGATTTGCAATAACCTCGCTGCCATAGATTTCTCCCAAAGGCTCGCAGGTTTTCTTGCCGTGCTCAAGCGCGCTTGTTACAGCGTCTACCTTACCTGCAACAACAAGGGTAACAAGACGTCCGCCAAGACGTTTTTCAGTATGTACAAGTCTTACATCCGCAGTTTTTAGCATGGAGTCAAGTCCTTCAATTGAAGCAACAAGCCCGGACACCTCAAGAAGCGCGAGAGAATTATTGCCTGTAAATGTAGGGCACTCTTTAAGATCACGGAAGTTTTTGGGGAGCTTCTTGTTGAACTTGTCGCGGTTTATGTCGTTGAGGTATGCCATCTTATCAACATCCTCGCCGGGATTGGGGATAATGTGTGAAACAATATAGTGTCCCTTTCCCTCGGCATAAGCCTTTGCCGCTTCAACGGCCGCCTTAACATCGGCAACGTTACCTTCAATTTTAGCACCCATTATAAGCGGAACGGGGAATCCCGGTGCAAATGGTCTGTTTCTGTCAAAGGCTATAACCTTTACGTTACCCGTCTTTGCCATAATATCGGCGCAGACAACTGCCGTTGTAAAGCTGTAAACCTCAATCATTCCGAATGCTTTCATAAATCAAAAATACCTCTGAAGTTAATTTAAAATTATACGATGTGGAAGCCGTCAACAAGTACGCATCTTCTCTGGCGTGTAAAGGAGTGAGCGGCTGTAAGTCCCTCACCTGTCGGACCTGCGATTGTAAAGGTTGTATAACCTTCACCGCCTGCACCGATACCCGCAAAGCTGGGTGCGTTCTTTACAAAAATTGTAGTTTCAACCTCTCTTGCAAAGCGTGTGAGGTTATCAACGTTCTTTGAGTGGATATGGGCCGAATGACGGTTGCCGTGTTCGGCTTTAACTGCCATTGCAATTGCCGTATCAATATCGGGAACACGGACAATTCCGAGTACGGGCATCATCATTTCAACCTGTACAAACGGATGCATTTCGTCTACTTCGCAAATAACAAGCTTTGCATCTGACTCAATGCCGAGAGCTTTAAGGAACTTATATGCGTCCTTACCTACCCATTCCTTATTGATATCGTACTTGCCGTTCTTTTCCTTAAGACAGGTAGCAACGAGCTTATCAATCTGTTCGCCCTTTATAAGATATGCACCGTTCTGCTGCATATACTTTATAAGGTCATCGGCAACGCTTGAGAGTACAAAGCATTCCTTTTCTGCAATACAGGGAAGATTGTTGTCGAAGGAAGCTCCTGCAACAATATCCTTTGCAGCCTGCTCAATATCAGCCGTGTCGTCAACGATAACAGGGGGATTTCCTGCACCTGCACCGATTGCCTTCTTGCCCGAGGAAAGAAGAGCTTTAACAACACCGGGGCCACCTGTAGCTACAAGCATTTTAACAACGGGCGATGCCATCATTTCATCGCTCGATTCCTTTGTAGGCTTTTCAACCGTAACAACAAGGTTTTCCGGTCCGCCTGCCTCAAGGATTGCTCTGTTTACAAGGTCAACCGCATAGTTTGCAGTCTTGCATGCATTGGGGTGCGGATTGAAAACAACACCGTTACCGCCTGCAATCATACCGATTGAGTTACATATAACAGTTTCACTCGGATTTGTAGAAGGCGTAATACTTCCGATAACACCGTAGGGTGCCATTTCGATAAGCGTAAGTCCGTCATCGCCCGAGAGAGCCGTAGGATGCAAATCCTCGGTACCGGGAGTTTTGTTGGCAACAAGCTGATGCTTTAAAATCTTATCGGCTACATTTCCCATTCCCGTTTCTTCAACACCGAGCTTTGCCATATTCTCAGCCTCAGCAAGAGTGAGCTCACGGATTTTTGCTATCATTTTTTCTCTCTGTGCAACAGAGTAGCTTCTGTACTGCTTATAAGCCTTGTCTACCGCAGAAAGTGCTTCGCTCATCGTCGGAAATACACCTTTCTGACGAGAGGGCGTACCCTGCATGGATTTTACAACGCTTGCTACGATTTCACTGACATATTTTTCGTCCAGCATAATCATTCTCCTTACATTCCTCACACCGCTTTTTTCGGCAGAGGCACGGAATTTTTGTTTTTGCATTATTTTCTGTGTTTTTCAAACACCCGATTTCTGCTTTTGTGGTTTTCGATGTTGTTTTTATCTTGCAAAACACAAAAAAGCAACAATACTCCACAACATACTACATTATATCACGAATAAACAAATAAGTCTATAAGCATTTTACACAAAATTACACGCACTCTTTCTACAATTTATACAAACACTCATAAAACTGTTAAAAACGCCACAAAAAATCAAGCTCTGCCAGTAAAGAAAAATGAATCAGAAATCCTGAAAAGTACTCGGAGTGCTCAGCTCGCCTTCGTGCCGAAATGCAACATCTGACGGAGAAAAGCCGTAGTACTTTTTAAACATTTTTGAAAAGTTATAGGCATCTGTATATCCGCACATTATGGCGGCTCTGTTTACGGCATAGCCGTCCTTAAGATATTTGTACGCTGCCTCAAGACGGGTTTTTACAAGGTAATTTACAATAGTGATTCCAAATTCGCGTTTGAAAAGTCTTAAAAGATATCGTCTGTCTATATTGAAGGACTCCGCAATTTTTTCAACGCTTATATCCTCCATGTAGTGAAGTCTTATATATTCCTTTGCGCGAATAGCATATCCGGGCATGCTTGCAAGGTCAATAGGCAAAAGCTGTTCAAACAAGCTAAGCAAAAGAACAAGATAATGCTCAGGACACAGAATTCCGTCGCGGATTCCTTTTTCAATATCACCAAACACGTTTTTGTCCTTAAGCATTATAACAGGAGCAAGCTTTGCTATCTTTTCACATATATTTCCCGAAAATGCTATCCATATATATTTCCATGGGTCTTCACCGTCTGCCTGATAAAATGTTAGCTCATTTGGGTTAATTATAAAAATCTGTCCGGGTTCTACGTTGAAGCTTCCGTTGTTGTTACGGAAAACGCCCTTTCCGCTCACGCAGAAATGTATAATACAGTGATGGCGGATGGCAGGACCGTAAGAATGGTTCGCACGGCACTGCTCAAAGCCTGCAAAAAGCGGACGGATGTCGCTGTATTTCATTATTCCGGGATTAAAGTTCACAAACACGCTTATTCACCTCTGCAAAAAAGATGTCATCTTGTTACACAAATTCTAACACAGACAGGTTACAAAATGACATCTAAAATATTAATTTTTATTACAGCAGAATTTTAAGACAACAAGCCGCAAAACAGCATGAGTCTTGGTTAATTTTGGTCAACTTTACATTTTTCTTTCGTGTTTGTATCGGGAAGCTCAGGGAACTTCAATGCTTCAATCAGTTCTTTAATCATGTTTTGTACCTTCGTGTTTATCGGTGTTTCCATGTTTATTGTATTATCTGCATAAATCAGAGTCGATGTTCAAATGTCACAAAATGTATAACAAAATACACATTGCGAAAGAATATACACAAATATATAAACTAATTTTTGCAGGAAAGGAACAAGAAAATGAATATACCCACAAGTAACCGTTCGGCATTCTCCTTCAAAACCCCGATAAAAGTAGTCGCTGCAGCATGTTCGGGCGGAAGAAAGGAAAAAGAAGGTCCGCTTGGAAAACAGCTTGACCTGTATTTGCCTGACGACACGGCAAATTACGAAACCTGGGAAAAAGACGAGAGCGAAATGGTAACAGGAACATTTACAAAGCTGCTCTCAAAAGCTGACGTTTCCGACAAAGAGATTGACGTTCTTCTCGGCGGCGACCTCATGAATCAGTGTACAGCCGCAGCATACGGGCTATCCGGCTTTGACATCCCATACATCGGCCTATACGGCGCTTGCTCGACATTTGCCGAAGGGCTTATTCTTGCATCAAGTATGATTGATGCAGGTGTTGTTCAAAATGCCGCCGTATGCGTGTCCTCACATTTCTGCACTGCCGAACGTCAATACCGTTTTCCTCTTGACTACGGCGCATTTCCTCCTCCTGCGGCACAGAACACCGTAACAGGCTGTGGTGCGGTTCTCCTGTCAAAAGCTTCTCCCGATGAAAGTGGCGTTTTTATAACCGAAGCACTGCCGGGTATTGTAATTGACCGCGGAATAAAGGATGCCGGCAATATGGGAGCTGCCATGAGTACAAGTGCCGCAGACACAATACTCCGCTATCTTGAAACCTCAAGCAGCAATCTTTCAGACTTTGACATCATGGCAACAGGCGACCTTGGCAAAACAGGGCACAAAATGCTTTGCGATATGCTAAAGCAAAAAGGTGTTTCAAACGAGAACGGTGCTCTTTGCGACTGCGGATGTATGATATATGATGTTGAGAACCAAAGCGTAGGGCAGGGAGGTTCCGGCTGTGGCTGCAGTGCGGTTGTGACAAGTGCAAAAATTATACCTGAGCTTGAATCGGGCAAAATAAAAAAAGCCGCCGTTATAGGAACGGGAGCTATGATGAGTCCGCAGTCGCTTCTGCAGGGGTTATCAATTCCTGCGGTTGCGCATCTTGCAGTATTTGAAAGAAGATAGGAGACATATCATGATATTTTTAAAAGCCTTTATATGCGGAGGACTTCTCTGCGTTCTTGCCCAGATTCTCATTGACAAAACCAAGCTTACTCCTGCAAGAATATTGGTAAGCTATGTTGTTGCAGGCGTTATTCTTACTGCTCTTGGCATTTACGGAAAATTTGTAAAATTTGCAGGAGCAGGAGCTACCGTTCCCATCATGGGTTTTGGCTATTCTCTTGCCAAAGGTGTTGAAAAAGCCGTTGACGAAAACGGCGTTTTTGGTATAATCACAGGCGGTCTTACCGGAACAGCCGGCGGAATTACCGCAGCGCTTATCTTTGCCTTACTTGCCGCCGTCATATTCAAAAGCCGCAAAAGATAGCACGCTTTCTTGAAAGAAAGCTTAGCAAAGAACTTTTGATTGGTGAAATTGATGTTTAAACAACATCAATTTCACAGTACTTTCTTGTTTGTTAAATTCTAATTTTTGAACAACATCAATTTCACAGTACTTCCTTAATTTGTTGAATTTTTATTCTTGAACAACTTTGATGCCGCAAAGCTACATATTTAGGATAGGAACTCACGCGGCGTGCAATCATCCGTTTTCCGTTTATTTCTCATTCAACATTTCTGAAAATAACCTTCTTCCCTCTCCACGAATACGCACGTTCTTTAAACTGCATCTTGCTCATATTCTCAAGAATTTCGGGAGTAACAATTTCGATTGTTTCTTCACGGAAAAAAGATATCGGCGTAAACTCGACATGTTTATTCATCGGGCAAACTTCCTGACATTCGTCACAACCCCAGCGGATTTTCTTTAACCGTATAATTTCAAGTTCTTCGTCGGTTACATTTTTGCGCTGATTAAGCTCGGAAAAGCAGTATTCCCTCTTTCCCGAAAGAAAGT
Organism: Eubacteriales bacterium; assembly: GCA_045540015.1. GTDB lineage: Bacteria > Bacillota > Clostridia > Oscillospirales > CAG-382 > UMGS1387. Next base: position 7,331 of record JAZQGP010000040.1, read on the forward strand.
CGCACGCCTTCAAGCACGCTCCGCATTCAAGACAAGTGTGCTTTTCGGATTCAATAAATTCAGACTGCGCCTCAAGGCTTGTCAGCATTGAACCGATAAAAACGAAACTTCCGTATTTTTCGTTTATGAGAAGTCTGTTTTTTCCAATAACACCAAGTCCTGCTTTGACGGCAGCTGCAACCTCGTTTACGGGCGAAGAATCACAGAAGAAATAAAACTGCTCATCGGGATACATTTCTTTTAGCTTTTGTCCCATGCTTTCGGCAAGTGCCCTTGAAAACACATGATAGTCGCGACTGACTGCATAAAGCGACACGTTTCTGTTTTCGTGCTTTCCGGTGTAATACGGAATAAGCCAAAAAAACGCACTTTTAATGCCCTCGGGATACAGATGCTCCTGAATTATGGAAAGCTCCTCCGCACAAAGGCATGAAACATATTCGATTCCGTTTTGGTTCAGCAGTTCTCTTACTGTTTTGTTTATATTGTTCATACGTTTTTGCCCATTACTTTGTTATATGCGCGTCTTATATCTCCCGAAAAATACAGCGATCCGAGAGCTGCAACAACTCCGTCGTTTCCTGCGTTTTCCGTTGCAAGATGCACCGCGTCTTCAATGCTGTCACAGAAAACCGCGTCTGCTCCGAGCTTTTGCAAAAGCTCACATAAGTCTTTTGCAGGCATTGCCCTGTCATTGTCGGGGCGCACTGCGTAAAACCTCTCTGCCATCGGCACAATAAGACTCATCATGCCCTCTACATCCTTGTCCGCCATTGCACCTACGACAAAATGTATCTTTGTATCCTTAAAATGAGTTTTTAAGCTGTCACGTGTTGCGGTCATTCCGTGAACATTGTGCGCTCCGTCAAGCACGAACACGGGGTTTTTCCCAAGAATTTCAAATCTGCCTTGCCAGAGAGCATCGGAAAGCCCTTTGTATATTGCCTCGTCGGAAATGTTCCAGCCTCTTTTTAAAAGCTCCTTCAGTGCTGTTACGGCAAGAGAAGCATTATTTTTCTGATACACGCCTGCAAGATGAATTTCAAGGTTTTTATATTCGCCGTAGTCAAAGATTGTTGTGTCAATATCCGTTCTGACGTTGAAAATTTTGCCAAAATCCGCTGTCACAAGACTTGCTCCAACCTCATTGCACCTTGCTTTTACGGTGTTATATACACTTTCCTCGGCGTCATACATTGCAACGCTCGTTCCGCTTTTTATAACGCCCGATTTGGTCTTTGCAATTTCCTCGACGCTTGAGCCGAGGAAATTTACGTGGTCAAGTCCAATTGCGCACATAACAACGCATTCAGGACTGTCAATTACGTTTGTCGAGTCAAGCTCACCGCCCATTCCCGCTTCAAGCACAACAATGTCGCACTCACTCCTTGCAAAATACTCCATTGCAAGCACGGTTATCATTTCAAACTCCGTCGGAGGATCCTCCGTCATGCTGTCGGCAAGCGGACGGATAAAATCCACAAGTGTTTCCAGATCCTCATCACTTATATTCTGTCCGTTTACTCTCATGCGCTCGTTAAAGCAGTTGATATACGGCGAGGTGTAAAGTCCAACATTGTAGCCTGCATTCTGCAATACCGAAGAAAGAAAAGCGCAGGTTGAGCCTTTTCCGTTTGTGCCTACAACATGCACAAATTTCAGCTTTTTGTCGGGTCTGCCTACCTTTTCAAGAAGTGTAAATGTCCTCGAAAGACCGGGCTTTGAGCCGAGCCATTTTGTCTTATGAATGTATTCGAGCGTTTTTTCTATACTCATTTTGAAACAAGTCCCGTCCTTTCAAGAATACGGCTTTTGATTATAGCGTAAACAAGCACAATATCCACTACTGTCTGAATGCTTGCCGCAGGTAAATTTACTGCAAATTCGGCACCGTACGGTGTGCCTTTCATCATGGAAAGGGCAAACGGAGTCCACATTATTTCCGCCACAAGATAGGTGAGTACAACAGATGAAAAAAACACCTTTCTACTCTTTTTCATTTTTACTGCAAATGACGGAAGCACACCGACAAGAAGAGGTGAAAGTGTGAGCGGAAGAAACGGTGCGTAGCCGTTAAAATAGCATCCCAAAATGTCGCCGATAACACCACACATGCCTGCCCAAAAAGGTCCGCAGGCAATACCGCACACAAGTATCGGGACATTACCTAAATCAAATCTGAACGGCTGTCCCTGAAAGGTAGGAACAATCATGCGTTCAACAATAATGCTCATAGCTGTCATCATAGCTGTAATACATATTGGTTTTATTCTGTATTTTTGCATATAAATACCTCCTGTATGCGTTGCTACATACAGGAGGATTAAGTTCCAAACGGGTATGCAGCAGCGGGATGCGAGAACTTTACCGCAAGACGCGTCTTAAAACGGTCTTTTCGTCCGACAGGCAACTCCCCGTCCCGTCGGCACTTGACGCAAATTTCTCTACTCTGCTTTTATTATGTATATAGGATATCACTATTATAAAAACTTGTCAACAGAATATTTGTTAATTATATTGGTGAGTTTTTCACTCACCGTGGAGGCGTTACGTTTTGTGTTAATACTTGTCGGCTATCGCCGAGGTATTGTAAACTGAAATTACACTATTCGCCTGCCGGCGGGGCTTTCATTTTCTGCTTGTGCAGAAAACGAAACAAAAGAGCACCCATAAGGACACCTACGGTTTCCTTATGTATCTTTCCCTAAAGCTCGCGGACTTTAATTTCCTTGAAAACTTTAACCTTAGGAGCCTTGCGTGCACCAATGAAGCTTTCACGGGCTTCGCTACGCGAGCTCTTGCTCAAGTGCCATTATGGTTTATCTTAGAGCTTGTTTTTCTTCTTTCCGGCTTTAACATATTTAAATATAGTTTGGTGAGAAAAATGAATGGGCGGCCACATATGGTCGCCCTACACAGTTAATTAAATTGTAAATCGAAATTGTTTAAATTTCGTTGAAATAACAAAAGACAAACCGTGAAATCGAAGTTCTTCAAATTTCGATTTCACAAATGGAAAATTCTTTGCTTACTTTCTTTCAGGAAAGCGTTAAGTTTCCTAAATTCAATTTTTCTTATTGACGAAATGTTGTAAAATTGAAGTTGTTTAAACCTCGTTGAAATTGCAAAAGACAAACCGTGAAATCGAAGTTCTTCAAATTTCGATTTCACAAATGAAAAA
>JAZQGP010000041.1:0-36003 GCA_045540015.1 Eubacteriales bacterium
TTATCAATATGCTTATAAAAAATGTAAATTTCTAAATAAAGCTCTGATGAAAGTGGGTGAATAAATGGAAAAAGCCATAAGAAGAGGCATTGCAATTCTCTTTGTTTGCATAATGGCTTTGCAATTGAGTTCTTGTAATAAAACGGAGTGTGATACTAATAAATCATCTACACTTCAAGCGACTGTTATTGAAATCGAGAAATACGGTCACGCTGTACTTGATATTACCACCGCTGATTTTATGAAAGGCGGATACAATCTCGGTGACATTGTCTGTGTACGTTTTGGAGCATGCGAATATACTATGCCGTTTTTTGACGGATACTATTCTAACCCGGGAAATCTCTTGCTCCGTGGAAGCGCACCGGAAGACTATATCGCGGTGTGCATCAACTACGGGGACTTCTCTGACACAAACGATGTAGAGGTCGGGGATTCTGCTGAAATCACCATGGTAGAAAAATCAGGTATGCGTAACATTCAGGAACTTTATGAGTTACAGTATAGCAACAACCGTGATGATTACTCTGATGATGCTTCTTTTGCCAACTTTCGTTCTGTAACGGCGGGGCGTATCGGAAACGGCAAACTTTATCGAACCGCCTCCCCCATAAACAACGAAAACGGTCGTGCTGATTATGCAGATGATCTCATTGAATCGGTTGGTGTAACAACTGTCTTGAATCTTGCGGATTCTGATGAAGATATTGACGGATATTTGGCGGATAGCGAATGTGATTCTGAATATTACCGGCATCTTTATGAGACGGAGAGCGTGATAGCAATTGATCTGACCGGTAACTTCTATTCAGACGAGTTTGCTTCCTCTGTTGCGAAAGGTCTTACGTTCCTTGCACGAAATGAAACGCCATACTGTATCCATTGTACTGAAGGCAAAGACAGAGCCGGTTTTACTGCTATGCTACTGGAAGCGTTGATGGGTGCAACTCTTGAAGAGATTATTAGCGATTATATGATCAGTTTTTATAATTATTACGGTATAGACAAAGAACATGAGCCTCAACGATATCAGGCGGTTCTTGATGTTAATCTAATGGAGATGCTGTTTCATGTATCGGGTGCCGAATCAGTCGAACAACTGGAACAGATTAATTTAGAAACAGCTGTGACAGCGTATTTGGTAGAAGCCGGTATGTCCCAAGAGGATATCGTTATGTTAAAACAAAAACTTGGATAACCCTGCGACGGATAAACACGAGAATTTTTCAAAGAGTAATTAAAAAGAGGTAACAAATTATGATTAGAAACAGAACAGCACAATTAATTTACCAAACAATTTACTGTACACTTGGTCTTGTAGGAATTTTTGCGAGCTTGGGAATCTTTGATAATGTCAATGCGATTCGTTGGGATTTCTATGTTCATTTTACAAATTTAAGCAATTTTCTGTGTATTGGTGTAATGCTTACCGCATTGATTCAAACGGCAAGAAAAAAAGAAGACAGTTATGTTACGACCGCACCGCTTTTAAAGTTTATCGGTATGCTTGGGATATTACTGACTTTTCTTGTGTTCAACATTTTACTGGCAGGTGAAGCAGGAAGAGATCCGCAGGCAAACTGGCGTATAGGCAGTCTTTGTTTCCACGTTGTTCTCCCAATTATGTACATATTGGATTGGTTATTATTTTACGAGCGTAAAAAAACAAAGTGGTATTATCCAATCGTATCAATCGCATTCCCGATTGCTTATGTGGTATTTCTTCTTATTCAAGCGATTATTTTGAAGTTTGACTCGTCTATTCTGATGCCAACTACAACCACACCGCTTATCTATCCCTACTTTTTTGTAAATCTTGATAAGCAGGGCGTTTTCGGTGTTCTTATGTGGGTAGGTATTCTGTCGCTAGCATTTGTTATAGTCGGTTTTGCGTTCTTCGGAATTGATAAGCTTATAAAAACAAAGAAATAAATTTTCAATTTGTCATAGGTTTGTCATAGCGGATTTTATATAATAGCCGGAAAGGGTGATATAGAGTGAAAATACAATCAATGCAATTTAAAGTTTTAATGACAGTTATATCCGCTATGCTGGCTATTACGGTATTTATAGGTGGATTAAGCATATATGAGGTTGACCAGTTTGTGCAGCATCATACAGAGGACTATATAAATGTTACCTGCGAAAAAGACGCTTCTCAAATCAATGACATTTTCGGCGATATGGAAAAGTCAGTACATATTATGGAAAGCTATGTGCTCGGTTTTATAAACAGTAAAGCTGACATTGAGGATGCAAAAAAACAGGCTGAAATTTTAAGTCGTTCGGACGAAATGTTTGTTGATGTGGCAAATCATACTGACGGTGCGGTAGCGTATTACTTCAGATTTACTCCTGAACTTTCGCACAACACCTTCGGGTTATTTTACAGCAAAGTAAAGGGAAAGGACGGATTTATTCGTTTCGAGCCTACTGACATATCGCTATATGATAAATCTGATACTGAGCATGTGGGATGGTACTGGCAACCATATGAAGCAGGAAAGCCTGTCTGGATGTTGCCATACTACAATAAGAACAACGATATAATGATGATTTCATATGTTGTGCCTATGTACTTTGATAATGAATTTATAGGCATTGTTGGTATGGATTTTGACTATACCACTTTAACAGATAGGGTTCATAATATAAAAATTTATGAAAACGGATTTGCACATCTTGAGTTCGAAGGTGCAGATGTGTATAACACCGATCACGTCGAAGACGCAAAACTCCATGAACATCCGGAAGAATACTTAAGCGTGTCCAAAGAACTAAGAAACGGAATGACTCTTATCATTTCTGCAAGCTATGACGATATCAGAGGAATAAGATATGATATTGGGTTGAAAATTCTTTTTGTTGTACTTATTCTTGCTGTGTTTTTCTCTTTGATAGCGATTTTTGTTGTCAAAAAAATTGTATATCCGTTAAAGAAACTGACTGACGCATCAACAAAGCTTTCAAACGGAGATTATGATGTTGAAATGGTAAACAGTAACACATATGAAATAAAACTCTTAAGTACTGCATTTGAGAATATGGCACTTCATCTTAAAGAACATGAAAAACTGCAGCATCTTTTAGCATATCGTGATTCACTTACAGGCCTTAGAAACACGAATTCCTATTGGGCATGGATAAATGATTTTGATAAAGAAATAGAAACCAAAGAAATAGATTTTGGCATTTTGGTTTTTGATATCAACTATCTTAAAGAAACGAATGACAGATACGGTCACGATGTGGGCAACAAACTTATTGTAAGCGCGGCACGGGTTATATCAGACACATTTAAAAGAAGCCCTGTTTTCAGAATCGGCGGCGATGAATTTTTAGTTGTCCTTAAAAACCGTGACCTTGATGAGAAGGATGCACTTCTTAAAATCTTCGATGAAGAGTGTCTTTGTAAGTCGGTGGATACAGATAAAGAGTCCATTCCTGTAAGCATTGCGAAAGGTTTTGCAAGATATGATTCTGAAAAAGACACAAACTTTATTGATGTATTTAACAGAGCAGACGATGCCATGTATGAGAACAAACGAAAAATTAAGGGGCTGAAATAAAGCGTGGGAAGTAAAAAAAGAAGATTTGCTGATGATGGCTGGGCACTATGGATTGACGGCGATGACAGAAGTACAATCTACTTAAATGAGTGGATAAACCCAAAAGGCAGAAACTATGTCGATATAAGCGTTCGTGTGTATGGAGCAAAAGAAGCAAAATCGGTTAACTTTTTTGTTCCCTTTGTAATAGATGAAAACGAAATTACTGATTTGTCATATATGCTCTCGGACAGTTCTGCTCTCCGAGCACTATTTAATACCAACGGCAAGGTTGATTCCGAAAAAACAAAATACACGTCAGAGCTTCGATATGACAACAGAACTGTAAGCCTTATTAATCTTGCAAACGAATTTATTAAAGTAAAAAAAGTTTCATACGGAACGGTCGTTACTGTGAATTTTGAATTCATTAAAGATTGTATAACATCGGATGAGGCATATCTCATATTCAGAATACCGCATAAAACACTTGATAAGGTATTCGCTCCAATCATAGATGTTGGCGGAATGATTGATAAAATCAATTCGTTGATTCAAAGTCCTATAATTTCTGAAAAATACGGATATTCAATAAGAATCAATGAGGCACGACTTCTACCACCCGAAATTAACGAGATTGAAACCCTGCATGAGCAAAGGATAAGAAAAGCTTTGGTTACAATTTCACTTGGTGATGAGTACGAGATGAACGACTCAACCTGTTACCGTATAAGACGGCTTGAAGCAGAGCTGAATAGTGGTTATGCACCGGATGGATATGATTGTTCTGATGCAATTACATATCAGTGGGTAGAAGAACGCGACTCCAATATGAAGGCACACTACAATTTCTATTTTACTATGGAGCATAACGAAATCAGTAAAATGAGTATGTTTGTTTACTTGGTTCTGGTTCTTTTGATAGGAGCATTGGGCGGTGCAATATATGATTTATTTAAGTTAATATTTGGATTAATGTAAGGAGGAGATAACGTGAATTTAAAATGCAGACTAATTTTAGAGGATTACAGAAAGCAAAGAAATGATTTTATAAAACTTGGCGATACGGTACATACAATGCTTTCAGATATAGTAAAGGAGCTTGGACTTACTGTTCTTGCAGTAGAGCACCGTGTTAAAGAGGAAAAAAGTCTTGCCGGAAAGCTTGAAAGAAAGGGCGATTCATATAACACTCTTGAAGATATAACTGATATTCTCGGTTGTCGAGTTGTTTGTTTTCTTTCTGATGAAATTGACCAAATCGGGCAAAAGGTAGAAGGAAATTTTGTTGTAGACTGGGAAAATTCTTCAGACAAAAGAGCACTTATCAAGGAAGATGCTTTCGGATATTTATCCCTTCATTACATCTGTTCACTTCCTTTTGGAGATAAGTGGCCCGATGAAATATGCGGAAAGAAGTTTGAAATTCAGATAAGAACTATCTTGCAACATGCCTGGTCAGCTATTCATCACGATATAGGATATAAGAGTGATTTTGGTGTTCCGCGAGATATAAGACGACAGTTTGCTCGCCTTGCAGGGCTTTTAGAGCTTGCAGATGATGAATTTGTGCGTGCCCGTGACAATATGGTGGGATATACCGAAGATATAAGACGGCGTATCATAACAGATGATGCTGATGATATAACAATCAATATGATTTCGCTTAATGAGTATGTTCAGCACAATCAAAAAATGCAAAGCATTATTCGTGAAATTGCGGATATTGCAGGTGCAGAAATCAGCGAGATTGATCCGGAAAGCTATATTCCCCAGCTTGCATTTTTAGGGATAACAAAGCTCGGGGATATTGAGATGATGATAAAAGATAATTATGATCTTGCAATGACGCTTGCCAAAAAAGCATTATCTGCAGCAGGTCTTGATATTGTTTCATCAAGCGTTGCACTTCGCTTTTTGTGTCGTGCAGAGCTTCTGAATAAAAACTATGATTTTGATAAAATCGTAGAGTTCTTAAAGATTTCTTTGGGAACAAAGGAAAAAGCCGAAAGACAGGCAAAACACTTACTTCGACAAAAGGAGGAATGCTGATGACCGAAAGCTACAAGCTTGCTTTAGAATTTGCAAAAGCAAAACATAAAGGTCAGAAGCGAATCGGTGGAGATGACTATGTAACTCATCCGATAGCAGTTTCGGAAATCGTAAAGAATCAAGGCTTTGATGAAATCTATCAGATAGCAGCACTCTTCCACGATTTACTTGAGGATACAGATAGCACAGAAGAAGAAATTTTGAAATACGGTAACAGACAAATCCTTGAGGCTGTAAACTTGCTGACAAAGAAAAAGGGATACGATATGGCAGAATATATAAATGCTATAAAGCAAAACCCCGTTGCTTTTGCAGTAAAGGCGGCAGACAGATTGCACAATCTACAGTGTGCAATCGTTACAGATGAGGAATTCAAGCGTAAATACATATTAGAAACCGTTGACTGGTATCTTGATTTTTCGATTGATATCCGAAAGGCTGTAAAAAAGCTTGCGGAGAGCCTTGAAACTCCGATGGCGGAATTGTCATTCCTCTACGAGCCAATAGAATCGTGGAAACAGTAATCAAAATATTAAACAAGGAGGATTTTTGTTATGTCAAATTCAAAAGAATTAAGGAAGAGAGCGTGGCAATCGCTCAAAGGAAAGTATTGGATGGCGTTTGCTGTCGTCCTCGTTACAGGACTTATAGGTTCTGTTGGTAGTGCTTTCATATCGTTTGGACAGAATTTGAGTGAGGTATTAGGTTTGGTAGATCCGGCTGAAATGGATTCTACCATGGCATTAGGTGCGTTAGTTCTTAACGGTGTAGTGATAATTTCAGCAATTATCGGTGGTTTATACAGTATTTTTGTTACAGATGCGTTAACCGTAGGTGTTAACAATTACTTTATCAAGAATACTGATTCAAAGCCTTCATTTGCAGATGCTTTTTCAGGTTTCAAGGTTAAGTATGGAAGAAACATCGGAACATTGTTGCTTGTAGGTATCAAAACAGTTTTATGGACTCTTTTGTTCATCATTCCGGGAATTATAAAAAGCTTTGAATATGCTATCATTCCATACATCCTTGCAGATGATCCTGAAATTTCTTCAAAAGATGCTTTCAAGAAAGCAAAGCAGATGATGAATGGCAACAAATGGAGACTCTTTAAGCTTGAATTCTCATTTATCGGTTGGACACTTCTTTGTGTTTTAACACTTGGTATAGGAACATTCTTCCTTATTCCGTATGTAAATGCTGCAACTGCAGAATTTTATGTAGAATTAAAAAACAACTAAAAACATTTAAAAGGAGATTATTACAATGACTATTGAAAAGAAAATTAACAACGATGCATTAACCCTTATCGTATCAGGAAGACTTGATACACAGACAGCACCGGAGCTTGAAAAAGAACTTGACAGCGTTCTTGCAGATATCAAGGAACTCACCTTTGATTTTGCAAACCTTGAGTATGTTTCATCTGCAGGACTTCGTGTAATTTTAAAAGCTCAGAAAGCAATGAACGCACAGGGCAGCATGAAGCTCACAGGTGTTAATGACAGCATTATGGAAGTTTTTGATATTACAGGTTTCCTCGATATTCTTACAATCGAATAAGAACGAAGACAATCTTATAAGGAGATGAAAATATGGCACTGAATTTAATAATGTCTGCATCATATAATGCACTTCTTGCCATTCTTCTCTACATACTTGACAAAAAAACAGCGTTTTCAAAAACGCCTTATAAGCTCAAGCAGTTTATTATAGGTGTTCTCTTCGGTCTTATGGCGATTTTTGCAACAACTACCATTGGCGGTTTTGATATTGGCGATGGAACTATAATGAACGTGAGAGATGCCGCGCCCCTTTGTGCAGGTCTTATCTTTGGTGCTCCGGCAGGTATCATTGCAGGTCTCATAGGCGGTATATACCGCTTTGTGGCAGTGTATTTTGAACTTGCCGGAACATATACGCAGATTGCCTGCTCAGTATCAACAATCCTTGCCGGATTTAATGCTGCAATCTTAAGAAATTATATGTTTGACAATAAAAAACCAACTTGGTTGTATGGCTTGGGTATAGGTATGGTAACGGAAGTTCTCCATATGCTGATGATATTCTTTACCAATATGGATGATGCAGTAAATGCGTTTGAGTTTGTAAAGATATGTACATTGCCTATGGTAATCGGTAACGGATTGGCTGTTGGAATTGCGGTTTTTGTAGTATCTTTAATTGGCAGAGAAAGACTTAGCTCAAAAAAAGAACAAAAGCAGATTTCGCAGACATTTCAAAGCTGGCTTCTCATTTGTATAGTAATTGCTTTTGTTGCCACAAGCTTATTTTCTTCTGTATTGCAGACAGGTATGAGTGAGGTTCAGACAAATAAAACCATTGAAATGAGCCTTTCTGATGTTTATCAGGACATCCTGGATGAGTCAAACAGTAATCTGCTAAAAAAGACTGAAAGCATAAAAGAAGAATACTTAGGTGGCGCAACCCTTTTATCACTTGCTTCAAAATATAATGTCATTGAAGTCAACATCATTGATGAAAAAGGCATAATTTGCGATTCCAATGTGGAAGAGTATATCGGCTATGATATGGCAAGCGGAGAACAGTCAAACGAATTTGTAACTGCACTTTTAAAAGGCAGCGAGTCACAGTATATTCAGGACTACAGACCTACCTCTTATGATGATATTACTTTCAGAAAATATGGAGCAATTACACTTTCTGCCGGTGGATTTATTCAAGTCGGTTACGACAGTACGCAGTTCAGAGCCGATATTGACAAGTATGTGAAAACAGTATCAAAAAATCGACATGTGGGTAACTCGGGATTTGTTGCAATCTGTGATGAAAACTTCAATCTTGTAACATACAGAAGCGATTTTGAAGGAGCAGGGCTGCAGAAAATCGGTATAACATTTGATCCTGAAACTGTCTCGGAAGGTGAAATTTTTGAGTCAGTAGTCTACGACAAAGAATACCTTTGCTCATATCGATTTGTAGAAGGATACTACATTGTTGGCGCTATGCCGAAGTTCGAAGCAATGTTTATGAAAGAGGTTTCGGTGTATGTAAATACATTCATGGAAATCCTCATATTTGCTGCTTTGTTTGTTCTTATTTATTTCCTGATAAAGAAAATTATCATCGACAACTTAAGGAAAATAAACAAAGGACTTGGCGAGATAACCAACGGGAATCTTAATGTTACCGTTGATGTTCGTTCCAATGAAGAATTTGCATCGCTTTCCGATGACATCAATCAGACGGTTGGCACGCTAAAAAGGTATATCAAGGAAGCTGCAGCAAGAATAGACAAGGAACTTGAATTTGCAAAGCAGATTCAGTATTCTTCACTTCCGACAGTTTTCCCGAAAAGTAATTCTTTCAGACTTTATGCCGAAATGATAACTGCAAAGGAAGTCGGCGGAGATTTTTACGACTTTTATATGCTGAATGATGGGGCCATCGCTTTTCTTGTTGCGGATGTGTCGGGTAAAGGTATTCCTGCGGCTATGTTTATGATGAGAGCAAAAACAGTTATAAGAGATTTGGCAGAACGTGGACTTGAACCTGACGAAATATTTACAATTGCAAACGAAAAGCTTTGCGAAAATAACGATGCAGGAATGTTCGTAACTGCTTGGCTTGGTATTTTAGATACCAAAACAGGACTTTTAAAGTTTGCTAATGCAGGGCATAATCCGCCACTCTTTAAAAGAAATGGCGAAAACTTTGAGTATATGAAAGCACGAAGCGGAATGCTCCTTGCTGGTATGGAGGGCATTAAATATCGCAAAAATGAACTCCAGCTTACTCCGGGCGATACTCTTTATCTGTACACAGACGGTGTTACGGAAGCTACGGATAACAACACTGAACTTTACGGTGAACAAAGGCTGCTTGATTTTGTAAATTCACTTGAAAAAACAGAACCAGAAAGCCTTTGCAAACTTATAAAGAAAGATGTTGATAAGTTTGTGGGAACTGCGCCGCAGTTTGACGATATCACAATGCTTGCACTCAATTTTGATGCTATAATCGGTGATGAAAGTATTTCGATTGTACCGGATAGCAATTCTCATATAGCTGTTGGGGCATTTGCAGATTTGCTTTCTGCAAAACTTGAAATCGTACCGAAAATTGCAAGCAAAATCAATATAGTGTTTGATGAAATTTATACGAACATTGTAAATTACAGCAAGGCAAACCTTGCTACGATTTTCTACAGCATAGAAAACGGAAAACTCCATATTTCGTTTACTGACAATGGTATTCCGTACAATCCTCTTGGGGCTTCTGAGCCTGATGTAACCCTTTCTGCAGAAGAAAGAGAAATCGGCGGTCTTGGAATATTTATGGTTAAGAAAATGACGGAAAGCATGGAATATGAATACACAGATGATAAAAATGTACTTACTCTTGTCATCTCACTAAGTTAGGAGGAGATTTTAATTGAAATCAAATATTTGTAAATTAAACAAAGATTTAACCTGCCTCGAAGCAGTTCTTGCTGAGGTAGAAAAAGTAACTACATACAACGCTCTTGAAGATAAAAAAGCATTAAGGATTCGTCTTTTGGCAGAAGAACTTTGCGGAATGCTTCCGGGACTTGTAGAAAATTTCAACGGTGAGTTCTGGGCAGAAAATGAAGGCGATAATTACGAGCTTCATGTAGAGCTTAAGGCAGACGATATGAGCATTGATTTAAGAGATGAACTTATCTCTGTTTCAAAATCAGGCAAAAATGCTGCAGCAAAAGGTATTATGGGTAAAATCAGAGCAGTTGCAGAAACAATGCTTCTTGCTGCATCTGATCCAACTCTTCAGGCGCTCCCTGCAGGAGAGTTTTATGATTATCACGGCTATAATATGGGCTTTGGATATATTGATCCAACAATTGCTGTTGAAACAGGATATATATACTCATGGTCGCTGTTTAATTATAAAACAGCAGTTGAAGAGAAAGAAGACGAATATGCAGAACTTGAGCGTTCTATCGTTGCAAAGCTTGCAGACGATATTATCGTAGGTGTTCGCGGAAAGAATGTTGAAATTGTGGTTAAAAAGTCATTTGGACCCGTTTATGATTTCATCAACAGAAAGTAATAAAAGAAACTATCAAAGGCACTCCAAATGGAGTGCCTTTTTCGACAGTCTGAAATCCTTGTACCTTTAGTGGTACAAGGATTTTTGAGTTATGCGTTTAACAGCAACTTTCTTGCAAGAATAAACAAGCTATTATCAACTGATGGAATATCTCTGTATATTGGATCTTTCATATATTCTACATCAGGATTGAATGATGGATTCACAGATTGATAAATTTTGGTTCGGGCATTGAACTCTGCTTCTGCATAAGTGATTTTGCCGGATTTATAATCTTCTATTACGGGAGCGATTATTACTCTGACTTTTTCAAGATTATTAGCATAGAAATCAGGTCGCAAGTACATATCCCGGTATTGCCATATTGCACAGTTTGCTATATCGACAAGTTCACCATAGCTATAACCATTAGTCTGTCCTTTTAGGAAAGCATCGAAGAAGATGCGATTTGATTTTGCTCTTGCATCGGCATATCCCAAGCCGTTCTGTACCTCGGTTAAAATATCACCAATAAAACTTTCAACAATGACTATTGCTTCATTTGTGGCATTGCAGGGTGCCGATTCTCTCGGCACCTCTGCTGCATTTACTGTAGATGTAATTGTCATAGTAATTATTAAACATATTATAATCTTTTTCATAACAACCTCCTATAAATCCTTAAATATACTATCATCGCAGACAAGACTATCGCAAATCATCTGCACGCCAAGACGAAATCCGAGTTTGAAGTTTTCGATACTTGTAATAGCAACAATCTCATCACTTGCATTGATAAGGTCATTAACAAGATGAAGGGGTTTGCCTTTCAGCATCTTTCCTAATTCGTTTTCACTATCGCAGAATTTCCGCATCGTTTTGGCATAATGGGTGTCTTTGTCATATCGCTTTTCGTTGGGATTGATATTTCCGTAGTATAGTTCCTCAATAAAGTTCATAACTTTTCCTCCTATCATTCAGGTTTTAGGACAAAAGTCCTAACAAGGGCTTTTGTTGGGAGTACAAATGCCGTGCTTGCTAATACTCAACTTCAGCGAAAAAGAAGGTCCTTATATAATATTTCTTCTGCTGAGTGGCGAATGTTGTTCATAGCACCAACCCAAGCCATTTGGTCTTTTGCTTTGAGTTCTTCGGTGATACCTTGCTTGATCGCCATATCCTTTATAAGCTTATCAATCATTTCCTTTGCGGATGTGTCAATTTCTTCAAGATAGGCAAGCCAAGTTCCGTTAAGCATTTTCATCGAGTAAAAAGCAGGGCGATTTTCCTTAATAAATATTGAGTGTAACTTTCCATACCTACCGATGCGGTAAGTCCCTTCAGGTACTTTAAGGTTTGGAATGTAGTAATCGCCGTTCCTTACATACTCAATTCCGTTTTCAATAAATTTTTCCTTCATTGTGAAGTACCTCCTTTAAATTTGGTATCTTCATTTTATCAGAAGGCATTTAATTTGACGAATGTACGGATATAAATTTTTGAAAATATTGAAAAAATAGCACTTCTATGCTATAATAATAGCGTATTTGGGGGGTTTTTATGAAATTAAATAGACATCAGAAAGAAATAATTTCTAAAATTTTAAGTAAAGATATTTATGATATAACATCATATTTAAACTGTTTTAATCTGTGCCACATTGAAAAGTACGATATGGAAAAACTTGAAAAAGAATTTTTGGAGTCCGAAAAAGGAAAACAATATAAAGTTATGAAAGACGGTCATTCGCGATGGATCACAACTACAAGAAACACAACCGCAGGAGGGCTGCCGATTTCTTTGCCTAATATCTTACCAAGGACTGACATTACAGATGATGAGTGGGAGTATAAAGAAGCAAAATTTGTTCCACACACAAAACCTATTGAATATGAATTTGAAGATCAAAAATTTAAATTTGATTTTGACGCTGGCATAAAAATAGTTAATGATTTCAACAACCTTGTTGATTTTTTTACATTATGGAATTATCTAAAGCAAGAATCTTTAATTTTCGAAGTGGACAAGCAAATATCAGCAGATGATATAGGGTTGTTCTTTGAATCTACTACATTACCTAAAAAAGAAAAAGACTCTATAATTATAGAAAAAGATTATGCGGAACTTCCCAAGGACTCAAAGGCAACAGAAATCTTAAAAAAATTTACAACTGATATCCTTGATAAAGTTCCAACGCATACCGCTATCGAATTTACAGATAGAACTTGGACGATTAACGAAGAGAATCTCACCATGAGCAAAGAGTTTATTGGAAAGAAATTCATTCCGTCAAGTTCCTTGCATATATATTCAAAACGTGGATATAAGACAAAAGAGGAAATAGCACAGCGCAACAATTTGGCAGTTGCTTGGATTGCAGTTATCATTTCTATAATATCCATATTAGCAAGCAGTTTGTTGGACAAAACACCGAAACAATTGGATAACATTACAGAACAATTGGAAGAAATAAAATCGATTACAAATCAAATTGAAAACGAGGATTTTCAAAAAATAAAAACCTCAATAGAAAACATTGAGGAAATAGTTGATAAATTAGATGCTGACGATAATACTCTTGATGAGATAAAAGAAGGAATTATCGAGATTAAAAAATCACTTTTGAATTAAGTAAAATTATGCGATTTGACGCCGTTTTCTTGTATTTTAATTATGACACGTTATGAACACCCGCACCAGTCGAGAACCTCGACACGCATTATCGCGTACCGAGGTCCTTTTTTTATTTCAATTTTTGTTCACGCGTTCAACTTTGACACGTTATGAACACTCGCACCAAAAAAACGACAGTAATCAACAGATTGCTGTCGTTTTTTTCATTGATATAAATCTCTGCGAGATTTTCGATATGTTCCGCTGGAACTCGATATGCCGACGGCTCGATATGTTGCATTACAGCAACGAGATTTATATCATATCGAGTTTTGAGCGAAACGAAAAACATATCGATTTTACTTGCGCCCTGAGCGAAGCGAGGAAGTACCCTTGGGGCATAAAAATATCGAGCAAACAAAGTTTGTTATGCATTCTATTCATTGTAAATCCGTATTTCATTGATAATTGCACAAGGATCTCCGGTGGTTTGATGTACGGTGATTCGTACCTTTTTGGTCAATTGAGGGGCAAAGGAAACCACTGTTTTTCGTTTAAAATTGTCTTTGATTCGAGCAACGGTGTTCCATTGACCGTCATGATAGATTGCAATATCCACCTCTTTAATTGTGCCTGCAAAATGTGGGGCGTCCTGAAAAGAATAGAGAGGATAGGTTAAATCTGTTTCTGCTGTGATATGTATGGATGAGACTACTGCAGTTTGGCTGAGGGTTAAAGTAAGGCTTTGAGGCAGTCCGTCACTTGTGTCTGAAATCCATGCGTTGCATTCGTTTTCTACGGAGCGTATTTTTCCGTTAATGACGTTTTCTGCATATCCTCCAAGTACGGTGTTTTGTGAAGTCGCAGTAACAGTAGCGTTTCTTGCCAAGTCGTCAGGGTCATCGTTTTTAATTCCAAAAACAGTCTGGTCATCCTTAAGTAAAATCTGCTGCAGTTCTTTTATGTGCTGTGCATAAATATCCCGTGGAAATACCTGATATTTCTGACAAAGATAGGCTGCAGCTCCTGCTGCCTGACCAAGAGTTGCAAGTGTGTTTTCCACTCTTGCAGAACCTAAGGCAAGATGGGAGAAAGAACCGCATCTAGATGCTACGAAAAGATTTTTAATATTCTTGGAATAGATACAGCGATAAGGAATCTGACAGATGGGAATATGCATGTTCAAATGAAAGGGTCCTTCTTCACCTGAGTAGATACCTTTTATATTGTGTACATCAATGCCCCAACCATGATAACTAATAACGTCCTCAAATGTGATTTTATTCGTACAATCGTTCTGGGTGAGCATGTAATCTCCAACCAGCCTGCGGTTTTCTCGCTTGGAGTTATGAAGTACAAGTTGTTTGAGGGTATAGTTTTGATATAAGTCTTTATTCTTATAAGAATTTTTCAGCCAGTCAAAGTAGCCTACGCCCAATTGAACCAAAGCATCACGGGCAAATTCACTGTCCCACAAATCGTCAAAATCATTGGAGTTTTCCAGCCACCATTCCGAGGTCATTCCGTGTTTGGGTGTCCGGTATATATTTTCAGGCAACTTCACCGCCCAATCGGGAGCGGTAAAGCGAGAAACTGTTCCGCTATCTTGCATAACAAAATTACGGATTACAACATCTCCGCAAGTACATCCGCTCATGGTCAGAGTATCCGGAGTATCAGGGGCAAATGCTTCCTGAAATTCATGCTTTGCCTCTCTGCCCAAACGATATTTTGCACCGGCATAGTACCCCAACCAACCGTCACCGCTGCAATCTGCATACAATTTGCTTTCAAAACGATGCTGCTCAAGAGTCATTGTATTGGTACATAAAATGGAGGTAATGCAGTCATCTTTGGTTTCCGCGTTCATACACATTTCATTTAAAAATACGACAATGTTTGGTTCGTTGGCTACCAGATATTCAAGAGCACCTTGCCAAGTCAACATAAAATGCTCCCTTACACGCTTAATCTCATTGGCAATACCGGTTTCGTGATAGCCTAGATTTTTTCCGCCTGCACCATCAAACCCGATGGTGCCTTCGTCACTGGCGTTTCCACCGATAGCCGGACGGGAACAAATTAATGCCGTTTTTAAGCCCTTACGTGCTGCACTGATTGCTGCAGGCACACCGCCGGGACCGGCACCAACCACGACAAAATCCCATGTTCCCATGAAAATCGGTGTAGTATCCAAACCTTTGATGGCGGCGCGCTGTTTCAATAACACGGGAACTTCAGGAGATGGAGTAAAATCCATATCATTGGTTATTACTACTGCTGCGCAACGGGAAAGCCAGCCGGTTTTATCATGCAAAGAGAGCGTATGAGTTCCCTTTTTTAAATACATATCCCCGGCAATTTCCCAGTACCAGTAAAGAACAGGCATTTTTCCACAAACATTGCCAAGTTCTGCGCCGTCAGCAAGAAGTGTGAACCGGCCCGGTGCCTCTGGATATTTCCAGTTTTTTGTCCTCACAAAAAATCGATAATAGCCGTCTTCTTTGACAGAAAATTTGGTTGTTGCATCCGCAACCGGTGTGCCGGGTGTATGATTTGCAATCAGATAAGGTTGTGCCATTTCTCTGACAAATTGCGTTTCTGTCTGCCACTCACCCGTGTTCTCAAATTCTACGGTATCTAACCAGAGTGTTTCGCTCATAACAAAAACCTCCATAACATTTTTTTAAAGTTAATGAAGTTAAATCATTGACTTTTCTTTATTATAACATTATAATAATAGAAAAACTTTAAATTTATGCTATAATGATTTGTTTTTATGAGGGATTGACTATGGAATGTTATGGAGATTTAATCCGACAATACATGCAGGAGGCAGAACGTGCAACCGGATGGGATTTAATTATTTATGATGATTACCACGTTTTGAGCGATGATCCAGAGTGGAAAGGGATATCCCAAATCAATAGATGGCACCTGAATAAGTTCTGCCTGAAAATCAAAGAAAATGCACGGTTGCAAAAGAGATGTGTGGCGCTGAAAAAATATTATAATAGAAAGGTGTTTTTGAGCAATGGTGTTTGTAAAAGCACCTGTTATTGTGGTGTTATAGAATATGCTGCGCCGATTATTGTGCATAATTGCATGGTTTGCGTGGTCGCTGCAACAGGTTATTTGGGGAATCTTTCTGCACGTATGACAGATATTTTAGCAAAGCGGACAGGACTTTCCTTAGAAGAGTTTACGGAATTGCGGCGTAGAACCTTGACTCTATGCGATGAGGAAAAAGAGGAACAAATCATTGTTTATCTGCAAGTATTGGCAGCACTTTTAAGAGAACATATTTTACAAAAAACCAATATCATATCTCTATTTAAAGATGCGCAAAAGGATGGGCAAAATCAGCATGTTCTTCATGCCATTACCTATATTCAACAGAATTTTATGAAACCCATTTCCATTGCGCAGATTGCAAGAGAATGCAATGTCAGCTCGTCTTATCTTCAGCATCTTTTCTTAGAAAAAAAAGGTTATGGCATTTCACGGGAAATACGCAATTGCAGATTACACTATGCAAGTGAACTGTTGTGTACCACAGGCTATTCTGTAAAGTATATTGCGTTGACATGCGGATATCAAAATGTAGACTATTTCTCTACCGTATTTCATAAGTATTATGGATTGACACCGCTGCAGTACAGAAGTAAATATACAAAAAAAGCAAAACATAAAGATAGAATTTATTGAGCTGTGTTTTTTTACTATATTAACTATCACTTCCGGGAATCACCAAGTCAAAATCAACTATACGTGAAAGTATGTAATTTGAAACATACATACCCTCAGGCGTAAATGCATACCCCCTTGCAGTTCTGTAAATATGTCCCGACGCAAGGAACGGTCTTATGCGATTTGCGTAAAGCTCATCAAAATCTCTACCGAAACGCTTTTTAAAGCGTGCACAGTTTATTCCCTCGGAAAGTCTGAATCTGAGCATTACATATTCAGCTATTCTTGCAGACGGCGGAATATCTATATACTCGTCAACAAGAGTTTCATTTACACGCTTATCGGGGTTAAAGCTATCGATATAGAGCTTTACGTCCTTTTTAAACGAAAAACGCTTTCCTGCAAAATACGAGTGTGCCGCAGGTCCAAAGCCAATATACTCATCGCAATTCCAATATCGCATATTATGCTTACACTGTTTTCCTGTTACGGCAAAATTTGATATTTCATACTGCTTAAGCCCATGTGAAGAAAGCTCATCAACAGCGCTAAAATACATATCTCTTTCGACATCCTCGTTTGGAAGTGTAAGAGTATTTCTTGCGTACCAGAAGGGTGTTCCCTCCTCTATTTTCAGCCCGTAGAGAGAAACATGAGGAATATTCAGTTCATGAACGCATCTGAGCGTTTCAAGCAGGCTTTGTTTTGACTGTTCGGGAAGTCCGAACATAACATCAAGGCTTATATTTTCAAACTTAGCCTTTTTTGCATCAGCAACACAAGTATAAATATCATCAGCTGTGTGAACTCTGCCGCACATTTTTAAAAGTGCATCATCAAAGCTCTGAGCACCGATGCTGAGCCTGTTAACACCGCTTCGGTAAAAGCTTTTGAGCTTTTTTAAATCCACGGTTCCGGGATTTACCTCAATAGTAATTTCACATCTTGCCGAAAGCCTGAAACTCTTTTTGATTTTTTTCATCAGCGTGCCAAGCTGCGTTTGTGTAAGCAGACTCGGTGTTCCTCCGCCGAAATACACGCTTGTTACAAGATACCCTTTTGTCTGAGTTTTATATTCATCCATATGCTTGCAGAGTGCTTTTACGTATTCTTCACGCATCTCTTCATCAGTCTGCGGCACAGAATAAAAATCGCAGTATTTACATTTGCTCACACAAAACGGTATATGAATATACAGTCCGAGACCTTTCATATTCGTCCCCTTATAATTTCTTTATTCATCATCAAATTTTAAAACTGCCATGAATGCTTCCTGCGGTACCTCTACGCTACCGAACGAGCGCATTCTCTTTTTACCCTCTTTCTGCTTTTCAAGCAGCTTTTTCTTACGGGTAATATCACCGCCGTAGCACTTTGCAAGAACGTCCTTGCGGAGTGCTTTTACTGTTTCTCGTGCAATGACCTTACCGCCGATTGCCGCCTGTATCGGTATTTCAAAGAGCTGACGCGGAATATTGTCCTTAAGTTTCTCGGCAATACGTCTTGCTCTTGCATACGCTTTTTCAGTATGAACAATAAACGACAGTGCATCGACAACCTCTCCGTTGAGAAGAATGTCGAGTTTTACAAGCTTTGACGGAGCATAGCCTGCAAGCTCATAGTCGAGAGATGCATAACCGCGTGTTTTGGATTTAAGTGCGTCGAAGAAGTCATAAACTATTTCGTTTAGAGGTAAAACATAGTGAAGCTCTGCACGGTTTGTATCAATATACTTCATATCCTTATACGTTCCGCGTCTGTCCTGACACAGCTCCATTATACTTCCCACATATTCCGTAGGACAAATAATGCTTGCATTTACAATGGGTTCAGATACCTCTTCAACCTCATCACCCGTCGGGAAGTTTGAAGGATTATCAATATAGTAAACATCGCCGCTTCTGGGCTTAATCTTATAAATAACGCTTGGTGCGGTTGTGATAAGGTCGAGATTAAATTCACGCTCAAGTCTTTCCTCAAGAATTTCCATGTGCAAAAGTCCAAGGAAACCGCATCTGAAGCCAAAGCCAAGTGCCGTTGACGTTTCAGGCTCGTATGTTAAAGCCGCGTCATTAAGAGCAAGCTTTTCGAGTGCCTCTCTCAAGTCACCATACTTTGCTCCGTCTGCAGGATATACGCCGCTGAATACAACGGGAAGTGCTTTCTTAAATCCGGGAAGCGCCTCTTTTGCAGGGTTGTCTGCAAGAGTTACGGTATCGCCGACACGTGTATCTCCTACTGCCTTGATAGCAGCTGTTATATAGCCAACCTCACCTGCGTGAAGCTCGTCCGTCTTATGAAAGCCGAGCGGTTCAAGAAAACCGACTTCTGTTACTTCATACGTTGCTCCCGTTGACATAAGCTTTATAATATCGCCTGTTTTAACCTTTCCGTCATACACGCGTATATATACGACAACTCCGCGGTATGAATCGTAATACGAATCGAAAATAGGCGCCTTGAACGGGTCGTTTATATTACCTTTGGGTTCGGGTATATTCTTCACTACCTGAACAAGCACGTCCTCAATGTTAAGTCCTGCCTTTGCAGATACCGCAGGTGCTTCATCCGCAGGTATTCCTATAATATCTTCAATTTCTTTTCGTGTGCCCTCTATATTTGCACTCGGAAGGTCAATTTTATTTATGACGGGAATAATCTCAAGGTTGTTATCAACTGCAAGGTAGGCATTGGCAAGCGTCTGAGCTTCGATACCCTGTGTTGAGTCAACAACAAGAAGCGCACCCTCGCATGCAGACAGTGAACGGGATACCTCGTAGTTAAAGTCAACGTGACCGGGAGTGTCTATAAGATTAAGGGTGTATTCCTCGCCCTCATAGGTGTAGGAAAGCTTTACGGCACGAGCCTTTATGGTAATGCCTCTTTCCCTCTCAAGGTCCATATTGTCGAGAATCTGGTCCTCCATCTCGCGCTTCTGAACGGTATCCGTTATTTCAAGAATACGGTCAGCAAGCGTGCTTTTGCCGTGGTCTATATGCGCTATTATGCAGAAATTTCTTATATGCTTTAAGTCTCTGTTATTGTTTGAGGCTGACATAGTTTCCTCCGCTACTATTAATATATTAGTACATTATAACACATTTTAAAGCACAATTCAATAGCAAATATGAGAAAACTTTATCTGAGAAAAAATCCTTCGATTCTGTCACGCAAGTTTGAAATAATCTTCTTTTCGAGTCTTGAAATATACGACTGCGAAATGCCGAGCATATCCGCAACCTCCTTTTGTGTTTTCTCCTTTCCTTCCGGGTCATTAAGACCAAATCTGAGAGTTATAATATTTCTGTCTCGCTCCTCAAGGCTGTCAACCGCGCTTCTGATGATATTTCTCTCCTCTTCTTTTTCAATTCCGGCATGAACGGTATCCTCGTCCGTGCCGATAACGTCCGAAAGGAGCAACTCGTTTCCGTCCCAGTCGACATTCAGCGGTTCTTCGAGAGAAATGTCGCTCTTATAGTGCGAATTTTTACGGATAAACATGAGTATTTCATTTTCTATACATCTTGAAGCGTAAGTTGCAAGCTTTATGTTTTTATCGGGCTTAAAGGTATTTATAGCCTTCATAAGTCCGAGGGTGCCTATTGATACAAGATCCTCAATGCCGATACCCGTGTTTTCAAATCTTTTTGCAATGTATACCACAAGTCTGAGATTCCTGACAATGAGCGTTTTTTTTATTTTTTCAGCCTCCTGCTCACTTGCATCTTTAAGCTCATCTATTATTTTTGCCTCCTGCAAAGGAGTGAGCGGTGCAGGCAGTGCCTCGCTTCCTCCTATGTAATACACAGCGTTTTCACCGAATATATCATAAAGCTGCCATATACTTATATGGCGTCTGCTGTTTATACTTTCAAGCTTTTTTATTCTGATGATAACAAGCCATCTTCTGATTGTTTTAAACAAGTTCATAATAATAACCTCCAAAATTTTATCAAATAATTCCCGACACAAGGCAGTACGGAAATACGCCATCTGTGCCTTCGTAGGTGTTTTCATTTGTCATATCCAGCGCAAAGCATGCGTCTATCTCATTTTTCTGCCCGTCTATATGTACATATGCTTTATCCGCACAAAAAGCACGCAGCACGTTTTGTCCAGCCGCTGTGCTGACGGGAACAAGACGCATTTTAAGCCTTGAAGCACTTACTGTATCGGGAAACCCATTACGGCAAAAACCACTGTAATACTCGCCCAAAAGCGTGCGGCAGCTTTCGCTTCTAACAACAATTACCGGCTTTGAAGTATACGGGTCAAAAGCAAGATTTCCCGTATCGCACAAAAAACAAAATTCCTGTGTATTACCGAAAAGAGACGCTGTTACATTCACTTTTTCATACTTTATTTTTCCCGGCAGAAAACGTGATAGTGCCGTAAATATAAAGCACATTACACCGCTTGCAAGAAGCATGGCAGGAAGTGAAATTGTGCTCTTCATACTTTCTGCTGCCATATACAGAACATTTGAGAGTGCCGTAAGTGCGCCTCCGAGAAGCATTGCCGATATATAAAAAACAACTACGCTCCTTACGAACGCTTTTATTGATGCCGTTTTATAGCTGATTCTGCACATTACAAGTACAGTCATAACATTGCACAAAACAGCGAAAAATCCCGAAATTCCAAAAAACACCGAGCAAAGCGAATAGACAGCTCCAATGAATGCCGACAGTGCCGCACGTCTGTATTTAGCAGAAATATGCAAAACACGTGAGCAAAGAATAATCACAAGAAAATCAGCAGCAAAGTTAATGAGAAAAAAGCTTTCTATATATAATTCAGTATGCAAAGAAACTCTACCTCCACAAAAAATTATACGCTTCATTTCTGCAAAAACATGTCACATACAGGCGAAAAGAAAAAAATATATCCGTCATAATCAAAGTGAAGTGCGGAATATAATTTATCAAAACAGCAAAAGGGGTGCATTTATGTCATACGGTTATTTAAGCGTTTTCACACGCACGGCAAATGAAGGACTGCCTATAGAAGGTGCAAAGGTGTATGTGCGTGTTTTACCGCCGGGAGAAACCGCTTCAAATCCGGTATCTGCTTCATACTACGAATATCTGCTTACAACAAATCCGTCGGGTATAACTGAATTTATAAAAATAGAAACACCCGAAACGGAAGAGTCTTACATACGAGACAACCCTGTTGTACCATATTCCGTTGCCGATGTATACATTGAAGCAGACGGATATTATCCAATGAGAATAAATAACGTTCAGATTTTCTCAGGCACTCAGAGCATACTTCCTGCGGACCTTGTTCCCGAGTCACCCGACTATGCCGTAAACCAAAGCGGTACTATCACTTACGACGTTCCGCCGAATGTGCTTTTCAATCCCGGAAGCACCGCAGGTACCAACTCGGAATATGATGGCTTTTCTCCGTCTGACGGAGCAAGAGCGCGTCCTTTTATACTCGAAAGCGTGTTTATTCCCGAATATGTAACGGTTCATCTCGGTGTGCCCTCATCAAACGCGCGAAACGTGACAGTTCCTTTTGTAGACTATGTTAAAAATGTAGCCTCCTCGGAAATATATCCTACCTGGCCCGAAAACTCGCTCATTGCCAACATTCACGCAATAGTTTCACTTGTATTAAACCGCATATACACCGAGTGGTATCCGAGCCAGGGGTATGATTTTGATGTAACAAACACAACTCAATTCGACCAGGCATTTGTACCCGGAAGAAACATTTTTGAAAATATCAGCCGTCTAGTTGACGAGTATTTCAATGTTTACGTTGTACGCGAAGGTGAGGAAAGTCCGCTGTTTACGCAGTTCTGCGACGGAAAAACCGTTTTCTGTGAAGGACTTTCACAGTGGGGTACGGTAGCTCTTGCCGAAAGAGGCTATACGCCCATTCAGATTATACGCTATTACTATGGAGACGACGTAAACCTTGAAGAAACAAACGACATACGTTCTTCTCCGGCTTCATACCCGGGAACGCCTCTCAGTATTGGCAGCAGTGGCGAAAATGTTCTCGAAATACAGCGACAGCTCATGCGCATACGTCAGAATTATCCCGCAATCCCTCTTATACCGACCATCGACGGACGCTTTGGAGCATCAACAGATGCTGCAGTTCGTGCATTTCAGGAAATATTCGACCTTGAGGTTGACGGAATCGTAGGAAAAGCAACGTGGTATAGAATTTCTTACATTTATTCTGCCGTAATAAAGCTTGCTGAGGTTTTAGGCGAAGGAATACCGACAATATTTGAAAATGTTATTCCCGAGGTTACCATAAGCATAGGAGAACAAGGCGACTATGCGCTCCTGCTCCAGCTTCTTCTCAATTATATAAGCTATTTCTATCCTACTGTTGAAGGTGTGGTACGAGACGGCATCTTCGGTCAGGACACCTTAAATTCACTCCTAAGCTTTCAGCGCACCTTTGGGCTTGCAGAAACAGGCGTAGTTAATCCCAATGTCTGGACTGCCTTATACATGGTTTACAGATATATACTGCGCCTTATAAGAGACACAGAAGCAAACCAGCAATATCCAGGAACAGAGCTTTCACGAGGTGACACGGGAGAATCCGTTCGGCTGATCCAGACATATCTTGCAGCAATTTCCGAACGTTACCCTTCAGTTCCCTCTCTTACTCCCGACGGAGTTTTCGGAGGCGAAACAGAAAGGGCGGTTCTGAGTTTCCAGAGAGCGTTCGGTATTCCCGTAACTGGAAGAATAAATGCCGCAACATGGGAACGGATAGTTGAAGTATACAACTTTTCACAAAGACAAGACACTTAAAAACATCGGAGGATACACAATGAACACGACATCATCTTGCGCCGAGGCAATAGTAAAATATCTTCCCGGCTCTGTAAGAACAGCACTTGCAAAGCTTGACAGCGAGACATTTTCTTCTATAACCGAGCTTCGTATTCACACCTGCGGTGCTGTCAGCGTATGCATAGGCGGAAAAAACAGTTCGCTTACGAGCAGCGGGATAACAAACTGCTTATGCGATTCGGTAAGGGTAACACAGGATGAGCTTGATGCATTCATATTCAAAGCCTGCCACGGCTCAGTTTATACACACGAGGAAAGTCTTAAGGAAGGTTTTTTAACGGTTTGCGGTGGAGTCAGGATAGGCATATCAGGAATATGCAGTGTAAAGAACGGACTTGTTACGGGATTTTCAAAAATTAAAGGTGTTACCGTCAGATTTGCACATCACATTCCTGGAGCAGGAAAAGAGGTTCTTTCCTACATAGAAAACAACGGTTTTCCAAGCGGAAAAGGACTACTCATTGCATCTTCTCCCGGGGGAGGCAAAACAACACTTCTACGTGATCTTGCAAAAAGCCTTTCGGAAGGCTTCAACCTTTGCGGTCAAAAGACGATTCTCAGAGTTTGCGTCATAGACGAAAGAAGTGAAATATTTATGGACGGCATTTTTGACAACTGCTGCATTGATTTTTTGACGAGCATGCCAAAAGCCAAGGGAATGGAAACAGCAACCAGAGTTCTCTCCCCGGAGGTTATAATTGTCGATGAAATAGGAACTGAAAGCGAGGCAAAAGAAATTATAAAAGCTCACAGCGGCGGCGTTATTCTTATAGCCTCAGCTCATGCAAACAGTTTTGAAGCACTTATGGAGCGTCCTCACATAAAAGCACTGATTGATGCAGGCGTTTTCGGCGGAGTTTTCTGTCTTGAGAGAAACAGCGACAAAATTTCCGGAGTATTCTCCCCTATTTCTCCAAAAGCATGATACGCATTTTCGGAATTGCGCTTTTCTCGGTATCAGTAAGCCTTTTCGGTTTTCTTATGTCTACAAGGATAAGCATAAAGGCAAGAAAGCGCCGCGAATTCATAGAGCTTATCCACTCTATAAAAAACGGGATACAGTACGCAAAGCTATCTTTACACGAGATTTTCTGTTTGTTTTCGGGACATGAACTAAAAAAGTGCGGATTTATCAAAGCACTTATCGAAAACGAAAATGCAAGTCTTGAAGAAGTACTTATTGATTTTCCTCCCGGTCTTTCGGAAAAGGAAAACGAGCTTATTTTCGGCTTTGCAAGAGAGTGCGGCAAAAGCACTTTTTCCGAGGAGGAAATAAAAAACTGCGAGAGATACTCGGCGCTTCTTGAGGCTCTCGACAAGCAGCTGACAGCCGAAGAAAACACAAAAAAGCTGGTCTACGGAAAGCTCGGAATACTTGCAGGAATACTTTCGTGTATTCTGTTGATGTAGACAACAATTCAGAAATGACAAAAGGAAAGGATGGTTTATTTTGGATATAGGTCTTATCATGAAAATTGCAGGGATTGGAATACTAGTAAGCGTTGCAAACAGTATTCTTTCAAAAACAGGCCGCGATGAGCAGGCTGTGTTTTGTACGCTTGCAGGCGTTATCATTGTTCTGCTCATGCTCATTCAGCAAATTGACATTCTTTTTACAAGTGTAAGAAGTATTTTCGGGCTATGACGGGTATGAACATAACAAAGCTTGTGTCAGCTTCGATTATAAGTCTGTTTGCAATAATTCTGCTCAAGAAAACAAAGGAAGAATACGCGCTTTTCATATCGGTTTTCGCCTGTATTTCGCTCATGCTCGCGTCAATCACTTTTATCAGTCCCATATTTGAGTATATACGTTCGCTTGAATACCTTCGTGAAAGCACCTCGGGATTTGCTTCACTTATGATTAAAAGTGCTTCATGCGCGCTTTTGTGCTCATTCGGTGCAGAGCTTTGCCGTGACTGTGGAGAAACTTCACTTGCCTCAAGAATTGAGCTGTGCGGAAAATGCGTAATTCTCGCACTTTGTCTTCCGCTTATTAAAACGGTGTTTGAATATGTTACAAAGCTTATTAATTAGGTTTTCCTACCTCATGCTTTGTGCGTTTTTTCTTCTTTCATTCTCGGTCAAAGCAGAGGACATTGAAAAATTCTCCAAGGATTCGGCATTCGACACAGCAAATACTCTGAGTGAAAATACATCGAACAGCATGGATAATATGGAGGATGTAGAAAAAACGGCTGACAAGGTGCTTGAGGCTCTGAATCCAAAAAAACTGCTTTGTGAAATAAAGGATTCGGTAACAAACTCAATTAAAGAAATAGCAGGGGCTTTTTCGGGAGTATTCGCAGTCATTTTCATGTCTGCGCTGTTTTCCTGCATCGGCGAAAGCTTTTCACAGAAGAATCTGTTTTCATCTGCAGCACTACTGTTTCTTATACTTATTACTCTCTCGCCTATTATCGGATGCATTGAGCTTATGCAAAAAACCTGTGAAAAGCTTTGCACATTCATGTTGTCTTTTATACCTGCAATCAGTGCAGTGAGTGCTGCAAGCGGTAACACGGTGTCGGCTTCTGGCAGCGCCGTCATTTGCTCCTCGGCTCTTACTTTTCTCCAGCTTCTTTCTTCACGTCTTCTTATTCCGGGTACAAAAATATGTGTCAGCCTGTGTGCTGTCAGTGCACTCGGAAAAGGAGCTGACCTTTCGGGAATAAGTTCATTTATAAAAAGCATCTGCATGTGGATATCGGGAATTATTATGACGGTTTTCTGCGGAGTTTTATCACTTCAGTCCTTTATAGGAGCGGGTGCCGACAGTCTTGCCATGCGTGGTATAAAATTCACGGCGGCAAAGCTTATTCCGGTTGCAGGAGGCATGGTAAGTGAAAGCCTGAAAACCGTTGTTGCGGGTGCCGGCTACATAAAAAGTGTTGCCGGAGGTGCGGCTATTGCGTATATTATCTATGCTATTATGCCTGCACTTGCGGGAGTGCTTTCGGTAAAGCTGCTATTTTATCTTGGCGGAATGTGTTCGCGACTTACAGGACAGAAAGAACTGCAGAGTTATCTTGATTCGGCAAGCAGTGCCATTAATCTGCTGTATGCGGTATGTGCCGTATGCAGTGCTTCATTTATCGTAATGCTTGCTATTTTCATGAGAACCTCGGTAACTGTTTAAATTATCGGAAAGGAAAAAACAATGCCACAAAGTATAGGAGCTTATCTTCACGGTCTTCTTACCATTTCGCTTATAGGAATTATTTCGGACTCACTTCTCTCGGTTTCTTCCAAAAGCACAAAGACCATGGAATCGGCGCTCAAACTTGTATTCTCACTTTCTCTTACACTTTCGGTACTTATTCCGGGAGCAGAAATACTGAAAAACACAAATTTTTCGGAAATATTTGCTCACGAAGAAGCAGGTCATATTTCAGAAGAAGAACAAAGTATCATTTATCTTACAAAAAAACAGCTTGAAAATGAAATTAGCGAAAAAATATATTCTGAATTCGGCATAAAACCCACTACCATAAGCATACAGTTTGTTACAGAGCAAAACAATGAAAAAATCACTGTTGACATTACGGGTGTGGATATAGAGCTTCCGTCAGAGCATGGCACGAGCTACAACAAAATTTACGCCTTTGTCACGGATTTGCTCGGAATCAGCAGCAATACAGACGGAGAAGAATAACATGGAAAAAGTAAAAACATTACTATTAAGAAAACCGACACGGGAGCAGAAAAAAATTATCATTCTCAGCATCTGTGCTTGCATCGGGCTTATGCTGTCACTGCCGTTTTCTCTGTCAGGTACTCATAAAAACGACATTCCTGAAACACAGGAACACTTTTCCGAAAGCGAGTATGTATACTCACTTGAAAAGAGACTTTCACAGACAATAAGCAACATTTCCGGTGCAGGAAAATCACAGGTATTCATAACGCTTGAAAGCTCATATGAGACTGTTTACATGTCAAACGCAAAGCTGGATGAAATGGTTGATTTATCAAGTCAAAGCAGAACCACCTCGGAAAAGTCTCTTGCCACAATGAAAAACGGTTCTTCCATCGAAGAACCTGTTGTGGTAAAACACATAAGTCCCAAAATCAGCGGAGTTCTTATTGTATGCGAAGGCGGCGAAAATACAAATGTAAGAAACAACATAATTAAAGCGGCAAGCACGGCGCTTGACGTTTCATCATCAAGAATTTACGTCACAGGAGGACAATACACACCATGAAAAAATTCTTCAAAGGCATATTAAAGCACAAAAAACCGATTGTCATATTTTCTCTTGCCGCAATTATTTGTACGGCGGTATACACGGATTATATAACAAACTCCGGCAACACACCCCTATCAGACTATCTCTACACATCAAGCGCTTCCGATGCAAGCACAAAAATTCTCGGAGAAGCAAAGCTCGTTGACAAAACCGAAATTATTGAAGATACCTCGCCCAATTATTTTGATACAGCGTCAATAAACCGCGAGCGAAGCCGTGACGAAGCTCTTGAGACACTTCAGGTGGTTGTTGACAGTGCCGAAACGATGCCCGACGTGAAAGACAAGGCACTTTCCGAAATGATGCAAATAGCAGCAGACATTGAAACGGAAACCAACGTTGAGGAAATGATAAAAGCAAAGGGTTTTTCCGACTGTGTTGCAATAATCAGCGGAGAAAAAATAAATGTCATCGTGAAAACACCCGGACTGCTTACGGCTGAGGTTGCTCAGATAACCGAGATTGTTATGAACGAAACCGGAAAAACCCCCGACAATATAAACATTGTTGAAAGCAATGGGTTAATTGATGCTATTTCTGAAAATACAGAAAGTGCATAAAATGCAACAAAAAAACTCTTCTGTCCGTTTTATTCGGCAAAAGAAGAGTTTTTTTTATAAATATATTGCAAAGTGTAGGGGTTTATGCTAAAATGGTAAAAACAAATGTGAAATTTAAGTTGTATAAGCTTAAATTTCTCCGTTAAAATATGCTTTACAGAGG
Organism: Eubacteriales bacterium; assembly: GCA_045540015.1. Classification (GTDB taxonomy): domain Bacteria; phylum Bacillota; class Clostridia; order Oscillospirales; family CAG-382; genus UMGS1387. Next base: position 28,759 of record JAZQGP010000041.1, read on the forward strand.
TTACACAAATGGAATTACTCAAACAAAGAATTTTAAAAGACGGAAACATTGTTCCCGGCGGAGTTTTAAAAGTAGACAGTTTTCTCAATCACCAGATTGACGTAGAATTATACAATGAGATTGGCAAGGAATTCAAGCGTTTATTCGCTGATGTTCCTGTTACGAGAATACTGACAATTGAGGCTTCGGGAATAGGTATTGCATGTATTGCGGCACAGTATTTCGGTGTGCCTGTAGTATTTGCCAAAAAGGCAAAGTCAAAGAACATTGACGGCGGTGTTTACACGAGCACAGTTGAGTCCTTCACCTACGGAAAAAGCTATGACATCATGGTTTCCACAAAATTTATCACGCCTGATGACAAGGTTCTCATTATTGATGATTTTCTTGCTAACGGAAAAGCATCTCTCGGACTTATTGATATAGTAAAGAGTGCAGGTGCTGAGGTTTCGGGTGTCGGTATATGTATTGAAAAAGGCTTCCAAAACGGAGGCTCAATACTGAGGGATATGGGAATAAACCTAAAGTCACTTGCGGTTATTAAGAGCATGGACGATGACGGCAACATTGAGTTTGAGGACTGATAATAAAATATTGAACGGCAACTGAAACGGTTGCCCTTCTTTTTTTATATATGAAAATGTTAAATCGAGGCTGTTTAAGCCTCGATTTAACCAATGAAAAGTTCTTTGCTTACTTTCTTTCAAGAAAGTAAGTTACATAAATCTGTACTGCGATGCAAACTTTACAGGCGACACGCCGACCTCCTTTTTGAACGCAGCGGAAAAATAGTATCGGCTGGCAAAGCCACAGGCTTCGGCAATCTTTTCAACACTTAAATCGTTCTGCTTTAAAAGGCGCTTTGCTTCTTTAATACGCAGCTTTTGGAGATAAAGATGAGGAGAGGTGCCCATGGATTTGGTGAAAAGCTTGCGAAAATATACTTCACTTACATTTGTCAACTTGGCAAGCCTCTTATTGTTAAGAGAGCTGTCGCTGAAATGTTGCTTCATATATTCAATCTGAACCTTCACTGCCATTTCCTGAGCTGCTTCAATCTCGTTTTTTTGTAAAAAGTCAAGCATTTCATATAACTTTGAGAGCTGCTCATACTCGGTTTCACTCTGAGTTATTCCAACATACATCTTCCACAGCTTTTCAGGATGTGACACCGGTTTGCAAAGCAAGTCGTTTACTGGCATATTTCCTCGAAAATTGATAAGACCACACGTTCCCGTTTCATGGGTTACAAGGCTGTATGACAAACCTTTAGGGATAAAAAGCACTGTGTTCTTTTCAAGCATGCAGCTTTTTTCCTTGCTTATAAACTCGTTTTTTGCAATGTTTGTAGACAGACAAATTGCATTTGTCGCTCTGTCCTCCATTTTAAACAGCAGGCCTTTTTTGTTATATACATTGTATGCATCTATATTGTATGCATATATACCTTTCATATAAATTCCTCCGAAAAAACCGTGAAATTGTATCGGATTTCTTACATTTTTATTTAACTATATCATATTTTGTATTTATTTTCAATAGCAAATAATGATAAAATGTAATTGCATGGGAGATTTCTTTTCACAAAGCAAAATATCTTTACGAAAAGACACCCAAATATCATTTTTCAAATCAAGGAGGAAAACCAATGAAAAAATTGTTGGTACTTTTCATGGCATTCACCATGCTTCTTACAAGTGCTGTGTTTGCCGCACCCGCTCCCATAACTGCAGTTGAAAGTGCAGTTGAGGTTAGTAAAATAGTTAATGAAGAAAATGTTGCAGGGCTTGCTTCGGAAGTTGTAAAGCTTACGGGAACTGCCATTACAAGCGGAAACTTTTATAACAACTTATCAGGTTGGAATAATGGTTCCACTTCCGACAGAGTATTCCTCGAAACTAAATCTGCAAATGAAGTTTATGTAGGATACAAATTATCCAAAGCCATGAACATCACAGAAATCAGAGTTTATTCGGACAGTAATAAAAATTCTGTGAGTGTAAATTATGAGCGTATAAACGGTTCAGTAGTACAGGCATCCGTCGACGGCAATACTTGGGTAACGCTTGGCACTGTTGGAGCTGAGCACGAAGAAATAATAAAAGACGCATCCCAACAAGCACCTATTATCTTTACTGTTGAAGACACAACAGCTTACAATTATGTAAGATTTGTCTCAGGCTCCGTTTCAAATACTTACTTCGCATTCTCCGAGGTTGAATTCTACGGCACAGAACCCGAAATTGTCGACACCTCTGTAATTCTCAATCAAGGTATACAGACGGAATCAACACGTTCCTCAGGCAACACAACCAAATGGGGCGACGGAAAATACAGCTCAAGAACCAGTACCGAAAGAGTAATGTTCGATAATAAAATTGATGCATATGCGGGATATGATTACGGATATCACGAGGTTATTCCCTCAAAGGTTGTAATTGTGCCAGAGGGATCAGTCAATGGACACGTCCGACTTAATGGCATTGAATTACAGGGAAAGAAAATCGGCGGTGAGTGGGAAACCATACAGGTTCTTAGTTTAACGGAATTTGACGGCACAACCACCGAAAAGGTTGAAATAAGCCTTGATGAAGTAACTGAAAAATATAATTCACTCAGAATCTTCCGTTCTACTGATAAAGCAGATCCTCAGCAGGCTATTCTATGCTTTGTTGAACTTGAATTCTGGGGCAATTATTTTGAATTTTCAAATAGTACCGAGCTTAGTTCTGACAACAAAATTGACAGCGGTAATTTCTATAACAATGCAAATACAGTCTGGAACGACGGTGTTCACAGCACCAATAAATCCAATTACTTCTTTATGACTCACAAAGGCACCGGCAATGACTCCTATGTCGGATACAATCTTGACAGCAAAGCTGTGATTACAAGTGTAAGAGTATCTCCCGACGGACGCGGTGGCGCTGCGGCATACGATAGAATCAGCGGAGCTGTTTTCCAGGGTTCTAACGACAACTCAAGCTGGACAACTCTTGCAACAGTTGCCTTAACAGACGAAGAAGAAACTGCAATCACAGCAGGAACACAGGAATGGGTTACATACACTGTTTCCGATACCACTGCATATAAATACGTTAGATTTGCACTTCCTGCAAGCAGCAGGGATTATTTCAGCTTCTCCGAAGTTGAGTTCTACGGTTTATACGAAATCGAAGCAACCTTTACTCACGCAGATGCGACAACAGAAACGGTTGAGTATCCTGCTGATTTCACCATTACACTTCCCGAAATAAACGGTACAAACGGTGCAACTCATTGGCAGTGGTTCGACGGCAGCAAGCTTTATGATGCAGGCGATGAATACACTATTACAGCTGACACCGCATTTACAGCAGTTCTTGCTCCCAAGTCCTATCAGGGCGAAAACAGCATCTACTACAGCAACTACAAGGAAGTAAACGGTATACGCTTTAAGACAAGTATTTCCAATGAAATATATTCAAACGATACTCTTACCGTAGGTTTTGTTGTAGCAAGAGCTTCGGTTCTCGGAAATGATGAGCTTACCGTTAATTACGGAAACAGTGTCATGGGAACAAACATCGTAAAAGCAGACGGCGTTGAAAGCCAAAAGCTTATCTACGATATAAGCGGAACCGACCTCATACTCACAGCTGTTTTCCACGGTATTCCTCTCAATGCAAGCGCACTCCAGGAAAAGCTTGTTGTTCGTCCCTTCTTCACAACAGACAATCAGAACTATGTATACGGAAATGAAATGTCACGCAGCATTTATGACGTTGCAAAGGCAATTGTTTCAAGTGATGCAGGTCTTGCAGAATACAACGGCAACGCGCTTCTCAAAGGATGCGTTGACGGAATACTCACAATATGCGGCAGTGAAGACCTTATTCCGGCTGCATAAAACAAACATTACAAAGAGGTTCTTAAAATGAAATATTACGAATCCCCTTCCCTTTCGGTTATGATTATTACCAAAGACGACATTCTTTTAGAGAGCGACACATTCATAGATGTCGGAAGTCTTTGGGATGATACCCCGAACGAAGAATAATATCGTTTTATAAGCAGATATTCAATATTATAAAGCTTAGTTCCTATTATTCGCAGTCCCGCGAACCATCTGTTTTCTCTCCTTTTTTCAGGTGGTTTGCGGGATTTTTTGCCGTTCATATTACAAAATTCAAAAAATCCGCCGGGTGCATATCAATCATTTCCCCGACGGATAATTTATTTAATCATATCGATTCCACGCTGCAGAGTTTCGCCGTCAATAGCGCCTATTGCCTGAGCAACGGCATTCCCCTCGGCATCAATGAAATAGGTGGTTGGCAGAGAGTACGCTCCGTAGACAAATGCCGCATCGCTCTTTGTATCATAGAACACAGGAAATGTATAATCCTTTTCTGCAATGAAATTCTTTGCACTATCTAAGGTTTCCCGTCCGCTTGTCATATTTACCATCAGAAAATTTATCTCGTCTCCAAGCTCAAGATATTTTTCATGAAAATCAGGCATTTCCATCTGGCAAGGGCCGCACCAGCTTGCCCAGAAATTTAGAACTATGGGCTTGCCTATAAAGTCATATAGCCTAACCTCATTTCCGTCTGCATCATACACTGTGAAATCAGGTGCCGGAGTTTTTTGATTTTCTTGATTTTCGGTTTCTGCCGTATCATTTTCCTCTTGCTGCACCGAAAGGCGGTCGGGTGCTTGCGACTGACCAAGCCGCGCGTAAAGCAGATACGCGCCGCCAAATAAAACAACAAATGCAAGAATAAATATTATGAGTGTTTTCTTGTTATTCATAGTACCTCCTAACCGAGCAGATTTAATAGCTGCTCAAGCGTTCCTGTTGCCATCATAATACCGATTACAACAAGCAGACAGCCGCTTACAAGATTGATTGTTTTGTAATTTCTCTTTATGAGGTTAAATGCTGATTTCAGGTAGTCAATCAGCACCGCACTTAAAATAAATGGTATACCAAGTCCCAAAGAATAGCTAAGCAGCATCAGCATTCCTTCTGCTATATGACCTTGCTGAGAAGCCAGCATCAATGCCGAACCCAAGAATGCCCCGACACAAGGTGTCCAGCCGACAGAAAAGATAATTCCGAAAAGCATTGCTGAGAAAAATCCTGTGTTATCCGTTTTGAAAGCTCTCTTGCTTCCTCTGAAAATATTCAGCTTAAACACGCCAAGAAAATTCAAGCCGAAGATTACCACGATAAGCCCCGAAATGATATTTACTGCAGTCCTATATTCGCGAAGAAAGCCTCCAACGGTCCCTGCCAACGCTCCAAGCATTACAAAAACAAGGGTAAAACCGCTTACAAATCCTACAGCGCCCTTTATTGTTTTAGCTGTGCTTCTTTCTCCGCCGCCTGCAAAATATGAAATGTATATAGGCAGTATCGGAAGCAGACACGGCGATATAAAAGTGATAATTCCTTCAAGAAACGATATTAAATATTGCATTTGTTTTCACTCACCTTTCGCGCTTTTGCAGCAAGGTATTCTTTTGCCAACTATTATCATACCGTAAACTGCATTTTTATTCAAAGCTGTCATTTTCTCATACGCTCTTTCCTGTGTTATATGTATTATACAACAAAGTTTTTATATTTTCTGTGATATAATCACAGAAAGCCGATAATGAAAATGCTATATTCAACAAAGCACTGATTACGAAAATTACATCAATCTATTAATCCACGACAAAGTGTTTCGGCAATATTGAAATTTTCAGCAAGATATAGTATAATAACAGCAGAGCAACAATTAGTGAGGTTTGAAAATGAAACTTTATAAATTTTTCAAAAGCATATTAGACCAAGACACTTCCCCCGTCGTTATTTGCGATATAGACGATATCATTGTTTATATGAATCCATCTGCGATAGAGCATTACCACAAGGATTTAACCGGCAAAAGCATCAAAGACTGCCATCCGCCAAAGGCAAATGATCAAATTGATAAAGTGGTTGCCTGGTTTCGCGAAAGCAAGGATAACAACATCATATACACCTATCGCAATGATGAGGAAAATAAGGACGTGTATATGGTTGCCCTTCGTGATGATGACGGAACACTCATCGATTATTACGAAAAGCATGAGTATAGAAACAGAGAAACAGTAGGGCTTTATGAGCCGAAAAAATAAAAAGTGGTGGAATTTATGAAAAATCTATTATGTATAATATCAATCTTACTTTGCATACTGATCTCAGGATGCGGAGATGCTACAAGTATTGGAATTATAGGCGGTGCAGACGGACCGACATCAATAATCGTCGCAGAAAAAGGAGAAAAAGCAATGTACGAACAAATTTCGGCAGAGGAAGCCAAAAAGATAATGGATTCAGGCGAAGAACATATTATTTTAGACACAAGAGAACAGAACGAATTTGACGAGGGACACATTCCTGGCGCAATCTTGATTCCATACACTGAAATTGAAAGTAAAGCAGAAGAAATGGTACCCGATAAGGACAAGCTGATTTTAGTATATTGCCGTTCAGGCAGACGCAGCAAAATCGCAGCCGAAAGTCTTGTAAAACTCGGCTACACCAATGTAAAAGAGTTCGGCGGTATTATCGACTGGCCGTATGAGGTGGAGAAATGAAAACTATAAAAATTACCGTTATGAAAATGGTACAGTATGATGATTTGATAGAAAAATATGAAAACCCAATTGAGCACACCTGCGATATGAGGCTCGGTCAGGAGTTTATTTCCGTTGGCGGAGAAAAGCCTGAAAATATGTGTGATTCTGCTTGGGAAAGTATGGAATACTTTGTGAAAGAGCTTTCAAATGGTGGCGGAAATTTCTATGATGGTTGGATGAAAAACAAAAAATCGGCTATGATTTCCTGCAATGACGGATTCAGACCGGTCAGTTTTTACATAGAAGTTATAAATGAAGGAGAATATGTAAATGAAAAATAAAGGTAACATAATATTATCTGTTATCGGAGTAGTTTTAAGCATCGCTTTGCTTGTTATAAGCACAATTCTTTCGGAAGAAAAAATCATAAATCATGCGACCGCAATAGCTTTTATAGCGGTTTCGGTGGTTTTAGTTATACTTGCAATTTACTATGCCGCCAAGGTTGACTACGAAACAGGCGTTTATAAATGCAGAAAGTGCGGACACACATTCAAACCGACCTTTAGGGCATATGTTTGGGGTGCGCATACACTAACTACAAGACATCTTAAATGCCCCGAATGTAACGAAAAATCCTGGTGTACAAGA
>JAZQGP010000042.1:0-3800 GCA_045540015.1 Eubacteriales bacterium
TAGTATTCCACTGCCGTGGAGGCGGTTTACATTGTCGGCTATCGCCGAGGGTGGCATAAACCGCAGATGCGACTTTTGCCTACCGGCAGAGTGTATTTTCTGTTCGCCCAGAAAATAGACGAAAAGATGCTCATAAGGACACCTACCGTTTCCTTATGTAACTTTCCCTTGTCGCCGACGCCTATCATTTTCACTATACGCAAATGATTATTCATCACTTCGCTCCTATTTTGCATACACTTGCGGCCTCCATAGCTTACGGCGATTACTTGTAAGATAGGAGAACTGCAACAGTAGAGTAAATCTGAAATTGATGTTTTTCAAATGTCAATTTCAGCATGAAACGGACGCAGTCCGCCCATCGAGCCTTTAGGTACGAGCGACAGTAGACAGCTCGTTGGAGATGCAAAATATCAGCGACTGCTAAAAGTTGTCTTTGAGATATTGCCGTAAGCTATAAAAGCCAGAGTTTTTCGTGAAATAATAATAAGGGTTAAAATATTCTTTTTGTATGAGCTGTACTGACAAGGCGTCGGCATAAGGGAGTGATAACTAAGAGAACCGTAGGTGCTCTTAGTCGTGCTCTTTCGGTTACCTTTCTGCACGAGCAGAAAGAGTAACGCCCCCACGGCGAGTGGAAAGCAATAAATCAGATTTATAACAATCTGCCGTCAGGCACAACACGAAACCATCTCCATATCATGCAGGTATTGACACACAAAAGCCCATCTGCTATAATAAACGCAGAAAGGTGTGATAGTATGGACAACGCAGAATACATAAAATCACTTGAAGAAAGAATTGAAAAGCTCGAAGCATTTATAAAAGCATTAAAATTTGAAGAATGTGACAACATCAGTATTTCAAACTGCACACTTTCCGCTATTGGTATGGAAAAGTGCAAGAATATAACAATTTCAAACATAACAACAGAAAATCTCGGAATTGCCTCATGCAAAACATACCTTGAACACAGCACAATAGAAAGTCTTGACACAAATAGCGCCAAAGTTATCATCGCGTATTGTACTATAAACGACAAAAAGGAGACGGAATAACCGTCTCCTTCAATTTGCTCTCAAAATCAGTCGAGATTTTCAGATATGTCAACAATAACGCGCTTGCCGTCGCGATTTGCAACTGCCTTAACAACAGTTCTTATCGCCTTTGCAATGCGTCCCTGCTTGCCGATAACCTTTCCAAGGTCAGCTTCGTCAACCATGAGGTTGAGAACAATTGTGTCCCCGTCAAGCTTTTCGGTAATATTTACTCTGTCAGGATTATTGACAATGGGTTTTGCGATATCGTAAAGAACCTGCTTCAAAATAATATCCTCCTTTGGCGGTACAGTACGGGAAAATTTCTTTTCCGTAGTTCCGTTCAATTAAAGAATACCGTTCTTCTTGAGCATTGCTCTTACGGTTTCTGTGGGCTGTGCACCGTTTGCAATCCACTTCTTTGCCTTTTCAGCATCGATTACAACTGTTGCAGGCTCTGTTCTGGGGTTAACGTTACCGATTTCTTCGATGAAACGTCCGTCTCTGGGGTAACGTGAATCAGCAACTACTACTCTGTAGTAAGGAGCCTTCTTTGAACCTGTTCTTCTGAGTCTGATCTTAACTGCCATTTTTTTGTCCTCCAAAATATTATAATGTTTTATTTAAACGCTTGTTTTCAAGCACGTTTAACGTTTTTTCTTCTTTTTCTTTGCCTTATGCATCTTTCTGGCAAACATCTTACCGCCAAAGCCGCCGGGAATATTTCCGCTTGCGAACTGCTTCATCATTTTACGGGTTGCATCAAACTGTTTGAGAAGCTTATTTACATCCTCAACCTTCATTCCGGAGCCTGCTGCAATTCTCTTCTTTCTTGACGCGCCTATTATATCGGGATTGTTTCTCTCCTCGGGAGTCATCGAAAGAATAATTGCTTTAATTCGCTCTATCTGGCGTTCATCAATCTGAACATCCTTGAGAGCTGCCGTATTCATACCGGGCATCATGCCAAGAAGCTGATCAAGCGGACCCATATCGCGCAGCCTGTCAAACTGCTCAAGGTAGTCCTCCAAGGTGAACGTCTGCTCACGCATCTTCTTTTCAAGCTCCGCCGCCTTTTTTTCATCAATTGCCGCTTCCGCTTTTTCTATAAGTGAAAGCACATCACCCATACCGAGAATACGTGATGCCATTCTGTCAGGGTAAAATGGCTCGATGTTTTCCATCTTTTCGCCCGTACCGATAAACTTTATGGGTTTACCTGTTACCTGTCTTGTAGACAGCGCCGCACCGCCACGTGTATCACCGTCGAGCTTTGTGAGGATTATACCCGTCACGTCAAGCTTTTCGTTGAAAGCTGCCGCTGCATTTACTGCATCTTGTCCCGTCATTGCATCAACAACAAACAGAATTTCAGTAGGTTCAAGCTCTGTTTTTATCTGCTGCAACTCACCCATTAGCTCTTCGTCAATGTGAAGACGACCAGCCGTATCGAGAAACAACATATCGTGTCCGTGCTTCTTTGCGTGTTCAAGGGCTTCTCTTGCAATTCTTACAGGATCCGTACAGCCTTCAATCGTGAAAACCGGAACATCAATACTCTGTCCCACAACCTGAAGCTGCTTTATTGCCGCAGGTCTGTAAACGTCACATGCTGCAAGAAGCGGACGTTTTCCCTGCTTTTTATACATAAGTGCAAGCTTTCCTGTGTGCGTTGTTTTACCCGCACCCTGAAGACCGCACATCATGATAACAGTTTGAGGCTTTGAGGAAATGACAAGCTTTGTATTCTCTCCGCCCATAAGAAGAGTCAGCTCTTCATTTACTATTTTTACAATCTGCTGCGACGGCACAAGGCTTTCAAGCACCTCACTGCCGACAGATCGCTCGGTTGCAGTTTTAATAAAATCCTTAACAACCTTGTAGTTGACGTCAGCCTCAAGAAGCGCAAGCTTTATCTCACGCATTCCTTCCTTTACATCAGCTTCCGTCAGCTTACCCTTGTTTTTAAACGCCTTGAATGCGTTTGCAAGCCTTGAACTTAAGCTTTCGTACATAATATCCTCACTGACATTCTGTTTATTTCTATTCGTTTACAAGACGAAGCTCTGCTATAAACTTACAAAGCTCTTCTTTACCGGTTTTATCCGCATTCTTTTCCATCTGCGACAGAATTTCTTCCGTCTTCTGATATTTTTCACACAAATGCAGTTTTTCTTCATAAAACAGAAGAAAAGATTCACCGTGTTTTATTCTGTCACGCACACCCTGTCTTGAAATGCCCGTCTGCTCCGCAATTTCCGAAAGCGACAGGTCTTCATTATAATACAGATCAAGCGCCGTGCTTTGTTCCTCTGACAAAAGAGAAGCATATGCATCATACAGGTCGGATATTTCAAGTTTCTTTGCCACAAATGCATCTCCTCTCCTGTATACTGTAAAGTATTTTTCTTTACACCTCGGTTATTATACAGTAACGGTTTTATTTTGTCAAGTGTTTTTTTTAAAAAATCTCTGTATTTTCAGAATTTACCGAACTTATATTTTACATGTTAACTGCACATTCATTTTATATTATATAATATGTCACAAATGTCTGTTAAAATAATAACGAATCCTGACGGCAAGACTTATTTCTGACCCGGAAGGCTGAAACACAAATCTAAAAAGATAAGGATAATTATGTTCAGCCGCAGGAATTTGTCTTGCGGTTTTTATTATTGCAACATCAGAAGTTCTTGCGCAGCTTCTTTCAAGAAGCTGTCGACGGTTCCAAGGACGAGAAGTCCTTGGTCGCCAACCGCA
>JAZQGP010000043.1:0-26923 GCA_045540015.1 Eubacteriales bacterium
ATTTTTGGTGGTATACTCATCAGTAAATGTATGTGGTCTGGGCATACTTCTCCCTCTATTATTTCTACTCCTTTCCATTCACATAATTTTCGTAGTATCTCTCTTATTTCCAACCGTTTTTCTTCGAAAAACACTTTGCGGCGATATTTTGGTGCGAACACAATATGGTACTTGCAATTCCACGTTGTATGTGCTAAACTATTTGTGTCTATGTTTACTTGTTGTTTCATAGATAAATCCTCCAAATGTTATTTTTAGTTTTGACTGGCAGGTCTTAACTATTTTACCACATTTGGAGGATTTTTGCTCACCGGTTAACCTCCACTGAACCACGCGACTATCGCGTGGTTTTCTTTATACAATAAAAGTGGTTGAAAACTACTACGGTTTTCAACCACTTTATATTTGAAATATTGTTATTTTATAGTTTCTGCCATAATTATCAACTCTTCTTTTGAAATTTCAGGAGAATGAGTTTCCAATGAATACTCATACACTCCATCACTCCAATTCAAAGCATAAGTTTGCTGATCCACTCTAAACATAAGTAGTGCAGATATTCCGCATATTTCAATATTTTCAACATCAGTGTTTTCATTATCAAACCATGCCTCGTGTTTACCAAGAAGTCCTTGAGAATATGTCACAACTTTTGTTCCGTTCTTTCTGTAAACAACACTACGCATTGATTTTGAATCTAATACAATCTGTTTTTCCCAAGCATCACTTTCATAAAAAAGTTCTTTTGTTTCTTCGATGGTCTTAGGCGGTTTTGTTTCAGTTGAAAAAGAAATAGATAAATAATCATCAAAGAACTCTACAATCGCATTCCAAACCGCCTCTCTTGCCGCATCAACACTCATTACAGCAGCAAACGACAATGTACAAACAATAAGCAAAGCGGCAACAAAGCGTCTTCCGTATTTATAAAAAGTGCCAAATTCTTGTTTGCGTTTTTCTTTGTTTATATTTCTTTGTACTCTTCTGTCAAGCGATCGGGGACGTTCTATTGTTGATGTGTCAGTGCTTTTGTATAAACTTACATTTTTTTCGATAAGAACACCTCCGGATAGCATTATCAATGCGTCTAATTTATCATTTTTCACCATTGATATTCAACTCCTTATCTAAAATTTTCTTAAGTTTTTTTCTGGCCTTGAATAATCTTGCTCTAACAGCGGCATCGCTTATTCCCAAAAAATCTGCAGCTTCGATACTTGAATATCCACACATATATACTAAATTGACAGCATGTTGCATATCTTCTGTTAATTCAAGAAGTGCTTTCCTCACGATTTCACATTCTTCTTTTTTTATTACTATGTCTTCTAAAACAAAATTTTCATCTTTGAAATCTTGCATAACATAGTCATCTGTTTCATCGTCTTTATAATAACAATCTATTTGATATTTTGTAAGTCTTTTGTTTTTATTATAATTATCAATGGCCTTGTTTTTCACTATACTCCTTATACATATAGTAACCATATTACAAACTCTTTCGTTAGCGCCTTCATCAAATTTTGATAAGTATTTTATAATTTTACACATTGCATCATTTACCGCATCCTCTGCGTCTTGCCTGTGTTTAAGAACATCGTAAGCTACAGCATACATATAATTTCCATAATCTGTATATATTTTTTCAACAAATGATCTGTCTTCGTCAGTGAGAGCAGACAGCATTAAATAAAAACACATTGCTTTCAACTCCTTATTTAAGTCAATTGCAATTATTTTAACATAACACACGTCAATTTTCAACATTATTCAACAACCTAATAAAAAATCTACAGAATCATCCTGTGCCGAAATATGCCCGCTTTCCCATCTGCCGACAATGTGTGCAAAATCATCTAGAGGAACTTTCACGGGACGTCCAAATACTACACCTCGAAGCTTTGCAGCTTTTATTCCTTCTTCCTGACGTTTCTTTATGTTTTCACGCTCGTTCTGAGCAACAAACGAAAGTACCTGAAGCACAAGGTCTGCAATAAATGTCCCCATTAAATCCTTGTATACTCTTGTGTCAAGTAAAGGCATATCTATAACCACCACGTCAACCTCCATTTCTTTGGTAATAATTCGCCATTGATCTTGAATCTCTTTATAATTTCTGCCGAGTCTGTCTATGGCTTTGACATATAGCAAATCTCCTTTCTTCAGAAGCTTTGTTAGCCTGATATATTCAGGTCTGTTAAAATCCTTTCCGGATTGTTTATCAATAAAAATGTTTTCGGGCTTTATACCAAGTTGCTCCATCTCAAGAAGCTGTCTTGTTTCATTCTGGTCTATTGCCGAAACTCTTACATATCCGTATATATTCAATGCTTACTCCTCCCGGATAAAAATCAATGAATATATTATACCATTGAGCCATTTTTTCAAAACCACAAACAATCGCAAATTTGGAGAATACAAAAGGGATACTACCATCAAAAACAGTAGTATCCCTATCGTCTTATTTATTTTATTTTAGTTAGTATTAAAACACATATATTTCTTAAAAAGTTATTAATCAATACTGCTTACCGATTTTCGGAATTCTCAATACATTTTACAATATCGTCTTTTGAACGATAGTCTGCCGGGAACTGACTATTGATATCCAAATAAGGTACACCTCCAAAATGTAAATCGCATTTAGTATCATAATCAAACGTTGCAAACACGTCTATATTTATTCCAAATGGAGAATAGTTTTCGGGTTTGTTTAAATACAATGCAAACCCTATCGGATATGATGCTATTTCTGACACCATTACAAAACTACTCAAATCTTTTACACTGCCAATTCCAGACAAACCACTAATTCGCGGCATTTGTGTGGAAACAAAATACATATACAATGAAAATTTGGAAGTATCAATGTTCTTGTCTTCTTTATTCATTAGAAAATGACGTAGGTTTTCATCGCCAAAACAATCGTTATTGATATCGCATATCAATGTCATCATTGCCTTGTAAATACGTAACGGATATAAATTTTTGATTACAAATGAATATGAATTTCCAACGGTAAACCCTTCTTGTTGAATCATTGCATTCGCGGTTTTGGCGAAATCCGTATATGCCCTTATGTACCAAGAGCCAGTATTGTTATTACATTCACGGCAAAGACAATACTTTTTATGGCCGCCTTGCTGAACCTTTCCTTGCAATCCTTTTGTATCCCAAGGTAATCGTCCCTCTGCTCCTGTGATAGTTTTGAAAACTTCTTCAAAGGGCAGGACTACAACATTCGCTGAATTAAAAGCATTTTTTGGTGGAATATGCTCTGCCGTCAACTCTTTTAATTGTCCGCATATTTTACACTTTCCTGGGTGTTTTAAAGCTTTCATTATAAATCATTCTCCGTTGCTTTTTTTGTTTAATCATTAACATATTCTCGTTAATTGTTACTTATGCTTCCAAACTATCCTTATCAAGCAAAAACTCCTTAACTCCCATCATAACATAGCCTTTTTCATCTCGTCTTGGCTTCATTGTGTTCTCAACAATTATAATTTTCTTGAAGGAATCTCCCGCTTTATCAAAGGAACGGGTTTCCTGAGCCTTCTTTTCTTCGTCGTTTATTGCGTAAGCAGATTGGATATAGTACTTTTTGCTGCCGATGTAGGCAATAAAATCTATTTCCAACTGCTTTTTTATTTCTTTTCCACTTTTCTTGTCTTTTTCACGCACTTCAACTACACCAACATCAACATTATATCCTCTGTAACGCAGTTCATTATAAATGATGTTTTCCATAATATGAGTTGCCTCAATTTGTCGGAAGCCGAGTCTTGCATTGCGAAGACCTATATCTTCAAAATAGATTTTATAGGGAGTGCCGATATATTTTCTGCCTTTTACATCATATCTCTTTACACGGTTTAACATAAAAGCGTCTTCCATATGGGAAATATATCTGCCAACGGTAACTTCGCTTATTGTTGATTTTTTTACGCTTTTAAAAGTGTCTGCAAGTTTTCTCGGGTTTGTAAGAGTTGAAATTCCCGAAGCGATAACATCCAGAAGCTCGCCTATATTAGCATCCTCAGCAAGATTATACCTCTTGATTATGTCTTTAAGATACAGATTCTGCATTTGCGACATCAAGTAATTGGATTTTCTTTCCTCCGTATTCATAAGAGCAACTGCAGGAAGGCCGCCGTAAACCATATAATCATCGAAAGCTTCATCCTTTGAGCCATCGTATGCGGAATAAAATTCAGAGAAAGAAAGCGGAAGCACATGAATCTCGTCACCGCGTCCTTCAAATTCTGTGATTATATCGCTTGATAAAAACTTGGAATTGCTGCCGGTAACGTAAACGTCCATATTCTTTTTGCGAAGATATCCGTTAAGCACACTTTCAAAGCTACCAAGCTTTTGTACCTCATCAAGTAAAAGGTAGTACATTCCGTCATCGGTCATTTTTTCTTTAACGTAGCTCATGAATTTTTCTGGAGAAACCTTTCTCTTTTCATCATCAATTTCAAAAAGTTCCTCTCCAATCAGCATAAGGTCATCTGCCGAATCAAAAGCAAATTTGATAATATGAGCGTCATCAACACCGGAAGCTATCAGGTGGTCGTAAAATATATTGTTAAGAAGATAGGACTTTCCACATCTGCGAATACCTGTAATAACTTTTACAAAACCATTGTTTTTTCTTTCGATAAGTCTTTGTAAATATACATCTCTTTTAATTTCCATAACGGCACCTCGGTAAATATTTTTTACGATATAGTATGTTTTGTAAATCTATTATATACTATTTCAAGTCAAAAATCAAGTGCTCGGTAAATATTTTTTCCGTTTTGTTATAAAATATTTATCTCGATCACTGAATAAAAATCCTTCTTTAGCCGTATTTGTTTTTGAAACCTACGCAAACCTACAACAAACCACGATAAACCTTTATAACAGATTGATTTAAAAAGCAGAAAGTGATATAATTAAGTATATATTTGTACCTTTTTGGTAAAGGAGAGTAAAAATGCATAACGAAACTGAACGATGGTATTCACTTAAAGAAATCATGGAGCATCTTGGTGTAAGTCGTGACTCTGTGTTGACGTGGATTGCAAAACGCAGTATGCCAGCATCAAAAGTTGGTCGCCTTTGGAAATTCAAAGTATCCGAGGTTGATGAATGGATAAAAGCAGGTAATGCAGCTGAGAAATGAGAGTTTTTTATAAATTAATGATATTTACAAGCTGTTTGAGAGGATGTGGAAAATGTTTAACGCTTTAATTGTATCAATAGTAGAAGGAGTTATTATCTCTTGTGGTAAAACACTCTTTGCTAGGATTTCATTATGGATGAAAAAAAGAAAAATTAAGAAAGGGTTAGAAACAAAATTAATCTCTATGATTAATACAAATTACGGAACTGAGATTTACTATAATTCACTAGACTCGTTTCTGACAGAAGAAAGATTTGCAAAAAAAATAATATCTTATTGTTTTGACAAGGGTGACTCTCCTTTTAACTCTATCAATGCATATATAACTTATTTGTCGACAAAGTTTGTTGATAAAAACTCCAAGTACATTTGTGAAAAAAGCCATATATATCAGGATTTATTTTCATTGTCAAAGGTGATTTTTGATATAGTAAACGATTATACCACTGACGAAACTGCACGACTTGTTATTACAAATCTAGGAGAAAGATTTAGTGAACAACTTGAACAAGTATCTAAACAGAATGAAAAAATATTAGACCTGTTAAACGAAAGGCTTCCTCAAACAGAAAATAGTGTTGTTGATATTGATAATCAAGATAATATAAATCTGTATAAAGCTTCGTTAGTTTCACGATATATTACTCACATTCACTATCTTGTTAGAAACATATATACCGAAAAGGATACGTCGCATACATCCGTACAATGCTTATTAAAAGACAAGAAAATCGTTTTATTGGGTGATCCCGGCTCAGGCAAAACTTACGAAGCAGTTAATCTCCTCAAAGAGATATGTACCAATAACGACTTTGAAAAATATATTCCCATTCATATGAATCTTGTGGAATACGGGATTGCTCATAACTCCATTTTTGAATATATCCAAAAGCAGCTCCAACCTTACTTTGGAACAATTAGCGATGAACAATTGCTCGATATATTAACAACTGATAAGTTTATAATCATCTTAGACGGCGTTGATGAGATATTGAATACAGATAATCGTGTGAAGTTTTATGCAGAGATAAACCAATTTTTATCTACTTCAAATGCGTATTTTTATATAACTTCAAGAACAAATCCTTATCATGGAAATATTAAAAATATTATAGAATATAATCTAAAAGATTTGTCACAAGAACAGATTCGTGCAGAACTAAAAAACAATGGAATTTCTACAGATTTTGCCAAACATTACGAGAAATTATTTTCAAATCCGTTATTTCTTGAAATTGGTATAAAAGTTTTGAAGAATTCCAATGGTAAGATATATAATAAAAGCCAGTTGTTTAATGCTTACATTGAGGAAGTGTGCTATAAAAGGGATCAAAAGAAGCAGCTCTCAAAAAGAATAGAAAAAAATTATTATAAAATGTTAATGTCCATTGGTGATTTAGCATTTAATACCTTTGATAAGATATTTCTTTCGATTGCTGAGTTTGATGAGTTTTTTGGAATAAAAGATAAAGATTATACAGCTAATAATGTTTGTGATGTTTTTCGAATAGATATCTTTAAAATCAGTGACAATATTATGTTTTCTCACAAACAATATAAAGAATTCTTTGCCGCTTATTATCTTACAAAGAAATACAATATCAACCAAAATCGTGAACTCTATATTTCGTTGATGAAAAATGAAATTTGGCAGGAGGTAATGGTTTTTGCAGCGGGCTTAATTGTTGACATTGATAATCAAAATATCTTTCTTGACATGATATCAGAGATTAATTTAAAAACATATATAAGTTGTGTAAAACACAAACACGATCTTTCTGATTCATACGAAAAACTATCTCATCAAGATTATGCACAGATGTATTTGAAAACGATATATAACAGTTATACATCGCTTATTGAATCCTATTTCCCCAACATTTATAAACTTTTTTCTCCTTTTAAAAGTAAAGATGAATCAGCAGAGAAAAACAAAAAAGCTTGTTTGATCGGAAGTATATCTCAAGACCGAAAACACTTGAGTTTTTGGTTTGATTGGCTGGATATTGGAGAAGAACCCGTACAACTATATGATGAATCAAAGATGCCTGATGCGTTTAAGGGTATGGAAAAAAGAGCTATTTTTGAAAGGAGAAATATAGTTACACGAGGGGTTAATCTTGAACTTTCAAATTTAATGGGTGATTCTGCACGGCAAATTGTCCTTGATATTATTTATGATAGTATCAAAGATATTATTGAGAAGTTTAAACTGTTTGAAAGTGACTATATCCTTTACGAGAAACTTTGTAGTCAAACAAAAAACATAAAAGTACTTAAAGACAAGTCATTAGTTGAAATTTCAGATTGGTCAACTAATTATGTTAGAGAAACATATGAATCTTTTGATTCTTCTAAGGGCGGGGTATTAGCAGGTATTCATTATAATAAAGTAGATGTTGTCAATTTGATGAATATTGCTAATTATCTTGTTGCAAGGAATGGCACACACGAAACTCTCGCACTTCCACAACCTGATTTGCCATTTACTTCAGGATGGATATGGGAAGTTTATTCTAAACAAAGAGTGCAAGAGAGGTTACGGACATTCTTTTTATGGCGTCAAATCAGTTTTCATGAAATGGTCGAGAACAATTTTCCAAGGATGAAAGAATATTTCCCATTGTGCAAAGATTATCCATATAAATATCGCATTCATGTTAAATTTAAAGATACCAAGGATTTTACATCCGATCCAAGCATAACATATTACCGTATTTCTCAAAAGGGAGATGAAGATAACACACCGGAAATTATCACTACCGACCCATATCCAGAACTTGATAATGAGGAAATTTTTAATTTGATTATGTCAAGTTATAATCTAAATGGGAAGGAAAGTAATAACGTGTCTATAACATCAACTGGTTTTGATATGACATTGACTTCTAGGCGTTCAGGAGCAAATATGCCCTTAACTAGTGTGGTATATGATGATTTAAGCAAAAACTTTAAGGCATTATTTGAAAAATAATTTTCCATGTGTAATTAAATATACTGCTAAAGGATTAAATATCACAGTATAATTGAACTATGGATAGTTGTTTCATTTTTCTCATTCCATCAAAAAGCCCAAACGAGATTTGCGAAAAACGCGCACTCGCTTTGGGCTTGATTTTTCTATTCAGTTGTTACAGAAAATTTTACGCAACCTTTACTTTTATCACATCGCTGTTTTCTCTCACCTTATTCAGCATCTTAAACGCCGTCTCAAGTGCCTTTTCTGTATCCTTGCCACTCTTCTTATAAAACGCATACAAAAGCACTATATCTTTGCCTTGTTTTACGAACAACACCCTCACCATATTTCCTGACACTTTCATACGAATTTCGTAAAGCTCTCTGTACCTGGCAATCGAAATATGCTTTACATAAGGCTCACACAGAGGATTTTTCTCATTTAATATGTAAGTAAGAATGCCTTTGAGTTTGCTTCTAAGCTTTTCATTCGAATTTTCAAAAAATTGTTCAACCTGATTCTTGTTTTCATTCTTGTAGATATAAATATTTCTCATTGTTTTCTCCAAATATTCTATATACTACAATATCATATCAATCCGGCTGTATAACACATTTTTAGTTGACTTCCATATCGTCATTTAACATCGGCTGCGCACTTTTTAATTTGAGAGGTAAAGAAATGAATGTCAAAGTTGAACTTTTGAAAAACCACATAACCGATTTTATAAATTCTAAAATTGAGGCTTTTGAGATTGATGCATCGCAAATCGCTGATACAACTGCTACACAGATGTTGTCGGAAATACAAAAAGTAATAAAAAATGCAGAATATTCTGATTTTGAAGCCATTGAAGAAATCGTGTGTATATTTGAAAAAAATAATGTTGATTCTGGCTTTCGTCATGATTTTTAGTATTATATAAGCCATAAAAAACCGCCCATCGGGCGGTTTTCTTCGTATGTTTATTAAATGTAGAACAGCATATCACTGTAAGTCGGCACAGGCCATATGTCTGCGGGAACATGAGGTTCAATTGAGTCAACCACTCTGCGTATGTCCTGCATGGCAGAGAAAATCTTATCCTTGTAGTAGACAGCCTTTTCGTGAGCATCAATGCCTCTGACTCTGCCAAGAGCCTTTTCAAGCTTTCTCACCTTCTTGTAAAGGTCGGTGTTCTTTTCGGAAAGCTCGGTTAAAAGCTCGGTTTCGATTGTTAAGTCAAGCTTTGAAATAGCAGCACGCTTTGTTGTAATGGATAAAGCAAGCTTTTCGGCATATTTGCTGATAGCGGGAATAATCTGCTTGTTCATCATGTCAAGGAGAGTGAGCGCTTCAAGATTTATGGTCTTGGAGTAGGAGTCGAGAAGAATTTCAAGACGCGAGTGCATCTCGGCTTCGGTAAATACCTTGTGACGAGTAAATACTTTTACGTTCTTGTCGTCAACAAAGTGCGGCAGAGCATCAACGGTTGTTCTGTGGTTTGACAGACCGCGCTTTTCGGCTTCCTTTGTCCATTCATCGGAGTAGCCGTTTCCGTTGAAAATAATTCTCTTGTGCTCTTTGATGGTGCGCTTTATAAGCTTGTCAAGAGCCTTTGAAAAGTCGCTTGCAGCTTCAAGCTCGTCGGCAAATTCGCAAAGAACCTCTGCAACAACGGTGTTGAGAACGATGTTTGTGTTGGCAATCGACTGAGAAGAGCCGAGCATTCTGAACTCAAACTTGTTGCCCGTGAATGCAAACGGACTTGTTCTGTTTCTGTCGGTTGTGTCCTTCGGGAATGAAGGCAGAACGTGAACTCCGATTTCCATAGTCTGCTTTTCGGCACCGCCGTAGCTCTTTCCGCTTTCGAGAGCTTCAAGAATGGCTGAAAGCTCGTCGCCTAGGAACATTGAAACAATTGCGGGAGGCGCTTCGTTTGCACCGAGTCTGTGGTCGTTTCCTGCACAGGCAACCGAAATTCTGAGCATGTCCTGATATTCGTCAACCGCCTTGATTACGGCAACAAGGAAGAGCAGGAACTGCGCGTTTTCGTAAGGAGTTTTGCCGGGGTCAAGAAGATTCATGCCATTGTCGGTTGAGAGCGACCAGTTGTTGTGCTTTCCGCTTCCGTTTACGCCGTCAAACGGCTTTTCGTGTAAAAGACATACAAGACCGTGTTTGTCGGCAACCTTCTTCATGATTTCCATGGTGAGCTGGTTGTGGTCGGTCGAGATGTTTGTTGTTGTAAATATGGGAGCAAGCTCGTGCTGTGCGGGAGCTGCCTCGTTGTGCTTTGTTTTTGAAAGTATGCCGAGCTTCCATAATTCCTCGTCAAGCTCTTTCATGAATGCGGAAACCTTCGGTCTTATAGCACCGTAGTAATGGTCGTCCATTTCTTGACACTTGGGAGGCTTTGCACCGAAAAGCGTTCTTCCGCAGAAGCGAAGATCCATTCTGTTTTCGTAGTGCTTCTTGTCGATAAGGAAATATTCCTGTTCGGGACCGACCGTGGTGTTAACGCGTCTTGTTTCGGTGTTGCCGAACAGACGGAGAATACGAAGTGCCTGTTCGTTTATGGTTTCCATTGAGTGAAGAAGCGGGGTTTTCATGTCAAGCGCTTCACCGCAGTATGAGCAGAAAACAGTCGGAATGAAAAGCGAGCCGTCCTTTATGAACGCGTAGGACGTGGGATCCCATGCCGTGTAGCCTCGTGCCTCAAAGGTGGAACGAAGACCGCCCGAAGGGAAGGAGGAGGCGTCCGACTCACCCTTTATAAGCTCTTTTCCGGAAAAGTCCATAATAACCTTGCAGTTGCCTGTGGGGCAGATAAAGCTCTCATGCTTTTCCGCGGTAATTCCGGTCATGGGCTGGAACCAGTGAGTGTAGTGGGTAGCGCCGTGTTCAACTGCCCAGTCTTTCATGGCGTTTGCTACCACGTTTGCAACGTTTATGTCAAGGTCTTCTCCACGGTTGATTGTTCTGCGAAGCGACTTGTATACATCCTTCGGGAGCTTGTCACGCATTACGTCGTCATTGAATACATTGCTTGCGAATAATTCCGGGACTGTACTCATAATATCACTTTTCCTCTCTGTTGTGTTTGGCGTGTCTGCAAAATACTGCAAACACTACTCCATTATCTGCTATAGATGATACACCATTTTTGCCGTCTTGTCAAGTACAACTTACATTACCACTTGCTTTTGGGCATTTCCAAGGTCATCGGTAAAGGACACGGCAAAGGCGTTTTTCGACACCTCATAGTATGTACCTGTAAAGCCGGGTTCAAAATCTGCATTTATCGTAGCTTTGTTTCCTCTTATCTGCGAGCCGACAACGGTGAGAAAATTGCACTTTATGTCCGTGTCAAAGTAGCTGCGACCGCTTTCGTGTATTTCGCACTTGTGCTCATGTCCGCAAATCATCGCGGCAGGGTTTATTTCGTTTATGTACTGTGTCCATCTGCCGTAGATTTCCTTGAACGGGCTGTGGCTTGGTGCATCGGGTCTTTCGTGGCAGACAATAAGCACAATGTCGTCTGTTGCGAATGGCTTTGTTGCGGAAATATCGCGCAAGAATTCGGTAACTCTCTCTCTGTACGGTTCAAATGCCGCAAGACCGCCGTACTCCTTGTGGTCGTCGGTTTTGTCCTCACCGCAGTCGAGAACTATGCCGAAGATTTTGCCAAGGCGGAAGGTGTAGAACATTTCGCCGTTCTGAGTTGCCGTGTACTTATAAAAATCACATGCAATCTGACCGCGTGTGTCGTGGTTGCCTCTTGCGTTGACAACCGGAATTTCGCCCTTTGTAACATCGGCGCAGATTTTAAACACCGTTCTTATGCTTTCAAAGCAGTCGCTCTTGTCGGGAACGTCACCGCCGAGAACGAGAAAATCGAGCCCGGCTGCATAGTAAGAGGCTGCTTTCGGGGCGTATACCGCATCGTTGTGCGTGTCCGAAATAAAATAAAAATTGTAGCTTTCCTTTTCGGGTACGGGACGGAAAGCGTAGGTTTTGGAGAACAGCTCTTCGCTTGAGGTGGGGAAATATGGCTTTCTCTCATATACCTCGCGGAAATATATTGTGTATTCCTTTGCATTGTCAAGCACATCCTTAGGCACGCTTACCTTGTGAACGGTTTCGTCCGATTTTACGTTTCCGTTTGCGTGGTCGAAGAAGCGTTTGCCGCCGCATTCAACGTAAGCCAGCCCTTTTACGGTTGTGTTCCAGATTATGTCGTAGTGGTCTGTTGCGACGAATACTGCTGCCTCGTCGAGAAGATGGTTTGTCATTTGTATACTTCCTTTCGGTGATTTTTGCTGTTATGTGGTTTACCTTGTGCCTGGCGGCAGGCAGTCGTAAACCAGGTTTATAGTTTTCCACTGCCGTGGGGGCGTTACGTTTTCTGCTCGTGCAGAAAAGTAACCAAAAGAGCACGCCCACAGGCACCTACGGTTCCTCTGGGTAGTCCTCCCTTGTCGCCGACGCCTATCATTTTCACGATACGCAAATGATTATTTACCTCTTCGCTCTTATTTTGCATGCTCTTGCCGCCTTCATAGCTTACGGCGATGACTTGTAAGATTACAAATCTACATAATTATGCAAATACAGCCCATCGAGCACCTTTAGGTGCGAGCGACGGCTTGATAGCCTGTTGGAGATGCCAAGTATCAGCGACAAAATGTAATTGTCTTCGGGATATTGCCGTAAGCTATAGAAGCATGCTTACATGTGGATTGTAATAAGGGTTTAAATATTCTTTAGTGTTAGTCATACTGACAAGGCGTCGGCAAAAAGGAGATACTTAAGAACGTAGTTCTTGAGCGTGCTCTTTTGTTTCGTTTTCTGCACGAGCAGAAAATGAAAGCCCTCGGCAGAGTTACAAGCCGTAAACTTGGTTTACGACTGCCTCGGCGATAGCCGACAATGTAAATCGCCCACCTTAAAAACTATATTACTTGAAATATGTAAAACTTCAGATAATCCGTCTCCGGCACATTCCATAAAATCGGGTGGTCGGGACTTTGCCTGCGCACTTCAATCTGCCGAAGTGAAACACACGCATCCTTTGCTGCATCGTGCAGCATCTTGCAGAAAAGACCGTCCGTCATAAAGTGCGAGCAGGAGCAGGTTGCAAGATATCCGCCTCTTGGCAGAAGCTTCATTGCTTTCATGTTTATTTCCTTGTATCCGCGCAGAGCCTTGTCAACCGTTGCACGGCTCTTTGTAAACGCAGGCGGGTCAAGGATGATGTAGTCGTAGTCGCGTTTTCCCTCGTTGTACATGCTTGTCAGCAGGTCAAACACGTCCTCGCATATAAAGCTCATGTTGTTTTCAAGCCCGTTAAGACGCGCATTTTTCTCAGACATCTTTACGGCGTCTGAAGAAATGTCAACCGCCGTTACGTGTGCAGCACCCGCTTTTGCGGCATTGAGCGCAAACGAGCCTGTGTGCGTAAAGCAGTCAAGAACGTTTTTGCCCTTGGCAATTCGGGCTGCTGAGAGCCTGTTGTACTTCTGGTCAAGAAAGAAACCTGTTTTCTGACCGTTTATGTAGTCAACTTCGTATTTTATGCCGTTTTCGATAATTGTCACAAGTCCGTCAGTGTCGGATTTGAGACCCTCGATGCCTGTGTAAAATCCTTTGCCGACAGACATTCCTTCAAGTGTTCGCACGCTCGCTTCGTTTCGCTCGTAAATTACGTCAATGCTCTCGTTAAATTCACGCATGGCACTCACAATTATCTCAAACAGCATGCCTTTTATAAGTTCAATGCCAAGACTTAAAACCTCAACCGACAGCACGTTTTCAAACCTGTCAACCGTAAGTCCCGGAAACTGGTCAGCTTCGCCGAAAATAAGACGGCAGCACTTGAAATCGTCACCCGGCATTACGGTTCTGCGGTAGTCTATGGCGTATTTTACGCGGCGTTCCCAGAAAGCCCTGTCGAACTTGTCGTTGGCGTTTCGTGAAATGATGCGAACGCGTATTTTCGAGCTGTCGTTGATAAAGCCTGTGCCGAGATATGAGCCTTTTCGGCTTCGAACGTCTACAAGCGAGCCGTTCACGTATTCTCCCGATACCTCGGTTATCTCGTCTGCATATACCCACGGATGCCCCGAATCTATGCTTCTTTTTGCCTTGTCTGTTACTGTTACAAAAATAAACGGTCTTTCTGCCAATGTAGGTGCCTCCCGAAAAGGAATTTCGCACGTTGCTGCGTGCGACAAGGACTGCTCGTCCTTGACCTCGGTCGCTTCTTGAAAGAAGCAACGCAAGAACTTTTGATGATTTTTTAAAACTCAAGGCGACCCTTTTTCGGTCGCCCGTTATACGTGCATATAATAACATAATTTGTATAAAATGTCAAGTAGAGGCGTGATTTTGACACGTGCAAGGTGCAATAAAGCGAAAATTGTAAAACTCTCTTGACAAATTGCACTTTTTACTATATAATCATCTCAATCGACGATGGAGAAAAGTAGTCTGATGCCGCCGTAAAGAGAGAAGGGACAAGGCTGGAAGCCCTTTCGGAAAGTGCACCTTACGAATTCCGCTCCTGAGATACCGCGCGATGAGTGCGGCGTGTTTTCCGCGTTAAGGAAAGTGAGTTAAACACAAGGTGGTACCGTGTTTTTAAGCACCCTTGAGACCAAAGAAAGGTCTTAGGGGATTTTTTGTTTTTTCGGCAAAAATAATATTATATATAACCCTAAGGAGAAAAGAAAAATGCTTGACATCAGATTTTTAAGAGAAAACCCCGATATCGTAAAGCAGAACATCAAAAACAAGTTCCAGGATTCAAAGCTCCCTCTCGTTGACGAGGTAATCGAGCTTGACGAAAAGCAGAGAGCGCTTAAAACAGAGGCTGAAGCTATCCGTGCGGACAGAAATAAGTACTCAAAGGAAATCGGCTTCCTTATGGCAAAGGGTCAGAAGGACGAGGCTGAGGAAGTTAAGAAAAAGGTTACAGCAAACGCAGAAAGACTTGCCGAAATCGAGGAAGAGGAATCGGTTCTTGCTGAGCGTGTAAAGACCATCATGATGACAATACCCAACATCATCGACCCGTCCGTTCCGATTGGTAAGGACGACTCTGAGAACGTTGAAGTCCAGAAGTACGGCGAGCCTGTGACTCCCGACTTTGAAATTCCTTACCATACCGACATTTTTGAAACCTTCGACGGCATTGACCTCGACAGCGCAAGAAGAGTTGCAGGTAACGGGTTTTACTATCTCATGGGCGATATCGCACGTCTTCACTCGGCTGTTATTTCCTACGCAAGAGATTTCATGATTAACAGAGGATTTACCTACTGCATACCGCCCTTTATGATCCGTTCTGACGTTGTAACGGGCGTTATGAGCTTTGCGGAAATGGAAGCAATGATGTATAAGATTGAGGGCGAGGACCTTTACCTTATCGGTACAAGCGAACACTCAATGATTGGTAAATTTATTGACCAGATTGTTCCCGAGGAAAAGCTTCCTTATACTCTCACAAGCTACTCTCCTTGCTTCCGTAAGGAAAAGGGCGCACACGGTATTGAGGAACGCGGTGTTTACAGAATCCACCAGTTTGAAAAGCAGGAAATGGTAGTTGTTTGTAAGCCTGAGGACAGCATGATGTGGTTTGATAAGCTCTGGCAGAATACAGTTGATTTGTTTAGAAGCCTTGACATTCCCGTAAGAACACTTGAGTGCTGCTCGGGTGACCTTGCAGACCTTAAGGTTAAGAGCGTTGACGTTGAGGCATGGAGCCCCAGACAGCAGAAGTACTTTGAAGTAGGCTCCTGCTCGAACCTTGGCGATGCACAGGCAAGACGCCTTAAAATCCGCGTGAACGGCAAGAACGGTAAATACCTTGCTCATACCCTTAATAATACAGTTGTTGCTCCTCCCAGAATGCTTATTGCATTCGTTGAGAATAACCTTCAGGCAGACGGCTCGCTTCGTATTCCCGAAGCACTCAGACCTTACATGGGCGGAATGGAAAGAATAGAGAAGAAGAACTAACCCGACATTTTGGAAGGCAGATTGATATAATGACAGTCAGAGAATTGCAGGACAAGATAATAAAGCTCAAAAAGGAAAAGGACATTTGCATACTTGCTCACAGCTATCAGCCGAGAGATATTACGGAAATAGCCGATTTTGTCGGCGATTCCTTCGGTCTTTCCGAAAAGGCGGCAGAGGTTGAGAATAAAACCGTTCTCATGTGCGGTGTGCGCTTTATGGCGGAGACGGTTAAAATACTTTCTCCCGAAAAGAAGGTCATTCTTTCTCATCCCGACGCAGGCTGCCCTATGGCAGAGCAGATGGATAAAGAGCTTATCGAGAAGATAAAAGCCGAAAGTCCGGATTATACGGTTGTGGCATATGTCAATACAACGGCGGCACTTAAAACCGTGTGCGATGTGTGCGTTACAAGTTCAAGTGCGGTTAAGGTCGTTTCCAATATTGAGAATAAAAACATTCTCTTTATTCCCGATATAAACCTTGGCTCGTATGTTGCAAAAATGCTTCCCGATAAGAATATAAAGCTTTTACAGGGTGGTTGTCCCACTCATGCGGGAATCACCGAAAAGGAAGCACTCTCCGCAAAGAAAAGCTATCCTAAAGCAAAGTTTCTTGTGCATCCCGAATGTGTTCCCGATGTTGTAAAGCACGCAGACGTTGTGGGAAGCACAAAGGAGATTATCGACTATGCCCTGAAGAGCGATGCAAAGGAATTTATTATCGGAACAGAAAACAGCATTGTGGAATATCTCCAGTATGAATGTCCCGAAAAACGCTTCTACGCTCTTTCAAAAGACCTTGTCTGCCATAATATGAAGTTGACAACGCTTTCGGATGTTTATCACTGTTTGCTCGGTGATTTCGGTGAGGAAATTGTTCTTGACGGCGATACAATAAAGAAAGCAAGATATTGCCTTGATGAAATGCTCAGACTTGGGAAGTAAGTATAAAAGCATTAATTTGACTGCCTCGTTTTCGGGGCAGTTTTTTTGTTGTCAATACTTGTTATGCAGTAAAAACCGATTGACAACACACCCTCATTTATGATATGATATAAGCGTATAAATATGTATAAGGAGGAAAGTGCGCATTTTTGCACGAAAGCCTATGAAAAAGTCATTTACTGCGGCACTTGCGGCTATAGTTTCGGGTATATTTTGCCTTATGTCGTTTGCCGCCGATACAGATAAAAATTTAAAACCCGTGGAGGTAGAAACCGCATTTGAAACAGCGGTGGAATATGACGGTGAAAATGATGCGGTGTCTGCAAAGCAAGACGATGAAAACGCGTCACTTTATTCGCTGCTTCTCGGAAACGGAACACAGGAGTCTCCGTATGAAATATATAATTCGTTTGACCTGTTTTACTTTGCGGACAGTATTAACATGGGTGAGGATACAACAGCCTGTTATAAGCTCATGAATGACATAGACCTTGAGGGTGAAGTGTGGACACCTGTCGGAATGCGTACGGATACGCTTGAATTTGCCACCTGCTTTTCGGGCGTGTTTGACGGAAACGGACATACAATAAGCAATTTTTCCGTTGCAGGCAACACGCAGTATGTCGGATTTTTCGGCTATATATATAACGGAACGGTAAAGAATCTTACTGTTTCGGATTTTGAGATTGATGTTTCGTCGGCAAACCCCTTGCTCTATGCAGGCGGACTTGTCGGAAGATGTCTTTCAGCAGGAGAGGGAAAGAGCGTTACAATTGAAAACTGCGTTGTCAAAAACGGTTCTGTCAAGGCATCGGGTGACGGCTCGGTGTATGCAGGCGGACTTGCAGGGTATATCATGTCAAGCGAGTTTTCCGGAAAAATTACGGTAAAAAATTCAGCCTCTTATGTCAACGTCGAAGCCGAATCCGTTTCCGATGAGAAGGCTTCTGCAAGCGTTGAGGCGTATGCGGGCGGACTTGTGGGATACCTTGCCGCTACAGAGGATACAAGCCTCAGCCTCTCGCTCTGTCACGCAACAGGTGACGTAAGAGCCGTTACAACACCGAACAGCAGCTATCAGATAGGTGCGTTTGCGGGAGGTCTTACGGGCTTTGTGGGAGTAAGCGGAGGTACTTCGTCTCTTGAAATTTCCAAGTGTTACTCTCTCGGCAGCGTGTACAGCGAGTGTACATTAGCCGGATATTCGGGCGGCTTTTCGGGATATTTTTCGTCTGTTTCGGGAACAATCAGCGTTTTTGACTGTTATTCAAGCTCAAACGCATCGGCAATGACACATTCCGTTGTATCAGAAAATAACTATGTATGCGTAGGCTCGTTTGCCAGTGCTGCAACGCCGGGAGTTCATATTGAAAATTGCTTTGTCTCCGGAAATGCCGAGGATATGGGCTCACCCGATTCATACGCAGGCGTGCTTTTCGGATATAATTTCGGCGCATCCTCAAAAAACTGCTACTATCCCGATACTGTTGTGGTTGACGGCGCTTTGGAGAATAAGCAGGACGCCAAGGCTGTTACTGCAGAGAATATAAACAATCCCGATTCTTATGAGGGGTTTGACTTTGAAAACACGTGGAAATTCTTTGAAGCCGGATATAAATATCCCGTTTTTAACGAAAACGCTCATCTTTTCAGAGTTGATGTAATGTCTGCAGGAAAGATTTATGAAACATACGTTTTTGAATACGGCGAAGCTTTTGTGCTTCCCGAAAAAGCTCCCGCCGATTATTCGGACTTTGGTTACGACTATACCTTCAGTCATTGGTCGGGCTCGGAAAACGGAGAGACGGTCATAGAACAGAATGTGCCTGTTATTGACAACATAACCGTTTATGCGGTGTTCACTTCTCGGGCAAAGCTGTTTGAGGTTGTTTTTGTAAATCAGGGAAATGTTTTCCAAACGGAGAGTATTGCCTACGGCTCGCATATTCCGCAGCCCGAGGATATTCCGACAAAAGAAGCGGATATAAATTTCTGGTATAAGTTTGTTCGCTGGTCACGCTCAGAGGACGGCTCGGACAAAACTCCGCTTTCGGATATAACCGTCAGCGGTAATCTTACGCTGTATGCCGTATTTGAAGGCTTTGACCATTCTGTATGGGACGGAAAAAACAACCGCAAAATTGCTTCCGGTAACGGAACACAGGCAAATCCTTATAAGATAAGCGACGGCTATGAGCTTGCCTATATGAGAATGCAGATTAATAATGACATTGGAGAATATGCAGGTGCTTATTACGAGCTGACAGCCGACATAAATCTCGGTGGTAACGAGTGGTCGCCCATAGGCACGCCGACAAATCCCTTTACAGGCTCGTTTGACGGAAACGGATATAAAATCCACAGCTTTGAAATGAAGCTTGCAAATGCTTATGCAGGTCTTTTCGGAATTACGCAAAATGCGGACATCGGAAGATTTTCGTTGTCGGATATTGATATTGATATAAGCAGACAAGGTGAAATCACCGCAGGCTTTGTTGCCGCAACGTCCTCAATGGACGGAAGCTTTCACGAAATAAGCGTAACAGACAGCAGCATGAAATTGTATTCCGAGCAGTTTTCTGTAGAGTCAGGCGGCATTGTCGGAAGTATGACATCAAGCGACGGCGAAAACATAGTGTCGGATTGCAGCGTCTCTGCGGACATACACGCTCACAGCGACGGTACTGAGGTTTATGCAGGCTATATAGCAGGATATGTACACTCAAAGGATGACGGATTTTCGGGTATTGCAAACTGCTATGCACTCGGTTCACTTTCGGCACAAGGCAAATACACATACGCAGGCGGAATTGCGGGTTATATTGAGTCAGCAGGCCTCGGCATGAAGGATTTGGCAGGAAGCAATGCGATTTCGGACGAGCTTTCAGATAAGGATGATGCTGTAATATACGGCTGCTTTGCAGTAGGAAGCGTGAAAGCGAGCGCTGAAACCTTTGCATATGCAGGACAGATTGCGGGTGCGGCAAGCGAATACGCAAAGACCGCAGACTGCTATTATTACGAAGAAATGAGCATTGAGGCTTATGCACAGGACGGTTCTGCACTTCTTAATCAAACGGGAATACCCTCAGCCACCGACAATTTCAGAAGAGCCGATTTTCTCATAGATAAGCTCGGCTTTGATTTCGTAACAGCATGGATGCTTCCCTCGGATAACGCATATATGTATCCTGTTTTAAAAATCCTCACTCTGGAAAAGCCTGTTTTCACAGTCAAAAATGTATATAACGTTGCTTCAAGCGTCAGTCTTGATGTCAGAGTAATGGCAATTGATTCCGAGGCATACAGTGTTGTTCTGTCCGTTTATTCCGACAGAGGAAGGCTTATAGGAATCAAAACTCTTAAAATTGAAGACAACACCCTCCCGACGGCACATGAGTTTAGAATGGTAATCGACCCTGTCAGAGATGCAGACTACATCAAGCTGACGGTTATTGACAATCAAAGCAGACAGCTTTTGTTCCCGACGGTGTATAAAAGCGTTGCGTAGCAAGGCAACGATATAAATTCCTGCGGAATTTGCGATATGTACTTCGTACGCGATATATCTTCGATGCGATATGCTGCATTACGGCAACGAGGAATATGCAGCTTGTTGTCAAGCCAAAGCTAATATAGAAATAACAAGAAAACAGCATACATCAGAATTATACAATCCAGAAAAGGAAGAGGAGAAATGAACGAATTAACAAAAAAAGCATTCGATGAGATTGACAATTTATCTGCCAAATACTTTAATGTGCTGGTGGAAGTCTGCAACATTGAAAGCAAATCAGAGGACAAGGAAGGCGTGGATAAGGTAGGTAATTATTTTGCCTCAATTGCCGAAGACATGGGATACGTCATCAAAAAAAGGGAGTTTGAAAAAGCGGGAAATGTGTATTCCTTTACATACAATCCAAGCGGAAAAAAGAAACCGATTTCTCTATCTGCCCATATGGATACTGTTCATAAAAAGGGAATTTTCGGATATCCGCCAACCAGAATAGAGGGAGATTATGTTTACGGCCCGGGAGTTAATGACAGTAAGGGTAATCTTGCATTGGAGCTTCTGGTCATGGAAGCGCTTAAATCCTGTGGTTATGATGAGCGCCCTGTAAAACTGATTCTGCAAAGCGATGAAGAGGTTAACTCTTATCTGTCGGATTATAAATCCCTTGAATTTATAGTTGAAGAGGCAAAGGGAAGTGCGGCTTTTTTAAATGCCGAAAACATAGATAAGAACAGGACTCTGACAATCGGAAGAAAGGGAATTACCTCTCATAAAATCACCATAAAAGGCAAAAAGATTCATGCAGGATGGTGCACGAAAGGTGCAAGCGCAATTAAAGAAGCTGCCTATAAAATTGTGGAATTTGAAAAAGATAACGATGTTGACGGAATCACATTTAATTGCGGCATCATAAACGGCGGTGGAGTAACAAATATTGTTCCCGATATGTGTGAATTGAGCGTGGAATATCGTTTTAAAAACATGGAGCAGAAAAAAACGGCTGACGAAAAATTCAAAAGAATAGTGGAAACATCCTATGTGGAAGGAACTCATTCCGATTCCGAACAAATCAGCAACAGATTGCCTATGGAAGCGGATGACAAAAACATAAAGCTTGTTGAGAAGATTAATGAGATTTGTAAACAGGTTGGAATAGAGCCTTTTAATATGGCAGAAACTCCCGGTGGTGCGGACAGTGCCTATCCATCTTTAGCAGGAATTCCCACTGTCGATTCAATTGGCATAGAGGGAAGCGGCGCTCACACATTAAATGAAAAGGCGAGAATTTCTTCAATGGCAGAAATGGCAAAGCTGACAGCAGCTATCATAATTAACTTTCCTGAATAGTTCTTTGTGCCTGATATGACGAATTCACTATGTGAATTGATCAGCGATATTTATTTACCTTTGAAACAACCTTGTGACATTAAAAAAGCTCGCTTTGGTACGGCGCAGCTAAATTGCGCTCCAAGAGCACTTTTTCGCTTCGCTCAGGGCGCCTGCGGCAAGCTAAATTCGCCTGACGGCGAGCTAAATTGAGCAAGCTCAGCTAAATGTACTGCGTACGCTAAATTGACCTGCGGTCAGCTATAAGGCGAATTTAATTTAGCTGCTCCGAAGGAGTTATTTAGCTATGAAGCGAAGCGTAATAATTTAGCTTTGCACGAATGTGCAAAATTTAGCTGAATAAACCTTATACCGCTTATAAAATAGCAAACGGCTGTCATCGACAGCCGTTTTTTTGCGTTTATTTACTTTCTCAGCGTCACACCAAGATCCTTTTCAAGTCCAAACAGAACCTTTGAAACAACCTTGTCGCATTCCTCGTCGGAAAGAGTCTTTTCGGGAGAACGGAGTACAAGATTGTACGCCATACTCTTTTTGCCCTCGCCGAGCTTTGTTTCGTCTTCGTAAATGTCGAAGATTTCAACGTTTTCAAGCAGCTTTCCTGCATGCTTCTTGATAGACTTCTTAATCTCGCCCGAAGTCAGCGTCTTGTCGCATACAAATGCAAGGTCGCGTTCAACTGCCGGGAATTTGGGAAGTGCCTTGTAGTGCTTGTCAAAGTTTTCCAGAGTAAGAAGCGTTTCGGTGTCGCAGATGCACGCGTAAACAGGAACGTCAAGTCCGTAAATGTCCTGAACTTTCGGATGAATTTCACCGAACGTCATAAGAGGGGCGCCCTCGCGTGTTACAACCTTTGCACATCTTCCGGGATGGAAAGCATTCTCGTCAGAGCAAGGCTCAAAGTCGTAGCCCTTGATGCCAAGCTCGTCAAGGAGCATTTCACAGTAACCCTTCATGGTGTAAAAATCGCCTGCGTTGTAGAATGCAAGAACGGTTGTAAGACGCTCGTCCGGAAGCTCCTGTCCTTCCTTCTTGATGTAAACCTTTGCATTTTCATAGATGGAAGCTGTCTTGTTTCTGTATCTGCGGTTTGCCGCAATTACTTCAAGCACACTCGGGAGAGCTGTTGTACGCATTATGCTTGTGTCTTCACCCAAGGGATTGAGAATACGTACCGAGTCACGAAGAGGAGAATCGACAGGCATCAAAATGTTGTCGTAGTATTTGGGGCTTATGAAGGAATATGTCTGAACTTCATAGAAGCCTTTTCCTGTAAGGAGATTGTTTATAAGCTGAATTGTATTCTGACGTGCGTTTCTTCTTCCGACAAGCGCTTCAGCCTTGAAGTTTGTTGTGGGAATGAGGTCGTAGCCGTGAATACGGATAACCTCTTCTGCAATGTCCTGCATACATTCAAGGTCGGGACGGTATGTCGGAGGATAGAGATTTGTGCCGTCGAGCTTTATTTCAAGCTTTGCAAAAATCTGCTTCATTTCTTCTTCCGACACGTCTGTGCCGAGGTATGCGTTTATCTTGTCAGCATCAAACGGTATAACTCTTTGTGCCTGCTTTTCGGGATAAATGTCGATAACGCCCTTTACAACCTTACCTGCACCGAGCATTTCAATAAGCTCGCACGCTCTGTTGATTGCGGGAAGTGTGTTTTCGGGGTCAAGTCCCTTTTCGTATCTTCCCGAGCTTTCGGTACGAAGTCCGATATCACGTGCTGTTGTTCTTACGGATGGACCGTTGAAGTTTGCGCTTTCAAATACAATTGTCTTTGTTGTGTCAATAATTTCGCTGTTTTCTCCGCCCATAACACCTGCAACCGCAACCGCCTTTTCTGCGTCGGCTATTACAAGCATCTTTTCGGTAAGTGTTCTGTCCTGACCGTCAAGAGTTGTGATAACTTCGCCCTCGTTTGCGTGGCGGACTCTTATTTTAGCACCTGCAAGATAGTTGTAGTCAAACGCGTGCATAGGCTGACCGTATTCAAGGCAGACATAGTTTGTAATGTCAACGATGTTGTTAATAGGTCTTATGCCGCAAGCACGAAGACGAGCTCTGAGCCATTTTGGAGAAGGCTCAATTTTAACATCCTCAACAACTCTTGCTGTGTATCTCGGGCAGAGCTTTGAGTCAAGCACTTCCACGCTGATGTAATCGTCAACTGTCTTTCCTGTTTCAGTTTCCTTTACAACGGGAGTTGGAATATTGCACTTTACGTCAAAGGACGCAGCCGTTTCTCTTGCAAGACCGATGATTGAGAAACAGTCGGGACGGTTTGATGTGATTTCAAATTCAACCGAGATGTCATTGAGGGAAAGAACTTCCTTTATGTCATCGCCCGGCTTGCAGTCCTCTTCGAGAATCATAATGCCGTCCTCGCAGGCGTAGGGGAAATCGTTTATTGTAAGTCCAAGCTCGCCAATCGAGCAGAGCATACCGTTTGAAGGAACTCCTCTGAGCTTTCCTGCCTTGATGTGAACACCGCCCGGAAGATACGAGTCGTCAAGAGCCGCAGGAACAAGGTCGCCCTCCTTTATGTTCTGAGCGCCTGTTACGATTTGTACAAGCTCGTCCTTTCCGACGTCGCACTGACAAATTTGCAAATGGTCGGAGTCGGGATGCTTTTCAACCGACACAAGCTTTGCAACAACGACGTTTTTAATTTCTTCGCCCAGGTCCTCATATCCCTCAACCTTAGAGCCTGTCATTGTCATCTTGTCGGAGTACGCCTTCGGATCAAAATCTTCCTTAATATAATCCTTAAGCCAATTCATTGATAATTTCATTGTTTCACCCTCCTTAGAACTGCGACAGGAAACGGATGTCGTTTTCGTAAAGAAGACGCATGTCGTTTATGCCGAATTTTGTCATAACAATTCTTTCAACGCCCATACCGAACGCAAAGCCCGAATAAACCTCAGGGTCAATGCCGCTCATTCTCAGAACGTTGGGGTGAACCATGCCGGCACCGAGGATTTCAATCCAGCCTTCGCCCTTGCACAGACTGCAGCCTTTACCGCCGCAGACAAAGCACGAAACGTCAACCTCGCATGAGGGCTCTGTAAACGGGAAATGGTGAGGACGGAAGCGGATTTCTGTCTTTTCGCCGAACATCTGCTTTGCGAACATAAGAAGTGTTCCCTTGAGGTCACCCATTGTAATTCCCTTGTCGATAACAAGTCCCTCAACCTGGTGGAACATGGGAGAATGTGTGCCGTCAACAGCATCCGAGCGGTAAACGCGTCCGGGAGAAATAACTCTTATAGGCGGCTTTGATTCCTCCATTGCATGCACCTGAACGGTACTTGTCTGGGAACGAAGCAGAATGTGGTCGCCCGAAATGTAGAAGGTGTCCTGAACGTCGCGTGCAGGGTGGAATTCGGGAGTGTTGAGTGCTGTGAAATTGTAGTAGTCTGTTTCAACTTCGGGGCCTTCCGCAATTGAAAAACCCATGCCGAGGAAGATTTCTTCCATCTCGTTCTGGATTTTGGTAAGGGGATGAACCTTGCCGTTTTCGTTTTTCTTTGAGGGAAGGGTGACGTCAATCTTCTCGTTTGCAAGCTTGTGGGAAAGCTCTATTTCGGCAATTTTGTCCTTTGCATTGTCGAGAGAAGATTCGATTTCTCCTCTGATTGTGTTTACAAGCTGTCCCATGATAGGTCTTTCCTCGGGAGTAAGAGCAGCCATGCCTTTAAGAGCTGTGGCAAGCTCACTTTTCTTTCCGAGATACTTTACTCTCACGTTTTCAAGCTCGGCTGCGCTTGCAGCAGAGAAAATTTCCGAAAGAGCCGCACTTTTAAGTGCTTCAAGTTTTTCTTTCAATTTTGTCAACTCCTGTATTTATGATAATTTTTATTTTTTTGCAATAAAAAAATCCCTGCGGTTAAGTTAAAACCGTAAGGGACGAATAAACGCGGTACCACCCTTGTTCCCGAAAACATCTCTGTTTTGCGGACACTTGTCTGCTCTGCCTGTACAAAGCCTGCCCTGTAACGTAGGCATAACGTTGCTCCCTTTAAGAAGCACCACTCCAAAGCGAAACGCAAACTGCAAATGTAACGGGACTTTTCAGCATCCGTCCCTCTCTGAAGATACATTTTCTTGCAGAAGCACTCTTTTTCACTGTGTTTACACCACAGTATAACACAGGTGGTTGAGTTTTGCAAGAGGCTTTCAAAATTTTAATACTTTGTTTAAAAACACCACGCTTTTTGAAAAAAAGCTTAGCACTTACTTTTTTGAAAAAAAGTAAGCAAAAAACTTTTCCTTTGTGAAATTGAAGTCTGAACAACTTCAATTTCACAACACTTTTGCCTATCGGCAGGGAATCATAAGCCGAATTAGAGGCTTTCCGCTCGCCGCGGAGGCGTTACGTTGTGCCTGTCGGCAGGGAATCATAAGCAAAATTTGTTGCTTTTCGCCTGCCGGCGGGGCGTTACGTTTTCCGCTTGTCCGGAAAAGTAAGCAAAAGGGGACAACTAAGAGCACCTACGGTTCTCTTAGTTATCACTCCCTTATGCCGACGCCTTGTCAGTACAACAAACACAAAAGATTATTTTAACCCTTATTACAATCCACGTGTAAGCCTGCTTCTATAGCTTACGGCAATATCCCGAAGACAACTTTTATCTATCGCTGATGCTTTGCATCTCCAACAGGCTGTCTACTGTCGCTCGCACCTTGTGGTGCTCGATGGGCGGACTGCGTCCGTTTCTTGCTGAAATTGACATTTGAAAAACATCAATTTCAGATTTACTCCATTGCTGCAGCTTTGCTATCTTACAAGTAATCGCCGTAAGCTATAGAAGCCTGATTGCATGACGAATAGATTGAAGATGAGAAATAGACTTTTGAAAAAAGTAAGATAGAAATGCGTCGGCGACAAGGGAAGAATACATAAGGAAACTGTAGGTGTCCTTATGGGTGCTCTTTTGCCTACTTTTCTACACAAGTAGACGTGGTGCTCGATGGGC
>JAZQGP010000044.1:0-55383 GCA_045540015.1 Eubacteriales bacterium
GAAAATGATAGGCGTCGGCGACAAGGGAAAGATACATAAGGAAACCGTAGGTGTCCTTATGAGCATCTTTTCGTCTATTTTCTGGGCGAACAGAAAATAGACAAGTCGGAGGCCAAGCGGTCTTAGGAAGACAAGTCCAAACAGCAACTCCTTGGCTCACAGAACGACATGGCTACGATCCGACTTGAAAATGATAGGCGTCGGCGACAAGGGAAAGATACATAAGGAAACCGTAGGTGTCCTTATGAGCATCTTTTCGTCTATTTTCTGGGCGAACAGA
This sequence comes from Eubacteriales bacterium, assembly GCA_045540015.1. GTDB lineage: Bacteria > Bacillota > Clostridia > Oscillospirales > CAG-382 > UMGS1387. Next base: position 281 of record JAZQGP010000044.1, read on the forward strand.
AAATAGACACTGCCGGTAGGCAAAAGTCGCATCTGCGGTTTATGCCACCCTCGGCGATAGCCGACAATGTAAACCGCCTCCACGGCAGTGGAATACTATAAACTCTGTTATGAAAACAAGAATCGGCAAAAAAGACTCCCGAAAGGGAGTCTTCATATAACTTGTTATTCCTTGCCATCCCAGCAGTAAGTGCATAACTTGCACTTATCCATGCCGATAGCTTTTACTATGCCGTCAAGAGACTGGAACTCAAGAGAAGCAAATTTGAATTTCTTGCAAATAACTTCACGCATTTTCTTTCCGCGCTCAGTGTTCGTGTCACTGTATTCGTCAAGATGCTTGAAACCTTCTTCGCCCTCAAGCTCCATAATTACACGCCTTGCTATAAGGTCCATATCGCTTGTACTGCGAGAGAAGTTGAGATATTTGCAACCGTACATAATCGGAGGACAAGCCGAACGCATGTGAACTGACTTTGCTCCGTTGTCGTAGAGAAACTCAACCGTTTCCTTGAGCTGAGTGCCTCTTACAATAGAGTCATCGACAAATAACAGGTTTTTGTCCTGAATAAGCTCGTGTACGGGTATCTGCTTCATTTTGGCAATCTTGTTTCTGTCAGACTGCTTTGCGGGTGTAAAGCTCTTTGACCATGTGGGAGTATATTTTATAAACGGACGCGAGAAGGGAATACCACTCTTGTTGGCATATCCTATTGCATGAGGAGTACCCGAGTCCGGAACGCCGCTGACATAGTCAATCTCGTAGTTGTTTCCTGATGCCTTGTCGTTTTCGGCGAGAATTTCACCGTTGCGGTAACGCATGACCTCTACATTTATCCCCTCGTAATTTGAGGTGGGATATCCAAAATAAGACCATAGAAATGCACAAATCTTCATTTCTTTTCCGGCAGGTGCAAGCTGAGTTACGCCGTCGGGAGTAATCTCGACAATTTCACCGGGACCAAGTTCTTTTTCATCATCGTATCCGAGCTTCTTGTATGCAAAGGATTCAAAGGATACACTGTAGCCGTCGTATCTCTTTCCGATAAGTATAGGAATTCTGCCCACCTTGTCACGTGCGGCAATGAGATTTCCGTTGTCGCGGAGAATAAGGATTGACATTGTGCCGTCAATCTTTTCTTGTGCATACTTTATGCCTTCAACAAAGGTTTTCTGTTGATTGATGAGAGCCGCTACAAGCTCGGTCGAGTTTACTTTTCCGCCTGTCATCGCATCAAAGTGACCGCCTGTTGTGGATAGATACTCGTCAATAATCTGGTCTGCGTTGTTGATAATGCCGACAACGCAAAGTGCATATGTTCCGTGATGTGAACGGATGAGCATGGGCTGCGGGTCTGTGTCACTTATACAGCCGATAGCGGAAGAACCGAACATTTCCTCGAAAATATGCTCAAACTTTGTTCTGAAAGGCGAGTTTTCAATGTTGTGTATTTTGCGCTGAAGACCGATTAACTTGTCGTAGGCAGCAAGCCCGCCTCTGCGTGTGCCGAGGTGTGAATGATAGTCTACGCCGAAGAAAACGTCCATCATGCAGTCGTTTTTGCTGGCAATGCCGAAAAATCCACCCATGTTTTTCTCCTGATAGTTTTAAGATTTTGCTTTGTGATGTTGATTAAGCAAAGAAAAGCTCAGAGAGTGTCATGGGGTCAATGTATTCGCCGTTCTTGTATACGCGCATGTTGCCCGAAGCAATCTCGTCGATAAGCATAACGCTTCCGTCGGGCGCATAGCCGAATTCAAACTTAATATCGTAAAGTACAAGGCCCTTTTCTGCAAGGTCATCAGCAACAATCTTTGTAATCTGCTGAGTCATAACCTTTATGTCATCGTACTGCTTTGCAGTCATAACGCCAAGATCAACAAGGCCGTCCTTTGTTACAAGCGGATCGCCCTTTTCGTCGTTCTTAAAGGTTGTTTCAACATATGCGGGAAGGTCTGCACCTTCTTCTATATAATCGCTGTAACGGCGATAGAAGCTTCCTACAGCTTTATGACGGCAGATGACCTCAAGACCCTTGCCGAATACCTTTGCAGGAAGAACTTCCATTGTGGTGTCTGCAAGGTTTGCATTTACGTAGTGAGTCTTTATGCCTGCTGCGTTTACTTTTTCAAAGAAGTAGATGGACATTCTGAGGTTAACGTCGCCCACACCGTCAATAGTAAGACCGACAGAATTTTCACCGGGATCAAAAACACCATCTTTACCTGTGCAGTCATCCTTGAACTTGAGAAGGTAGTTGCCGTTATCAAGTGCGAATACGTCCTTTGTTTTTCCTGTGTAAACAAGCTTCTTTTCCATTTTCTTTTTCTCCTTGTATAATAAAATTAGATTGTTAATTTTATGAAAGCTTTTCTGCTATAGCCGTATCTTTTTCAAGAACAGCCTTTGCGTCGCTTATTCTCTTGTCGTCAAGCTTCTTGGCAAGCGCTTCGTCTGTTACTGCAAAAATCTGAGCACAGATAAGAGCTGCGTTTGCAGCGCCGTTAATTGCAACTGTTGCTACGGGAATACCGGTAGGCATCTGAACTGTTGACAGAAGCGCATCAAGTCCCTCAAGGTTCTGCGACTTGCAGGGAATACCGATAACGGGAAGAGTAGTGTTTGCGGCAATAGCACCTGCAAGGTGAGCTGCCATGCCTGCCGCGGCGATTATTGCGCCAAAACCGTTCTTTCTTGCGTTGACTGCAAAATCTCTTGCTTCTACAGGTGTTCTGTGAGCAGAATATACGTGAACCTCGTAAGGAATTTCAAGCTCCTTTAAAACCTTTACTGCTTTTTCGACTATCGGCAGATCACTGTCGCTGCCCATGATGATTCCAACTTTTTTCATGATATCCTCCATGTAAAAAATATAAAAGGGCGCACTTACTTCCCAAAAAAGTAAATGTGCCCAGACGGTCGACAGAAAAGGGAAGAATCCCAAAAGCATTTCCTGCTTCACGCGGTGCTCCGCTTATCCGTCAGTTACAGGAAAGCTATTAAATTGACAAAAAAAGTATAACACTTTTTCTCGTCCCTGTCAAGGTGTGTATATGACAATTTTTCGTGAACGAAAAAAGGGGCTTTTGTGCGTTTTTTGCTGTAGTTAAAATGTCCGGTGAATTTCAACGAGCATTTCATTTTCAACGTTTCTTCGTTTCCTATAACGATTTTTTCAATAAAAAGAATAAAGAATCTGAAAATTTAGACTTTCATTCTGTATGAGGTCTTCAAAAAATATTTATTTCTCTTTGTTTCATGTAAGGAGTGATCGAAACAGGATTAAACGAAAAGAACGGCAATGCCGTTTTTAAGCATAAGAAAAGAGCGAAGCCGTGAGGCTTCGCTCTTAATAGTAACTAATTTAAATTAGAAACCGAAGAAATAGCTGCCGGAATTGTACATATTGGTATAGTTGCCGGGAAGGCTGATTGTACCGGTTGTACCTTCGGGAGTCTGGTAGCTGTTGTCGTGTACAGGTTCAGAAACTCTGTATACGCCGTTGCCGTAAGCATCAACTTCCGGAACACCGTCAACATATCTCTGTTCTACATATCTTCCGTCAGCTGCCTGATAGAATGCGAACTTCCATTCGATAACAGGAGTTGCGTAACCGCCTGTGTAACGGAATACGAATTCCTTGTCAGCTGTACCGTCGAGAGCTACACCGTTAACGATGAGTGTCTGGTACTGCTTGTAAGGAGCTGCGAGTTCGTAGTATACAGGAGACCATTCGATCTTAGCTGCTGTATAGTCAATATAGAAGGAGCATGCATCAGCTGTTGTAGCGTTAGCGAGAACGCTTTCGCATGTGCAAGCTGCGAAGCCGCAGGGGTTAACTACCTTTGCAGACTTAACGATCTGGTTGTGGCAGCCGCATGCGGGAAGATTGCAAGTGAACTTAGCAATGTTGTTGTCCCAATCTGCCCAGTTGCTGTGTGCGAGCCATTCAACTGCGATATCCTTAGTTGTGAGGCCTTCTGTGCCTTCCTTGTTGAACTTAGCTGTAATGTTCTTGCTGAATACAACAGGAATCTTAGCAGCGATATCAGCATCGGAGAGAACGTACTTGCCGTTTGCATCACGTGCGCTGAGGTCAGCAACGTTGAGAACTGCTTCGAGGTTTACAAGTGCATTTTCAACTTCAAAGTAGTCATACATAGCCTTTTCCTTAGCGGTGAGGAGCTTGCCTGCATTGTTGTACTTAGCAAAACCGTAAGTATCCCATGTTACATCAGTGATTGTAGCCTTCTTGTTTGTAGGCTTGAGAACAGCGGTATCAACGATAGCCCATTCAGGGTTGCCGAAGTCCCATGTCCAGTTTGTGCCGTTTACAAGTGTCTGCTGTCTTTCCCATACTGTGTAGGGGTAAGCCATCTGCCACATGTAGTCAACTCTTCTTGTCTGCCACTGTGCGAATACAGTGCCTTCGTTCTGGTCGAGATCACCAACGTAATCGGTAATGTCGAGCTTGTTGCCTTCTACGTAAAGTCTGTAGTAACCAGCATAGGGATATACAGCTTCGTAGCCTTCGAACTGCCAGTCAAAGGGAACAGCAACCTTAACTACCTTGCCTGTTTCCTTGCCGTTGATTACTTCCTTGTATACCTTCTTGGGTGCATGCCAGTCGGGAGCGACAGGATCATTAACACCATCGATTGTTGCATCGATTTCGGCATACATAGCTACATCGTAACCAACGAAAACCATGTTGTCCATTTCGCCGTTTGCAGCGAAAGCGGTGGATGCAAGCATTAATGCAGCGATAGCGCAGAATAATGCTTTTGTGAGAAATCTTTTCATTGTAGATTCCTCTCCTTTCAAATTATTTATTTACAACAAGTCTCATTTTATCCAAAAGACACCGCTTAAGCTCGGTACCTGCATTTTTTGAATAAACTGAGGCTGATTGCACAGAAATAAGGACGTGAAAAACACGTGAAAAAATTGTGAGAGCAAAATGAACCCTCATTAACGCATGCATTATACCATGATAAACGTAAAAATAACGTAAAAAATGCGACGTTTTTTTCGTTATACGGAAGTTTTTTCGTATATTTTTACAATTTGCGCCAAAGTAAACTCACTCCAAGAATAGTCGATCATGTATTCGTCGTTGAAAAGCTCCGAAAAACGTGAGGGATTATCGATGAAGTCATAATAATCGCATGAAACTCTTTCCTTGTTAATACAGCGTTGACCGCGTTTTTCGACAAGTATGTCGGTGTAGCCGGATTTTGCAAGTGTATCGCGCAGATTTTTTAAAGCTGTACGGTACAGAGTTTTTGTACATTCGTCGTAGGCTCTGTTCTCCCAGAGTGTGTCGATTGCCTGTTCCATTGTCACAAAGCCGCCGCGTCTGTCTACGAGCAGAGCTAGAAGCTCTTTTGCTTTTTTGTTAGAAAAATGAATTGCTTTTCCGTCTGAAAATACTTCAAATCTGCCGAAGGTTTTAATTTCGATTTTTCGGTCTTGCGGATAGATTTGAGAATATCTATCAAATAAGCGATGAAGTTTTTCTTTGGTACAGGGTTTTTTTATGTACCCGAAAAATCCGTTGTCAAAAGCCTCTTCGGCGTAGTCTGTGGTGCTTGTTATTAAAACAAACTGCAAGTTTTCGGAATACATTTTTATTGTTTCGCAAAGCGGGAAAATTTCAGTCCCGTCGATAAAAGCTTCACAAAATATCAAATCTGGTTTATTGTTCCTTATATGCTCGGAAAACTCAAGCGTGTTGTGCAGAAGTGTTATATCATGATTTGCCGAAAGCTCTGTACACAGCTGCATGAAGTGACTTTGCGCAGTTTTGTCGTTGTCAAGATATATTATATGCATAGTTATGTCTGTTGTCCTTATAAAAATGTCGTGCTTACATTGATGAAGTTTTCTACAATATTATTATATAGTGTATCCGGTTGTTTTCTGAAGCGTTTTGATGCATTCCAAAATGTGATTTTTTTGTGAATGTCTTACAGATACATTGTATAATTTTTACTGTTTTTCCAACTATACACTACTCCTGTTGCACATGTTTTAACACTTTGTTACATATAGGTTAAATCTTTCCGTTTGCATTTTCGATAAAGGCAATTCTTTGTGTTGTTGTTAGCATATGAAAATATCGGAACTCAAGAAAACGGAAATGTTGGTTTTGTTAAAAAAGCCGCACACTTTTTGTATGCGGCTGAATATAAGGATTAAGAAAATCAATGTACAAGGAGGTCATGTATAATCATAAGAGGCAGCACATGGTAAAGATAAATATACAAACTCGAATGGTCGATTTTTGATAGAATCGGTATTTTTTCAAAAATGTTCTGTGGAATTTTAATTGATACTGCGTACAGGAACAGCAAGGTGAATATAACGTAAAGAAAATGAATGATATTCAAGTACGGAATGTTTACGATGTTGTTAAATGCAAAGTAGCTTAAAACCGTTACAAGAATAAGAGTGATGCCGTAAAACGTACAGAGTGCAGGGAAATGTTTTTTGAGTATTTCACAGAATTTGTCATAGTATTTTCCAATATAACATCCAATGAGCCAGAAAGCAAGATAAGACGAGAAAATTCTGTCGTTGTAAGTAAATTCAGCGTTTGGGAAAAGTGTTGTGATTATTTGGGGCAGAAATGCTTCACAAAACAATGTTATAAGCAAGGTGACGGGAAGAACCGCTACCGGCGAATATTTGTTTACAAGCCTTTTCCACACAGGCAAAAGGACGTCGAACTGAAGTATCAAGGGTATGAAATACAGATGATAAACAAGGCCTCCGTTGAAGAAATTCTTAAGTATAAAGCTTAAATTTAAACCGTCGTTTACGATAATGAACTGGAAAAGGTTTCTTACCATAAACGGTATGTTGTACCAGGCGCTTGCTGTAAAAATGTAGTGAAACTGGTTTTTAAGATATTCAAGGTCCGGAGGATATTCCTTTGCAATCATAAAATAGATATAATAAATAACAAAGCAGATTGCGTAAGGTTTTACGATGTCTTTTAATCTTGCAGTCAAATGCTTGGAATACGGCTTTTGCTCTCTGCCGTTAAGAAAGAGCTTGACTCCGGAAAGCATTACAAACCCCTGAACCACAAATGTTGCAAGCCGCCAAGGAATCATAACAATGGTGTATTCTACAGTACCCGGGGTAAACGACGATACTGCATAAGAAATGATGTGGATAAAAATTACTGTAAGACAGAAGAGAACATTAAGAAGAGAAATTTCGGTTTTTCTTTTGTTGTTCATAAGATTTTCCCTTTTTTTTGATGTTATATCCGATTTTTGGAATGAAAAGCGGTAATTAAAAAGTTTTGTACTATATTTAAAACAGCTTTTTCCATTCAAAGGTTACCGCTTCGCCGAAATGAAATACAAGACATTTGTAATTGTCTGCATGCGCATATGAAAGGCGGTCGTACGGATTGTTACCAATGGTGAAGTAATTTACTCCGTTTATGTTTTTGTATGTATTTGCAATTGAGCTTGTTATTACAAAAACATTTTTTTCGAGTGAAGAAAGGTAGTCCTTTATTACTCGGTTTTCAAATTCATTGTTTCCGAACAATGAATTGTCGGACAGCAGAAATATGTTGTTTTTGTCAGACGCGTTTATGGCATTTACAAGACTGTCCCACTGCTCACTGTTTGTACTTCTGATTCCTCCTGTGGATGTGTCAAGTGTTATGTACAAAGCGTTTTTGTCATCGCGACAATTGAATCCGCTGTTGTTTCCGAGAAGAAAACCGTTCTGATGAGAGGAAATGAAATCTGTAATGCGGGTGTTTGAAAAATGCGAGAGCAGTATGTTTGGCTTTGTTACAAGTGAACCTACGGCGAACTGTTCGGATGCCTGTGCAGACGGTGTCGGTGTGATGTACACGTTTGCAGGCGGTGAAGTGTGTTTTACCGGGGTGCTTTGCGTGAAGGACAAGTCATCTATATATACATATCCCGAATCCTTTACCGAACCTGGAAGATACAGTGCGTATATGCTGTCAAGCGTTAGCGGACGGACTGCCGTGTTGGGAATGTTTGCTGTAAGTTTTTGCCACACACCTGTTTCGTAGACTGAACCAAAGGAAACTATTTCCAATTCTCCGTTTGCATCCAGAAGCTGAACACGCATTTCGTGGTTAAAGTCTGTGTCTGTAAAAAAGCTAAGAGAAACTGAGGTTGCTGAATCCGAAAGAACAGGTTTTTCTGCAAGGGCATAATACGCGCCCATTGCGGCGTCTTCTTCAGATACGTGGGTAAAGTCGTAGCTTAATTTTCCCGAAGTTATTCCGGAAAAGGCATTGTCTTTTGTAAGCTCAAACGAACCTTTTGTATATGACGGATAGGCTTTGAAAGCGCCCCCGGGAAGTGCAAAATTATCCGTGTAAGCATTGTCCGTACTGCCGACTGCGATCGTGACGTAGGATATCGCATTGTCCTTTTTGATTTCAATAACGGCAGTGCCCGTGGAGAGTGCGGTGACAGTTTTTCCGTGGACAGAGGCAACTTCGGGACTTGATGAGGTGATTTCAAAACGTGATGTGTCTGTGACAGGCACATAATGTCCATCGTTGTCAAAAACGTTTATGCTAAGCTCGTGAACTTGCCCGATTTCAAGTTGTAAATGGCTGTCTGTGTCAATTCCCGAAACCGTATCTACAACGAAAATTTGCGTGCTTGCCTGAACATCTGCACTTATTGCCGTGACAGTTGCCGTGCCTTCTGTGTGAGGTGTAAAAAATCCGTTTTCAAAGGTTCCGTAATCCGAGTGGAATGTAACCTCGCTGTCAAGCGGACGCAGGTTTTCGTCATGAACTGCAGCTTTGATTTTGACGGGATGACCGATAAACACAGCATTGCTTTCGGCTTTGAGCATGATTCCGAAAGGCGTTTTTTCTTCAGCAACAGTGATTATCGGTTCTTCTGAGACTCTTTCTTCAAATGCAGCTTCTTCCGATGTATCAAATACAAGACCGACGGCATTAATCACTTTTCGGTTCTCGGTAGGTGAGTTGACAGAGTGCAAATTTTCGTTCCATACAGTTGAAGCAACCATGTTTGTTGAGCCGCCGCCGTCGAGGTTTACCGCAGTGTGACAGCCAAGAGAAAGCATGAGTGAAGAAAGCTCTTCCATGGTCATTCCGCGGCTTGCGTTTTGACGTCCGTTAACGGCAACAAGATAAAGAGCGGTTCCGCTTTTGTCAACTCCGAGTGCACTTCTCGGGTGAACACCTGATACAACGTGAGAAAACTCAGTTACGGCTCTACCCTCGGACACGAGAATAGCACCTGCACCAAAGGCAGCCTGTACTGTGCTCAAATCGGGATTTGCCGTATATTCAAATACTATTTCGCTTCCGACTGAAAAATTGTTTGCAAGGAACATGTTTACTCCTTCGGAGACAACAAGTACACATCCGTCTTCGGGAATACGAACGGAAGGTTGGTTGCGTCGGAATTCCGTGATTATGCCGTCGGACACGACAACTTCAACCACTTCACCGCCCGGAGCAGGAGACATTCCGCCGTTAAAGTTGCTTGTGTACATTAATATATCGCCGAAATATGTAGTGTGCTTGTTTAGGTGACGTATTTTGTGTTTGTTTCCGCTCGGTGCGACAATATTTATTTCAAACTCGAGATACGACATTGAAACAGAGTCACCTTTGTATGACACGGTTGCCATTGTATCTGGATTTATCGGCGATTGATTAAGAACGCCGTCTTCTATCTGTATACCGAGCGAAAAGCCTTTGTTTCCTGAAAAAAGCGAAAAGAAGTCTGCATTGAGTGCGGCAACGGCGTTTTCGTCTGTCCCGGCAAGATTTTGAACCGTATCAAGGATGTCAGTACCTTTATTTGAGGTGAGAAGTTTAAGTGATGTGTTCTCGTCGGTAAGATCTGCTTTTATGTATGAATAGCTGAGATTATGGTCAGAGTGAAATTCTTCAATTTTTGTAAGCGTTATGCTGTCGGATATCGGAATGTCTTCTCTGTATGTGTAAATCGGTTCTGCGTTGACATGAAAGCAGACAGCCGAAGATATTGCTGCTATTGCCGATAGAATGCAAATAAGCGTTTTTTTCATTGTAATATCCTTTCATAGGTCGTAAGACCTGAACAAATCTAAAATATATTCTATTCTAACACAAATGTCCGTTTTTTTCAATAATATATAAAAAACAATTGACTAACAAATTTTTCTGGTGTATAATAAATTTGTATATACAGTTAAATATAAGGGAAAGAATTGGTTTTAGTCAATCTCACGGGGTGATGTGGAAATATGGGAAATGCTTATATAATGGTTGTGCTCGGAATACTTGCGGCAAAAGGTTTGGGATTTTTCCGCGATATGGTTTTTGCGGGAACTTTCGGAACAGGTGTCATGGCGGATATATATTTTCAGGTATTCGGACTTGTCAACCTTATCTTTACGGGAATTGGCGTGGCGTTGTCTACGCTTGTGATAAAGAATATAAATAAATCCGAAAACATCGGCAGAGAAAAGGCGTATGCCGCAGGCTTTCTGAGAAAGAGCTTTGTTTATCTGATTATATCGGCAGTGGTCATGGCGGTTCTGTCACCGCATATTGTAAGAGTGATACTTCCGGAAATATCGGGTGAAGAATTCAGCCTCGCGGTAAAGCTTATGTACGTTATGCTTCCGTCGATGATTTTTGTTGTCATAGCATACATTATCTCCGGAATTCTGCAGAACGAAAAGGCGTTTTTTATAACCTCAATTATGAGTCTGCCGTTTAATATTATAATTATTCTGTCCTTGTGTATTCCGAACGTTTCAATATTTACGGTAGGTATTGTTACGACAATAGGATGGTTTTTGCATATCGCAATACTCTTGCCGTCGTTTTATAAGAAGGGCTATTCATTCACTGCTAAAGACGGTGCGGTAAAAGTAAAGAGCGGGAAGAATAACGAGATAATATACATTTTTATTTCAAACATGATGTTTCAGCTCTGCTTTTATGCGGACAGGGCATTCGTCAGCGGAACGGACGGAATGGCAGCCACCTTCAATTATGCTTCAAATTTGTTCGTAACGGTGTCAAGTGTATTTGTTGTTGCAATGTCAAATGTTGTGTTTCCTTCGGTTTCAAGAAATTATGAAGAGGGAAACATCGACTATGTAAATGAGCTTGTACGGTATATTATTACGATTATGACAGCGATATTCCTGCCGTTTTTGCTTGTTGTGGGACTTTTCGGCACGGACATTATACGGCTTGTATATGAAAGAGGCTCGTTTACTTCACAATCAACCGCAGCGGTTGCGGCGATATTCTTCATTTACAGTCTCGGAATACTCGGATATGTCTCGCAGGAGCTGTTTAACAAAGTGCTGTATCTTGCGGGCAAATACAAATATACGGTAATCGGAACGGTTGCTGTTGTTGCTCTGAATATTGCATGCAACTATGGAATAAGAAACTATTTTGAGAGCACGCATGCGTCAGATACACTTCTCGGCATGTCCGATATTCTGATAGCGGTGACAACTTCTCTGCTTCTTTGTGCTTATGCTGTGTTTATGGCAATCGGAATAAAAAAGGTTGTCGGAGCGTACTGGAAAAAGGATTTGCTTTGCGATATTTTGAAAATTTTCGCATCGGGTGCAATTGCCGCTGTTGTATACGCTGTGTTCAACAGGCTTTCACCCGGATTCACCCACGGATATGTAACTTTTGTAATTCCTCTTTGTGCTTGCGGTGCGGTTTACCTTGCCGCATTGCTTGCGAGCGGCGTTTTAAAGCGCTTGATGAAGAGATAAGAAAGGGATAGACAAATATGAAAAAGACTATTACAAATTATGCAGTGCTTTTTATTCTTGCTGCAATGCTTATCTTGCTTGTTCCTGGTATCGGTAACAGAATTGTAAATGAGAGTAAAAATGATAATGTTACAATTGCATTTTTATATAATGATGCACGCAACAGAGTTTCAAGAGATACCATGACTCAAACTCTTGAAGCTTATAAAAATGAGGGAATAAACACAGTTGCGGTAATGGAAGAGGACCTTAACGCCCTTGTTTCAAGAGGCGACGTTACCTGTATAAAGTACAATGTGCTTTGTCATAAGTATGACGACGAAAGTATACGTATTGCGGAATTTATAGCAGAGAAGTATCCTGAAATCAGTTATGACAGCTATGTAGTGATTGCTAGCCGTGACTATGCAAAAGATTTGCTTGCATATAATCTTCCGAGAAGGTTCAGTGAAGAAGAATATGCAAATATCGGAGAGTTTGAGGATTTGTATATCTACATTTTCCACAACGGACGTATGGAAATGTGGGATTATGCAATCGGATATGATGAGGCGGTTCTTGATGAGCTTGCCGGAAAAGGATTTGAAATTGCACTTATCCATAAGGTCAAGAATTATTCGAGACAAGGTTATCTTGAAGATATAGAAAGATTTGTAAAGAAATATGATATAGAACATCTAAATCTCAAGGAATCAGGTGTTGAGTATGATGAGGATGATGTAATCAAGGAAAACTATGAAGAGCTTGCAAGGATAATTAATGAAAACGACATGACGCTTGTTGTTACGGAGAATACAGACCAGCTTTCCAATCAGAAATTCATGGGATATTCTGAAGTGTTTGGCAAGGTTATGTCCGAAGAAGGCTCAAAAAAGGTTCTTCGTTCGTTTGAAACTTATGATGAATCTCAGCATAGTGATCCTTACTATAAGCGCAGAGAAGAGCAATTCTTCAATTCCACGATTGACCGTAATGCAAGGTTTATGGTTGCAACCGAGATGATGCCAAAAGGAGTTACCTTTAATGAGAGCACGGAGGTTGCATTTGATGCAGCAAAGGGCTATAAAGAAAAGATAGAAGAACTCGGATACAGAGTAAATTCCGAAGTTAATCCTCTTGACTATAAGGCAAATACACGGCTTAACTCTGCAGCATGCGCTGTTATTATGATTATGTGCTTGCTTCTTATGTTAAAGATGATTACAGGTATAAATAATTTCAGACTTAATATAACGGCAATTATACTTTCAGCGGTTGTGTTTGCGGCTACATTTGTTTTACCGGAAGTATTGATTTCTCTTTATCCTACAGCTTTTTGTGTTGTTATGTCATGTATGGCTATGACATGCGTATTGTATATGCTCAAATTCCAAAAGGATAAACGATCGTACCCGATTCTTCTTTTGCAGGCACTTGCAACAATGCTTTTGGTTCTGTTTGCAGGCAGTATGGCTATGGGAACCATGCTTTCGGGAATTGATTATTACATCAACAACAGCATATTCAGAGGAATAAAGCTTTCGCTTATCATTCCTGTATTCTATACTGCGGCAGTCTATTATTTCATGTTCATGAAAAACTCCGAAACAGACGTTGCAAGCGATATTAAAAAGGCTTTTAATGCGCAGATAAAGGTTTACTGGATAATTATTGCGGGAGCTATAATGGGCGTTGGAATCTATTATATAATCCGCAGCGGAAATGTAAACAGTATAAGCAGAATTGAGCAGGCAATGAGAACCGCCACAACCGAGCTTTTCGCAGCAAGACCAAGAACAAAGGAATTTCTTATCGGTTATCCTGCACTTGTATTGCTTGTATATTATGTCAAGTATGTGGACGTACATCTTGTAAAATGGCTGCTTGCAATTGCAACATCAATTTTGGCTGCATCTGTTACAAACAGCTTCTGCCATGTATTTACTAATTATACGACAATTGTACAAAGAACGCTTAACGGACTTTTGCTTGGAATAATGGTTTCTGTTTTTGCTTATGTTGCAAATCACGTTATGCTGAGCGTGCTCAGATATTTCAAGCGTAAATTCAATTTGTAAAACGGAGACGAATGTATGGCAGATATCGTTATATCGGGATATCACGGTTTTGCAAACAGCGGAGATGAGGCGTTACTTTTTGCAATACTTAATACGCTCAGAAGCAAAAGGGAGAGTGTAAGCGTGACTGTTCTTTCAAAAACTCCCGAGGAAACTTCGCGTGTCTATGGCGTAAAGTCTGTTTACCGCTACAATTTTTTCAAAATCGTCAAAGAGATGAAATCCTCGAAAATGCTTCTTTTCGGAGGCGGCAGTCTTTTGCAGGATGTGACAAGCAGCAAATCCATATTTTATTATCTGGCAATTATTCGCTTAGCACAGAAGTGCGGCATGAAAACCATGCTGTATGCAAACGGAATAGGCCCGATTGTCAAAAGGATAGACAGATACCTCTCGAAAAAGGTTCTCAACAAAGTGGATGTTATAACTTTGAGAGATGACAGGTCGGATGAAGAGCTAAAGAGTCTTGGAGTTGCAAAACCTGAGGTAGTAATTACGGCAGATCCGGCGTTTACGATTGATGTGGACGTTTCTCTTTCGGGAAAGTATTTTACACGAATGGCGGGAGTTCCTGACGGAACAAGGCTGTGTATTGTATCCATAAGGGAATGGAAAAATGCCGCGGCTGATTTTACGGACGAGTTTGCAAGGCTGTGCGATTATATGGTGCAGGAGCATGGTCTTTATCCGTTGTTTGTGCCGCTTCAGTATCCTATGGATATGGAAATATCAGAGAGTGTTATAAAAAAAATGAAGCACAGCTCTTATGTGATAAGCAGAGAGCTTTCTGTGCCGGAAATGTTTTCGGTGCTTTCGGAGGCAGAGCTTGTAATAGGCATGAGACTGCATTCGTTGATATATGCAACTACGCTTGAAATACCTGCAATGGCGCTTGTATATGACCCAAAGGTAAGTGCCTTTATGGAGTCGCTTAACCAGCCTGACTGGGTGAATATAGAAAGCTTTAAATTTGAAGAAGCCAAAGAAGTTTTTGAGACTATTGTTTCACAGAGAGAAACAAGAAAGGAATGCTTGCATGAAACAAATGCCATTCTCAGAAAAACTGCTGAAGAGAATGCAGATTATGCCATAAGACTTCTTGATGAATAACTCAAAATAAATGGGAAGAGTTTGCAAAATTTTGTTGTGGGTAAGTAAGAGGTAAGACTTCAAGGGTTCTGCCTCTTTGCTTTTTGCTTTGGCAGCTTGCCGGCATAAATATCGAATTTAAAACAATTAGAAATAAATTAACAAATTTATGGAAAAATAATGATAAATATGTCGTATAATATTAAACTGTATTTGAACGATTATTGATGCCGAGAAAAAGGACAGGAGAAAGTTTATGAGCGTGAAAGTTGGGTTTGACAAGGACATATATATCGCAAAGCAGTCCGAACAGATACAAAACAGAATAAGCAAGTTCGGAGGAAAGCTGTACCTAGAGTTCGGAGGAAAGCTCTTTGACGATTACCATGCTTCGCGTGTGCTTCCCGGCTTTGTGCCTGATATAAAGGTGCAGATGCTTAAAAACATGGCAGACAAGGTTGAAATTGTCATGGTTATTAATGCATCCGACATTGAAAAAAACAAGATGAGAAGTGACCTTGGCATTACATATGATGCCGATGTTCTGCGTCTTTACGACGCTTTTACGGGAATCGGCTTGTATGTAGGAAGTGTAGTTATTGCACAGTACAACGGACAGAGTGCTGCAAAATGCTTTAAGAAGAAGCTTGAAAACCTTGGCATACGCGTGTTCCTTCACTACACAATTGAGGGTTATCCTCTCAATGTCAAGCATATAGTAAGCGACGAAGGTCTTGGAAAGAACGATTATATAGAAACAACGCGTCCGCTTGTTGTTATAACAGCACCCGGTCCCGGAAGCGGAAAAATGGCAACCTGTCTTTCTCAGCTTTATCATGAGCATAAGCGCGGTGTTTCGGCAGGATATGCAAAGTTTGAAACCTTCCCGATATGGAATATTCCCTTAAAGCATCCTGTAAACCTCGCATATGAAGCGGCTACTGCGAATCTTAACGACGTTAATATGATAGACCCATTCCATCTTGAGGCTTACGGTGAAACGGCTGTAAATTATAACAGAGACGTTGAAATATTCCCTGTACTTAACGCGATTTTTGAGAAGATTTCGGGTGAAAGCCCGTACAAATCGCCTACCGATATGGGCGTTAACATGGCAGGATATGCGATAGTAGACGATGAGGTTGTCTGCCGTGCGTCAAAGGACGAGATTGTAAGAAGATATTATGCTGCTCTCTGCGACAGAAGAATGGGCAAGGAAACCGAAGATATTCCCGAAAAGCTTGAGCTTCTCATGAAGCAAGCAGGCGTTACTGTGGAAGAAAGAAAGTGCGTTGCGGCTGCTCTTGAAAAGAGCGAAATAACAGGCGGTCAGCCTGCTGTTGCAATAGAGCTTCCCGACGGAACAATAGCTACAGGCAAAACAAGCGATCTTTTGGGCGCATCAAGTGCCGCGCTGCTGAATGCAGTAAAGCACATTGCGGGTATTGAAAAGAAGACTCTTCTGATTAACCGCGAGGTAATAGAGCCTGTGCAGGAGCTTAAAACAAAGGTGCTCGGTAACCACAACCCGAGACTTCACTCGGACGAGGTGCTTGTTGCACTTTCTGTTAGTGCCGCAAACTGCGAAACAGCGGCAAAGAAGGCGTTTGACTGTCTTCCCATGCTTCGCGGCTGTGAGGCTCATTCAACTGTAATTCTTGCTCAGATTGATCAGGATATTTACAGAAAGCTCGGCATACATCTTACCTGTGAGCCGAAATATCAGACAAAGAAGCTGTTCCACGGTTAAACGGAAAAAGCGGTTTTTTACACATTAAAGAAGCTTATATTATGTTGCAATAAGACGGGCGACCATATAGGGTCGCCCATACATTTTACTGTGATTATTCGTATCTGTATATCGAAACTATTAAACTTATATTAACAATCACTTATACCTATTGACTTTTGCACTATAGTGTGTTACCATACTAAAGTGATAAAGCGAAAGTGGGTGTAGAATTTTGGAAAAATTCCATACAGAAACAACAGAAAAGCTGTTTAAGGCAATACTTTTACTTGAAGATATAGAGGAGTGCTACAGCTTTTTTGAGGACATTTTTACAGTGCGTGAGCTTCAGGACATTTCCCAGCGCCTTCAGGTTGCAAAGATGCTTAAGAATAAAAGCAGCTACCAGGCAATTTCCAAGGAAACCGGGGCAAGTACCGCAACAATAAGCCGTGTTAACCGCTGCCTTATGTACGGAACCGGCGGATATAACAAGATACTTGACAGAATGGAAGACGCGGAGGACAAGTGATGGAAATAAAATCCGGCGTTCTTAAGAACGAAGAAAAAGCCATATTCGAGCTTCGTGAGCTTTACAGTAAATACGGCTATATGCAATATAAAATGAGCAAGTTTGAGGAGTATGACTTGTATGTCAGAAACAAGGACTTTCTCGTGTCTGATAATGTTATCACCTTTACCGACACTGACGGAAAGCTGCTTGCCTTAAAGCCCGACGTTACTCTTTCAATAATAAAGAACAGCAAGGACGAACCGAATAGCACTCGACGCGTGTATTATGATGAAAACGTTTATAGAGTAGCAAAAACAGGAAAGTCATTTAAAGAAATAATGCAGGTCGGACTTGAGTGCATCGGAAATATTGATGACTACTGCATATACGAAGTTCTTATGCTTGCGGCAAAGAGTCTTGAAAGTATTTCAGAGAACTTTGTGCTTGATGTGTCGCACATCGGCATTGCAAGTGCGGTTATTGAAGAGATGGGTGCGGATCTGCAGACAAGCAAAGCTCTTGTTAAATGCATGGGCGAAAAGAATGTTCACGAAATTTCGGCTTTGTGCCGTGAAAATGGTCTTGACGGAAGTGTTCTTGCAAAGCTTGTTTCTACCTACGGAAGCGCCGATAAAGTTATCCCTGAGCTATTGAAAATTGAAAATGAAACGGTAAAATCCGAAACGCAGAAGCTGTCTCGCATAATAAATGCGCTTTGCGAAACAAACAAGGATTTTGCAGATAAAATCCGAATTGATTTCTCGGTCATAAATGATATGAGCTATTATAACGGCTTTGTTTTCAAAGGCTTTGTTGACGGAATATCAGACGGTATTCTTTCGGGCGGTCAGTATGACAAGCTTCTTTCAAAAATGGGAAGAAAATCGGGGGCCGTTGGCTTTGCGGTGTACCTTGATATGCTTGAGAGATTGAGCGGTGCGGACAAGAGCTTTGATGCGGACGCAGTTCTTTTGTATAACGAAGATACTCCTCTTGCAGAGCTTGTAAGTGCCGTAGAATTGCTTAAAGGCAAGGGAATGACCGTTTCGGCACAGATGAATATACCCGAAAAGCTGAAGTATGCAAAACTGTACAGGGTAACTGATAAGGGGGCTGAAGAAGTTGCAGATGCTTAATGTAGCACTGCCTAAAGGCAGACTTGGCGAAAAAGTATACGACATGTTTGAAAAAGCAGGCTTTGAGTGTCCCTCGATAAAGGAACCCGGCAGCAGAAAGCTGATATTTGAAAATCCAGAAAAGGGCGTGAGATACTTCTGGGTAAAGCCCTCGGACGTTTCGATTTACGTTGAGAGAGGTGCGGCGGATATCGGTGTTGCAGGAAAAGATATTCTGCTTGAATACGAGCCTGACGTCTATGAGCTTTTGGATATGGATATGGGCAAATGCCGTATGGCTGTTGCCGCAAAAAAAGACTTTTACGACGATGCGAGAAAAACTTTAAGAGTTGCAACAAAGTTTTCAAATATCGCAAAGAACTACTATGCTTCCATAGGACGCGAAATAGATATTATTCACCTTAACGGCTCTATCGAAATTGCACCGATTTTGGGACTTTCTGATGTTATCGTTGATATTGTGGAAACGGGAACAACCCTAAAGGAAAATGACCTTGAGGTTGTTGAAACCATAGTTCCGATAAGTGCAAGGCTTATCGCAAACAAATCGGGCTTCAAGTTTAAGGGTGCGCAGATTGAAAAGGCGACGCAGGAGCTTTCGCGTATAGTAGAGCTTAAAAACAGCAGTAACCCTGCGGAAAGGCAGAAAACATAAATATGATAAAAATACTGAAATACGGCGAGGTTGAGAATAATGACATTTTCTCACGAGTTGTGCCGGAATTTGATGTTGAAAAGATAGTCGCGGATATAATTGCGGATGTAAGGGCAAACGGAGATGCAGCACTTTATAAATACTGCGAGAAGTTCGATAAAGCGGTTTTGTCTTCGCTTCTTGTTACAAAAGAGGAAATAGACGAGGCAATAACACTTGTTGAGCCGGAATTTCTTGAAATATTAAAGAAAGCCGCGGCAAACATAAGAAAATTCCATGAAAAGCAGGTAAGAAACAGTTTTATTATAAATGATGAAGACGGCGTTGTTATGGGGCAGAAGGTTATCCCTGTTGACAGAGCAGGTCTTTATGTACCCGGAGGTACGGCGGCTTACCCGTCTACAGTTCTCATGGACGCTATTCCCGCAAAAATTGCAGGCTGCGGTGAGGTGGTTATGGTAACACCTCCAAAGAGCGACGGAAAAGTAAATCCTGTAATACTTGCAGCGGCATATGTTGCAGGTGTTGACAAGATTTTTAAAGTGGGAGGAGCACAGGCAATTGCAGCACTTTCCTACGGAACCGAAAGCATACCGAAGGTTGACAAAATAGTGGGGCCGGGTAATGCATTTGTTGCCGAAGCCAAAAAGCAGGTGTTCGGACAGGTATCCATTGATATGATAGCAGGTCCGAGTGAAATACTCATTGTTGCGGATAAGACTTGTAACGCAAAGTATGTTGCAGCAGACCTTCTTTCACAGGCAGAGCATGATAAGCTTGCCAGTGCAGTGCTTGTAACGGATAGCGAAGAGCTTGCCAAAAACGTAAGCGAGGAGCTTGAAAAGCAGATACCGATTCTTGAAAGGGCAGAAATTGCAAGAGTTTCAATTGACAATAACGGCAAGATTATTGTTGCCGACACCCTTATGCGTGCAATAGATATTGCAAATGAAATTGCACCCGAGCATCTTGAACTTTGCGTTGACAATCCCTTCGATTATCTTGATAAAATCCGTCACGCAGGCTCAATTTTTATGGGCAAAAACTGTCCCGAAGCACTGGGCGACTATTTTGCAGGCCCTAACCACACGCTTCCCACAAGCGGAACGGCAAAGTTCTCAAGCCCGCTTTCCGTTGACGATTTTGTAAAGAAAACGCAGTATACATACTTTACCAAAGATGCACTTTCGAAGGTCGCAAAAGATGTTGAGTTTTTTGCAAAAAAAGAAGGACTTACAGCACACGCAAAGAGTGCTGTAATACGAATCGAAGAATAAAAAAAAGTTTAGGTCAAGCCTTTTCAAAGGCTTGCGGTTTCCAAAGGCAGGGCCTTGGTCGCCAACCGCAGTTGGCGAAACTCAATTAAATCTGAAAGGAAAATTACTTTGACCAGATTTTTTAGCCATAAATATAAAAACCTCGTTCCGTATACACCGGGCGAACAGCCGGCAGGAATAGAAAGATTTATAAAGCTTAACACAAATGAATCTCCTTTTCCGCCGTCACCGAAGGCTATCGAAATGGCATCGGATGCAGCAAAAACACTTCAGCTTTATCCTGATCCCGAATGCTCTGTTCTTCACGAAAAGCTTGCAGAGGTTCTTGGTGTAGATAAGGACGAGGTGCTTTGCACAAACGGTTCTGACGAAATACTCAATTTTGCGTTTATGGCGTTTTGCGATGAAAACACGCCTGCTGTATTTGCGGATATTACCTATGGCTTTTATAAGGTTTTTGCACAGATTAATAACGTGCCGTATGAGCAGATACCGCTGGCGGATGATTTTACAATCAATGTTGACGACTATATCGGCAAAAAAGGAACAATTTTCATTGCAAACCCCAATGCTCCTACAGGACTTGCTCTTAAGCTTTCCGATATTGAAAAAATACTTAAAGCCAACCCTGAAAGTGTTGTGGTTGTAGACGAGGCGTACGTTGATTTTGGAGCAGAAAGTGCGGTAAGACTGATACATAAGTATGATAATCTTCTTGTCACGCAGACCTTCTCAAAATCGCGTTCCATGGCAGGAGCAAGACTTGGCTTTGGCGTTGCAAATAAAGACCTTATCCGCGACCTTAATACAATCAAGTATTCGACAAATCCCTATAACATAAACCGCTTGACAATGGTTGCAGGGATAGGCGTTCTTTCTGATGAAGAATATACAAAAAAGAACTGCAAAGCCATCATGGAAAACAGAGAGTATACGGAAAGAGAGCTTTCAAAGCTCGGCTTTGAGTTTTCGCCGTCCATGACAAATTTTGTTTTTGCAAAGCACCCGAAAATCCGTGGTGAAAAGCTGTATCTTTCGCTTAAAGAAAAAGACATACTTGTACGTCATTTTAAAGATGCACGTATATGCGAATATAACCGTATAACAATCGGCACAAGGGAGCAGATGACATCACTTATCAATGCTGTAAAGAGCATATTGGAGGAAAACAAATGAGACAGGCTGAAATCAAAAGAACAACAAAGGAAACGGACATTTCTCTTTTTCTGGATATTGACGGAAAGGGCGAAAGCAAAATCGACACAGGCTGTGGTTTTCTTGACCATATGTTAACGCTCTTTGCTTCTCACGGAAGATTTGACCTTGCTCTCACCTGCAAGGGAGATACTCAGGTTGATTACCACCACACAGCAGAGGATATCGGAATTGTTCTTGGAAAAGCATTTCTTTCTGCAATGGGCGATAAGTGTGGAATAACAAGATACGGCAGTATGCTTCTTCCGATGGACGAAGCACTTATAATGACGGCACTCGATATTTCCGGCAGAGCTTTTCTTGTGTATGATATGCAGATTCCATCTGAAAAGGTTGGCGATTTTGATACTGAACTTTGCGAGGAATTCTGGCGTGCGTTTGCATACAATGCACTCCTTACACTTCACATAAAGCAAATATCCGGCAATAACTCACATCACATAATTGAGGGCGCGTTTAAGTCTGTTGCAAGGTCACTTAAAGCGGCTCTTAAAATTGATGAAACGCTTGCCGGCGAGATACCGTCCACAAAGGGAGTTCTTTAAATGATAGCAATAGCAGATTATGGCGTTGGAAATTTGTTTTCACTTCACAGCTCGTTTGCCGCAATCGGTTATGAAACGGTTGTGACAAAGGATCCGAATGAGGTGAAAAACGCTGACAAAATCATACTTCCCGGAGTAGGGGCATTCGGAGATGCTGCAAAAAAACTACGCGAATCGGGAATGTACGACGTTATAAAAGAGGAAGCACAAAACGGTAAACCTCTGCTTGGAATTTGTCTTGGAATGCAGATGCTTCTGGATAAAAGCTATGAGTACGGAGAACACGAGGGTCTCGGACTTATAAAGGGTGAAATCCGTCCCATAGCAGAAGTTATTCCAAAGGATTTGAAAATCCCGCATATCGGCTGGAACGCTCTTTGTTTCAAAGGAGAAAAATCTCCGCTCTTTAAGTATATAAATAACGGAGACTTCGTTTATTTTGTTCACTCGTACTACGGTGCTGACTGTGACGACGCTGTTATCGCGACAAGCGAGTACGGCACACCTTTGACGGCTGCAGTTGCAAAAGACAATATTTTCGGCTGTCAGTTTCATCCGGAAAAGAGCGGCGAAGTGGGGCTTAAAATTCTCCGCGCGTTTTGCGATATGTAAAGGAGAGAAAACATGTATATATTTCCTGCAATAGATTTGTATGAGGGTAAGGCGGTAAGGCTGTTAAAGGGCGAATACGAAAAAATGACGGTTTACAGCGAAAATCCTCCTGAAATTGCACAAGATTTTGAAAAGTGCGGAGCTTCTCATATTCACCTTGTAGACCTTGAGGGCGCAAAATCGGGTGATACACCGAACCTTGAAACAATTAAAAGCATAATTGCTTCCTGCAGTCTTTTTTGCGAAGTGGGCGGCGGTATCAGAAGCATGGAAACGGTTGATAAGTATATAAGTGCAGGTGTTGACAGAGTAATTCTCGGAACTGCGGCAGTAACCGATGAAGAATTTCTGTGTAAAGCTGTTGAAAAATACGGCGACAAAATAGCCGTCGGCGTTGATATAAAAGACGGCTTTGTGGCAATCAAGGGCTGGACTGAAAAATCTGAGTATTCTTGCTTTGAATTTTGCGAAAAAATGCAGAAAATCGGAGTTAAAACCCTTATTTGCACGGATATTTCAAAGGACGGAGCAATGCTTGGCACAAACCATGAGCTTTACAAAGAGCTTTCTGAAAGGTTTGATATGCAGATAACCGCTTCGGGCGGTGTGTCGTCGATTGATGACGTAAAACGTCTTGCAAAGCTCGGAATATACGGCGCGATTATCGGAAAAGCATATTATATCGGTGCTATAGACCTTAAAGAGGCGGTAGAGGTGGCAAAGGCATGATAACAAAGAGAATAATCCCTTGCCTTGACGTTAAGAACGGAAGGGTTGTAAAGGGTGTAAATTTTGAGGGCTTGTCAGATGTGTCAAATCCGACAAAGCTTGCAAAATACTACAGCGACAACGGTGCTGATGAGCTTGTTTTCTATGACATTACAGCTTCAGCCGAGGGCAGAGCACTGTTCACAGATATACTTTGCGAGGTTGCAAGAACAATCTTTATTCCGCTTACCGTTGGCGGCGGCATAAATACGGTAGCAGACTTTGACAGAGTTTTAAAATGCGGAGCTGATAAAGTAAGCGTAAACTCAGGTGCGATAAGAAATCCGCAGCTTATATATGAAGCGGCAAAGCTGTATGGTGACCAGTGCGTTGTAATCTCTGCAGACGTTAAGCGTGTTGACGGCGTTTTCAGAGTATTTGCAAGAGGCGGCAGAGATAACACTGGAATGGAAGCAATTGAGTGGATAAAGCGCTGTGTCGGAAACGGTGCAGGCGAGGTTGTGCTCAATTCTATTGATACTGACGGCGTAAAGAAAGGCTTTGATCTTGAAATGCTGGATGCGGTTTGCAATGCTGTAAGCGTTCCCGTTATAGCTTCGGGCGGTGCAGGAGGAAAAGACGATTTTGTAACGCTTTTCAAAACCCTCCCAAAGGTTGACGCAGGACTTGCGGCTTCCATATTCCACTTCGGTGAAGTTTCAATTACTGACTTGAAATATTCACTTAAACAAAACGGTATTCCCGTAAGAATATAGCGAGGTAAAATATGATAAACATAAACGAACTTAAATTTGATGAAAAGGGACTTATCCCTGCAATAGTTGTTGATGCAGTTTCCAAAAAAGTGCTGACACTTGCGTATATGAACAAGGAAAGTCTTGAAATTTCCATGGAAAAGGGACTTACTTGCTTCTTCAGCCGTTCAAGAAATGAGCTTTGGCTTAAGGGTGAAACAAGCGGAAACTATCAGCATATTGTTTCTATAACTGCGGATTGCGACAATGATGCACTTGTTGTAATGGTTGAAAAGGATGGTCCTGCATGTCACACGGGAACAGATTCCTGCTTTACGAAGCCTGTATGGGAAAGTGAGGACTTGCATGAGTTTTCTCTTGAAAGCCTAATGACTCTCATAGAAGGCAGAAAGACAGAAAAGAAAGAAGGTTCATACACCACATATCTTTTTGAAAAGGGTATCGACAAAATCCTGAAAAAAGTCGGCGAAGAATGTACCGAAGTAATCATAGCAGGCAAGGCAGACGACAAAAAGGAAACAATTTACGAAATCTCCGACCTCTGCTATCACGTTATGGTTATGATGATAGAAATGGGAATAAGCCTTGAAGATATACACCGCGAACTCGCTTCGCGTCATGTTATCGACCACAAAGTAAAACAGGAGAAAATGACCAAATGATTTTAAGCGATTTTCATATGCACACCACCTTCTGCGACGGAAACAATACAGCCGAGGAAATGGTGCAGTCTGCAATAGACAAAGGACTTTCGATAGTTGGGATTGCAGTACATTCATATCTTGATTTTGACCAGTCATACTGCATAAAACGCACAAGGATACCCGATTATATAAAAACTGTTGCAAATCTCAAGAGCAAATATAAGGACAGAATCCGAGTGCTTTGCGGTATTGAGCAGGATATGCATTCTCCGCTTCCGACAAACAGCTATGACTATGTTATAGGCTCGCTTCATTACGTGAATACTATCGACGGCAGGGTGCCGATTGACATGAGTGAGGAAATTTTTACCCGCTGTGCAAAGCAGTATTTCGGCGGTGACTACTATGCTCTTGCTGAGAGCTATTTTGAAGATGTTGCAAAGGTTGCCGAGATTACAAAGTGCCATATTATAGGACACTTTGACCTTGTATCAAAATATAACGAAAACGGAAAATATTTTGACGAGGAAAACCCAAGATATGTAAATGCATACACAAAGGCACTTGATAAGCTTCTTCAAAGCAATGTCCCGTTTGAAATAAACTCAGGCGCAATAAGTCGCAAATGTAAATCGAGTGTATATCCGAATGCCAAAATGAGAGAATACATACTGTCAAAAGGCGGAAAATTCATTCTTTCAAGCGACTCTCACAGCACGGAAAACATAGCTTTTTACTTTGACGAAGCACGAAAGCTTGTTCCTGAACAAAGCCTTGTTACTTGCCCTGTTTAAATTTTCCAGACAATTTAAAAGACGCATCGGGGTTTACTGTTATTCTGTCAATAAGAATATCGCTCGCAGCGCGTTTTTGATCAAAGAAAGCATTTTTGAAAGCATGGTGAAGGTTTATGCCTTCGCCTTTCTTTTTGCTTTTCTCACTGAGAGAGTCAAGAAGCGAAAGCAGGTGCTTTTCTTCATTTAACAGCTGTGTTGCCTGAATGCTCAGAATCTCGCATGCGGCAGAACTGAAATTATTATCCAAGCAGCTTTTGCAAGAGTTTCTTTTCCATTTATTGTATGTTTTTTGTTGGTATTTTGTTTTTTGTGTAGGGGACAGTGTCAAAACGTAGATTATTTTGCCGTGGTTAAAATGACCAGTAAATTTCAACAGGTATTTCATTTTCACCGTTTTTTCGTTTCCCTACAAGAATTTTTTCAATAAAAGAATGAAAAATCTGAAAATTCCGACTTTTATTCTGCAGGAGGTTTTCAAAAAACTCTTTATTCGCCGTTGTAGCATTTAAGGAGACGGATGTGGCACTTTGCATAATAAGTGTGTTAAGCTTATCAATGTCATGTTTGTAGGAATTTCGCAAAAAAGTAAAATCTTCTTTGCTGATGTTGTTGCATACAAAGTCGCTGTACAATGCTTTTATCGCAAGCATAAGAGTTTCCTTCTTTTTCTCAAGCGATAAAGCAGCGTTATGTGCGAAAAATGCAGGAGTTTCAGATAGCTTTTCGGTAATGCGTTCTTCGTCATAATATTTATCACATTGTATTATTATTCTTTTTGTTATTGCAGCTGCAAGTGAATTTTCCGATATAAATGAGCCGATACAAGTATCCTTGCTTATGTAGTGTGTCGGGCATCTGTAATACACATTGCCTCTGCTGACAGATTTTCTCATGCTGCAGTTGCAGTAGGCGCATTTTAAAATGCCGGAAAACAGGCTTTTTTCTCCTTTGACACATGACCTTGTTTTTTCAGAAAGAAGCATCTGTGTTTTGTCCCAGGTCTTTTTATCAATGATTGGCTCATGCGTGTTTTCAGCTATAATCCACTTGCTTTTTTCTACAGACATTACTTTTCTGCTTTTGTATGAAATACTCGCATATTTTCCTTGAACCATGTTGCCTATGTACATTTGATTTTTCAGCATCGCATCTATTGTGGAATATCGCCACAGCGAAGCGAGTGCTTTGTTTTGATATTTCATTCCGGACAGCCGTTTGTATTCCGAAGGACTTGGAATGCCCTCTTGGTTGAAGATTCTTGCAATTGTACTTTTTCCGTATCCGTTACAATAGAGCGAGAATACTCTTTGTACGACAACTGCCGCGGCAGGGTCGGGAATAATGTGGCCTTTGTTTAATATGTCTTTAGTATAACCGTATAGCGCAAACGAGCCAATGTGAAGGCCTGCTATCCGTCTGCTTGTAAGTACACTTCTTATGTTTTTTGAAAGATCCTCGAGATACCATTCATTTATCAGCCCGTTAATCTGACGTGCTTTTTTGTTTTCGAGTTTTTCTGTGTCGGCACAGTCAACAATGCTGATAAATCTTACACCCCAAGCAGGAAAGAGCGTGTGAAGATATTTTTCAACAACCTCAATTTCTCTTGAAAATCTCGACTGTGTCTTGCACAGAACAATGTCAATTTTTCCGTCCTCGCAGTCTTTTATCATGCGGCAGAAAGCGGGACGAAATCTGTCAGCTCCCGAATAGTCCTCGTCTGAATATATCTGTACGATTTCCCAGTTTCTTTCGAGAGCATACTGCGAAAGCATTGACTTCTGATTTTGTATGCTCATACTTTCTTCAGATGTGCCTTTGTCCTTGTCTTCTTCGGATAGACGACAATAAATTGCCACCCTCATTTGTTTTTCTCCTTAGAGGTAAGCGAGGAGCATTCAGACAGTATGTTTGCCACAATTGCGTTAAAACCATCTTGAGTTTTACACTCGTCTTTGCTCTTGAAAACTTCCGTTATCTTTATAATAGGAGCTTTTTTCATATTATCACCGATAACTCTTGTTTTGTGTATTATAAGGTATTCTTAAAGCTGCACTTTTATACGTGTACGGGAGCAGAAAGCAAGAACAACTTACGACAACATTCTTCGTCTTGTTGATGATCCCGATATCAGAGAGCCGATTAAATTCCTCCGTCAGAGAGAAATTGTGCATTTCCAGCGGTTCGGTGAGGCGCTTGAAAAGGTAAAAGAAAGACTCGACTGCAAGAATTTCTATGCTTTCAATCCCGCTGTAAAGTAAAAAAAGGAAAGGGTGCGGCACTATGAATTGTTTGTTTCTTGTTGTCAGCTCCGTCACCTTTGCCTTTAAAGCAAAGAATGTGCTTGAAGCGGCAGGAATACCTGGAAAAGTGGAAAAATTGCGTGACATTGCTGTGGCAGGCGGCTGCGGCTACGGAGTCAAAATTGATGCTCAGTATAAAAATGCCGCATTACGTGTTTTAAAGCGTGGTAATGTAAGGGTTATAGATGTGCTTGATTGCAAAAGGACGGAGAGTATATGACAAAGCTTGTATATTTTGACGCCGCCGCAACAAGCTATCCAAAACCGCAGAGTGTAATAAATGCGGTGAATGAGTGCTTTGTAAAAAGCGGCGGAAACCCCGGAAGAAGCTCGCATACGCTTGCGCTTAATGCTGCAAGATGTGTGTATTCCTGCAGAGAGGCTGTATGCGATTTATTGTCATATGAGTATCCGGAAAATGTTGTTTTCACTTATAATACGACATATGCTCTGAATATGGCAATAAAAGGACTGTATGCAAAAAACAGCAGAATACTCGTTTCCAATCTTGAGCATAATTCTGTGCTCAGACCTGTTAATGCGTTATCACGGAATAAGGAAAACGGCGTGGAATATGATGTGTTTGATGCATTGGGCCGTGACGATGAAGTGATTGGTTCATTCCGTGAAAAGCTGACAAAGAACACAAGCCTTGCAGTTGTGACAATGGCTTCAAATGTCTGCGGAAAAATACTTCCTGTTTCCGCCATTTCACAGCTTTGCCGTGAGAACGGAACAAGGCTTATAGTTGACTGCGCCCAAAGTGCCGGGTGTGTACCGTTTACCTTTGAAGAAATAGGCGCCGATGCTCTTTGTATACCAGCACACAAAGGTCTGTACGGCATTCAGGGGTGCGGTTTCTGCGTATTTTCACAAAGCGTGCTTCCCGAGAGTGTTATTGAGGGTGGAAACGGCGTGAATTCAAAGGAGCTTTTTCCAAATGCTTCACTTCCCGAAAGGCTGGAAGTCGGAACTGTCGGAACGCCTGCAATATGTGCGCTAAAATCCGGAATAAAGTATGTTAAGGGAATTGGCATTGATGCAGTTTTTGAGAAAAACAGATATCTTGTGGACTACCTGTCGGAAGGACTTCGCAATATAAGCGGAGTTACCCTTTACGGAGAGTACCCGTACAGGACGGCATGTGTGCTGTTCAATAAAGAAGGAATACCTTCGGAGGAATTTGCGCATAATCTGTCGGAGAATGGAATTTGTGTAAGAAGCGGACTTCACTGTGCTCCGCTTGCGCATGCGGCATTTGGAACGCAGGATGCGGGCGCTGTAAGAGTGTCAATGTCACACACGAATACTAAGCGTGAGATAGATAGATTTCTTTGCCGGGTAAACCAAATAAAATGACGGAAAGAAGTTCTCCGAATAGGGGAACTTCAAAATTTTACCGTTAAGTTGAAATTTCAACATACTTTTTACAACACAATAGTGTATAATAGCTTTGCAAACGGCAGATACTTTACAAAAGAACGAGTAAAGTATGCCGCAGAATGGAGAATTTTTATGAGAAAAATTGCTTTATTTGATGCAAAGCCTTACGATGTACCGTCGTTTGAGAAATACGGAGAAGCGGGAAAAGTAAAATTCAAGTTTCTGGAAACAAAGCTTACATCGGATACCGCATCTCTTGCAAACGGATGTGACGGAGTTTGCGTGTTTGTAAATGACACGGTTGATGCCGAGGTTGTTGAAAAGCTTCACTCAATGGGAATAGAGCTTATCGCACTTCGCTGTGCCGGTTTTAATAATGTTGACACAAAAGCAGCATTCGGGAAAATACATGTAGTAAGAGTTCCGGCGTACTCACCGTATGCAGTTGCAGAGCATGCAATGGCAATGCTCCTGACAAGCGTGAGGAGAATTCACAAGGCGTATAACAGAACGCGCGATTTCAATTTCAGTCTTACGGGACTTACAGGCTTTGATATGCATGGAAAAACCGTCGGAATTGTGGGAACAGGAAAAATAGGCAGAGTGTTTGCCGATATCTGCCGCGGCTTTGGCATGAATATTATTTGTTACGATAAGTTTCCATCCGTTGAATCAGGGCTTAATTACACAGATCTTGACACGCTTTTCAGAGAGAGCGATATTATATCTTTCCATTGCCCGCTTACAGAGGAAACATACCACATGGTTGACTCCGACAGCATATCAAAGATGAAAAAAGGCGTTGTACTGATAAATACCTCACGTGGTGCTCTTATTGACAGCGTAGAGCTTCTTGAGGCAATAAAGGCTCGAAAGATTGGTGCTGCGTGCCTTGATGTTTATGAGGAAGAGTCGGATATATTCTTCGAGGACTTCTCGGGGCATATTGTTGAGGATGACACTCTTGCAAGACTCATGACAATGCCGAATGTGCTTGTTACATCTCATCAGGCATTCCTTACAGATGAGGCGCTTGAAAATATCGCTGAAACCACAGTTAAAAACATAAATACGTTTTTTGAAACGGGCAAATGTGAAAATGAAATCTGTTACCGCTGTTCAAAATCTGCAGAATGCAAAAAGCAGAGAGTAGAGAAGTGTTTTTAACGTGACAGATACATTCAAAAGAACAAAAATAATAACTTTATTCATATGAAAGGAGGATATAGAAATGGCAAAATCCGAATGTGATGCATGCGGATGGGTTTATGACGAGGCTGCAGGCGATCCCGATAACGGAATTGCTCCCGGCACAAAGTTTGAAGACCTTCCCGATGATTTTGAATGTCCGCTTTGCGGAGTAGGCAAGGATATGTTCTCAAAGCAGGACTGATAATAAGCCTATAAAGAAAGGTGTACGCGTTTAGCGTGCACCTTTTGTCTGTTTAAGCTGTAATAAGCTATGCGTTTGTTTCCTTGAACTGTCTTTTGTAAAGGTCAGCATACATGCCACCGATATCAATGAGCTCCTCGTGCGTACCTTCCTCGAGAATTTTCCCGTCGGAAACCACGGCGATTCTGTCTGCATTCTTGATTGTGGAAAGTCTGTGGGCAACAACAAGAGTTGTTCTGCCTTTGCATAATTCGTCAAGTGCCTCCTGAATGAGAAGCTCTGTTGCATTGTCAAGTGCACTTGTAGCCTCGTCAAGTATAAGAATCGGGGGATTTTTGAGGAATACTCTTGCTATGCTGAGTCTTTGCTTCTGTCCGCCCGAAAGCTTTACGCCGCGTTCTCCTATCTGAGTGTCATAGCCGTTTTCAAGAGTCATTATATAGTCGTGAATGTTTGCACGTTTTGCGGCTTCGATAACTTCCTCGTCAGTAGCATCAAGCCGTCCGTAGAGAATATTTTCTTTTATGCTTGCATTGAAAAGATATACGTCCTGCTGTACTATGCCGATGCTTTTTCTGAGCGATGTGAGCGTTATGCCGTGGAGTTCTGTTTCGTCAATAAAGATACTGCCATTTTCTACGTTGTAAAATCGAGGAATAAGATGACAGATTGTGGTTTTACCGCCTCCGCTTGGTCCGACAAGTGCAAACTTTGTGCCAACGGGAATGTCGAGGCTGACATTGTCAAGCACGTTCTTTTTGTCCTCGTATCCGTAGGACACATTTTTAAATCGGATGTGTCCTTTTACGTTTTCAAGCTCAAGTGCGCCATCGCTGTCTTTTTCAGGCTCCTCGTCCATTATTTCAAGAAACCGCTTAAATCCCGTTATGCCGTCCTGAAGCTGTTCTGTAAAATATATAAGAGTCATTACAGGCGAAATGAACAAACCTACCGACAACACAAAAGCTGAATAGTCACCGAAATCAATAGCTCCGTTGTAAAGAAACAAACCGCCTGCAATAAGGACTATTACGTTGAAAACATCCGTTATAAACGAGGTTGATGAGTGAAACTGACCCATTGCATTGTATGCCTTTGAACGAGCCCTTACGAACATTGAGTTTCCGTTTTCAAACTTTTCTTTTTCTTTGTCTGCATTGGTAAACGCTTTTGTTACGCGTATGCCCGAAATACTGCTTTCAAGCGCTGCATTGATTTCGGCAACAGACTTTTTGCTTTCCATAAATGCTTCATTCATTTTTTTCAGCAGAACCGAGGCAATAAATATGAGTATGGGAATGCAGACAAATACAATGAGTGTCAAATACAGATTGATGGTTGAAAGATAGGAAAACGATATTATGATGCTCAGAGATGATATTATCAGGTTTTCAGGTCCGTGATGTGCAAGTTCGCTTATACTCATAAGGTCATTTGTCATACGTGACATTATTTTGCCAGTTTCATGGTTGTCGTAAAAGCTGTAGGGAAGAGTTTCCAGCTTTGCAAATAAATCGCTTCTCATGTGAGCCTGCATTCTGACGCCCATAATGTGCCCCTTATACTGTATAAAATAGTTCAGCAGCATTTTTAGAATATAAAGAACAAACATGGTAAGACCGAAGAATATAACATAGCTGTATTTTTCATTCGGAATAAAATCGTTAAGCATGTTTCTCGTTATTACGGGATAGCATATACCGATGAGTGAAACTGCAAGGGAAGCCAGCATGTCGAGAATAAACAGTTTTTTGTGCGGTTTGTAGTAGCTGATAAATTTTTTAAACATAATGTCCTCTTTACAATGTTGTATTCGCAATTTACGGGCGACCGGTAGGGCCGCCCGTTTTTGTATGTTTTAATTATAGCTGGGCTTGCCTATTGCGGCATCTGCAATTACAAAGAAATCCGGGTCGGAAATTGAAACGTCTGTAAAGATTTTTCCGTCATTTCCGTTTTCACGCACATAATCTATTATTGCGTCTTTGTCCGGAATTCTGCCAAGAGCACAGCTTAAAACAAGCACTGCTTCACGGCGTGTAATTCTTCTGTCGGGGTTGAAGGAGGTATTTCCGAATGGGAGAGAGTCACAGTTCTCATAAAGAGCATTTGCGTAATTTCTTGCCCAGTGTGAAGAAACATCTGAATAGTGATCAGCCTGCTCTATTGCTTCAAAGCCGAATATTCTGCATACAATTGCCGCAAACTCGGCACGTGTAATTGTATTCTGCGGACGGAAGGAGCCGTCTTCATAGCCGCTTATGTAGCCGTTTTCACTGCAGAAGGAAACAACTCCTTCAAACCAGTCGCCGCTCTTTACATCCGAAAAGCTGTTTTCGAAAATAACACCCGTTGAATAGCCCGAAACTCTTGCAAAGAGCGCTGCGCTTTCAGCACGTGTAATTGTACCTTCGGGCTTAAAGGAGCCGTCCTCGTAGCCGTTTATATAACCCTTGACGTAAGCATCCGGAAAGTCGGTATATACTGCGAAAAATGCAATGTCCTCGTAAATTCTTATTGCCGATATGTCGCATATTTTCTGTCCGTCGACAGACCATCCGACAAAATACAACCCGTTTGGAGCAATAACATCGGGGATTTTCTCCGCTGTTTTACCGAAAACAACGCTTTCTTTGGCGCTTCCGTATATGTGCCCGTCGCCTGCATTATATGTTACGGTACGGAAGATTGTTTCGGGAGCTCCGTCAAAGTTTTCGGTTTTTGCTTCAAATCCGTTCTGTGTGAGAATTTGACCGTCTTCTGTCAACGCAGAAAGAGTTACAAGATATGTAAAACCGTGAGCAAGGTCTTTAATTGTATATGAGTTTGTGACGCTTGAGATTCCGTCAATATAACGGATTGACTGATCATAGCTGTCGGACAGAGTAATGGTATAATATTCAATTGTGATATTTTCGGGACGTTCCCATTTAAGGCGTATTGTAGTTTCGGTGCTTTCGTGTTTTAGATTGAACGGATACTTTTTAATGTTGATGTCAACATCCTCTTCTTCGGTATCTTCTTCGTCCTGAATTATGGAATCCTTGTCTGCTGTATCTTCGTTTTTAGTATCCGTATTGTCTTCTGCACCTTCACCTTCATCGGTGTTTGTCTCGTTATCGGTGGGAGTGTTTTCGGTGTCAGTATCGACAGGCAATTTTTCAGCGTCGGGTGCTGTATCGGGTGTGTCTGCATTTTCACCGTCTTCATTGGAATTATTTGTATTTGTGTTTTCGCCGTCATCAGGAGTTAAATCGGTTGTCGGCTGTTCATTTTCATTATTGTCGTCTCCGGGCAGATTGAAAACTATGTCTGCTTTTAAAGTACCGTCTGCATAGGAATACAGGTTTTGATCCTTGTCCATAACGGATATTGCCGGATACCAGTCGGCGATATTATCTGTTATTTCGCTCGAAGCAAATACTAAGCTTTTTTCGGAAATGTCTGAAACAGTGCTTTGAAAATTAAGTGCAAATCTAACCGAAGCAATAAGGACATCTTCACTTTCGGCATCAATAACAGCATTGC
This sequence comes from Eubacteriales bacterium, assembly GCA_045540015.1. Lineage (GTDB taxonomy): Bacteria > Bacillota > Clostridia > Oscillospirales > CAG-382 > UMGS1387. The sequence continues at coordinate 34,432 of JAZQGP010000044.1, forward strand.
TGTCTGAATAGTACCATGCATACATGGCATATCCGTCGGTTGTATTTATCAGCTTTTTTGTGCCGTTTCCAATGTCTGTTACGACAACCCCGTTGTGTTCTTCAATAACGGTTCTGAGATATATGGTTTTATTGTCTTGCGAATATGATGGAACATTTGCGGGAACAACGTTTCCGTCTTTGTCGAGAAGCGTCAGAATGTTTTCATCGTAATCGAGACTGCAGTAGCCGACAATTGCTGTACCGCTTGTAATGTAAATGTCTGCTTGCAACGTGTTGTTCTCTGCGTTGTAGGTACAGACAACTCTTTGCTCGGTTGCACTGTCTGCATACACATATGTGCAAAAAGCAAGTACCGCAAGAACCATGCAAATGGCGAGTTTAAGTGCTCTTTTGGAATTTTTCATTCTGACCTCCGAAACACGGCAAAGCCGGTATTTTTATCTCTGATAATATAATATATTATTTTGATGATTATTTCAATAGCCATTTTGAAATTTACAAAACTTTTCGGCAATTTTATTGTGTAATTTTCGGTTTTTGTCATATCGGGAGTTAAAGGTGTGCATAATAATCCCAAAATAACATATCAAGGAGAGAATTTAATGGGAAATAAACTGCAGACCGTAATTCTTGCCGGAGGCTACGGAACAAGACTTTATCCGCTTACGGAAAAGCTTCCCAAACCCCTTGTCAGAATACTCTCAAAGTCAGTAATTGCGCATGTGCTTGAAAAGGCAGAAAATTTGAACCCTAATATAATAACCGTAACGTCCATGTTTATGCCGGATACACTTGAGCGTGAGGTTAGAGGGCTTTCATTTGAAAATGTTGATTTTGTAAAGGAGAGTATTCCGCTTGGAACGGCTGGTGCGGTAAAAAATGCTTATGACGGAGAGAGCAGCGAAATTGTTGTTCTTTCCGGAGACGGAATTTTTGACTTTGACCTGTTATCGGCTCTTGATTTTCACAGGAAGAACAAAGCATCCGTCACTTTGGTTACAACAAATTGTGATGAACCGTGTGAATATGGTGTTGTTGTATATGATGAGGATGGGAGAATTACTCAGTTCTGTGAAAAGCCTTCGTGGGGATATGTGACATCCTCACAGATAAATACGGGAGTGTATATTCTTGATAAAAGCGTGCTTTCGTATATCCCGGATTCTCCGCAAAGCTTTGACTTTTCAAAGCAGCTTTTTCCACATCTTCTGAGGCAGCATATTCCTCTTTATGCATATTGCAGTCCGGTAGGCTCTTATTGGTGTGACATCGGCTCTCTTGATGAGCTTTTTTCGTGCAATGCTCTCGCAATGGAAAACAAAATATGCGGTATTATAAATGACGGGTATACAGAGAGAGAGCTTTCAAATCTCGGAATAGACGCAGAAAGTCCGGTTTATGTTCACAAAAGCGTGACCTTTGGCAAAAATATAAAGCTCGGTAAATATACAAGCCTCGGTGAAGGTGTGGCGGTAGGCGACGACTGCACGATATCGGAAGCAATAATAAATCAGAATTGCACAGTTGGAAAGGGAAGCGGTATTTACGGATGCATGATTGGAAAAAACACACATATCGGCGAAAACTGTATAATTCCCGAGGGGTGTGTACTGGGTGGTGAAAACGAGCTTTCTGACGGAGTAATGCTAAGAAAAAACACAAGATTGAAAACAGGAAGGAAAATTACGGAGGGCAATAATATGGCGGCAACATCAAGATTTAAAAATGCAATGTTTTGCGACAGAGGAGTTTTTTGCGGAAGCGGTGACATTTCGCCGGAATATTTTTCAAAGCTCGGATATGCTCTTGCAAATGTACTGAGCAGTTCTGCAAGAGACGAGGGCAGTGTAAGCGTTGGCGTTATGACCGACGGTGAGCAGTATTCCTCGGTTGTGGGAGAGCTTGTAAGAGCGGGACTTCGTGCAGGCGGTGCGGGAGTATATGATCTGGGGTGCGGAAATGAAGCACTTGCAACCTTTGCCGCAATGACACTTGTGCAGAACTGCGTAGCTTTCGTATATACGGCATCCGACAGCACAATAATAAAGCTTATAAACGAGGACGGTCTTCCTGTTTCGAGAGAAACAGAGCAAAGACTTGAAAAAATATTCAGAGAGGACAAGGAATTTGAAAAGCCGTCGCACATTGCACCGGCGCATAATTTTTCCTCGGTTGAATCACTTTACTATGCTTCTCTTATGAACTCAATAAGGGATATAAATGTTAAAAACGGGCTTTCAGGCTTTGAATGCGGTGTTATTGTAAGGGACGGCAGTGAAAGCCTTTCACAGAATATTTTAAAACGCTCGCTTGAACAGTACGGAGCAAAGGTTCATAAAAACGAGGGCGATTATTTATGCATTTATCTGTCACCTGACGGGACTAATCTCTATGTAAGACAGGGTAAGACGGATGCCGACCTTTATCATGTAGGAGCAGTGCTTTTGCACAACCACAGTGTTCACGAAGGCATCGTACTCTCTTTGCCTGAGGGTTCTCCAGATGCTTATTACAGAATAGCTCAGAATAAAAATCTTCCTGTTTCCAAAATCAGCGAAAGCAGTACTGATCCTTATGGAAGATTTGTGCCGAGTGAGCAGCGTTTAAGCTCACTTTGGCTTCGTGACGGCACTTTTGCGGCTCTGCGACTTTGCTTTGTATTAAAGAGCCGTGAATGCAACCTTTTTGATTTGCTTTCCGAAATTCCGGAATTCTCTGTGTTTACCGATGAACTTATCGGTGTTTCAAACAGGGCAGGGGCAATGGAATCGCTTTCTAAGCTTGATAAGTCGGATAAAGCTTCACGACGCGATGGAATACGGCTTGTGCTTGCAGACGGTACGGTGACGGTTATACCCGGAAGAATTGCAGGTTTTAAAATAATAAGCGAGGCTGCGAGCTTTGAGGTTGCAAAGGAACTATGCCGTAAGATTGAGGATGTCATGTCGGGTAGGGGAAAGAAGAAGTAACATTGTGTCGGTGGAGTCGCTTTTTGTAAAAAGCTCCGCAAAAACTTTTGAACGGTTAAATTGAAGTCTAAACAACTTCAATTTAACTTTTCGCACCAATGTGGTGAAAACGAACAATGAGATTGTTTAAATCTCATTGTGAGCAATCAAAAGTTCTTTGCTTACTTAGCACAAGGCATAAGTTCCACCAACCAAATCAAAGATTTGGGGTGTCACTTATCTTTCAAGAAGCGTAAAAAAAAATAAAATGCGGTCTTTCGACCGCATTCTGTACTTAAAGTATACTCTGCAAAAACTGCTTTGTTCTCTCGTTCTTGGGATTTGAGAAGATTTCATCGGGAGTACCTTGCTCGACAATAAGACCGTCACTCATAAAGAGGACTCTGTCTGCAACTTCTCTTGCAAATCCCATTTCGTGAGTAACAACAACCATTGTCATGCCGTCCTCGGCAAGCTGCTTCATAACGCCGAGAACTTCTCCGACCATTTCAGGGTCAAGCGCACTCGTCGGCTCGTCAAACAGCATAACCTCGGGCTTCATTGCAAGTGCACGAGCAATTGCAACTCTTTGCTTCTGACCGCCCGAAAGCTGGTTTGGAAAGCTTTCAGCTCTGTCTGCAAGACCAACTTTTCCTAAAAGCTCCATTGCAAGCGAGTTTGCCTCGTCCTTGCTCATTTTGAGAAGCTTTATGGGAGCGATGGTTATATTTTCAAGAACACTCATGTGAGGAAACAGATTGAAGTGCTGGAAAACCATGCCCATTCTCATTCTGATTTTGTTTATGTCACAGGAATGAGAGGTAATAAGCGTGTCGCCGAAATATATGTCTCCGCTTGTAGGCTCTTCGAGTCTGTTGAGACATCGCAGAAACGTGGATTTACCGCTACCCGAAGGACCGATAACAACAACCTTTTCGCCTTTTGCGATATGCTCGTCAATGCCCATAAGAACTTTGATTTCGTCGTTTTTTCCAAAGCTCTTGTGTAAATTCTTAACGGTTATCACCCTTCTGCAGCCTCCTTTCAAGTATGCCTACGCACTTTGTAAGTCCGAGTACCACAATAAGATATATAATGGCAACCGCAAGTAGCGGCATATAGTTACTGTAGGTAATTGAACGTATTTTGATGCCGCCCAAAGTAAGGTCTGCAACGCCTATGTAGAAGGCAACAGAAGATTCCTTAAGCAGCGTTATAAACTCGTTTGCAAGAGAGGGAAGAACGGCTTTGAACGCTTGTGGGATAACAATGTAAACCATTGTCTGCATGTAGGTAAAGCCAAGGCTTCTTCCTGCTTCCGTCTGTCCATTGTCGATAGACATAATCCCGCCTCGTACAATTTCTGAAACATAAGCGCCGGAATTGAGACCGAAGCAAAGAACGGCAGCAGGGAATTTTTCAACTCCCAAAGGCAGAAGAATTACAAAGTAAACAATGAGGAGCTGAACCATTACAGGAGTGCCTCGCATTACGGAAAGATAGGTTTTGCATATTGCAGATGCTATTTTCAGTTTTCCTGTTTTGTGATTTGTAACACGGATAACCGCCACAACAAAGCCTATTGCAATACCGAGAAGAACGGCAAGAGCTGTTATTTCAAGCGTTGTTATAAGACCGTTCGTAAGATATTGCCACTGATTGTTGTGAATAAAATTTCTGTGAAAATCATATTTGAAGGTGTTCCAAAGCTTTACAAGAGGAATACTTGTGTCGGGCTTTTGGGTGCTGTAGTTGCGGAGAGCAAAACAGTCCTTTATGCCTGTTCTTAAAGTGTTCTTATTTGCAATGGAAATTTCTTCTCCGTTGTAAACTACGGTGTCGGCATCCGATACAAGCTTTTCTGCATCAAGAAGACCGCCAAACACTGTGTTTACGGCTTCGTCCGAAAGATAAAGCGAATAAACACCCTTTTCGGTTTCGTATATGTAAAGCGTTATTTCTCCTGTTAGTTTTTCAGAGGCAGCTAAGTCCTCTTCAAAAAGCTCAGAGACCATAAGCTTTATCTTTGTTGCATTTGTTTTTTTGCCCTGAGCTTCGTTTTCAATGCTCATTTCATACGCGCTTTCAAGATAATTGTTCAGGTTGTCCTCTATTACCTTTCCGGCACCGAGCGTATCGAAGGTACACTCCAATATAACGTCTTTTTCGTTACCGTAGGATAAATCCTTGACAGTAACGGTTGTGTTTTCGGCAATGTATTTTGCACCGTTTGCAACGCTGTTGGGAAGACTGTCAAAGGCCTCGTTAACAATTTGCTGTGCCTGTTCTATTGTAATTTCGCCGGACAATCTGTTCTGATAAGACTGAACCACGTAAACAACAGCGAGAACTAAGGCAATAGCAATAACTGCCATGAACAGCTTGGCAATAAGCGGCAGTGATTTCTTTTTTAACATCAATATTCTCCGTATACTGCAAACGGGAATGTTTAACCATTCCCGCTTGTGTTATTTTTTGATTTTGTACAAAAGCTGATAGAATTACTTGATGTACTTAGCAACGATTGCATCGATTGTGCCGTCTGCAGTAAGAGCGTCAATAGCAGCGTTAAGCTGGTCGAGAAACTCTGTGTTTTCCTTAGCAACGCAGATAGCATAGTCTTCGTCAGCATAAGAAGTGTCAAGAATTTTGAGACCTTCGTTTTCAGCAACAAGTGCCTTTGCAGGTTCATTGTCGATGATTACGCAGTCAACAGAACCGCCTGCGAGAGCGAGAACTGCTTCGTTAGCTGTGGAGTACTGGATAACTCTTTCAGCACCAAAGTCATCGGAAGAATATGTATCTCCTGTTGTTCCAAGCTGAACACCTACCTTGTAAGCAGCGCCTTCTTCGTAGAGGCTGTCAACGGAAGTTATTGCGGAATCTTCCTTAACAATGATGGACTGGATACCGTTAGCGTAGCTTGAAGTGAAGTTAACGCTTTCAAGTCTTTCTTCGGTAACAGTCATACCTGCCATACCGAAGTCAACAGAGCCTTCCTGAACAGCTGTGATGATTGAGGAGAACTCCATGTCTTCAATCTTGAGGGTCTTGCCAAGCTTTTCAGCAATTTTCTCAGCGATTTCAGCGTCGATACCGATGATCTTTTCGCCTTCATAGTATTCGTAGGGCTTGAAGAATGCGTTTGTTGCCATTACAATGTATTCGGGTTCTGCAGTTTCATCGTTTGCTTCTGCATTTTCCTCATTGTTTTCGGGAACCTCTGCGTTTTCTTCGTTGTTTTCAACTACTTCTTCGTTGTTTTCAACGTTGTTTTCTTCCTCGTTGTTTGCTGCTTCATTTGTGCATCCAACGAGAGCAAATGCTGCTACCATAAGGCAAGCGAGCACAAGTGCCATAACTTTTGTGAATTTCATTTCTGTTTCCTCCTGAAATGTATAATATTTTTATTGGCTTGTATATTCTATCACGATATTCAAAAACTGTCAATACCTATTTACCACAGTTTTACAGCGAGAGCTTTTCTTTAAGATGTGCAATCTGACTCAAAACAGCGCTTTCACTGGGGCCGCCGATAACGTTTCTGCCGTTAGCTGCGTTTATAAGGTCAACCGCTTCGTATACATTTTCATCGAATATATCCGAAACCTTTCTGTATTCCTCCATTGGAAGTTTTTCAAAGGTTGTATTCTTTTCTATGCAAACAGCCACAAGCTCGCCTACAATCTTGTAAGCCTGTCTGAAGGGCATACCCTTCTTTACAAGGTAGTCTGCACAGTCGGTTGCGTTTATAAAGCCGAGAGATGCAGAAGCTAAAAGCTTATCTTTTCTGAATGATGCCGTGTCAAGCATTTTCGTAAATATTTCAAGACAGAGCTTTGTGTTGTCAAGACTATCGAAAATCGCTTCCTTGTCCTCCTGCATATCCTTATTGTATGCAAGGGCAAGACCTTTCATGACGGTGAGAAGTGCCATAAGATTTCCGTAAACTCTGCCTGTTTTACCTCTTACAAGCTCTGCAATGTCGGGATTCTTCTTCTGGGGCATGATTGACGAGCCTGTTGCAAACGCATCGTCAAGCTCCATAAAGGAAAATTCACTGCTGCACCAGAGAATGACTTCCTCTGCAAATCTTGAAATGTGCATCATTATCATTGAAAGACAGAATGCAAACTCAATGACAAAATCCCTGTCGGAAACGCCGTCAATGCTGTTTTCGGTTACCGCGTCAAAACCAAGCTCACGGCAAACTGCCATTCTGTCGAGAGGGTAGGTAGTGCCTGCAAGCGCACATGAACCGAGCGGCATTACATTCATTCGTTCTCTGCAGTCGGCTAGTCTTGATAAATCACGGCTCAGCATCTGAGCGTAAGCTAAAAGCTGGTGAGCAAGAGTAATGGGCTGTGCGTGCTGAAGATGCGTGTAGCCCGGCATTACGGTTTTTGTATTTGCTTCGGCTTTAGCGATGATAACTCTGCAAAGCTCTTTTACAAGAGAAGCAACTTCTGTTACCTCGTCACGAAGATACATTCTCGTGTCAAGAGCAACCTGGTCGTTTCTGCTTCTTGCCGTGTGAAGACGTTTTCCGGCATCGCCTATGCGGTTTGTCAGAACTTCTTCGACAAACATGTGGATGTCTTCGCTCTTCATGTCAAATTCAAGTGCACCTGACTCTAAATCTGAAAGTATGCCCTTTAAACCCTCGATTATCTTTTCGCTTTCGCTTTTGTCAATAATTCCCGTGTCACCGAGCATTCTTGCATGGGCAATACTGCCTGTGATGTCGGACTTGTACATACGGCTGTCAAAGGAGATGGAGGAATTAAAATCGTTAACGCTCTCGTCCTCCTGCTTCTTGAAGCGTCCCTGCCACATTTTCATAATTGTTCTTCCTTTTAAATCATTATATACAACCAAGGGCTACTTGCCCTTGACCTCGGTTGCTTTTTGTAAATATGCAACATCCCAAATTTTATATTTGGATGATGTTGCTTATGCCTTGTGTTAAGCTCCGCAAAAACTTTTGATATTAGGTTGTTTAACAGAAAACACAGGGGCGACCTATGTGATCGCCCGCACAAGTGTTGTTCTATTACTTGTTCTTCTTCCAGTTCTGCTCTGCCTTTGCACGAACCTTTATAGGCAGACCAAAGAGGTTGATAAAGCCTGCGCTGTCAGCCTGATTGTAAACGTTGTCCTCATCAAAGGTTGCAAGCTCTTCACTGTAAAGCGTGTAGTCTGACCATACGCCTGCCTTTATGATGTTGCCCTTGTAGAGCTTGAGCTTAACTTTACCCGTAACTGTTTCCTGTGTCTTGTCAACGAAAGCGGAAAGAGCTTCACGCAGAGGTGTGTACCACTGACCGTTGTAAACAAGCTCTGCAAAAGTTATGGAAAGCTTCTGCTTTTCGTGCATTGTCATCTTGTCAAGGCAGATTGTTTCAAGGTAATTATGAGCCGCATAAAGAATTGCTCCGCCGGGAGTTTCGTATACGCCGCGGCACTTCATTCCGACAAGTCTGTTTTCGACGATGTCGAGAAGACCGATACCGTTTTCTCCGCCGTACTTGTTGAGTTCAAGAATGATTTCCTTTGCACTCATCTTCTTGTCGTTGAGAGCAACGGGACAGCCCTTTTCAAAGTCAAGGGTGATATATGTAGGAGTATCGGGAGCCTTGATGGGAGAAACACCCATTTCAAGGAAGCCTTCCTTTTCATACATCGGCTCATTTCCTGCATCCTCAAGGTCAAGACCTTCGTGTGAAAGATGCCAAAGGTTTTTGTCCTTGGAGTAGTTGGTTTCGCGGTTAATCTTCAAGGGAACGTTGTGAGCTTCCGCATATTCAATTTCTTCCTCACGGCTCTTGATGTCCCACTCTCTCCAGGGAGCGATAATGGGCATTTCGGGAGCGAAAGCCTTTATGGTAAGCTCAAAACGAACCTGGTCGTTACCCTTACCTGTACAGCCGTGGCAAATAGCGTTAGCACCCTCAGCCTTTGCAATTTCAACTATTCTTTTAGCGATAATCGGACGTGCAAAGCTTGTGCCGAGCATGTATTCCTCGTAAAGAGCACCTGCCTTTACCGTAGGGATGATGAAGTCGTCAACGAACTCGTCTGTAAGGTCTTCGATGTAAAGCTTCGAAGCACCGGTCTTTATTGCCTTTTCTTCAAGTCCTTCAAGCTCGTCTGCCTGTCCTACATTACCGGAAACCGCAATTACCTCGCAGTTGTTGTAGTTTTCCTTGAGCCACGGAATGATAATTGATGTGTCAAGTCCTCCCGAGTACGCGAGAACTACCTTTTTAATTTTTGATTTGTCAAGCATTTTTGTCACCTTTTCAAAAGAAATTTAATTTTACGAAACATATAATACCACTTTCTTTTGCGTAAATCAATACCTTTTTGCATATATTTACATATTTTCTTATTTTTAATTATAATTGAATATAAAAATCTACATATTATATATTAAATAAATTATTCTATCATTCCGATGCATAAAATACTGCATATATGCCGAATATACATGCATATATGCAAACAACCTGTAAGTGGAATAAAAAGCATAAAGTTCATCTGTAAAAGCGCTAAAAACAACAAAGAATAAAATTGAAAAAATAAGAAAGGAATGATGAAATGAAGCATAAAGGAATTTCAAAATCAATTATTGCTCTGGCATTTGTAATATGCTTTGCAAGACCTGTGCTTGCACAAAGCGCATATTCATGGTACTTTAAGCCCACAAGCGATGGTACGCAACCGTCCTGCACGCCCGAAGCAGATTTTGTGAGCAAATATAATGTCATTTGCCTTGGCTCGCCCGACGAAAAGAAAATATATCTTACGTTTGATGCAGGCTACGAAAACGGAAACGTTGAGAAAATTCTCGATATAATGAAAAAGCACAATGTACCGTCTGCATTTTTTGTTCTTCCGCAGATAGTAAGAGCAAACACCGACCTTGTTGTCCGCATGAAAAACGAAGGACATTTAATCTGCAACCACACAAAGTCACATCGCAATATGAGTAAAGTTTCAGACCTTGGCACGTTTAAAGCTGAACTTTCGGGAGCCGAGGATATATTGCGTGATTACACGGGCTTTGAAATGGACAAATTTTACCGTCCGCCGGAAGGAGCGTTTTCCGAAACAAATCTTGCCCATGCACAAAGCCTTGGATATACCACCGTGTTCTGGAGTCTTGCCCATGCCGACTGGGATGATAAAAACCAGCCCGACCCGAAGAAAAGCCTTGAAAGACTGATAAGCCGAACGCATAACGGCTGTGTTTTGCTACTTCATCCACAGTCAGCCACGAATGCTGCAATACTTGAGGAGTATATAGTAACAATGAAAGAACGCGGATATGAGTTTGCGTCGATTTCCGAGCTTGTAAAGCAAGGTGATGCGTCATGAAGCGTCTGACGGCGATAATATTTGCATTGCTTGTTTTGTTTTCAGCTCATGTCTTGTCCGAGGAAGAAAAAAACGAAGTATACGTCGCAAACCGAAACGCGGGAAAGGCAGTCGCTCTCACCTTTGACGACGGACCGCACCCAACGTACACGCCTGAGATACTTGACATTCTCGAAAAACACAACGCACGTGCCACATTCTTTGTTATAGGCAAGAATGCCGAGCAGTATCCCGAAATAGTAAAGCGCGCCCATGATGCGGGACACGAAATCGGAAACCACACCTATTCTCACCCGAAAATGAGCGGTATAAACGAGGACGAGGTGACAGAAGAAATACAAAAAACAGCAGAGACAATCGAGAGCATAACAGGGCAAAAACCCATTCTTTTTCGCTCACCCGGAGGATATCTTGATGACGGACTTATAAGCACCGCGCATAAATTCGACTGCACTCCCGTATTATGGTCGTGGCGTCAGGACACACGCGACTGGGCAAAGCCGTCTGTAAATCAGGTTGTGAAAACTGTTCTTGACAATCTTCGTGACGGTGATATTATACTGTTTCACGATTACAACACCAAAGGCAGCCCAACTCCTGCAGCACTTGAAATAATACTTCCCGAGCTTCAAAAAAGGGGATATGAGCTTGTGACGGTGTCAGAACTAATGAGAAGACAAACGTGAAAATAATTAAGACCTGTAATTTTTGCGTTACAGGTCTTGTTATTATAAAGCACCGAATTTGTTAAGTATTTTCTCCAAAGCATCTTGTGCATTTGTTGAACGCACCTGTGCTGATTATTGCTACAGCTTCCTCAGCAATTCTGAAAACGGCACAACAAGAATACCGACAGCAAGATTTCCTATGCCGTGAACAGCATCCCAAGGCAGTCCTGCAATAATCCAGGCAATCGTTTGCTCAAAATTAAAACCAAACATCAAGGCCTGTGCAGGTGCATAAAGCGTGCCGAAAGCAAATCCGTGTAAAGCGCACACAATCGGATAAACGATAACTGCCGCTTTTTGGGGAATGTTTTGAGGTATAAGCATTGTGATTGCCCAGAGGACAGTCCATATGTACAGGTATGGAATCCACCACACAGAAAAACCTGCATACAGCCCGTTTATCATCACATATATGTAAATCGGAATCAACGCTTTCTTGCGAAAGACAAGTGTATACACCATTGTCAACATTCCGAGAAGATGAATGTTGGGCAGAACCTCCATGATGATTTTTGAGCAGAACATGAGTGTGCCGAGCATCGCAAACAAAGCCATTTCTTTCAAAGTTAAATGGCGTGTCTTTTGTTGGGAACTCATCTTACTTGGTGTACTCCAAAAGATATGCAGCGTCTTCTGCTATTTCTGTGCTGTCGACTCCTGATGTTGCATATTCTCCATTTATGTAGAATGCCCAATAGCTTTGATTTATGTCATAATCAGCGGTAATTCCGTTAACCTTTTTGATGTAAAGACCGAAGTCACCCTGTTCTCCATCAATAAGATTGTGTTCAATCAGAGCTTCACCGACGGTGGTTTTGTCGGTGTTCACGGTAAAAATCACCGATTTATCCTCTGCTTTAACCTCAACAACTACCTTGTTTTCGCCTTCACCGAACTCCGTATCCTCAAGATACGTTGCATTTTTCCATAGGTCTGTTTTATCATTGTGCTTGTTTCTTTCGCAAGCAACGGTGCAGAAAATGCACGCAAGTGCAAGAATGAGAATTGAAGCTGTTTTTATTGTATTTTTCATGGTTTTATTTGTCCTTTCTGTCTATTCTTTAACCGTGTTGCACTCGTTAATTCCGTAATAATCAAAAAGTGCTTTTGCGTTTTCGTCTATAACTTCTCCTGCCATCAGAATGGGAATTGCAGGCGGACAGCTGACACAAAAATCCGAAAGAATTTTTCCGATGCTGTCGGACACACACATTTTTTCACTTGCCGAAAGTAAAGCTTCTCTCGGTGACATTCTTCTTTCGGGAACGGTCATAACGGGTGCACTTTCGGTGAGAGCTTCTTTTTTTTGTATTGATAAAAGCGCACTCTCAAGTGCCTGTAAATCGCCCGCGTTTTCAACAGACGGCATGAGTACGACATAGTCGGGGTCGCAAAACTCGCATATTATGTTTTTTTCTGAAAGAATGCTTGCAAAATCATGCCCTTTGTAGCCGTAGGGTTTTGTTTTTATAGTTAACTTCATAGGCTCGTCCGAGCAAAGCTCAAAGCCTGCAGTTGAAAGTCTTTCTTTGAGACTAGACAGCTTTTCGCACAAATCCGCGAGTTTTTCACGGTAACCGTCGTAAATGTACTTGTTTGCCATGTCAAGCGACTGCAAAATAAGATACGACGGACTTGTTGAAGCAAAAAGCGACATTGCCTTTTCGGCGTTTTCGTAAAGTTCCGACGGCGCGTTTTGGGAAATGTGAAGATAAGCACCGCCCGTTAAAACAGGAAGCGTTTTGTGTGCCGAGTCACAGCAAATGTCTGCACCCTGCGTTATCGGATGCATATCCTTCGGTAAAAATTTGAGATACGCTCCGTGTGCATTGTCAACAAGCAGTAAAATGCCGTGCTTTTTGCAAACCTCGGATAAGCCTTTTATGTCGGAAAGAACACCGAGATAGTCGGGACTTGTGATATAAAGAGCTGTCGGTTTTGGACTCATTTTTGAAAGCCTGTCATCAAGCTCGCAAGACGAAATCTCGCATGAAACAATTCCGCTTGATTTTTCCGAATACAGCCATGCTAAGTCAAAGTCAAGCATCACTGCCGCTGAAAGAAATGACTTGTGTACGTTCCTGAATGCGGCAACTGTCGGCTTTCTGCCGTTTTGCTTTGCATGAAGTACGGCAAGATAGAGCATTGCACGTATCGAGAGGGTAGAGCCTTCCGTGGAATACAGCGTTTTTTTACTACCGAAAAGTTCCGATGCATTTTCTTCGCTTTGCTTTATAATTCCATTTGCATTGTATAAAACGTCAGCACCCTCAATTTCCGTTATGTCAAGGCTTTCAACGCCGAGAAAGCTTTTGCCCTTGTGTCCAGGCATGTGAAAGCGTGCGTTTTCGCTTTTTGCATATTTCTGTACAAAATCGCATATTGGTGTGTTCACTTGACAAAAGCCTCCTTTTACGCTTTTTGCGGACTGCGCCCGCTTCTCGCTGGAAACAAGGTTTAAACAACCTCGTTTTCAGATTTTGCCTAAATATGCACTTTTGTGACATTGATGTTGTTTACGGACTGCGTCCGTTTCTTGCTGAAAACGAGATCTAAACAATCTCATTTTCAGATTTTGTCCAAATAAGACATTTTGTGAAATTGATGTTGTTTAAACATCAATTTCACCGTCCGAAAGTTTTTGCTAAGCTTTTTTCAAAAAGCGTCAATTTCAACGTTCAAAAGTTTTTTGCTTACTTTTTTTCAAAAAAGTAAGTGCTAAGCTTTTTACAAAAAGCGTGCGGCTTCGAGCATTATTGCACATTCCATGCGTTTTTTGAATAGCTCGCAGCCGTATTCGTAAACACCTTTGACCGAACCTGTCGCATGATATGCATTTGCAGCACATCCGCCTGAACAGTAGAGCCTTGCCCAACAGTCGCGGCATTCAGGACGTGTGTATACGTTGCACTCTGCAAATTCGTCCTGGGCTTTCGTGTTTGTAACCCCGTTGTAAACGTCTCCGAGTTTGTATTTTTCTTCACCTACAAACTGGTGGCAGGGATATAAATCACCCCAGGGAGTAACTGCCATGTATTCCGTACCCGAGCCGCAGCCCGAAATACGCTTATAAATACAAGGACCACCCTTGAGGTCTATCATATAGTGGTAGAACGTAAAGGGTTTGCCTTCTTTGCGACGCTCAAGCATAAGCTCGGCAAGCTTTTCGTACTGCTCAAGCACAATCGGCAAATCTTCTTGTGTAAGTGAAGACGGGTCGCTTGCAGGGCCGACAACAGGCTCCATGCTAAGCCCTGTAAAGCCAAGACGAAGCATTTCCTCAATGTCTTTGAGAAAATCGGGATTTGCGTGGGTGAACGTGCCTCTCATGTAGTAGTTTTTGTTTCCGCGAGCCTTAACAAATTTCTGGAATTTCGGTACAATCTTTTCCCAGCTTCCGTTTCCGTTGTAGTCAACGCGGTAGCGGTCGTGTACCTCTTTTCGTCCGTCAAGGCTGAGAACAACGTTGCTCATTTCGCGGTTTGCAAACTCGATAACATCGTCATCAACAAGCACGCCGTTTGTAGTCAGTGTAAAGCGGAAATTCTTGCCGTGCTCTTTTTCAATGCTTCTTGCGTATGCAACGAGCTGTTTTACAACGTCAAAGTTCATTAAAGGTTCGCCGCCGAAAAAGTCAACCTCAAGGTTTCTGCGCGTTCCTGAATTTGCTATGAGAAAGTCAAAAGCCTGTTTTCCGACTTCAAAGGACATGAGTGCTCTGTCACCGTGGTATTTTCCCTGACTTGCAAAGCAGTATGAGCAGTTTAGATTGCAGGTGTGGGCAATGTGAAGGCAAAGTGCTTTTATGACGCCTGCGCTCTTTTCCTTGAGTTTTGGTGCCATAGGCTCAAACGTATCCTCGGTAAAGAGCTTTCCTGCTTTTTTAAGCTCCTCAATTTGCTCAAAGGTATTCTCTATTTCTTCTTTTGTAACGTCCTTGCGGTCAGGATACTTTGCAAGGATTTTTTCTGTGATTGTTTCACGGCTCTCGTTCTCGTACATTTCAATGATGTCATAAGAAGCGTCGTCCACAACGTGAACCGAGCCTGAGCATATGTCGAGAACAATGTTCATGCCGTGCAGTTTGTAGCAGTGTATCATATATGTAAATCTCCCGAAAAGTTTTGTCAAGAAAAAACGCCGCCGTAAATGGCGGCGGCATTTCACAAAGACTTAATTACTTGGATTCCTTCTTGCTTTCGCACATCTGGTTTGCGATGCCGCAGCTTGTCTTGCAAGCGGACTGGCAGGATGTCTGGCATTCGCCGCAACCGCCGTTCTTAGCGCTGTCGCAGAGGTTCTTTGTTTCAAGTGTCTTGATTGTCATTGTAGTTTCCTCCTGAATGGATTTTAATTTTATTCGCAATGAGTATAGCACATATTTTGACATAAGTCAATTGATAAGTTTTAAATTAACTTTTTTGTTACATTTTCACGCACCGCTTTTTGAAAAAAGCTTGGCAAAAACTTTTCCACGGTGACATTGATGTTTAAACAACATCAATGTCACGTAGCGTCTAATTTAAGGAATACCTGAAAACAAGGTGTTTAAAGCTCATTCTCAGCGAGGACACACGCAGTGTGAACAACTTCAATTTGATATTTCGACTTATTGGTGTTTTTTTATAACAGCTTTTTTTTCATCTTTGAAATCAAATATTCTTTTCAAAGTTTTTGCTGTACTCTTTGAATAACTGATAGTATTCCTTCATGTTGTTAAGGATTGTCCAGTCATATGTCTCACACACAGGATCATTGTCTAGATTATATATCTTTGCTTCGGGAATACTGAGCATAAAAGGCGAATGTGTTGCTATTACAAGCTGAGCTCCGAAAAAACTTGCAGACTCAAAAAGATATCCTGCAAGTTCTCTTTGATGTATTGCGGACAGGCTGTTTTCAGGCTCGTCAAGCAGATAAAGTCCGGGTTCATTAATCTGATTTACAAAGTAATCAACAGCTGTTTCTCCATTGGATTTTCCAATAAGGTTTTTCTCCACACGGCTATTTGCATAAGCGCTTGGTGATGTTTTTCTAGCTTCCAGTATGTCATTTGCTTTATCAATGTGATCCATCCAATTTACATTTCCCATAAGCTTTCTCATTCCAATGAATGGATTATTATATTCTGCATATTTTTCAAATACCTTTTCTCTACTTTCATCTATAGTCTTATTTTTATCACGGGTTAGAAAAATCTGTGAAAACACATCGTTACTTGTGATGATTTTCATTTTTTCGGTTTGTTCATTCATAGTGCCACTACACATTTTTGCATAATATATAAAAAAATCATTTTTGTATATTTCCGAACTGCGTACTACCCCAAGTGTCTCGGCAATAATATTGAGCACCGTTGATTTTCCGGAGCCGTTACCACCATAAAGTATCGTTATATTTGAAAAATCAATGTTTTTGATGCCATCCGGCACATATCTGAACGGATAATAATCATTGCAATAAGCGGTTTCCATAAGCTTATCAAGTCTCCTATCCTCTTGCTCCTTTGTAGGCATACGAAAACTTTCAAGATACAATTTCATAAGTCAACTTCCTTTTGTTTTTTATTTCATTGTACTACACTTGTTGTACAATAAAACGGACTAGCAAAAAAGAAAGCAGCCTTTTGGCCGCTTTATGCTTTTGATTTAATTTTCTGCATCCTCCGCAGCCACAGTCATCGCCGGCAAATCCTCCTCGTCCTTTTCTCTGACAAGAGTAATCTTGCAGTCCGAGTTGTCAGCAGACACTTCATCAACAAAAATTCTTCTGCCCTTGATAAGCTCCAACACCGCAAGGAACGTCGCAACAATTTCGCTTCTTGACTGCACGTCTTCAAAAAGCCCTGCAAAGGAAACTGTGTTCTTTCGAACCAGCCGCTTCATGACGTGGAGTATTCTCTCGTTAACGCTTACATGCTTTGTTGTTTTGATAAGATTATCGAGATGCTGTGTGTTCGCATTTGCCTCCATAAGCTCGATTTTGCGTTGATAAACGCGAAGATACGCTTCCTGAAGCACGCTTATGTCGTGATTAAGCTTGTACTCAGACTTGTTGACGTTTTCAAGTTTTTCCGGCGGCTTTTCAAATCTGCCCGAGTAAGAAAATTCACGCTCGTGAAGCACAACTGCCGTCTGCTTTGCTCTTTGATATTCAAGAAGCATGTCAACAAGCTCTTGTCTCGGGTCTTCGTCTTCTTCGGCTTTCGGAAGCAGCATTCGCGACTTTATTACCATAAGCTGACTTGCCATGACAATAAACTCGGAGGCAATTTCCATGTTGAAAAGCTCCATTGTGTGAAGATATTCCATGTACTGCTCTAAGATTAGAGCAATCGGAATGTCGTATATGCTCACTTTGTTTTTGGCAATAAGTGATAGAAGAAGTTCTAAGGGACCTTCAAAGATTTCAAGCTTGAAGCTCAGTTCATTTTCACTTAGTGCATTTTCCGCGATAAAGTTTTCGTCTATTGCATCTGCAGAAGAAAGTGATGTGCTTTCCGCTGTGTTTTTTTCGTTTACGTTGTCGGTCATTGTTTCACCTTCAGATTAAAAGTTGAGAAACGGAATAAGGTTTAAAAGCCAATTTATACCGCTAATTATGCCGTTGCCAAAGAAAAAGATTACTCCGTCAAGTGCACCAAAATACAGCAATACAAGTACACCAATCATAATGTAGTTCTCGTATTTTGCAAGTATATATGCTGCTTTTGCCGGAAGCACTGTTGTTAAAAGCCTTGAGCCGTCAAGTGGCGGAATGGGAATGAGATTGAAAACGCAGAGCGTCGCATTTGCAGTAAAGAAGCTTGTGGCAAATATCATCCATGCAGAAAAGAGGCTGCTTGAAAGTATCTCATAACCGCCGTATTTTAAAACAAGTACTAAGGATGCTCGGTAAATAAGCATTCCGATAAAGCATAGAAAGAGGTTTGAAAGAGGACCTGCAATCGAAACAATGCAGATGTCACGTCTGGGTTTTCTGAAATTTCTCGGATTTATCGGCACAGGCTTTGCGTAGCCGAAACCGAAAATGAGCATCATAATTGTACCTATCGGATCAAGATGCTTTACGGGATTGAGTGTCAGCCTGCCAAAGTTTCTCGCTGTCATGTCGCCGCATCTGTATGCGGCATAGCCGTGGCAGTATTCGTGTACTGTCAGGGATATGAGTATTACGGGTATAAACAGCAAGAGCTGTACGAGTGCGTCAGCGGAAAAACCGCTGCGAAAAGCATTTATGAGCATTTTTAACTCCTTTTGCTGAATGTGTGATTCGATTAATGCAGATATTTTTAGCGGTTCATTCCAAACTTGCCACTGTCCTCAAATCCCTCAAAGTTCCACTGCCTGAGTGTTTCGTAAACCGCAATGGCAACAGAATTTGAAAGATTAAGACTTCTGAGATTCTCAAGCATTGGTATGCGAACACACCTGTCAAGATTGGCTTTCAGAAGCTCTTCGGAAAGCCCTGCTGTTTCCTTGCCGAAAAACAGATAGCTGTTGTCGGGATAAGAAATCTCGGTGTAGCTTCTGGGAGCTTTTGTGGAAAAGTAAAAGAAATTTCCGCCTTTGTTTTCCTCGAAAAAGTGTTCTAAGTTTTTGTAGTAATGTACGTCAAGATACTGCCAGTAGTCAAGACCTGCACGCTTGAGTTTGGCATCGGTTATTGTAAAGCCGAAGGGCTCTATCATGTGAAGTGATGCACCGGTTGCCGCACAGGTGCGTGAAATATTTCCCGTATTCTGCGGAATTTCGGGTTCAACAAGAACTATATTTAGCTTTTTCATGTATTAATATCCGAGTTCCTCTCCGACAAGAATAACCTTTATTCTGTCCTTGTAGCTTTCCATCTGATGTGAAACCGTAACACTGTGGGCGCATATACGCGAAGAACTCTGACAGTTTACGCATTTTCCAATCTGCGAACAGGGCGTATTTATTCCAAGTCTTACTGCATTTGCGGGCGCCGCAATTTCACATACGCGCTTTTTTGCTTCGTCAAGATCGCGGACAATCTTGTTGTAACCGGCAACGATAATTACGCTTTTTGGACCGTAAATTAGCGCTGCAACTCTGTTTCCTATGCCGTCCACATTGTAAAGCTCACCTTTTTCTGTGATTGCGTTTGAGCTCATGAAATAGTGGTCTGCTGAGAAGGATTTTATAAAAATATCTTGCTTTTCTTCCGCTGTAAGATTCGGAGCATATCTGTCAAGAAAGTTGTACGCACCGCTTCGAAGAAGTGTTATAACCCCTGCTTCAAAAAGCGACATTGAACCACCGACTGCAACAGTCTCACCCGGCTTTATAATTCCCGTTATAATATCAAGCGCTTCCTCGCAGTTTTCGGCACATTCGCAGTAAATGTTGTTGCTTCTGAGTGCTTCTGCACATCTTTCCATTCTTAGCCTTACAATGTCATATTTATTCTTATCCATAAAAGAGCACCTCTTTCAAAATATTTTAAAGATAAAACTCCTTATACCATTTTGCAAAGCTGTCAAGACCTTCGTCAAGACTTGTTTTGGGCTTAAAGCCAAAATCTCTCTCAAGAGCACTTGTGTCTGCAAAGGTTTCCGGGACATCGCCTGCCTGCATTGGAACAAGCTTTTTGTGAGCACCAAAGTCATAGTCCTCAGGCAGAACACCGTATTTTATAAGCTTTTGCTGAAGAATATCAACAAATGTAAGTAGATTTTCTGGGGAGCTGTTTCCGATATTGTAAACGCTGTAGGGAGCAAGCGGAAGTCCGTCATCACCTGTTTTCTTTTCTGGAGCACACATCATAACCCTCTTTACGCCCTCGACAATGTCATCAACATAAGTGAAATCACGCTTACAGTTACCAAAGTTGAAAATTTCTATGGTTTTTCCCTCGCGAAGCTTGTTGGTAAAACCAAAGTACGCCATGTCAGGACGGCCTGCAGGACCGTAAACGGTGAAGAAGCGAAGTCCTGTTGAAGGGATGTTGTAAAGCTTGCTGTAGGCGTGAGCAAGAAGCTCATTTGATTTTTTTGTTGCAGCATAGAGAGATACGGGATTGTCAACCTTGTCATCGGTAGAGTAGGGGATTTTTTTGTTTGAGCCGTATACAGATGAGCTTGAGGCGTAAACAAGATGCTCAACACCTTCGTAGTACTCTGATGAATGACGGCACGCCTCGAGAATGTTGTAAAAACCAATGATGTTAGCTTCAATGTAGACATCGGGATTTGTAATTGAGTAACGCACTCCTGCTTGTGCTGCAAGATTTACGACAACTTTTGGTTTGTATTGAGTGAAAACACTGTCTATTGCAGCTTTGTCCGCAATGTTTCCTTTTATAAATATCCATTTGCTGTCAGGATAGCTTTGCGCTGATTTTTCAATTTCGGAAAGTCTGTATTCCTTTATGCTGACGTCATAATAGTCGTTCATGTTGTCCATGCCGACAACGGTTATGTTTTTAGAAGTTTTAAAGAGTTCGGTTACAAGGTTTGAGCCTATAAATCCGGCGGCACCTGTTACAAACACTGTGCTGTTGTCAAGTTTTACGTTCTGAGTAAGCATCTTATTTCCTCCATGGTATTCTTATACAAATATAATGTTACCACTTTATAATGTGTTTGTCAATGTAAAAAAAGTAAATTAGCATGAAGGAGAGTACGATTGGCGGGACATGCAGAGCTTGAGGATTCAAAGGCTTTATGGAAACTTAAAATAAGAAAGGAGCCTGCACGCGAAATTGCGTGTCGAGGCTCTCAACCGATGCAGTGCAAGGGACACAGCCGCTGACGCGTCTTGACTGCTCAACCTGAAGGTTTCGCACCTTTTTGCTAAAAACTTGCCACCGGCACCTTTTTTTAACGCAAAAAGCCCTCTCAGGGGTTCGAGTCCCTTGCGTATAATTAAGATG
>JAZQGP010000045.1:0-17401 GCA_045540015.1 Eubacteriales bacterium
CCTCCGACTTTGTGAAGTACATCTTTGAACTCTGTATGTGTGGCAAAGGTCCCGGCAAAATCGCAAAGCAACTTACCGAAGAAGGCATTTCAACCCCGATGATGTATTTCAGAGAACACGGGATGTCTTGCAGAACAAAAGTCAATATGAGTAACGTATGGTGTAACAGAAGCGTTGCCGGTATACTCGAAAATATGACCTACATAGGACATACGGTGAATTTCCGTACTGCTACCGTCAACTACAAGACTCACAAAAAAGTTAGGCTTCCAAAAGACAAATGGCTCATATTTGAGAATACGCATCCGCCCATTATTGAAACAACAGTATGGGAAAAGGTACAAGAGCTCCGAAAGAATAAACGCCGTTACACCAAGTCAGGTATAAAGAGCATTTTTGCGGGGCTTCTGGAATGTGCGGACTGTGGTGCAAAGCTGTATTTCTGTACTTCAAGAGCTCACAAAGAGGATCATGACTATTTTGTATGCTCTAACTACAAAGGTAATACTGGCATTTGCACAGTGCATTATATCCGTGAAAACGCAATCTATGACGTGGTTCTTGAACAGGTTCAGTTAATGCTGAGATACTTGCAATCCTTTGAAAGCGAATTTGTGAAAAGTCTTGTAGACAAATCCGCAAAGGATAAGAAAAAGGAAATCGCTTTACGAAGAAAGAAGCTCGAAGCAAACAAGACAAGAATATCTGAACTTGACGGAATCTTCAAAAGGATTTACGAGGACAACATCAGCGGTAAGTTAAGTGATGAAAGGTTTGCAAAGCTGTCGGCAGATTATGAAATAGAGCAAAAACAGCTTATTGAGGACACAGAAGAACTTGAAAACAAATTAAATCAAGAAGCTGAACAGGTTGACAATGTAGAGTATTTTCTAAACATAGTCCGTCAGTACACCGAAATCAAAGAGCTTTCCGCAAGAGTGGTAAATGACTTAATTGATAAAATCAAAGTCCACGCAGTAGATAAGTCAAGCGGTCAGAGAATACACAGGATTGACATTTACTATACCGCAGTCGGTCTTATTGATGTATCACAGCATATACAGGAATTAGCTATTTAAATATTTTTATGCAATAAACAATGAGGCGATACAAAGAGCAAAAGCCCATTGTATCGCCATTTCTTAAAACTTCCTTATACTCATTTAACAGAAGCTACGCACGAAAAATGCATAGCTCATTTTGCTGCGACACAAGTTTCGACAAGCCATGAGGATGTAGAAACAGAGCATGCATTTTTGCCAAGAAACAAAAATACATTCTCATAACTCGTCTTTATTAACTTGTGTCGCAAGATTATTCTACCACATCGTGCCGGCTTTGTCAATATTCTATTTGAATGTGTAACCGAAATTCGAAGAACTTCGATTTCACAACACTTTTGCCTGGCGGCAGGTTGGCATAAACCAAGTTTATGGTTTTCCACTGCCGTGGGGGCGTTACGTTGTGCCTGTCGGCAGGGAATCATAAGCAAAATTTGTTGCTTTTCGCCTGCCGGCGGGGCGTTACGTTGTGCCTGGCGGCAGAGAATCATAAGCAAAATTTGTTGCTTTTCGCCTGCCGGCGGGGCGTTACGTTTTCCGCTTGTCCGGAAAAGTAACCAAAAGGGGACAACTAAGAGCACCTACGGTTCTCTTAGTTATCACTCCCTTATGCCGACGCCTTGTCAGTACAACAAACACAAAAGGCTATTTTATCCCTTATTACAATCCACGTGTAAGCCTGCTTCTATAGCTTACGGCAATATCCCGAAGACGATTTTCGTCTGTCGCTGATACTTTGCATCTCCAACAAGCCGTCGAATTGTCGCTCGCTTCCTTCGGTCGCTCGATGGGCTGTGTTTGCATAATTATGCAAATATATAATCTTACAGGTAATCGCCGTAAGCTATGAAGGCGGCAAGTGCATGCAAAATAAGAGCGAAGAGATAGATAATCATTTGCGTATCGCGAAAATGATAGGCGTCGGCGACAAGGGAAGAATACATAAGGAAACCGTAGGTGTCCTTATGGGCATCTTTTGGTTACTTTTCTGGGCAAACAGAAAACGTAACGCCCCCACGGCAGTGGAAAACCATAAAATTGGTTTACGATTCCCTGCCGATAGGCAAAAAACAACGGGCGACCCTATGTGGTCGCCCGTTAAAACGTTATTTAAGTATCTCCCCAAGAACATCACTCATGTCATACATCCCGGCTCCCTTGCCTTTAAGGAACGCAGCAGCTCTCAGAGCACCGTCAGCGAAAACCTCACGCGAAAGTGCGCTGTGGCGGATAGTCACATTTTCGTTTCTGCCGCCGAAGATAACTTCGTGCTCGCCTACAATCGAACCTGCACGCACCGCATGTATACCAATCTCGTTCTGCTCTCTCTTTTTGCGATACTGCGTTCTGTCGTAGACATATTCGCTGTCCTGTCTTACCGTCTTTATGCCGTCGGCAATCATGAGAGCCGTACCGCTGGGTGCGTCAAGCTTCTGGTTGTGGTGCATCTCGATTATCTCGCAGTCAAAATCCGAAAGCACGCTTGCCGCCTTCTTTGCAAGCTCTATAAGAAGATTTATTCCAACACTCATGTTTCCGCTTCTGAAAACCGCAACCTTTTCGGAAGCTTTCTTTATATATTCAAGTTCTTCCTCTGTATATCCCGTTGTGCAAAGCACAATCGGTGTGCCTGTCTTTACCGCATAGTCGCAAAGACTTTTTGATGCGCTGTGATGCGAAAAATCAACTATTACGTCAGCCTTGACGTCAAGCTCGTCCACACCCGACACCGTCGGGAATGCATGCGGAACACCGAGGTTTACGTCAATTCCGCTGACAATCTCAAAATTTTCACTGCTTTTGCACAATTCCTCAATGGCCTTTCCCATTCTGCCATTGATTCCGCTCATTATTATTCTTGTCATTTTTATCAGTCCTTTGATTTAATAGATTGTTTGTTATCGGGTTAAATATAGGGCGATTCGTGAATCGCCCCTACATTGTAAATGTCAGATTGTAAATGTAAAAATTAATGAAAAAAACTCCGGATTTTCAATTTTGCACAAATATGTATTTTTGTTAAATTGAAGTTGTTTAAATTTAAGGTTCAATTTAATAGGAAGTATCGTGAAATTGAAGTTGTTTAAACTTCAATTTCACCAATGAAAAGTTCTTTGCTTACTTACTTTCAAGAAAGTGTCGTGAAATTGATGTTGTTTAAACATCAATTTCACCGTTCAAAAGTTCTTTGCTTACTTTCTTTCAAGAAAGTAAGCAAATATTTTTCATCTCTGCAAGAAGCTTTTCACGGTTCGCGTCGCTGATTTCTGCAAGAGGAAGTCTGAGCTCGCCTGTGCAGAAGCCGAGTGCTTCCATTGCCGCCTTTGCGGGAATGGGATTGGTTTCGCAGAACAGGGACTTGATAAGCGGGATGTATTTGAGCTGGAGCTTTGCAGCTTCTGCTGTGTTGCCGTCCAGCATGTGCTTACAAATCATATGTGTTTCGTAAGGAAGCAGGTTTGAAAGAACCGAGATAACGCCTGTTCCGCCGAGCGACATAATCGGAACGGTTTGGTCGTCGTCACCGGAGATTACCGCAAGGTTTTCACCGCAAAGGTGGATTGTTTCTGCAACGGCTGATATGTTTCCGTTTGCTTCCTTTGCCGCTACTATGTTCTCGTGATAGGAAAGCTCTTTGTAGGTTTCGGGAAGTATGTTAAGTCCGGTTCTTGAGGGAACATTGTACACAATCATTGGAACATTTACATGGTCTGCGATTGTGTTAAAATGCTTTACAATACCGCGCTGAGTTGTCTTGTTGTAATAAGGCGTAACAAGCAGAAGTCCGTCAACGCCCATTTCGCATGCATGAGTCGAAAGACCTATTGCATAGTTTGTGTCGTTGCTTCCCGTACCTGCGATAACGGGAACGCGCTTTGCGGTCTGCTTTACGCAAAATTCTATAAGCTCTCTGTGCTCTGTGTCGTTAAGAGTTGCGGATTCGCCTGTTGTTCCGCACACAACAAGAGCATCAATGCTGTTCTTTATCTGATCTTCAATAAGGGAAGCGAATTTGTCAAAGTCGATTTTTCCGTCCTTCATTGGAGTTATAAGTGCTGTTGCTGCACCCTTGAAAATTTGCTTTTTCATTTGTGAAAAATCCCCTTTCATAGTCTTGGTTATTTTGCCGTATGTCTCAAAGAAAAAAGACCGAGACGTATCGGTCAGCTTTGCAAAGGTTTTGGCTTTTGAAAAACTGTACCTCTACTACATATTATATTATATATAATGTATATTGCCAAAGCTTTATCTAAGCTATAATACCACGTTTGCACGTTTTTGTCAAGATTTTTTTGCCATTTAGACTTATTGACTAATTTTTGAGCAAAAATATATGAATTTTTCATAAAAAAAGGCGTCCTACCTATTGACAATTGCTACAAAAAACGTTAAAATAATATGTGTTTATGTGTAATTGGTCAAATTGCGCAAAAAACTACTCTTACCCGAAAGGACGTATATATTCTTCATGCTTTGGACTGAAGTTGTAATACACACCACAACCGAGGGTATCGAGCCGGTATCGGGAATACTCCTTATGAACGGCATAAACGGATACGCGGTTGAGGACAGCGAGGATTTCAAAAGCTTCCTTGACAACAAGGAGGTTTACTTTGACTACGTTGAGGACGAGCTGTTAAAGCTGCGGGACTGTGAAACAACGGTTACCTACTATGTGCCGAACAACGCACAGGGTGCAGAAATCTTCGGTGCGGTAAAACGCGACATTGAAAGACTAAAGGAAAGCGACAAGGAAAAGGTTTTCGGTTCGCTTCTGATTACAGGCGACAAAAACATTGAGGAGCAGGACTGGGAAAACAACTGGAAGCAGTATTTCAAACCCTTTCCCGTCGGAGAAAATCTCTGTATTAAGCCTTCATGGGAGGCTCTTCCCGACAGTCTTTCAGACAAGATTATTCTTGAGATTGACCCGTCAAGCTCGTTTGGCACAGGCTCGCACACAACAACGCGTCTTTGTCTTGAGGCAATTGAAAAGTCGATTGACAAGGTTGGCAGTGAGAAAAAGGTGCTCGACATGGGCTGCGGCAGCGGAATACTCGGCATTGCAGCTTCAAAAATGGGAGCATCTCACATAACGGCGGTTGACATTGACGAAAACTCGGCAAGAATCGCAGGCGAAAACTTTGTCATGAATAACATCGACAAATCGAAATACAACGTTTTCGCAGGCAATATCTTAGAGGATGCAGACTTTTACAACAAAATCTGCGCCGAAAAATACGACCTTATTGCTGCGAACATTGTTGCAGACATCATAATGGCAATGTCGGCAATGTTCAAGAGCATTTTAAAGAAAGACGGTCTTCTTCTTGTTTCGGGAATTATCGCAGAGCGTTCAAAAGAAGTTGTGGACGAGCTTCTTCGCGAAGGCTTTGAGGTAGTTGAGTTTACCGAAAGCGAAGGCTGGGCAGCGGTGACATTATGCCACGGTTCTTTATAAGCGAAAACGACGCAGTAAGCGACAACAAAATAACGCTTACCGGCGAAAACGCACATCACTTGTCCCTCTCGCTTCGCGCTCGCTTGGGTGATGCCGTTACGGTATGCGACGGAAACGGCAGCGATTTTGAATGTGTCATTTCAGACATTACCAAAACCGAGGTTGTTCTTTCGGTTGAAAGCGTGTTAAAGAGCGGCGCTGAGCCGAATATAGACGTAACTCTCTATCAGGCGCTTATAAAATCCGACAAATTCGACACTGTCGTTCAAAAGGCTGTCGAGCTTGGGGTTACAAAAATTGTTCCCGTACTGTCGGAAAGGTGCATATCCCGTCCCGACGACAAGTCCATGGAAAAAAAGCTTTTGCGCTGGAACAAAATCGCGCTTGAAGCGGCAATGCAAAGCGGCAGAGGAATTGTCCCGCATGTCTTGCCCGTGATTGAATACGAAAGCGCGCTTGACGAAATGGCAAAGTCGGATTTTCCCTTTATTTGCTACGAGTCCGAGCCTCATGTTCCACTCAAGGATTTGTACGAAAACGCGTGCAAAACAAAAAGAATATACAGAAGCTTTGACTTCTTTATAGGTCCCGAAGGCGGAATCTCTCAAAAGGAATTTTTACAGGCAAAGGAAAAAGGTATTTCCGCCTGCTCACTCGGAAAACGCATACTGCGTACCGAAACCGCACCGCTGTGTGTTCTGTCCGCCCTCATGTTCATGACGGGAAATCTCGGATAAAGCTTTGCCTCGGTGCAAACAATAACAAAGTAAAAAAATAAAAAAAATAATAAAGATACGGAGTGTTTGAATTGGCTTCAAAAAACAAAAAGAACGTTCAGCTAAAGAAGGCTGACATCGACTTCTACAGAATGACAGGCGTTTTCGCCATTGCCTGCGTGTTCATTGTGCTTGTGCTCAAGATGAACAGCACAATGGTCTTATACCACAGCACAGGCAACAATATGACCTACAATTTCTATATGCTGTGCAAAAATCCGGTTTTTGCAGTATTTGCAGGACTTGTTGCTGCAGCAGGCATTGCGTGGTTCGTTTTAAGCAGAATACAGAAAAAAGACGAATCCATGAAGCTGATAAGAAGCTCGGATGCACTTGTGCTTATCGGCTATCTTGCAGTGTTCTGGCTTAGCTTCGGCGTTCGCATAAACAGTCAGAACCACATGTTTTTCATAGCCTTCACAATTATCGCAAGTGTGCTTTATTACATTTCGCGTCTTTATAAGTCGGATTTTCTTTTCTATTCGACGCTTAACGCACTCTTTGCGCTTGTGCTTTATTTTACGGCAGACAAAGCCGGAACCGGCTATACCGTATTTAAAGCGGTGCTCATTGCACTTTCGGTTGCTGCTATAATGCTGTTCCCGAAAAAGAACAAATCGCATTTCAAAAACTCAAAGCATAACAAGGCTCTGTTTTATATCCCCTCATATGTATCACTGCTTATGTTTGTAGTGTTCCTGTTCATAAGAGAATTCACCTTCATAACGGTAAATGCAATACTTGTTATCATGCTTGTTCAGTATATAATCGCCAGTATAGTTTACACGATAAGGCTTATACGCGAATAACACATAAAGGAAAGAGAGGCTTACAATATGTCTACAAGAGTTTTTCAGAGCGTAATAAACCAGTTAAAGGAAAATGTTGACCGAACAATTGCCGTTATCGACGAATCCGGCTTTGTCGTTGCGTGCAGTGACCTTGTAAGAATCGGCGAAGACCATACTCAGGTGCTTGAGCTTTTCAGCTACGATGACGAATGCACACGCCACAGCGGCTACACCTACAAACTCATGGGCTCATATACCAAAATAGAAAGCATTATCATGGTTCAGGGCGACGACAAGGAGGCACAGGATGTTTGTGCAATCCTTGCAGTTTCCTTTACAAATATCAAGAGCCTTTACGGCGAAAAGTATGACAAGTCGAGCTTTATAAAGAACATAATCCTTGACAACATACTTCCGAGCGACATTTACATAAAGGCAAAGGAGCTTCACTTCAATGCCGACCAGCCAAGAGCCGTGTTCTTTATCCGCTTTACCGAAAAGGGCGACGTAATTCCGTATGACATCATGCAGAACATGTTCCCCGACAAAAACAAGGACTATGTTATAAGCATAGGCGAGAATGACGTTGTGCTTGTGCGCGAGGTAAAGCCCGGAAGCGATGCAAAGGAGCTTGAAAAGATTGCTCACACAATTGTTGACACAATAAGCGCCGAGTTCTTCCTCTCCGTTACCGTAGGTATCGGAACTGTGTCCGAAAACATAAAGGACCTTGCAACAGCGTTCCGCGAATCTCAGGTTGCTATTGAAGTCGGAAAGGTATTTGATACCAAGAAGAGCGTTATCAGCTACGAAAACCTCGGTATCGGACGCCTTATCTACCAGCTTCCCACAACCCTCTGCGAAATGTTCCTTCAGGAGGTCTTCAAAAAAGGCTCTCTCGAAAACCTTGACCACGAAACGCTCATGACAATCCAGGCGTTCTTTGAAAATAACCTCAACGTTTCCGAAACCTCAAGAAAGCTGTTCGTTCACAGAAACACGCTTGTTTACAGACTTGAAAAAATAAGAAAGCTCACAGGTCTTGACCTTCGCGAATTTGAGCACGCAATCACCTTCAAGGTTGCTCTCATGGTTAAGAAGTACCTCACATCAAAGCCCGTAAAATATTGAGAAAAAGGATATAGGTAAATGATAGAATTTAAGAACGTCTCAATGACGTATGACAATAAAAAATTTGCATTGAAAAATGTGGATTTGACCATTGAAGACGGCGAATTTGTATTTATCGTCGGTCCTTCGGGCTCGGGTAAAACCACCCTCACAAAGCTTCTTCTGCGTGAAGAAAAGGTTACCGAAGGAAGAATTATCATAAATGAATTCCGCCTTGACAAGATGAGAAGCGGAAAAGTTCCCTACCTTCGCCGCAAAATGGGCGTTGTGTTCCAGGATTTCAGACTGTTCCCCAAAAAGACGGTCTACGAAAACGTTGCATTTGCAATGCAGGTTATAGGCGCATCGGGCAGTACGATAAAAAAGCGCGTTCCCTTTTTCCTTGACCTTGTGGGACTTGCCGACAAAATGAAGTCATTTCCCGCACAGCTCTCGGGCGGTGAACAGCAGAGAGTTGCCCTTGCACGTGCAATCGTAAACAACCCCGACATCATCATTGCCGACGAACCGACAGGTAACATCGACCCCATTATGAGCCTTGAAATTATGGAGCTTCTCATGACTTTAAACCAGAAGCTTCACAAGACGGTTATTGTCGTAACCCATTCCCAGAATCTTGTTGACCACTTCAAGCAAAGGGTAATCACAATCGAGGACGGCGAAATAAAAAGTGACAAGATAGGCGGTATGTTTGATGAAGAGCTTTAGATTATTCACGTTCATTAAGGACGGCTTCAAGGGTGTGTTCAGAAACGGACTTATGAGTGTGGCTTCCATACTCGTGCTTCTGTCATCACTGCTTGTAATAGGAATTTTTGCAACACTTGTACTTAACGTAAACCACAATCTTTCTCAGATTGACGACTTCAACGAGCTTGTCTGCTACATGAATCTTGAAGCAGACGATGCTGCTCTAAGCAATGCCGAGAGCGAAATGAAACAGCTTGACAACGTGTTGAACGTTACCTTTATCTCAAAGGAAGAGGCGCTTGCAAGCGAAAAGGAGAAATACGGCGACGAGTATTCTTATCTCTTTGATGCGTACACTGACCAGACAAATCCTCTGCCCGATTCCTTCCGCATTGAGTACGAAAGCGTAGGCAAGCTTGATGCTCTTATCTACAAGCTCGGAAAAATTGAGGGCATTGACAACATTCGAAACAGCCGTGAAATTGCAATTAACATTGAAAAGTTCAAGAACATTATCTCTGTGGGCTGTACATGGCTTATGGCGGTGCTTGTGGTGGTTTCTGTATTTGTTGTTTCAAACACGGTAAAGCTTACCTACCATTCAAGAGAGCTTGAAATTTCAATTATGAGATACATAGGCGCGACAAAATTCTACATTACAATGCCGTTTATTGTCGAGGGTATTATTCTTTCGCTTGTATCGGCGTGCATTGCGTTTGTGACTCAGTGGTACATCTACAGATTTATTGTCGAGAAAATTGTATCCGACTACGACTTTATCTCCATCATTCCATATGCAAATCTCAACGGCATGTTCCTGATTATGTTCTTCGGAGCGAGTCTTGTAATAGGCATTTTCGGAACAGCCATCACAATCCGCAAGTATATGCGTGTGTAACGCAAAGCAAAACGGAGGTTTAAATGATAAAGCAACCAAAGATTATAAGGGCATTTGCCGGTATGCTGTGCGTGCTTTCTCTGTGTGCATGCCTTGTTATGCTGAGGAGCAATAACGCAAAGGTTGTTGCCGCAGGCACCGACACGCAAAAGCAGATTCATTCTCTTGAAGGAAAGCTGAGTGACCTCAACAAGGACTCCGCAACCCTCAAGAAAGAGCTTGCCCAAACCAGAAGCGGAATTGCAAGTCTTGAAACGGAAATTGCAGACTTAGACCGCGAAACCACCATTCTCTCATCGCAGATAACAACCATGGCTTCGCTTATTGAGCAGTGGAACAATCTTGCTGAAGAAAAAAGCAGGGAAATTGCAGAGCTTGAAGAGCAGCAGAAGCAGCAGCAGAAGGTGTTTGACAATATGCTTCGCATGTCCTACGAATACGGCAGCGACACCTATTTCAATCTCATCTTCGGCTCCGAGAGCATCGGCGACTTTCTTTCACGCATTGACCTTATCACCTATCATTTAAAATACAACAACAACGTTCTTGAAACTCTTGCCTCGACAAAGCAGAATCTTGAAAAAACACGCGAGGAATATCAGCATTCCACCGAGTCTCTCGAACAGTATAAGCAAACCCAGGAGGAGCTCAAAACCGAGCTTGACGTCAAGCTCTCACAGAGCGAATCCAAAAAGAACGAGCTGCTCAAGGACGAGAAAAAAACACAGGCTATGTACGAGAAAAAGCTCGCAGAAGCCAAGGCAATCAGCGATGAAATCAAAGCGCTGCACGAAAAGCAGGAAAAGGAACGCAAGGAAGCCGAAGCAAAGGGTATTCCCTACAACACCTCGACCGCCGCAACAGGAACCTTCGGATATCCGCTTCCGTCAAGCTATTCCCGCGTTTCCTCAGGCTTTGTAAACCGTATAAGTCCCATAACGGGTAAACGCGAAAACCACAACGGACTTGATTTACCCGCTCCACGCGGTACCAACATTTATGCAGCAGACGGCGGAACTGTTGTAATTGCAAAGAGAAGCTCCTCGTGGGGAAATTACGTAACTATCGACCACGGCAACGGTCTTATGACGCTATATGCTCACGCGAGCTCGCTGAATGTAAAGGCAGGTCAGACCGTAAAGAAGGGTGACGTTATTGCATACGTCGGCTCAACAGGCTGGTCAACAGGAAACCATCTGCATTTCACCGTTTACAAGAACGGTACTGCAGTAAATCCTGCTCCTTACATAGGACTATGATTACATATCTGAGCGGCCTTTAAGGTCGCTCAAGAATTATACAGACAAATTTCCCGAAAGGATGCATCCATTTGAAGAAAAACAGTTTATTTCCCAAAATCCCGACGTTTTTTCTCATTCTTGCAACAACAGTTTTCTTGACGTTTCAGATTACCTATACCTCTGTCACACACAGCTGGCAGTCAAGAGTTGCAGACATGGTAAAAACCGACAGAACAACCATTTCCGAATCTATTTCGGCGCTTGACAACCTTGTAAGCAGCAATTCAGTCAGCAAATATGACACAGCAACGCTGGTAAACGGTGCTCTTACGGGATATCTTTCCGGCACAAACGACCGCTTTGCCCAGTTTCTCACGCCCGAAATGTACAAGGACTACCAGATAGCCTCTGCCCACGGAACCTCCACGGGAATCGGCATATCGGCTCTCTGGGACATCACAAACGGCGGAATTTACGTTGTAAACGCTTATCCCGGCTCGCCTGCCGAGAAAGCAGGCATTGTTCCCGGTGATGTAATAACTCACGTCAACGGAAAAAGTGTTACCGAAAGCGGATATTACGGGGCAATGGTGACAATCGGTTCAGGAAAAGCTGACACGAGTCTTAGTCTTACGGTAAGGCGTCCCGACGGAACAACCGCGCTTATCGCGCCCATCAGAGGTGTTGTTAATGTAACTCCCATAAGCGGCAGGATTTCAAAAACCGAGAGAAGAGTCGGCATAATACGTATTGAGCAGTTTTCCGACACGGCTCTTGACGATTTCAGAGCTGTCCTTGAAGACCTCATTACAAGAGGTGCGGAAAGATTTGTCATTGACATAAGAAACAATTCGGGCAGCAACATAGATGCAATTTCAAGTGTCCTTGATTTTCTGCTTCCCGAAGGCGTGCTTATGACAAGCATCGACAAGGACGGTGCCTTGCGTGCCTACAAAAGCGATCCCAACGCTTTTTTACTTCCCACGGTTGTGCTTGTAAACACAAACACCATTTTCGGCTCGGAGCTTTTTGCGGCAGCCATGCGTGAGCTTGGCAGTGCGCCCATTGTCGGAGAAAAAACCTACGGAAAGGTTCAGAGTCAGGAAATTCTTCCTCTTCCCGACTCTGGTGCCGTCACCATCTCAACTCTTACCTACACAACGGCTCTCGGAAACAATCTTGACGTTGTCGGCGTTGTTCCCGACTTTTCAATCAAGAAAAGCTCATCGGTTCTCGGAAATCTCGCAATTCCACCGCAGGAGGCAGACGACGCCTTTTTACTTCGCTCCATTGAGGCTGTTATGGCCATCGACAGCGACGAAACTCCCAACACCTAGCCGCTTTCTTTCGAAGAAAGCTTGGCAAAGAACTTTGATGGAATATCCGAACGCGATAAGCCGTTCATGGATTATTTCGCCCCAACACATTTACGCCGTCCGCATATAAGGCACGCGGACGGCTTGTTTTTATTTTACAGCACTTTTCACGCTTTTTGAAAAAAGCTTGGCAAAAACTTTTAAACGGTGAAATTGAAGTCTAAACATCTTCAATTTCACGATGCTTTTGCCTATCGGCAGGGAAGCATAAACATGATTTGCAGCTTTTTTCCTACCGGCGGGGCGGTTTACATTGTCGGCTATCGCCGAGGCTGTTTTACGCAAAATTGTTGTTTTCCACTGCCGTGGGGGCGTTACGTTTTCTGCTCGTGCAGAAAAGTAACCAAAAGAACACGCCCAGAGGAACCTACGGTTCCTCTGGGTAGTCCTCCCTTGTCGCCGACGCCTATCATTTTCACGATACGCAAATGATTATTTATCTCTTCGCTCTTATTTTGCATGCACTTGCTGCCTTCATAGCTTACGGCGATGACTTATAAGATTACAACGCTTCAACATTATGCAAACACAGCCCATCGAGCGACCGAAGGAAGCGAGCGACAATTAGACAGCTTGTTGGAGATGTAAAGCTTCAGCGACATGCTGAAACAGTCTTCGAGATATTGCCGTAAGCTATAGAAGCCGGCTTTCACGTGGATTGTAATAAGGGTTGAAATATTCTTTTGTGTTTGTTGTACTGACAAGGCGTCGGCATGAGGGAGTGATAACTAAGAGAACCGTAGGTGCTCTTAGTCGTGCTCTTTTGTTTCGTTTTCTGCACGAGCAGAAAACGTAACGCCCCCACGGCAGTGGAAAACCATAAGCTTGGTTTATGCCAACCTGCCGCCAGGCACAAGGTAACGCCCCCACGGCAGTGGAAAACCACGTCTTCCAACCCCCTATTCCTCATTTATCTTCCTTTTTTAATAAA
Source organism: Eubacteriales bacterium (assembly GCA_045540015.1). Taxonomy (GTDB): domain Bacteria; phylum Bacillota; class Clostridia; order Oscillospirales; family CAG-382; genus UMGS1387. Next base: position 13,358 of record JAZQGP010000045.1, read on the forward strand.
ATTATTACAATTTCTGCAATTTTCCTCTGTACAAACGCATTTTTATGTGATATAATTAATATGTATAAGATTATGGGGAGTAGTATGCTCTCTGCTGAAATTGAAAGGTAATGTGAAACATGGCATATAACACCGACCGCAAGAAGGGCGGTTATAACAATAAGGGTAAAAGCGGAAAACCCTACGGCAGACGTGACGAAAGACCAAGGCGCTTTGATGATGTGCCAAACGCTCACGACGAGCCTTTGGAAAACGGATCCGTACCCGGCAGAAATGCAGTAAGAGAGCTTTTGAAATCGGGACGTGCGGTAGAAAAGATTTACGTGCGTGAGGGCGAACGCGAAGGCTCGATAACAGTTCTTGCGGCAATGGCGCTCGAACGAGGAATACCGCTTATCGAGGTCGACAAAAATAAGCTCGACAAGCTTTGCGGATACGAACAGCACCAGGGGATCGTTGCTATTGCCTCGGAAAAGGAGTATGTTGAAATTGAAGACGTACTTAAAATTGCCGAAGAACGCGGTGAAAAACCGCTTATAGTAATCGCGGACAACATTTCCGACCCGCACAATCTCGGTGCAATAATAAGATGCGCAGAGGGTGCCGGTGCTCACGGAATTATCATACCAAAGCGCAGAAGCGCGTGCATAACGCCGGCTGTTACAAAAGCTTCGGCAGGAGCGGTTGAGCATCTCGCGGCGGTAAAATGCACTAACATCACAGAGACCATAAAGAAGCTCAAGGACTACGGTCTTTGGATATTCGCAGCCGAAGCCGACGGCACAGACTACACAAAGGCAGACTTTGACGTGCCGTGTGCAATTGTTCTCGGAAGCGAAGAAAACGGAGTTTCTCCTCTTGTCCGCAAAAACTGCGACCACGTGCTTTCAATCCCCATGCGCGGAAAAGTGAATTCCCTGAATGTTTCAACCGCGGCGGCTGTACTTCTTTATCAGGCTGTCAGCTGCAGAGGTTACAAATAAAAACCACCGGAGGTTAAATGAATGTCTATCAAAAAAACTGAAGGCGAAAACAATAAAAAAGGAGTTTTTTCGCGTCTGTTCTCAAGAACGGCCGATCAAACTCAATACGATGCCTACGAGGAGGTCTTCGTGAGCAACAACGAAAGTGAAGCTCCTTCCGACGTCAAAGAAAATGAAAACGCAGCTTTTGAGGATGCGTTGCAGGACTCACAGCAGAACGAAAGCGACGAATACCAGTATGAGCTTGATATTCAGCCCGAGCAGAATGTTCTGATTGCCGAAAAGGAGGAAATTGAAATTTCCGCAGAGCCTTGCGAGCAGGACGAAATTTATGAGGAGGAACAAGCATCGGAAAATGAGGGGTCCTCCGAAGCAGATGAACTCTCTGATGCAAGTGCAACTGCCGTATTCTCCTTTGCAAACGAGCTTCCCGAAGGAAGTGAAACTGCAAAAGAGGAGTTATCCGTAGCCGAAATACAGGATACGGCAAAATCATACTACAAAGAAAATCACGACAGTACGCTTGACGACAAGGTTGACAAGCTCTTACAGCTTGCAACAACAGGCTTTGAGGACGATGAGACGGAAAAAGCCGAAGAGTCTGTTGAGCATACGAACCTCGGTCTTGAAGTGCCCGAAGAAGAACAGGAGGGCACAAAAAAGAAAAAGAAGAAGAAAAAAGACGTTGTTTCCAACGAGGACATGGAAATGCTAGGCTCTCTCTCTCAAGGTGAGCAGGACGACGATTCCGCTAACGTTGGAATAGGCAAGGCAGATGCGCTCGGCAAGAAATACGAGGAATTGCTTGACGAAAATGAGCCGGATGTTGAATACACCGACAAGGCTCAGGAAAAAGCCATTATTTCTTCACTCAGAAAAAGCGCAATTTCCACCTTTGCCTGTGTCATACTTTCCCTTGCAGCATTTATCGCATGCCTTTACTTTGAAACCGCCGCAGGCAGCGGAAGATGGCATCCTGCCTACTTTGAACCCGGAAGATACGGTCTTGTATACGCAATGAGCATGCTCCAGATTATGTTTGTTTCCGTTATTTTCAATCTCGACGGCGTAATCAGAGGCTTTAAGGGCATGGCAAAAGCAAAGGCGCGTCCCGAAGCAATTGCGGTTATGACCTGCCTTATCTGCACGCTTCACGTAATAGCAGGTGCAACGTTTGCCTCTCACAAGGCTGAGCTTAAAACCTACTGCAGTGTCGGCTGCTTTGCGCTTGTACTGCTTGCACTAAACAGCTTCATAAAGGCATACACGGCTCTTAGTTCATTCTGTATCGCGGCATCAAAAATGCCAAAGTACACAACATGCGAGCTTGACGCAACAAGCCCCGAAGCCGCTGCCTTTGCAAAGTATCTTGAAGAAGACACAACAATATTCACCGTTGAAAAGGCTGATTTTATCTCGGGCTTCTTCAAAAAGAACTACGCTTGTCCCGAAGCCTCAAAGAACAGCTTTGGTATTTACATCACAAGCCTTGTTGCAGGGTTTGTCTGTGCAATTGCTTCTGCGATTCTTACAAGGAACGCGTACACTGCAATTTCTACGGGCTGTGCCGTAGCACTTGCCGCGCTTCCGGCAAATCTTCTGCTTTCAACAGCACTCCCTTTCTTCATTGCGTCTTTAAAGTCCGCACGCACAAAAACTGCGTTCATCGGTGAAGCGGCATGCGACCTGTACACCTCTGCAGGAATTCTTTCATTTGACGACAGCGAGGTGTTCCCGCCCAAGGGTGTCAAGGTGTCAAGCATCAGAACCTACGGAGACACGAGAATAGACAAGGTTATCATTTACATGGCGCGCATCTTCAACAAGCTCGACGGTCCGCTTTCCTTCATTTTCGACCGTTCTGTTCAGGACAGCGGCGAAAACATCGGAGATGCTGAAATTATCAGCCGCACCGCCGACGGAATGAAGGTCAGAATAGATGACAAGGAAATTCTCCTCGGTACAGGCAGCTATCTCAAGCTCTACGACATTCACACTCCGATTGACAACATTGACGAATCCTTCCTTCAGTCGCTCGGAAGCATCATATACATGGCTACAGGTTCTTCTCTCTCGGCGAAATTCTACATAAAGTATACAATGAACCAGAGCTTTGAAAAGATTCTCAGAAGTCTTTACGACTCAGGCATCTGTGCCGGTGTCAAGACCATTGATCCTTGTATAAACAACCAGCTTATAAACGGAAATCTGCGCGGTTCGGGATATCCTGTCTCTGTAATCAAGCGTGACGGTACTGCAAGCACCGAGTCTCAGGTTATTCGCGATGAGCTTCCCGGCAGCATTATTTCGCTGACAGGTACTCACAATTTCCTCAAAGGCTTTATCCGTCTTGATTCGCTCAGAAACACCTACCGTTCAAACTCCCTCATAGGAAGAATAAGTGCGGTAGTCGGTATTATCGTGGCAGGTGCGCTTACCCTTACGGGGGCAGTCAGCATACTCACACCCACATTCTTCCTTGTCCTTGGACTGCTTTGGTGTGTTCCGACTGTTGTGTTGTCGCTATTAACTAAGTAAACTTACTTTTTTGAAAAAAAGTAAGCAAAAAACTTTTGATGGAATATCCGAACGCGATAAGCCGTTCATGGATTATTTCGCCCCAACATATTTACGCCGTCCGCATATAAGGCACGCGGACGGCTTGTTTTTATTTTACAACACTTTTCACGCTTTTTGAAAAAAGCTTGGTAAAAACTTTTAAACGGTGAAATTGAAGTCTAAACAACTTCAATTTCACGATGCTTTTCCCTATCGGCAGGCAGTCATAAAATGAATTTGCAGCTTTTGCCTATCGGCGGGGCGGTTTACATTGTCGGCTATCGCCGAGGTTGTTTTACGCTGAATTGTTGTTTTCCACTGCCGTGAGGGCGTTACCCTTTCTGTTTGCCCAGAAAGGTAACCGAAAGATGCCCACAAGAGAACCTACGGTTCCCTTATGCAACCCTCCCTCAGCTCGCGGACTTTTACGTTCTTGAAAACTTTAACCCGAGGAGATTTACGTTCACCAATAAAGCTTCAACGTGCTTCGCTACGCGAGCTC
>JAZQGP010000046.1:0-2685 GCA_045540015.1 Eubacteriales bacterium
CTGTAAACATTGACAACCATCGGAACACCGTGGTAATTATCTTCCTTTACAGTTCTGAGAAAGTCTTCTTCATTAAAGCAATAAAACCTTTCGCCGACATTGCCCTTTGTATCAAGATAATCTATTCTGCCAACAGGTCGAATCTTTGTATCCATAGTTTTTAGTCCTTTCAATAGTATGTTTTTTCTATTACTTCGTTTTTGTCATTACGCCAATAGTACGCGGGAATACGACCGTCGAGCGTTGCTCTTGCACCACGCTTGTGAGTATCAAGGCAATCCTCTGTCGTTATGTATCCTTCACCCTCAATTTCTATCTTTCCGTTATCAAGCCGTCTGACGTAGTAAAAACAATCATCTTCTGTGCCGGGAAACGGTTCGATGAAGAAGACAAAATCTCCGCCGCACTTTTCGTCGTAATCCTTTACATAGTAGTAAGCAGCTTTTTTCTGCAGCTTGCTTATCTGCATTGTACCTTTCATGTATACACCTCCGATATAGGCAGAGGATGCAGAATTACTCTGCACCCTCCGTTTTGTTTAGAGTTGATTTATGCGGCGGTAGCTCCGAATACCTGTGATCTGCGAACACTCATCTTGAACTGATTGCACATATCACGAAGCATTGTAAACTCTTCATCTACGCCCGATAAATCCTGCTTAAGAATATCCTCATACTCACGCTTCTTGGCATCAAGAGCCCCAATCTTTAATTCCCAGCGGTCGAGAATCTTCTGACTGCTGTTGCCGCTTTGAATGAGGCGAAGAATACGGCTTTGATATTCCGCAATCTCTCTACCCATATCCTGATAAAACTCACGTGACATTTTTCCTCTTTGCTTTGCATCATCTGCTACATACATGGAATTGATGCTTATGTACTTTGAATCCCTGCCCGTAGAATAGGTAAAGAGATTTTCATTTCCGATAAGCTCCATAAAGTCCTCAAGGAGTGATATGCCGTGCATCTACGCCTTTGGGATAAAGTAGTGATGACCTCTTGCCGAGATGCTTATCGCGTGCATATCGGTGACATACTTTTCCGCCATAGTTTCAATACTGCGGTTTCCGATACAGTCCTGATAGAGCTTGAAAAGTCTTTCAGCCTGTTCAAAATAACCGAGTATGTTTCTGTCGGAGGAATAGTCAACATCCGATAACACCATTTCACCGGAGGATTTATCAAGGGTGATATTTGCAAGCTTTCTGTATGTGTTTGTTGTTTCATACAGTGTTTCCTCTACAAGCTCACGGGAAAGCACGTCGGCTCCAACTCTCTTGTTGTCACGGCAGTAGATACGGCAGACTTTAATCTCCGAACCGTATAGCTCTTCAATTCTGTCGTGTATCTCGCCTGTGGCACTTCTGAAAGCATCTGTTACCGAAATGTTCTCGTTAACTGTCACGGGAAAGCCTATCTGCTCACAAATCTCACGGACACGCTCCGCTTTGATGATAAGCTTCGGCAAGGAGTAGTACATATACTTGCCGAGAATATCTCCGTTCTTTTCATCGTCTGTGTGTATAGCCATAAACTGATTCATTGTATTATTCATAATATTTTTTCTCCTTATCACGCAGCAAGAGGTACTTGCTGCATACTCATTGTTTTAGCGAGGATGTAATCATCCATACCCTTGTATTTCGGATTCCACGAACAACTGACGCACTCAACTACCATATCGCTTAAAGTGTTACGAAGAGTGATTAACGCCTGCTTTACCTCCGGTTTCGAGCGCTTATCCATATCAAAGGCTTCATATACCTTTGTAATGCCAAGCTCACGAAGTGTATTTGGTAAATACTCAATGGCGTTTACTCCCGGCACTGCAATAAAGAGTCTGCCGTCAGAGAGCACACTTGTCACATCCGCCTTCATCGCTCCTTCAGTCAAACACGCTTCTCTTGCGGTAGTATCTCCCACAACGTGTATCCAGGACCTTGCTCCCGTTCCGTCCTTGAAATGCTTGCTGGAGAACCAGCGGAACTTCTTTTCATCGGAACCGGGCGGCACATCAAGTCTCATCTGTAAGCCTTGAATGTAGCCATCCTTGTCACACACGGGGATAAATATTCCGCCGAGCTTTTTGTAGAACATCTGAAGGTCGCCCTTATCATCGTACCAGAACCCCGGAATACCGACCATATTGTACTTTGACGCAAGTGCTTCAAGCACCTCTCGTCTGAATACATTGTCGGTAGGAATACTGCGGTACATAAACTGATGTATATGTCCGAAGTTAAGTCCTCTGTTCTCAAGATTCATAAGATGATTTCGGTTTAAGCGAAGTAGGCTTAAAAACTCATAGTAAATATCGTGTCTTTCCTCAATGGAACGGATAGGAGTTTCCTCCTCCACACGAAAGTACAGAGTCTTTGTTTCAAGCGTTTCCTGTTCATTTTTGAGTATGGTGTATGCCTCTTTGTTTGATATACCGTTCATCTGTGCAAAAAGAGATACGCTGTTGCCTTTAGCCTTGCACTTAAAACAGTTGAACCTGTCTTTCTGCCGATTAAGTCCCAAATGGTACTTTGTATCACTGCAGAAGGGACACAAGGCTTTAAGCTCTACGTCGTTTCTCTGTATGGGGTGAAAGTATATACCGCATTTTTCTGCAACTTCCACAATATCAAAACTATCGTACTTGAAGTTTGTCATGCCGCCACCTTTTCCTGTGCCTGTGCTC
>JAZQGP010000047.1:0-100904 GCA_045540015.1 Eubacteriales bacterium
GCTCTACCTTCACCACCACCGTGCGGGTGATCGCAGGGGTTCATTACGGAACCGCGTACGGTAGGACGGATGCCCATATGGCGCTTCTTACCAGCCTTACCGATGTTGATGTTTTCATGCTCGAGGTTACCAACCTGACCGATTGTTGCCTTACAGTCGAGGCGGATAATTCTTACTTCACCGGAGGGAAGTCTTACCTGAGCTACACCGTTGTCTTTAGCCATGAGCTGTGCGCAGGTTCCTGCACTTCTTACGAGCTGACCGCCTCTGCCGGGGTAAAGCTCGATATTGTGAATCATCGTACCTACGGGGATATCGTTGATAGGAAGTACGTTACCGGGCTTAATGTCAGCTGTCGAGCTGTTAATAACGGTATCGCCAACCTTGAGTCCAACAGGAGCGATGCTGTAGGTCTTTTCGCCTGTCTCGTACTGAAGAAGTGCGATGTAGGCTGTTCTGTTAGGGTCGTACTCAATTGCAAGTACTGTTGCGGGTACATCTGTTATCTTCTTCTTGAAGTCGATAATTCTGTACTTTACTCTGTTTCCGCCGCCATGATGACGAACGGTGATCTTACCTGTATTGTTACGTCCGGCATGTTTCTTAAGAACCGTTACAAGGCTCTTTTCGGGAGTCTTCTTGGTGATTTCCTCGAAGCTCGGAACTGTCATCTGTCTTCTTGCCGGAGTAGTAGGTTTAAATGTCTTAACTGCCATTTTTTACTCCATTTCTCGGCGATACTGTGGGTTTGGCCACCCTTTGCCGCCGTGTTTGAAAACTATCGATGTAATTACATCATGCTGTCAAAGAACTCGATTGTCTTTGAGTTTTCCTTGAGAGTAACAATAGCCTTTTTCCACTCGCTTGTCTTACCGAAGTGGTAGCCAACTCTCTTATTCTTGCTCTTCATGCTGATGGTGTTAACCTTATCAACTTCTACCTTGAAGATTTCTTCAACTGCCTTCTTGATTTCAATCTTGTTAGCGTCGGAAGCTACTTCAAAAGTGTACTTCTTGTCAGCAAGTCTTGACATACTGTCTTCTGTGATAATCGGACGGATGATTACGTCATGTGCGTTTTTCATTATGCGTATACCTCCTCGATTACTTTAACAGCGTCCTTGGCAACGATGAACATATCGTACTTGAGAATATCATATACGTTGAGTGTGCCGGGAGTTGCTGTCTTAACGCCCTGGATGTTGGACGCGCTCTGTACTACGAACTTGTCAACCTCAGGAAGAACGATGAGTGCCTTCTTGTCAGCTCCGAGAGCCTTAAGCATGGATACGATCTTCTTGGTCTTATATTCGCCGGTTGCGATAGAATCAACAACTACGAGTTCGTTGTCAGCAACCTTAGCGCTGAGTGCGGACTGCATTGCAATTCTCTTAACCTTCTTGTTAATGCTGATTTTCCAAGTTCTGGGCTTCGGGCCAAGTGCGATACCACCGTGTGTCCACTGAGGAGAACGGATGGAACCCTGTCTTGCTCTACCTGTGCCCTTCTGTCTCCAGGGCTTGATGCCGCCGCCGGAAACCTCGGAACGGGTTTTGGTACTCTGGGTACCCTGTCTCTGATTCAAGAGATAGGCTCTGACAACGCTGTGGAGGACAGGTTCATTGATCTCACAGCCGAAAACGCCTGCATTGAGCTCCATTTCGCCCTGCTTGTTGCCTGCCATATCAAATACTGCTACGTTTGGCATAATCTAAATCCTCCTTCGCTTACTTTACGGTTGAGCGAATGAACACGATGCCGCCTCTGGGTCCGGGAACCGCACCCTTAACTGCGATGATGTTCTTCTCAACGTCGATTTTTACTACGTCCAGGTTGAGCATTGTTACCTGCTCATGTCCGTACTGACCGGGCATCTTCTTGTTCTTGAAGATTCTCGCAGGGTCGATAACACCCATAGAGCCGGGCTGACGGTGTACAGGGCCTGTACCGTGGGTCATTCTGAGTCTGTGGAGTCCCCAGCGCTTGATAACGCCGCTGTATCCGCGACCCTTTGTAAGACCGGTTACGTCTACGCATTCGCCCTGTTCAAAGATGTCTGCCTTAACTTCGTCACCTACGTTAAGAGCGGAGATATCGTCAAGTCTGAATTCCTTGAGATGTCTCTTAAGGACGCCTGCTTTTGCCTGGTGTCCTTTAGCGGGCTTTGTGAGCTTTCTTTCTTCGATGTTCTCAAAGCCGAGCTGAACTGCATCGTATCCGTCGTTCTCAACGGTCTTCTTCTGAAGTACGGTGCAGGGACCTGCTTCGATGACGGTAACAGGAATTACATTTCCCACTTCGTCAAAGATCTGAGTCATGCCGATTTTCTTTCCGATTATACCTTTTTTCATGTTTGTTCCTCCTTAGTTATTGGTTGGCCGTTTTGAACTATCAAACAAAGCAGCTTTTCACCACCCCGCCGACACGGTCAACATGACTGGATTTTGTTTTTGTCTGCCAAGCGGTATAAACAAGACAGACTATAATATATTTTCTTCTTCGGGCTACGTGGAAGCCTTCACAAGAAAATGTATCGCGAATTTGCGATTTGCGTTTTCCTCAATCAATTAATAAGTGATGATTTCGGATTCAACGCCTGCCGGAAGTTCGAGATCTACAAGAGCTTCGATTGCCTTCTGAGAGGGCTTGAGAATATCGATGAGTCTCTTGTGAGTTCTGAATTCGAACTGCTCACGGCTGTCCTTGTACTTATGAACCGCACGAAGGATGGTTACGATTTCCTTATCTGTGGGAAGCGGAATAGGTCCGGAAACCTTTGCGCCGTTTCTCTTTGCAGCTTCAACAATCTTTTCAGCAGCCTGATCGATAAGAGTGTGGTCGTAAGCCTTGAGTCTGATTCTGATTTTCTCCTTAGATGCCATTTTTTTGCCTCCTTTAAAATTTTTGTCTCCCATTTTTGTGCTGTTATTATATAAATGGAAGAAGTTTTAAAATGCGGCACACCAAATTTTCAAACACGCATCCGGGTGTTTCACACATTCCCCGAATTAAAAACCCGATTACCTTCGCCATGGGAAAGCATTCGGGCAGCGATAGCTTTATCTTTAACCTTGCAGAACAGCGCAAAGCTGTCCTTTCGGCACACACAAGGCGTTCCGGCAAAAGCATGCCGGCCGTTCCCCGACCGTGTTGATAAAACCTTGGCGTCTTTTCGCAGAACGAGAGCCTGTCACAGCGCCGCACTGTTTCCGCTTGAAGAAACAAACGCTATTAAAGGTACCGTCTGGACGCGGTTTAAATTTGCTGTCGCCCGTTTATCGGACATACTCCACGGAAATTACCGGTAAAATTACCGCAACCTCCCGCTTCATCGCACATCAAGCTCGTGTAGTTTAACACAATTATTCTCGTTTTGCAATAGTTTTTTCGATTTTTAATTGTAAATATTCAATGAACAAAGACGTTTTATCCAATATACACACCATGCCTGTCTCGCGTTTGGCATATTTGCACAAAAAAGTGTATTTTTTCGACAAAAAGCCGACAGTGCACTATATAACATATAGAAGAAAACTGTCGGCATATGTATTTATTCAGGCTTCCATTCTAAAAGTTCACCCTTTGCGTTAACAAGAAAGCTTCGCTTTGCAAGTTTGGCAAGCGGCATGTCCGAGAGCGAATCGGAACAGAATGTGTCAATCTGTGCATCGGGATACTTTTCGCGAAAACGCACAACCTTTTCTTCGCCGTGACAGTTAACACCCGAATACTTTCCCGTTTTGGAATCAACGCGGGAAGCCATAAGGCACCGGGCCCCGAGAGTGTTCTCACAGAAATCGCGAAGCAGAAATTCGGGTGATGCGGAAATGATAACATCGTCACTTTTCTTGTCGCGCCTGTACCAGTCAAAGATGTTGTTTCCGTATTTGTCCCAGTATTCCTTTACAGTCTTTTCTATGTCAGGGATACACGTAAGAAAGCGGTACATCGCTTCTTTAAACTCAGTTTTTGGCTTTTTACCGAGTGCAAACATTATAAACGCACCTATCGTCGCAGGAGCGTGTACAAGCATTTTCGGGTATTTTTTAAGGCAATAGAAGTAAAACTTTGCCGTGCTGTCGCCCTTGAATATCGTCTTGTCAAAATCGTATACGTTCAAACTTTCACCTCCAACGGCTATTTTACCATATCAAAAGTTTTTGCGGAGCTTTTTCCAAAAAGCGACCGACGTTCAAGGGCAAGCAGCCCTTGAAAAACATCAAAACTTCATCGTAAGCGAAATGCGTTTTCTCTGTGCATCCGCTTCAAGCACTTTCACCTTTACAACCTGTCCGACAGACAAAACTTCAGACGGGTGCTTTATAAACTTATCGCAAATCTGCGAAATATGCACAAGTCCGTCCTGGTGAACGCCAATGTCGACAAACGCACCAAAATCGATAACGTTTCTGACCGTTCCCATAAGCTCCATGCCGGGAGTAAGGTCGGAAATTTCCATTGCTGCACTTCTCATAAGAGGAGCAGGAAGGTCATCTCTTATATCTCGGCCCGGTTTTGACAGTTCTTTTGCAACGTCGGTGATTGTCGGTACACCGACTCCGCATTCTTCAGCTGCTTTAGCTTTGCCGTATTCTTCAAGTCTTTCGGGAATCTTTGAAAGCTCATCGCCGTCTTTTATCATACTCTTGTTATAGCCCAGCACTTCAAACAGCTTTTCCGCCGCCTTATAGCTTTCGGGGTGAACTCCCGTGTTATCAAGCATATTCTTGCTTTCAGGTACACGAAGGAAGCCTGCACACTGCTCGTATGCCTTAGGTCCGAGCTTTGATACTTTAAGAAGCTGCTTTCTGTCGGTGAATACACCGTTTTCGTCGCGGTATGCAACTATGTTCTTCGCAGTTGTTCCGTTAAGTCCCGAAACATACGACAAAAGCGAAACGGATGCCGTATTTACGTCAACACCTACGCTGTTAACGCAGTCCTCAACTACGCCCGTAAGTGTTTCGCTGAGTTTGTTCTGCGGCATGTCATGCTGATACTGACCGACGCCTATGGATTTCGGGTCAATCTTTACAAGCTCACTCAGCGGGTCCTGAAGTCTTCTTGCAATAGAAACTGCAGAACGAAGAGACACATCGTAATCGGGAAATTCTTTTGCACCAAGCTCGGATGCCGAGTACACAGAAGCGCCCGCCTCGTTTACCACCATGTAGCTTACCTTTTCGCTTATTTCACCTATAGTTTCCGCAATAAAATTCTCCGATTCACGGGATGCTGTTCCGTTACCTATTGAAATATTTTCTACCTTGTATTTAGATATAAGTGCCTTTACTATCTTCTTCGCCTCATCAATCTTGTTGTGAGGAGGAGTCGGATAAATCACACTCGTTGCAAGCACTTTACCAGTGCCGTCAATAACCGCAAGCTTACAGCCTGTTCTGTACGCAGGGTCAACTCCCAGCGTAATCTTTCCCTTTACGGGACTTTGCATGAGAAGCGGCTTTAAGTTTGACGCAAAGTTTGCAATAGCTCCGTCACTTGCCGTTTCCGTAAGCATCGAACGAATTTCCCTCTCAAGAGACGGGAACAGCAATCTGTCATACGCGTCCTCAGCGACATTTGCAAGAAAACCGAACGCACTGCTCTTACCCGTTATAAGGCGTGAACAGATAATGCTTATCGCATTATCTCTGTCATAGTCAACGCTTACCTTTAAGAATTCTTCTTTTTCGCCTCTGTTAAGTGCAAGTGTCTGATGAGGCGCAACCTTTCTGACAGCAGATGAAAACTCGTAGTAATTTCTGTAAACCGAGTCCTCATCCTTTGATGCCTTTGACGAAACAAAACCGTTTGACCATATTGCGCTTTTAAGCAATTTTCTTGTTTCAGCATCATCCGAAACGCGTTCGGCTATAATATCGGACGCACCTGCAAGCGCATCCTCTGCTGTGTTTACTTCCTTTTCGGGATCAATATAATCCTGTGCGAGAACGGAAAGTGCCGGCAAATCCTCGGTTTGCGTGAGAATCAAATCCGCAAGAGGCTCAAGTCCCTTTTCCTTTGCAACGGTTGCACGAGTGCGGCGCTTCTGCTTGTAGGGACGGTATAAATCTTCAACCTCGGAAAGCGTCTGTGCGTTGTCAATAGCCTGTGCAAGCTCTTCGGTCAGTTTTCCCTGAGCCTCGATTGCATTCTTCACTTCTGTTCTTCTTTCCTCAAGATTTCTAAGATATTTTAAACGCTCCTCAAGCTTACGCAAGGTTGTGTCGTCCATCGTTCCGTGCATTTCCTTGCGGTAACGTGCAATAAACGGAATTGTGTTTCCGTCGTCAATAAGCTTTATAACATTTTCAACATACTGTTCGCGTACTCCAAGCTCTTCGGCAAGTATTTTTACTATATCAATCATATTTATTATCTCCCGTTAGCAAAACAACGGCTAAATGCCGTTGATAATGCTTTATGTTATGTTCTTGTTTTAGTTGCTCGATTCCAAAGCCGTTATCATATCAACTCTTCTTTGATGTCTTTCACCCTCAAACTCAGCTTCAAGGAAACCGTCAACAATCATCTTCGCAGTTTCAATTCCGATAACTCTTGCACCAAAGCAAATTACATTTGCATCATTGTGCTGTCTTGTAAGAATTGCACTGTAAACCTCGCTTACAGCCGCAGCTCTTATTCCCTTTATCTTGTTAGCCGCAAGCGACATGCCAATTCCCGTTCCGCAAATGAGAATACCAAGCGAGCCTTTGTCGGAAACTACAGCTCTGCCGACCTTTTCGGCATATGTAGGATAGTCAACACGCTCGGGCGTGTAGGGGCCTAAATCCTCAACCTCATATCCCTTGGAGTTGAGATACCCTGCAATGTCGTTTTTCATGTGAAGCGCCGCATGGTCGCAGGCGATATATACCTTTTTCATGTCGTCTATCCTTTCAGCAAATTTCGTTGTTATTATTCGTGGTCATGCATGTGGCACGACTCACAGCAACCGGTACAAATCTTTTCAAGCTCTGTAGTATCTCTGCCGATTTTCTTGTAGTAGTCGAGTATTGCCGCCTTTACAGCTTCCTCTGCAAGCACCGAGCAGTGCACCTTTGCAGGCGGAAGTCCATCGAGAGCTTCAACAACAGCTTTGTTTGAAAGCTCAAGTGCCTCATCAATGGTCTTTCCCTTTATAAGCTCGGTTGCCATAGATGAAGTAGCAATAGCCGACGCACAGCCGAAGGTCTGGAACTTGATGTCAACAATAACATCGTTTTCAATCTTCATATATATTTTCATTATATCTCCGCACTTTGCGTTGCCTACTTCTCCAACTGCATCAGCATTCGGTATTTCACCGACGTTTCTCGGGTTTGTAAAATGATCCATTACCTTTTCGGAATACATATATCAAAATCCTCCGTTAATTACTGTCTGCCGAGAGGAGAAATCTCTCTCAGTCTTGTTACCACTTTTGTAATCTGCTCTACCATATAATCAACATCTTCCTGCGTTGTCTCGTGAGACATTGAAATTCTCAAAGAGCCGTGTGCAATCTCGTGAGGCATTCCCATAGCTAAAAGCACGTGAGAAGGCTCAAGCGACTTTGACGAGCAGGCAGATCCTGTGGAAGCACAAATGCCTGCCATGTCAAGCATAAGCAGAAGTGACTCGCCCTCAATATATTCAAATGTAAAGCTTGCAGTTCCCGGAAGTCTCTTTGTGGGGTGTCCCGTAAGACGCGAGTTCGGAATTTCAAGCACTCGTCTAATAAGGTCATCGCGAAGCATTGCAAGACGCGCATTGTCATCCTGCATTTCTTCGTTTGCAATTTCAAGTGCCTTTGCCATACCTATAATATTAGGCATACTTTCTGTTCCGCTTCTCTTGTTCTTTTCCTGTCCGCCGCCGTCCATAAAGGTCTTTAAAACAACACCGCTCTTAATGTAAAGTCCGCCAACACCTTTGGGTGCACGGAACTTGTGCCCTGAGAATGAAAGCACGTCAACATCAAGCTTTTTAACGTCAACCGGAATGTGCCCTACAGCTTGAACGGCATCCGTGAAGATAACAATCTTCTTTCCTGTTTCTCTTACCTTTTTTGCAATTTCCGCAATAGGTTCAACTGTACCAACCTCGTTGTTTGCCATCATAACACATACAAGGCAGGTATTGTCCTTTATCGCGCAAACAACATCATCAGGGTTTACCATTGCCTTGTCGTCTACGTCAAGATATGTGACTTCGGCAACGCCCAGCTTTTCAAGCGCTTTACATGTATGCAGCACTGCATGATGCTCAATCTTCGTTGTTATAATGTGCGCCTTTTCAGCCTTTGTTCTGTCAAGATATGCACTGACTGCACCTTTTATAGCCCAGTTATCGGACTCTGTACCGCAGCCGGTAAAATACAGTTCTTTTGCATCGCAATTAAGAATATTTGCAATTCTTTCACGTGCAGAATCTATATGCTTTTTTGCTTCTCTTCCTTTTTGATGAAGGCTTGACGGATTTCCGTACACCTCTCCAAGAAAAGGAATCATCTCTGCAAGAACACTCGGATGTACACTTGTTGTTGCGGCATTGTCCGCGTATATGATTCTTTTTTCTTCGTGTGACATTTTATTATCTCCTGTCTGAACATCTTTTGGTGTCCAGTGTTAAATAATGTATACAAATATTTATATAAAGGTGTGCTTTTTCGCTCGCGGCTCTACTTGCCGTGATAAAGCAAAAATGCATCATCCGGAAATATCATTAAATAGTATAACCAAAGCAAAACGGGAATACACGCCGGAGCATAAATCCGGCAAAGCATTCCCGAACAAGTCAAAAACCTTTTAGATTTTCTTCTCGATGAAGTCTGCAACGTCCTTGATTGTCTTAAGCGTCATAGCCTCCTCATCGGATACGGTAATACCGAATTTCTGCTCAATTGTCATGAGCATTTCAACTATGTCAAGAGAATCTGCAGAGAGATCCTCGATAATGTTTGTATCGGGCTCAAGAGTATTGATATCTATACGAAGCTGCTTTGCAAGCATAGTCATAACCGTTTCAAGCATTTTTTCAACCCCCATTCTGTAGAATATCATCAAAGGACACATATCCTTTTTTTGCGTATACATTATATTCCATTCCCATTTACTTGTCAATAGACAAATTACAACATTTATATTAACGGAAGCGTTTTTAAAATAGGCATTTTGGCAAAAACAGGTACTCCGGCGTTGTTTTTTATCCTTTCCTATAAAAACAAACCGAGGCAACAGCCCCGATTTTGTTTCATTACATTCTAACAGTTCGTGTTATATGTTATTTCGCATTTGTTCTCTATATCAAACGCTTCAATATATTTTTCCTCCAAAGGGATCCACTTATCCACAAAAATCCCAAGAGCCTCTTTGCCGTTTCGCTTTGCTATCCTTTCAAGCTGCAGCGCTTTGGGAACATCGAGAAAAACATGCAAATCATAATAATCCCACATGTCGGGATGGCAGGAATATGCTCCCTCTACAATTGAAATTCTGTTTGGCTCTGTAAAAACCTCTTTACCAAAGTTTCCCGTTTTACAGATATACGGTCGGTAGGAAAATGACTTTCCCTCGCTCAAAGGGCAAAGCACTTCCTTCAAAAAGCGCTCTCTGTCGACATTTCCGCCGGGTTCTTCAAGACGCGCCTTTGTTATCTGTTCAGGACGCAGAAAAAAATCGTCCATGTGAAAAACATTACACGAAAGCTGTTCCTGTAAAACTTCCGCCAGCGTTGATTTTCCAGAAGCGCATCTGCCGTCTATGGCAATAATCACACGCTCTTTGGTCTTCAAAAAAAGCGATATTTTCTCTGTAATAAGCTTATGCGGCATCCTTATGCTTTCCGCCCTTTCCGTGCTTTCCGAAAGGCACAAGCTTTGCCCTTCCGAGAGATACCATAATAAGAGGAATAAGAATAAGCTGAAGAATGATTCCGGGAATTGCGTTAAGAAGCGCACCCGAAATGAACATTGTAAAGGTAAAGCCGTCCGTGCCCACACCAAGAAGTATAACCTCGGCAACGCCCCAGACAACACGTCCTGCAATCATAGCCGCAAGCATGCTTCTGAAAAGCGATTTTGTGCACTGCCATTTTGCATGTGAATAGAGATAACCTACAACAAGTCCGTATGTACAAAGCTCAAACGCCATGGCAACGGCGTTAGGAAACATAACCGGCATATGGAATATTACAGAGCGAAGCAAAGGCGTTATAAATCCTACTGCAAGACCGTACTGCCAGCCGCAGATAAGTCCGCATAAAAGCACGGGAATATGCATAGGAAGAAGCATGTTGCCAATCTGCTGAATCTGCCCCGTGAGAAACGGAAGAACAAGCCCTATTCCCAGAAACATCGCGGCAAGAACTGTGTTTTTCAAGTTGTTTTTCATAATATCAACGCCTTTCATTTGAGTTTTTTACTCTACATATATTATATATGTCAAACGCCGCTTCAAGTCAAGGGCTTTCATAGAAATGTTGTAAAAAAGTTATAGATATAACAATAGTTCACGTAAATTTCATACTTGAAATCATGGTTATTCACACAAAAACCGTGTCCGATTTTGCCGATAAAACAAGAGCCTTGCCAGAATACTACAAGCAAGACTCTCTGAAAAGCTTTTTGTTATAATTAAATGTTTCGGCACACGCCAAACGCACTGTTTCTATACAATAACCTCACCGTTTCCCGAAACAATACCGTCCACAAATTGCTTTGCGGCACGTGCAGAGCGTGTTCCGCGTTTAAGAGCAAACTTCTCTGCAGCAATGTCAAGCTTTTCCGTGTCATATACAATTCCGCTCCTGTCTGCAAGGTTATGCACTATATCAAGATAGGTTGCCTTGTCAGGTCTCTGGAAGGTAAGCTGTATACCAAAACGTTCGGAAAGAGAGAGTATCTGCTGCATTGTGTCGTTGAAATGCACGTCGTCACCTTCTCTGTCGGTAAAGGTTTCCTTGACGAGATGACGTCTGTTGCTGGTTGCATAAATAACAACATTGTCTGATCTTGCCGATACTGAGCCTTCTAAGATGGCTTTGAGCGCGCTGAAATTGTCGTCGTCCTTTGTAAATGACAAATCGTCTATAAACAAGATAAATTTCAGCGGGTTTTCGCTAAGCTCGTCAAGAAGCCTCGGTATGCCGTGAAGCTGTTCCTTTCGAACCTCGATAATTCTGAGTCCCTCAGAATACAGCTCATTTACAACAGCCTTTACGGTTGAAGATTTGCCCGTTCCGGCATCACCCGTAAGAAGAATATTTGCCGCCGGCTTTCCGTAAATCAACGCCTTTGTGTTATCCATTATTATCTTCTGCTCGCGCTCATAGTCAACAAGGTCTGAGAGTCTTATGTCATCGGGGTTTTTAACCGGATTTATAACATACTCCTCATTTACATAGAACATTCTGTACTTTGCATATATGCCGTAGCCGTATTTTTCTATGCTCTGTGTTCGAGCGAGTGCTTCCGATTGAATGTCGGATTGTGATATTGTCCACGACGGAAGAAATCCGTATTCATCATACTTGTCAATAAGCTCCATCGGAGTAAGGTGTGCAAGTGCATCGAAGGTTTTCAAGTCCTCTATGTAGCTTTTTACAAACACAACAGATGGCTTTTCGCCCTTGCCGAGAGTTCTGACGTATATGTTCTCGCTTTCATAAACAATGTTTTTTATATACTCAGTAAGATTTTCATTTCCCGATGAATAAAGCGCATTTACAAAAGCCGTGTATAAATCAATTCTTATACTTTCATCAGCCGTTTCGGCGGCATCAAGAAAGCCTATAAGCGCACTTATAACGCTGTCACTGAGCAAATCCCGCATAACCGATACGCTGTGAAGCCTGAGGGTAAGTTCTCTAATATTCATCAGTTGAGTACCGCACCCTCTGCTCCGCTTGAAACAAGAGCAGCATAACGCTTGAGATATCCTGAAAGCTCCTTGGTCTTGGGAACAAAATTCTTCATGCGCTCCTCAAGCTCTTTTTCATCAACCTTGAGTTCAAGCTTGTTTTCGGGAATGTTTATACTGATAATGTCGCCGTCTTTTACAACACCTATCATGCCGCCGCTGGCAGCTTCGGGAGAAACGTGGCCTATGCACGCACCTCTTGTCGCTCCGCTGAAGCGTCCGTCGGTAATAAGTGCAACACTTGAGCCAAGTCCCATGCCCATAATGGCAGATGTGGGATTCAGCATCTCACGCATACCGGGTGCGCCCTTAGGACCTTCGTAGCGGATAACAACAACATCTCCTGCCACGATTTTTCCGTTGTTTATTGCTTCCTGTGCGTCTTCCTCGCAGTCAAACACCTTTGCAGGTCCTTCATGCACGAGCATTTCGGGAAGCACCGCACTTCTCTTTACAACGCTTCCGTGGGGTGCAAGATTTCCTCTGAGAACAGCAATTCCGCCTGTTTCGCTGTAAGGATTTTCAATAGGACGTATAACCTCGGGGTCTGTATTTTCGCAGCCCTTTATGTTTTCTCCTATTGTTTTGCCGGTTACCGTCATGCAGTCTGTCTTTATAAGCTGTTTCTTATTAAGCTCATTCATAACCGCATAAACACCGCCTGCTTCTTCAAGCTGTTCCATGTATGTACGTCCCGCAGGTGCAAGGTGGCAGAGGTTCGGCGTTTTCGAGCTTATATCGTTTGCAATATCCAGATTTATTTCAATTCCGCATTCATGTGCAATTGCAGGAATATGAAGCATGCTGTTAGTCGAGCAGCCAAGCGCCATATCAACGGTAAGTGCGTTATAGAACGCGTCCTTTGTCATAATATCTCTCGGCTTTATATCCTTCTTTAAAAGCTCCATAACTGCCATGCCTGCGTGCTTTGCAAGTTCAATTCTTGAGGAATACACCGCAGGTATTGTACCGTTTCCGCGAAGTCCCATACCGAGCGCTTCTGTAAGACAGTTCATGGAGTTTGCCGTGTACATACCGGAGCACGAACCGCAGGTAGGACAGGTCTTGCACTCATATTCTTTGAGCTTTTCATCGGACAGCTTTCCTGCTGAATACGCACCAACAGCCTCAAACATACTTGAAAGGCTTGTCTTCTTTCCGTCAACAAGACCTGCAAGCATAGGACCGCCGCTGACAAACACCGTCGGGATATTAACTCTTGCAGCCGCCATAAGAAGACCTGGAACATTCTTGTCACAGTTGGGAACCATTACAAGTGCATCAAAGCCGTGAGCAAGCGCCATAGCTTCAGTCGAATCTGCAATAAGGTCGCGTGTAACAAGGGAATACTTCATTCCCACGTGTCCCATAGCAATACCGTCGCAAACTGCAATTGCGGGGAATACAATCGGTGTTCCACCCGCCATTGCAACACCGATTTTAACAGCGTCAACTATTTTATCAATGTTCATGTGACCGGGAACAATCTCGTTGTACGAGCTTACAATACCTACAAGAGGTCTTGACTGCTCCTCCTCGGTAAGTCCGAGTGCATGAAACAGGCTTCTGTGAGGTGCATTATGAACACCGTGTACTACATTTTCCTTAGGCATATTTAAAATACCTCCGATTAGTTGTTAATGAGCTTGTCCTCATCGCTCCAGCTGTAAAGCTTTCTAATGTCTTCGCCAACCTTTTCGCTGGAATGCTCACTTGCAAGCTTACGCATAGCCTTAAAGTGAACCTGAGCGCCGGAATCGGACATGTCAAGAAGGAAGTCTTTCGCAAAGGTACCGTCCTGAATGTCGGAGAGTATCTTCTTCATTGCCTTCTTGGTGTCTTCTGTTATAATCTTGGGACCTGTAATATAGTCGCCATACTCTGCTGTGTTGGAGATAGAATATCTCATTCCTGCAAAACCGCTCTGGTAGATAAGGTCAACGATAAGCTTCATTTCATGGATACATTCAAAGTAAGCGTTTCTCGGGTCGTAGCCTGCTTCTGTAAGAGTTTCAAAGCCTGCCTGCATGAGTGCACATACACCGCCGCAAAGAACTGCCTGCTCACCGAAGAGGTCTGTTTCTGTTTCCGTTCTGAAGGTTGTTTCAAGAACGCCTGCTCTTGCACCGCCGATACCGAGTGCATATGCAAGACCGAGATCCCAAGCATCGCCCGTTGCATCCTGATGAACGGCAATAAGACAGGGAACGCCCTTGCCTGCCTGGTACTCACTTCTTACAGTGTGTCCGGGTCCCTTAGGAGCAATCATGATAACGTTTACGTTCTTAGGAGGATTAATACATCCAAAATGGATGTTAAAGCCGTGAGCAAAAGCAAGTGTCTTGCCTTCTGTAAGGTTAGGCTCGATGCTTTCCTTGTAAAGCTTTGCCTGCTTTTCGTCGTTTATAAGAATCATAATAAGGTCTGCGTTCTTTGCAGCATCTGCCGCGGTCATTACAGTCATGCCCTGGTTTTCAGCCTTTGCCCAGCTCTTTGAGCCTTCGTAAAGACCAACGATTACGTTAACTCCGCTGTCCTTAAGGTTAAGTGCGTGAGCATGTCCCTGTGAGCCGTAGCCGATAATTGCAACGGTCTTACCGCTGAGTTTTTCAAGATTACAATCCTGCTGATAAAAAATTCTTGCCATGATATTCATTTCCTTTCAAATATGTATATGTAAAAAACATTTTTCTCAGATATTTACAATGATTTTATGCGTTTTTCCGTCGCCTAACACAGGGATAATATTTGAGTCGGATTTTACACCGTCAACAGTGATTTCTTTTTTGCCTGTGCGGCTTATTTCAATTTCATAAACTGCATTTCTGTAATTTCTTGTAATTTTTGCATTCTTCCATTCATCAGGAAGCTGCGGGTCTATCACAAGTCCGTCGTAGTCCGCACGAACGCCAAGCATATACTCGACAATTCCTCTGAACACCCAGCTGCTTGTTCCTGTTATCCAATGCATCGGAGCTTCTCCGCGTCTTGTCTCGTTTTCGGGGCCGAAATACATGTTGCAAAGTGCATACGGCTCAACTCCGCTGTCCTTGTTATCGGGATTTGAAGCAAAGAGCATCTTGAGAGTCTTATATGCATGATTTCCTCTCTTTGCAACACAGTCAGCGACGAGCTTGAAGGCAACGCCGTGATTGTAAACCGAGCCGTTTTCATAAAAGCCCTTGCCGAAATATGATATTCTTCCCACATGCGGATCGGGTGTTACATAACAGGGCTTCTGCTGAACATATCCGAACTCACATGAAAGCTCTCTTTCAACAAAGTCCATAAGCTCATTTTCGTCCTTTGCAATTCCTGCAAGAACAGCCCAGGTCTGAGGGTTTAAGAATACGCGTCCCGTCGGAGTTTCATACGAACCCACCTTTTCATGCCAGTCGTTTATACCGTAAATAAAGTGGTCCTTGTCCCAGCCGGTTTTATATATGTTTTCACGCATTGCATCGCGCTTTGCAATATACTTATCTGCAAGATCGTTCTTGCCGAGCCATCTGAGCATACCGACAAAGTCATTTGTAGCCTTGATGGTTGCAATTGAAAGCCAAACGCTCTCGCCTATCATCCCAAGTCCTGCTCCGTCAAAGGAGTCGTTCCAGTCGCCGCCGCCCCAAAGACAAAGTCCGTGTTCACCTACCTCGCGGTAGAGAAACTCAATGCCTCTGATACAGTGTTCAAGCATGGTTTCCTTGATGTCCGTCTCAAAATATCCCACCTTTTCATCAAGCACGCCTTTATCGGCTGTTTCCTTGATGTAAGAAGCAACTGTAGACAAAAGCCATGTTGCGCCGTCTCTGTAGTTTCTTCTGTCAACAGGCACCCATGAACGAAGCGTGTTTCCGTCTTCCTTCTGATACTGAGCACAGTCAAGAATTTTTGCTCTGCATATTTCGGGGTCAAGCTGTACAAAGCCCGAAATGTCCTGCATGATATCGCGAAAGCCCTTGTTATAAACACGTCCCCAGGTTTTACCGAGATCCATCTGACGCTTGAGCCAGATATTTACAAATCTGTCAATCTCATCATCGGGAGTAGACACGAAAATCTTGTCATCATACTTGCTTGTCATTTTTGAAAGTATCACAAGCTCGTTGTCAAAGCTTTCCTTTGTTATTGCAGGCTTTGACTCGGCAACCGCGTCCTCAAGAGTTTTTGTAACTCCGATTGTATAGTATATTTCCTTTTCTTCTCCCGGAGCAAGAGTAATCCTCGACTGAAGAACCGCCTGCGTATCCGCATCAAACGAGTTGTCCGTTGAAGAAAGCTTTTCCGCCTTTATTCCATCCGGTGTCAAAATGTTTCCGTATGTGCCGATAAATCGTCTCTTTGCGGTTTCATATGCAACCGTCTCAATGCTTGATGCCATATGAACAACATGGTATTCCGTAGGGTTGTCATATGCCTTATGACGGAAATATATGCCATTAAGAGCCTTGTCGAAATCACCGAAGGAGCACGCAAGATGCTCGCCGATTCTGCAGTCAAGCTCACAGAACGCATAAAGATCAAAGCTCTTTTCTTGCTTTGATGTGTTCTTAAGGATAAGTCTCCAACATTCGCGCTTGCCCTTATGAGGAACAATTATCGTATATTCCGAACGTATTCCCTTGTATTCGGAAATAACAGTAGAATAACCTATTCCGACAACAGTCTTGAACTCATCAAAAGCTGCACCTGCGTAATTTCGGTTAAGCGCAGTTATTTCTCCGTCATTCTTTATGTAAATAATTCTGCTGTCGTTATCTCTTACAATATCTCTCTGGAAATTGTTTTCGGCAGACATCCTTCCTTTACCGAAGCCGAACTGGTTAATAATTGCAATATATTCCTCATTCCACAGATAGTTCATCCACGGTCTTCTCGGATACATATCACATATCTCATATTCTTTTCTTTCATCTATAAATCCCATTATATCATCACCTCAAAACATATGGTTTAGTAAACATTTTTTATACGGAAACTATTTTTCCCTAATGGTCTTATGACCGCGCTGGAGCGAAACAACACCCGTACGGCATATTTCAAGGATAGTAAAATCACGCATAAGTGCGATAAACGCGTCAATTCTTTTTGAGTCACCCGTAATTCTCATAATCACGGATTCGTGGGTGTAGTCAACGGTTTCTGCTTTAAAAGCTTCGGCTGCGGTTCTTATGTCATCTCTTGTCTTGGAATCGTTCTTAACCTTGATAAGCATAAGCTCGCAGTTTACCGCGTCATCTGCATCAAGCTCTTTTACCTTGCACACGTCGGGTAATTTGTAAAGCTGGTTTACAATCTGGTGATTAAGCTCAGGCTCGCCGTTGTAGGTAACTGTAATACGCGAATACTTGTCCGATTCGGTTTCACTAACGGTAAGGGACTTGATGTTGAAATTTCTTCTTCTGAACATGCTTGTTACACGGTTAAGCACGCCCGATTCGTTCTTTACAAGAACAGCTATTGTATACTTAGGCATCTTTATTCACCCACCTTCACAATCATGTCATCCATCGAGCCTCCGGGAGGAAGCATGGGAAGAACAAATTCGTCCTTGTCAATTGCGCAGTCGATAAGGAAAGGTCCGTCGCACGAAAAGGCTTTTGTGAGAGCTTCTTCGAGCTGTTCAGTTGTATCCGCAGTCATCGCATCCGCACCGAACGCCTTTGCAAGGTCTACAAAATTTGTCTTTCTTTCAAGAACAGTATTTGAATAGTGCTTTTCAAAGAACAGCGTCTGCCACTGGCGCACCATTCCGAGAACACCGTTATTGAGAAGGAGTATTACTATGGGATTTTTGTTTGTTACAGCCGTTGCAAGCTCATTGAGGCACATCCCAAAGCTTCCGTCGCCCGTTACAAGAACAGTTCGCTTTCCCGTTCCTATCTGAGCACCGATTGCCGCACCAAGACCAAAGCCCATCGTGCCAAGACCGCCGCTTGAAACAAATCTCCTTGTATGTGCAAAGCTCGCAAACTGCGCCGTCCACATCTGATGCTGACCTACGTCTGTTGCAACGGGAGTGTCGGCATCAAGATGGCGGTTAAGCATTTCGATAATGTTTTTCGGCGTCATGCCATCTCTCTTATCTGAAATTTCCTCTTCTTTTCTTCTGTACTTTTCAATTTCCTCAGCCCATTCGGGTCTTTCCTTCTTTTCAAGAAGTGAAATTATCTTTCTGAGGGTTCGCTCTACATCGCCGAAAAGTGCGTGTGTTGCCTTTACATTTTTGGAAAACTCCGCGCTGTCTACATCAATATGTATAATCTTTGCCGTCTGCGCAAACTTTGTTTTATTTCCGGTAACTCTGTCGTTAAAGCGTACACCGAGGGAAATAATACAGTCGGCATTATGCATTGCCATAGAGGACGCATAGTGTCCGTGCATACCCTGCATTCCGAGAAACCTAGGATGGTTTGTAGGAATTGCCGATATACCCATGAGAGAGCAGCCTATAGGTGCATCAATAAGCTCGGCAAGAGCTAAAATCTCGTCCTCGGCATGTGATGCAATTGCACCGCCTCCGAAATATATAAACGGTTTTCTCGATTCTTTTATGCACTCGACCGCTTCTTCAACGTCCTCGCACACAACCTTTTCATCAGCCTCGACGGGTGAGTGCGCCGTGTATTCGCACTTTGCAATCTGTATGTCCTTTGGCACATCTATAAGCACAGGACCGGGTCTTCCGCTCTTTGCAAGACGGAAAGCCTCTCTAATCGTATCCGCAAGTATTTCAACGCTGTCAACTATGTAGTTGTGCTTTGTGATGGGAAGCGTAATACCCGTAATGTCAATTTCCTGGAAGCTGTCCGAGCCGAGCTGTGAGGTCGGAACGTTTCCGCATATTGCAACAAGTGGAATAGAATCAAGATATGCAGTTGCAATTCCTGTTACAAGGTTTGTAGCACCGGGACCCGAGGTTGACATTACAACACCAACTTTTCCCGTTGTTCTTGCATATCCGTCTGCCGCATGTGCAGCTCCTTGCTCGTGAGCTGTCAGAATGTGGTTGATTTCATCACGGTATTTGTAAAGTGAATCGTAAACGTTTATAATCTGACCACCCGGATAACCGAATACGGTTTCTACTCCCTGTTCAATCAGTGTTCTTACGATTATGTCTGCTCCTGTAAGTATCATTTTTTCAGTCCTTTGTTATATTTTCTGTAATCCGTAACGTATTTATTTTTTGCCTGCCATATTGCTGTATGCTGCAAGCAGCGCGCGAGAGCTTGCCTTGATAATGTCCGTATGCTCTCCTGCACCCCAGAATATTTTTCCGTTTTCATCCTCGATTCCTATATACGCACACGCTTCGCTTTCAGAGCCGTAGTGACTCTGCATACCGTGTTCCTTATATACAGAAAGCTTATAGGCTTTTCCGGTGTGTTTAATAAGTGCATTGCTGACAGCATCAAGCGAACCGTTTCCTTTTTCGATAACAACGGCTGTGCTTCCGTTTTCCTCAAAGGTAACCTCAGCCTCAACACCGCTTTGCATCTGTCTGAAGTGAACCTCCGTAATACGCAGAGGAGTATTATAGTCAAAGTAATTGTTTTTAAATACCGAAAGAACATCCGCCACCTTGAGTTCTCTGTGCTCGCGGTCGGAAAGGCTCTTGCAGATGCTTGTCAGATGCTCGCGCATCTTTGCAGGCAAATCAAAGCCGTATGTCTGCTCAAGCAGATATCCTATGCCGCCTTTTCCGCTTTGAGAGTTTACTCTTATCACGTCGGTATCGTATGTACGGTTTATATCCGTCGGATCAATGGGGATATAAGGCACCGCCCAGTTATGAAGCTTTTTTTCTTCTCTCCACTTCATCCCCTTTGCAATGGCATCCTGATGACTTCCCGAGAAAGCCGCAAACACAAGCGCTCCCGCATAGGGTGACCGCGCATGCACGTGCATTCCCGTACACCTCTCGTATGCATCAACAATCGAAGGCATATCGGAAAAGTCAAGCTCCGGGTCAACGCCGTGGGAATAAAGATTCATTGCAAGGTTTATGATATCAACGTTGCCCGTTCTCTCTCCGTTTCCGAAAAGTGTTCCTTCAACACGGTCGGCACCGGCAAGAAGCGCAAGCTCTGCATCTGCAACACCCGTACCTCTGTCGTTGTGAGGATGAACGCTGATTGTAACATACCTGCGGTACTTCAGATTTCTGTGCATGAACTCAATCTGCGATGCATAAACATGCGGAAGACTCATTTCAACCGTTGCCGGAAGATTTATGATGACGTTGTTATTGTCATTCGGCTCAAGAACATCAAGAACAGCATTGCAGACTTCAAGAGAATACTCGGGTTCTGCTCCCGTAAAGCTCTCGGGAGTATATTCAAATCTGAAGTTGCCTTCATACTCATTCGCAAGCTGTTTTATGAGCCTTGCGCCGTCAACAGCTATCTTCTTGATTTCTTCCTTTGATTTTCTGAACACCTGCTCACGCTGTACAACGCTTACCGGATTGTAGAAATGGATTATCGCATTTGCAGCGCCTTTACACGCATCAAAGGTTTTTCTGATAATATGCTCACGGCACTGGGTAAGAACCTGAATGGTTACACCCTTCGGTATCATATTGTTGTCAATAAGTGTTCTGAGAAACTCGTATTCGGTTTCACTTGACGCCGGAAAGCCAACCTCAATTTCCTTAAAGCCCACTTTCAGAAGAAGCTTGTAAAACTCAATCTTTTGTCCAAGACTCATAGGAATAACAAGACTTTGGTTTCCGTCCCTCAGATCAACACTGCACCAATCGGGCGCTTTTTCTATACGGTCTTTTTTCACCCAGTCGCAGTATGTGTTTTCAGGCAGATAATATCCTGCACCGTATTTTGTTATATCCATCATCGTTCTGCACTCTTGTTAAAGCTCTGCAACAGTATCAATTTCCACAAGTACGTTTTTGGGAAGCTCTCTGACAGCAACGCAGGAACGTGCGGGCTTTGATACAAAATACTTTTCATATACCGCGTTAAATGCCGCAAAATCCTCCATATTGCGCAAAAAGCATGTGGTCTTTATTACGTTTTCAATACTGCTTCCGCTTGCCGTAAGAAGCTCTGCAATGTTTTTGCACACCTGCTCGGTCTGCGCCTCTATTGTGTCCGCTTCAACATTTCCCGAAACGGGATTTATTGCAATCTGACCGGAGGTAAAAACAAAATCTCCGGAACATACTGCCTGTGAATACGGTCCTATCGCCTTTGGCGCTTTTTCCGTAATTATAATTCTACTCATTGCGTGTTCTCTCCTTACTTTACAATCTTAAAGCCCTCATTTACAAGTGCTTTTGATATTTCCTGAACATGCTCATAGTTTCTGGTTTCCATTGTAACTCTTAGATAACATCCGTTGACATTTTCTATGTCGCTGTTTCTCTCGTGGTGAACACCCGTTACGTTTCCGCCGCAATCTGCAATGATGCGCGAAACATCTTTGAGCTGTCCGGGCTTGTCAACAAGCTCTATGAGAAGACTGGTTTCACGACCCGACTTCATAAGTCCGCGCTCTATTACTCTTGAAAGTATAGAAACATCAATATTTCCGCCTGAAACAAGGCTTACGACTTTTTTACCTGCAATCGGAAATTTTCCGAACATTGCCGCAGCAACAGATACGGCACCTGCACCCTCTGCAATCATTTTCTGCTTTTCTATAAGTGCAAGTATTGCCGAGGATATCTCATCATCCGTCACAAGCGCAATGTCATCAACATATTTACTCACAAGCTCAAAAGTATGGTCTCCCGGTCTCTTTACCGCAATGCCGTCGGCAATTGTAGAAACAGAGTCAAGACTTTCAATCTTACCGTCTTTAACCGCATTGTACATACTCGGTGCGCCGGCTGCCTGAACACCGTAAACCTTTATAGACGGCTTAAGTGACTTTATTGCATATGCAATACCGGAAATCAAACCGCCGCCGCCAATGGGAACTATTACAGCATCCGCATCGGCAAACTCATTTACTATTTCAAGACCTACCGTTCCCTGTCCTGCAATAACATCCTCATCGTCAAACGGATGAACAAAGGTGTATCCCATTTCATCACGTAGCTGCAACGCCTTTGTATACGCGTCATCATAGCAGCCGTTCACAAGGCAAACTTCTGCGCCGTAACCCTTTGTTGCCTCGACTTTGGAAATGGGGGCTGTATCGGGAAGACATATCAGCGAGGATATTCCGCACTTCGACGCAGCAAGCGCAACACCTTGTGCATGATTTCCTGCGGAGCACGCAATAACACCCTTCGCTTTTTCTTCTTCAGAAAGCATCGCAATTTTATATCCTGATCCTCGTAGTTTAAAAGAACCGGTATACTGCAAGTTTTCAGGTTTCAGGTACAGGTCGCATTCATCTGTAATTCCGGTTGTACTGACAATCGAAGTATTACGCACTATGTTTTTAAGCACTACAGATGCCTGAAATACTTTATCAAGTGTAATCATTTTTTCATCTCCCAATACATTTAGAACGATTATTATATAACAAAGATTTTACCATATAATATATAAAAATTGTACAAAGATTGAATTGTGAGTATAATTTTTTCAAAAAACAGCTCTTTTACAGTCCATGCTTCATATATATGTGAAAATCGTAAAATTAAAAAAGACTGCCGAGAAAAAGCTCAGCAGTCAATTTATACAAAAAACAGCGATGCACACTCCGTACAAACAACACTAACAAATTTATTATATCACATGCTTATGCATTATGTCAACTCTTTATTGTATCTTATCACCAATTTCCGCGTAATATACAAAAAAATCTTGTAAAGTTTGCACATTTTGCCACTTGATTTTATGGTTTAAATGTGTTACACTATAGGCGAAGAAAGGAAGGTACAGTCCAATGAACAAGTAAGACTAAAACTCAAACATGAAGGAAAGAACAAAAAAGAGCATCGGAACCTGACAAAGTAATAACACGGCGGTGTAACGCATGACATAGATTTTGAACAAGGTTTGGAATTCAGGAAGATAAAAAGATGTTCAGGTTCAAAAAGAAACAAGCCTTCAGAGTTTGAGCAGGACTTTCACCTCGGTCAAGGAAAAATTGCAGGATAAAACACAAAACAAAAAATTCTGAAGAAAGAAGAAAGAAGAAAGAAACTGGTAAAAGAAGAATTCGGGTGTTTTAAGAATTGCAATGACCAAGGCTCAGGGAGATTAAGAAAGCGAGGTATAAAAATGACGTTAGACTTTAAGAGTGAACAGAAGTGACCCTTGGTTGTGTGTAAAGAAACATGATCAGGGGTCACTTCTATTTTATTTGTGTTTTGCCGCACGGGTGCCGTGGCGGTTTTTCTTTTTTTCAAGCACAAATTACGGCAAAGCACTTGAAAAGTCTTCGCTTTTATGGTAAATTATAAGAAACAAGCTGAAAAGGAAGGTTTTGTTTATGATATACCTTGAAAAGAAAATTGAAATTGATTATACAAAGTTATCTGCTCCCGACACAGGACATGTTCCGGTAATGAAAGTGTTTGTTCCGAATACCGAAAGCGAAATTTCGCACCTTACAGAGGGCAGACCAACCGTTCTCATTCTTCCGGGCGGCGGTTATCAGATGACTTCGGAAACAGAAGCAGAGCCAATCGCAATGAAGTATCTTGCAAGAGGCATAAACGCATGTATTCTTTATTACAGTGTAGCACCTGCCGTCTATCCCGCAGCTCTCATTCAGGCTCTCACTGCTTTAAAATATATCCGCGAAAACGCAAAAGAATGGCACTCCAACCCCGACAAAATATACGTTTGCGGCTTCTCGGCAGGCGGTCACCTTGCGGCAAGTGTAGGAACTCTCTGGAACGGTGAAGCTGCAAAGAGCTATTTCGGCGATGTGTCCTGTCTCAGACCGAGCGGTCTTGTGCTCTCATATCCCGTTATAGTAAACGACAAAAATTTTCATGGAGGCTCATTCCAAAATCTTCTCGGCAACAAAGCGGACGATGCACAGATGCGTGAGCTTACCTGTCTTGACAAGCAGGTTTCCGATGATACGCCTCCTGCATTTATCTGGAGCACTTTTGAGGATAAGAGTGTTCCCTGCGAAAATTCACTCAGATTCGCCTCTGCTCTCAGAGCACACAATATTCCCTTTGAGCTTCACATTTACGAAAAAGGCTGTCACGGACTTGCTTCCTGCGACTATACCTCAAAGCCGTTCAAGGAAATCCGACAGAAGGACTGGCTTTATCACTCTGCGGAATGGATGCTGGATACAAGATATAAGGCTGAATAATTTATCAACACGAGGAAATCCGAAAGGGTTTCTTCTTTTTTGTATAAAAACACGATGTTACATTACTGTAACTTGACATTACACTTTAGCGGTGGTAGAATATATATGAAAAAATGAATACCTTTTGCCGTTTTCGGCGTATAATGGTATGTGGACGTATTGTCCCGATATATGGGGGCGTAAAGGTTTCGACGGGGATCTTGAAGTACGTTAAGCGAGCAAGAGAATTGCGCTGACTCTTTCAAAACTTGTGCAATTAAAATTAAACGCTAACAATAATAAATTAGCTTACGCTGCCTAAGTGCGGCGTCATCGCCTCTGAGAGTACTGCGGCTCAGAACGCGGTGTCAATTTAGCAGTGAACGTGAACGGGCATAAGCTTTGCCGCCCGTCATGACCTCATGAAGCTACCGATGTGCGCCGTTTGGCTTTTGATGGCTCGCAAAGGGAATTCTAACAAAAGCCTACGCTCGTAGAAAGATGTGTGAATGGGTTTTCGGACAGGGGTTCGATTCCCCTCGCCTCCACCAAACAGGTATAAAGTGAACACCTACTACTTGAAAAATGCCTTTGTAGTAACGGTTTGGCTTTAATACCAACACAAAAATAACGGTTAGGGTTTGATCCTTGACCGTTGTTTTTAGTTATAGGATAAATTGGTAAAACGGCAGTAAATATCAGCAACTCTATTGACTATTGATAAAAATATGGTATAATATCTATTGTCAAACTAACTTAATATGTGTGAAAGACGGGTGTACTATCTTTATTTATAGGGATAGTTATACTCTTTTTAAGCATAATATCATTATTGAATTTGATAAAATGCAAATTCCATTTATGATGATATTATGGTTACACCCATTTCACGTAAAGTTAGTTTGGCGACTATCGGAGTTTGCGTTTTTGTGCGGTTGCTTCGGTAGC
Organism: Eubacteriales bacterium; assembly: GCA_045540015.1. Taxonomy (GTDB): domain Bacteria; phylum Bacillota; class Clostridia; order Oscillospirales; family CAG-382; genus UMGS1387. The sequence goes on from JAZQGP010000047.1 coordinate 25,082, forward strand.
CGCACTTTTTATTATATTCATTTCAGGAGGGAAAGAAAATGAAAAACAAACTCAAAACACTTTTAGCACTTTTACTCGTTGCCGTAATGGCTCTGTCCTTTGTTGCTTGTGAAAACAGTAATACCACAGATACAACCGACACAGATAATTCTTCAACAAACAACTCTACTACTGACGCTTCATCTACAAATAATAATGAAACTGTACAGCTGGATAAGTTTCAACAATTTGAAAATGGTTTAACCGATAAACAAATTGAATTTGAGATTGTTCAAAAAATGAGTTCTATGGTTGGAGCAAAAGAGGGATATGGTTACAAATTCAATGATGAAACATCCGTAGAATTATATCTTTTTGATAAAGCTTCAGATGCTTACAAAGAAGCTATTAAAAATAACAAAATATATGTAGAGTCTTTCGGTATAGCCATGGATGTTGTTTTTAATGACGATATATGTATTTATTATAATGGTGAAGTTGCAAACAAGGCGGATATAGAAGCAATTTTTGAAAGTCTTAAATAATACTTGAAAAGCGGTTAAGGCGTAAAATCCTCAACCGCTTTTTTGCTTTCATCGGCTTGTTTCAACCAGATATTTTACAAGGTCAGGCAAAATGCCCTGCCGTGATACATCACCGATAAATGATACATCGGTTATATTTGGCGGTGTCTTGCCGTTGGTGTAAAAGTTCAAAACATCAATAATCTTTAAACGCTCTTTTCTTCCGTCATTGTATGTAATATCAGCCCACACATCACGGAAAAGCTCTGTTTTCGATGCGGGGTTCTGTTTGTTTTGTAGGAAATAGACATTAATGAGAAAGTTTGCGTAAAATTGTAAATTTGAGGAAGCTTTTGGCGAGAACAGATCTGCATATAGGGTAAGTGAGAATTTTTAAAAAAGTCATAAAATAACAAAGAGGAAACAAGCAAAAGCCTGTTTCCTCTACTTATTATAGCCTAAGCTTACTTGTAAAGCTCATCAACAGGGATTCCCACTTCATTATCGTAATCGAGAATTATCTGATAAATCTTTCTCTTTGTTTCTTCATCAAGTCCGCCATGACTGAGAAGTCCCATTGCGGTATCATATACATTGCCCGTAACCGATTCGCCGTATACCGTGAACTGCTCACCGTTTACGGTAAGCTTCGTGTAGGTCTTACATACAAGGTTCTTCTTGTAATTTGCAACAGTAATGTTTTTAAGAGCGCAGGTAAAGATAACCCCTTCGTCAAACACATCGTAAATGTAGTCTGTTCCGTCTGCCTTATTATAAGCAACACCTGTTACATGCTTTGCAAAGTCAAAGGTAAGCTCTGCACCGTTGAGCGCACTTTCAAGTGCGATGATGTAGCCGTATTCGTCAATGACAAACTCTGTTTCTTCAGACCTTGCCGATGTAAGAACAGAAGCTCTGAAGCGTATACCCATGGGATTCTCTACTCTGACAGATTTCTTGCCGTCTGTTGTCATAAAGGAATCCATGTTAAGCTTTGTTGCCGATGCATTGTCTTTTGCTATGTAGAAATACTGTGATTTTACAATTACAGGCGAATCGGCACTCGCCTTTTCTACCACTTCAACGAGCTTATTGCCTTCTGAAATGACCTTATAAATCCTGTCATCTTCTGCAATCAATGTCTGAACTCCGTCAATTTCAATGTATCTTACATTGGAAGATGCAGCCTTCTCACCGAGGTCGATTTCAACATAGGAAGGATTGTCGCTATACGCAAGAACATATGTTGAGAACTTATCTGTTTCAAATGTAAATGTACCCTTTTCGGCATCAAATGTACCCCCGATAATTGCTGTTTCGAGGTTGCCGCTGCCGTCATCGTGAACACGCACAATTCTGTACTTACGGATTACATTTTCATCACTGTTCAGAAGGTCTTCGGGAATTTCGATTGTAATTGTTACCTTATCGTTTGTTTCGGTAATCTTTGTTTCTTTGGTGGAAGTTTCTCCTGCTTCTTCGGTAGTTACTTCCTTGAAAAGACTAATGTCGAGGTACTTGCCGATTTCAGTATCTCTTTCATCAGCCACCGCTTCTTGAGCCGCCGCTTTTTCCTCTGCCGAAACATCGTCTACAGGAACATCTAAAACCTCAAGATATACGTTGACACTTGTCTTACCTTCAGCAACAGATGTCTGTTCTTCTGTAGTAAGAACCGTGTTGAAGATTTCTACGGGCGATTTAAGCACGAGTGCCGCACCCATATCATTTGTAGCCGAGTCGGTTTTGTCGACAACAACCTCATCGAGAGGCTTGTTTACTGCAAGTGTTTCGGTTGCATCGCAAGCAGTACAGGTACGTACAAGACCGTCCTCTGTATTCGCCCATCCGCCGTATGTGTGGGATGCTGTTTTTGTTTCTCCGCACTCACATTCACCGGTGTGTGTTCCGTCACCGTTATCAGTCCAGTCTCCAAAGTCGCAGGTGTGTTCTTCATTATCTCCATCGTCGCCGACACCGCCCTCAAAAGCGGCCTCGGATGCATAGAGATATGCTGGAAGTGAAGCTGTATATGCAGACATTATGGAACTATATTCCCATTCTGCTTCGGGAAGAGCGACAATTGTCATATCCTCTTGCTCGTTTTCATTAACGAATTTCACCAGACGGAGTGCGCCTGTATCGTCATAGTAAGACCAGGTAGCAACTAAAACTGCTGTTCCGTCTTTGTTAAAAGATACCTTCCAGTTCTTCATATCAACTATGCCGGGATATTCAAAGTCGCCGTAAACCCTGTATGATGTAGTAAAATGTTCCTTCTCGTATGCACCCATCCTGCCGCTGTTACCAACCCACATGTTAGGTACCCATGCTGCACGGATGCGGACTGCTTCGGGAGAAAAGCCTGCTTCTTCAAGGTCTATTTTGAGATACTCTTCGTTATATGGTGCGCCTCCCCACACTCCTGCCTGCATAAGCTGGAATTCCATTGCACCCTCGTCTGTAATAACGATTGTACCGTCTTCCTTGGGTGTTACCTCAACGAAGTTGTCTAATTGCATTGCTTCCTCTTCGTATCTCATACGGAAATTGAAGTAGTTTTCTTCATAGAAGAGTACATAGTCGTCAAAATCCACATATCCGTCTTCATCACGGTCACGAACAAATTCGTTGTAGTCAATTATATCAACTACATCGTAGCCGTTCATATCGCCCATACCCCAGTTGTCAAACAGCCATTCAATACAGTCTGGAACGGTATTTTCGTTTTCATCGGTTTCAAGATCATCAACAATGCCGTCTCCGTCAGAGTCTGTGTCACAGGGGAATCCGTCGCTTGCTGGAAGACAAGCAGCGTACGTCTTATCCGCATCCTTGAAAACAATGATATAGGACGCGTTGTCGCTGAGTGCATCAAATTCGGTAAGTGATGAAATCTGAGAATAAACGTGTCTCTTCATTCCGCAGTTCTTACAGATATCGTCTTCGCCGAAGTCGTGACCTGTTGCATTAAGTGTAAGAGCCTCGGGACCTTCGTATTCATCGAGAAGAGGAACCTCACCTTCTTCATCTGCAAAATACTTATAGCAAGTTTCGCAGTACCAGTTTTCAACAACGCCCTGTTCTGTACAGGTAGCATCGACAGCAGGTGTATAAACCTTTTCGTGAGGACATAATTCACGGTAGCGATAGGTGTTGTTAAGCTCTTCGCTCTGTGCCTTGAACACAAGGTTTTCTTCATCGAAAACAATATATTCGTTATCGGTGTCAAAGGTTGACCAGGCAAGGAAAGCACCAGCACCTGTATCATAACTGTCCTGCCTGAAGCTTGCGGGATGGGGAATATAGCCGTTTACACCTACAAGCTCGTGAGCATATGCAATTATCTTGCCGTCGATTGCGGAAAAATAGTTGCCGTCATCCTTAAAGCCGTTCTCGTCAAAATCATATACCAAAAATTCAGCCTTATCACTTGTTGCTGTGATAATACCGTATTCGCTTATGGAAACTTCAACGGCGTTTCTTGTGCCGTTGGAATTTGTCACATTACCCATAGCATAGTACTTACCACCAGACTTACCTACAAGCAAATAGCGCTCGCCCGTCTGGTCACTTTCCATTGAGCTTTCTTTATAAAGTTCGAACTTTGCCTGTTCTGCGTGTGAGCAGGATTCGTCATGAGGAAGGGGTGCGATGAATGTGTCGGCAACTGAGATCTTTGCTGAGAAATCAGACTTTGAGAAGTATGTTTCACAGCCTGCACAGTACCAGTATTCGGGGTTACCTGCATAAGTACATGTAGCAGGTGTTGCTTCTTTGTGAGTTACATTCGATGAATCGTGGTCGCATACTTCACGGTAAAGCCAGATGTTTGTCTGCTTGTCAACTGTGTACTGAACGCGCTCTTCGTCATCAATTTCGCCCACGTCCTCAGTATATGCAACGGTTGCTCTGAACTGTCCACCGATGTTTGGGTAAGGAGCACCCATTGTCATAACGTCATACTGATATGTAGACGAGCCGCCGGTTCTGAACTTACAGCGGTTGACTACCTGCCAATGACCTGCATAGTCGCCATCTTCCACAACTCTCAAGTACCACCATGCAGAGCCTGCAGTGTTATAGGAGCTCGCATAAATAGGCATTGAGGAATGGTAGTGGTGGCCGTTTGAGCCGTCACTTGTGCTGGATGAATATCCGCAAAGATATCCTCCGCCTTCAACGTTATCAGCCATCAGGTAATAAGCGTGGCCAGGGAACTTATATGTGTAAGGACGCAAACGCAGACGAAGTATGGGGTCATGATTTGCTTCGGGATAACTGTAAACAGTTATTTCTTCCTTATCTGCAGACATATCAAAGTAGTGTGTGCCGTCCTGATCCTGTGCATAGGAATAGCGGAAACCGTTATTTCTGTAGTTCTGCGTACCCATTGCGTGGTAGGAGGTTTCGCCTGTAGTTTCATTATAGTAAGAACCTACAATGATATAACGCTGATTGGGAACTATTTCAGCAAGGCTGTGCACCCTGACATATTCGTCCGTAACCGGCGTCGAGGCAAGCTCAGCAATCTCTTTACCTGTCTCAACAGTCACGCTCTCCTCTACCGTTTCAACAACAGTCACAGCAGAAGGTGTTGCAAGCACATTTACGGGTAATACCGGTATTACCATAAAAACCGATAATACCAGTGCCATTAATTTTGTCTTTTTCACGAGAATTCCTCCTTAAAAAAATATACAATGTTTCTTATACTCCGAAGCCGCACTTGACTTGTCAGGCAAAATGTGATAAAATATAGGGGATTTTCCGGGGCGTTCTCTGTGTTCATCGGCGTGTAAACAGAGAGCCTTACAAAAGGTTTTATCCTGATGCAAAAAGGGCGTCCCCCAAAAAAACAGTACAGATGATACCCTCCCTTTTTTCAACCTTGCAATATAATTATAGTATATATTATCAAAAAAAGCCCCACACCTGCCTCAAAAATCAGTGTGGGTTTGGTGTGGATTTGGTGTAGGAAGCGTGCTTTTTGTATGATTTATATAAAAAGCAATTTGAAGGAGCAGCTTTATGAAAAAATTATTTGCGGGCATCATATTTATAATACCTTTGACATCCGTGCTCACGTCTTGTTCGCCAATCGGTGACAAAACAATCAGCATGTCAATTATATACGGTGCGACGGTGGTGCTGTCACTTATCATGCTTTTGGTTTACTGTCTTACTATCAAAAAGAAAGACACCTGGTTTTTGCTATTATTCTCCTCGATACTTATTGTAAACATCGGATATCTGTCCTTGGCGGTATCAAAAACTCTTGAAGAAGCTCTTCTTGCCAACAGAATAGCATACCTCGGCTCTGTCTTTTTGCCGATGTCGATGTTCATGCTGATACTCAACGTAACAAAGCTGAAATACAACAAATTTCTGCCCTGTATTCTGTTTGCTGTCAGTGCAGTCGTGTTCCTGATTGCTGCAAGTCCCGGATATCTTGACATATACTACAAATCGGTAGAGTTGGGAAATGTTAACGGTGTTACGGTGCTCATAAAGGAATACGGTTCATGGCACGGCATATATTTAATATATCTGATAGGATATTTCATAACCATGCTCGCAGCAATAACTCACGCCATTGTCATGAAAAGGATTGAAACTGCGACACATTCAGTAATTTTACTGTCAGCAGTAACCGTCAACATTGCCGTATGGCTGCTTGAACAGCTTGTAAGCATTGAATTTGAGTTCCTTTCTGTTTCCTACATAATAAGTGAAGTATTCCTTATCAGTCTTTATATGATGATTCAGAATCAGGAAAAAATGCTTTCAGAGCTTCAGACAAAGCTGGATGCGGCAAGCTCGGCTTTTTCATCCGTAAATGCATTGGGAACAAGCAGTGAAACCTCCGAATTTATAGAGGGTTGCAAGTTTTTGGCAGATCACCTTTCCACGCTCACAATTACCGAAAAATCAATATACGACAAATACCTTGAAGGTAAGGGTACAAAGGATATTATGAAGGAGCTTGACATTACAGAAAACACCTTGAAGTATCACAACAAGAATCTTTACGGTAAGCTTGGTGTTTCGTCGAGAAAACAGCTTTTGGAATATGCTAAAGCACTCGGCGGTGATAATTAGCCATATTTTATAACAAATACACTATAGCGAAAGCCCTCCTCTCCTATCCATTCCCAAACCACCCTATGTCCATCCTCGCCAACACATGCACAACACGTCAATCTACACCCATTTGACATGAAAATGAACAGTTACGGACCGCCTCCACCAAAAGACAAGCCAGGGCTTGCTTTTTGTACCGTTAGATAATAAACAAAGGTAAACTTACAAGATGTTTCAACAAGGTCCTTCGGCATATGTAGTCTTAAGTTTTTCATATCACAATACAGCAAAACGGAGCAGAGATTTCTCTCTGCTCCGCATTTTTATTGTTTGGTCCTTTCAAAAAGTCAGCCGATTATTCGTACTTCGTCCAGTCGGTTACGTCGCGAAGTGCTGTCCACTTTTCGTAGATGTGATTCTTCATTTCGTAATCGTGGCTGTTTGTCGCTTCCTGTTTTTGAAACTCTTGTATATACAGGCTCGGATGCGGAACCGGTGTTGATATAATAGTAGCTGTTACCGGAAAAGCCGTATCTTGTCCAAATAATTTTTCCCCGCCGCAGAACCTTTAAGCCTTGGCGGGGATTGTGTTTATTGTTGGCGGCCAACACCTGTAAGTTTTTTTTGCATTGACTTGACATCAGCATGGATTTCACTGCTTCTTATTCGGATTTTCGGGAAACCATCCTTTTCTGACGCGTTCCCTCTGCTCAAAAAGCTCCTTAACACTCCAGAAGCACGAACAGCCGACAACGCCGAGAACAGAAGAAACAACCGTACTCTCGACAAACAAAGAGAAAACGGTAAACAATATGCCAAACACGACAAAAGCAGGCCATGCCTTGCATCCTATGTAATATTCACATTTAATTACAATCGGATGAAACAGACCGATACACAGAAAAGATACAATCGCTATAATAAATCCTGTTATATTCATAAGCTACTCCTTGTTTTTTAAAGCAACTGTTTTTACGATAAAAAGAATACTTGCAAGAAAGCAGATATACAATACGGCAATAACTGCAATCCAAATCGGGCGGCTTTGTAACAAAAAAGCAACTATTCCGAGTTGAACAGAGACAAAAGTTATCAGCATAACCTTTTGAAGAACCGTAAGTCCGCCTGCCGAAAGATACCGTGATAAAAACTTTTTGTGCAATTTGCTTGCCATAAATTTCCGATACAGCTTATCGGAGCTTTTTAAAAAGCAAAACGACGCCAAAGATAAAGCGGAACCGTAGGTAAGACAGGCAAATAGATGCCGAGGGTACCGAAACAACATGATATGCTTCCTACTATAATATAGAGAAACCTCTTAAAGTTCTTCGACATTTTTCAACCATCCGACATCATAAGTATAGTATACCGTTAATATATTTTTTACTATATTATACACGCAGGCTAAAATTTGTCAAGTTTTTTGTTATAAGGTCGAAAAAGCGCTGCGATCAAAGCATTTTTTACAAACATCATATTGACAGCAGATGCGAAAAATGGTAGAATGTGATATAATGTGTTATAATAACATCATTATGAAAACTCAAACAAAGGAGAGAAAAAAATGGGAAAGAAGTTTTTACATCTTTTTGCATCTGTTGTTACCGCTGTAGCTCTTACAGTTGCGGCAAATGCAGCTTTTGCAAAACCCAACACCTACACTGAAGGCCAGTTCAAGGACGTACAGTCAAATGCTTGGTTTGCCAAGGAAGTTTCCAGCGCATACGAGCTTGGCTTTATGAACGGAACGGCAACTGACGTGTTCAGTCCCGAAGGCAATGTTACAGTTGCTCAGGGTATCACAATGGCTTCGCGTGTAAACGCAAGCTACAACGGCAAAGAAATTGCCTCTACCCAAGGCGGTAACTGGTACGACGCTTATGTTAAGTATGCCATAGACAACGGCATCATGAAGGACGGTCAGTTTGACTCCTACACAAGAAACATAACCCGTGCCGAAATGGCTACTCTTTTTGCGGATGCAATTCCCGCAAGCGAGTACACGGCAATCAACAGCGTTGAGCATATTCCGGACGTAATCGAAAGCAACGATTACGCAAAGAAGATTCTTCTGCTCTACAACGCAGGTATCGTAGTAGGAAGCGATGACTACGGTACATTCAATCCCGATTCCGATATCAAGAGAAGTGAAAGTGCGGCTATTATCAACCGTGTTGCTCTTCCTGAAAACAGAGTCAAGAAAACGCTCAAGGAATATAACTTCCGCGATCCTTATTTCTTGCTCGATTTCAACGGAACAGTTGCAAATGGTCTGTCAAATGTTGAATCCACACTTCGTGAAAACATCAATTCCGGATGGAAAGTTGATAACAGAGGCGGCGCTCCCAGAACAAGCATTGAACAGCCTGTTCCTTCTGTTATCAGTATTGGCAAAAATCAGCCTACAGCCCTTATCCGCGAGTTCAACAAGATTGACAAGGATATTATCACTGCTGAATTTCAGGTAACACAATCTGTTGAAAAGGGCGGCTTTGTAAAATTCTGCGACTTTGACGGCAAGGATGCATTTGTATATGCCATAATCGACGGCTCATGGGCGGTTCTCGGTAAAGACGGCAAATATACAACTATAGCAAAGTCCAATATTGGCAAGGTTGAAAACTTCAAAGTTTATCTTGACATTCCCGGCGGCAAGGTTAAGACATACATTGAGAACGTGCTTTGCGGTGAACACGAAATGCTTTCCGATAACATCGCAAGCATCCATTTCCTTATTGATGAAACTGGCAAAGGCATTATAACTCCCGGCAAGATGACCTTCACGGCAAACTATGCAGTATTTGAAAACTTTACTACATATGGCATGGAAGAAGTTTACGGCTGGAAGAAGGAAGGCACTCCCGAAATTAAAGACGAAGAGCTTGTTCTTAAAGGCAAGTCCACAGTAACAAAGCCCTTCTATGCACCTGTTGATACAAAGTACATCGCTGAAATGCAGACTATATTCCCCGAAGGCGAAAACGCAGGCTTCAAGGTTTTGAGCGGTACTGCAACAGCAATCCAGCTTGCAAGCAAGGACGGAAAGCTCTATGCTAACGGCAAGGTTGTTTACGAAAAGCTTACTAGGAATATGTGGTACAGACTCCGTGTTGAAGCTAATCCTTCAACAGGCAAGGCTGACATCGTTATCAACGGCAGAACTCTTGCAACTGTAGCACTCAACACAACAAAGCCTGTTGACAGTCTTGTAATATTCTCCGAAAACGGAAACGCAAAGATTGACGACATCAAAGTTTACAGAAATGTTGACCACTACGATTATGCACCCGCACCTGTTGCAAAGGCAAACCTCGATGACTATATCCTGGCAATGAATGTTTGCAACATCTGGAATAACAACAGACACTTTGGTTGGGCGTGCATTACTCCTTACGACGAAAACAAGCCTGTTCTCGGTTACTATGACGAAGAAAACCGTGAAACCGCAGACTGGGAAATCAAGTACATGGTCGAAGGCGGTATTGACGTTCAGGCGATATGCTGGTACGCATATACATCCGATGGTCCTATCAAGATAAAAAATAACAACTCGCACCTCGCCGATGGTATCCAGCACGCAAAATATCAGGATTATATGAAATACTGCATCATCTGGGAAGCAGGAAGTGGAACAGGTTTCAATTCAAAGCAGTTCAGAGAACACGTTGTTCCTTACTGGTTTGAAAACTACTTCCTCGATGAGAACTACGCAGTAATTGACAATAAGCTTCTGCTTGATGTTTTCTCGTTCGAACAACTTAGCACAAAAAAATACTTTGGAAGTATCGCAAAGACAAAGGAAGAATTTGATTACCTTGAAGAAGTAGCAAGAAGCTACGGCTTTGACGGCTTCATCTTTGTTTCAGACGGCTACACTTCCACAATAGAAGCAGTTGGTACTGATGCTTTTGCAGCGTACCACTGGGACAAGATAGGAAACAAATACGAAGTAAACACTCAAAAGAACACCCAGCGTGCAAGTGAAACAAAGACTTCCTATGCTATCCCCACAATCAGTGTTGGCTTTACTAACTACGGCTGGCATGATATAAGATATCCAATTATGACTCCCGAAGACTGGGATAAGAGCCATGAATGGGTTAAGAATACCTACATTCCAAAGTACGCAAAGAAGGATACCTGGCAGGAAAAGATGGTCTGGATATCCACCTGGAACGAATACGGCGAAGGTACATACATAATGCCCTGCGAAGGACTTTACGGCTTTGCTTACCTTGATACACTCAGAGATAAGTACACAGATATGCCCAAAGACCTTCCCGCTGTTATTCCCAACGAAGCACAGCTTGAGCGTATCAACCACCTCTATCCTCAGCATGCAAGACTTCTCAGAAACCAGAGCTCCTATGTAGATCCTCTTTCTGCTACAGCAAACAAGAAGGAATACGAGACTGTAAAAACCATTGTTCCTTCCGAGGGATTTGCTAAAGAGATAAACAGAATCGGCGATATTACTTATAGCAACGGAATTATGACAGGCATAAGTACAGGAGATGACTTCAATTTCCTTGTTGACGGTGTTTCCGGACTCGACCTTACCGGAATTGCAGGTATAAACCTTGAGATTAAAATTCCCAAAGACAAGGGCGTGCAGGTGTTCTTTGACACCGCAGAAGAACCCGGTCTCAGCGAAGCAAAATCCGTTACTGCATATTCAAATGGCGAAATGCAAACAATGTTCATTAACTTTGCGGACAAGTGCGGTGCTGCATGGAGCGGAACTCTTAAGACTCTGAGAATCGACCCCGCTAGCGGCACAAACATCGAATTCAAGATTGGTAAGATCGAATTTGTAAAAGTTAAAGAAGTTGTAATCGATACCAAATACGCATTCGAAAACAAGCTGTTTGTAAACGGCATAGAAATAAGCGGCGATATCCATCCCGAAAAAGCCGGCAACACCGTAGTATATCCCTTCGACCCCGAAACAGCGGTTGACCATATTCTCTATACGTTTATGGATTGGGACCACGACGCAAGAGTTCTTACACTTACAGGTAACAACCATACCGTATCCTTCAAGGACGGCTCCGACAGATACACTGTTGACGGCGTTGAAAAGAAGCTTGGTTACACCCTCTACTCTGTAGACGGCATTCCTATGATTGACTTCAAGGTTCTTGCAAATGCTCTCGGCTACACATTCAAGCAGGACGGCACAAACGCATACGTTGAAACTCCCGAAATAGAGATGTTCAACAACTATAATAAGGAAGCTAACTGGATGTTCTCCAACTATACAAGCGACGGTTGGAAACCAAGTGCCAACTCGAAGTTTATCTTTAACAGCGGTGATTATATCACTATAGATTTCTCAACCGGAACAAACAAAGACTTCCACATGTTGGCCGGCTCCAAGCTTAATTTCCCCGCAAAGAAGTATAAGGCGATTGAGCTCAAGGTTCGCTACAAATACGAAAGTGATCACCCTCACGGCTCAGTATTCTACTTCACAACATCACTTGACAGCACATGGAACGAAAGCAAAACATTTGTAAATTACCTTAGATCTGCCGACTCTAATGGCGAATGGGAAACATACACTATAGACCTTACTTCCAACACTAAATGGCTTGGCGATGTTACGGGCTTGAGATTCGACCCGTTCAATGCTTACGGTTACATGGACATTGAATATATCAAGTTCATTGAAGACCCTGATTACGTTCCCGAAGCAAAAATAACAGGTATAATCAACGGCGATGCAGAAACTCCCGGTGTCATTTTCTTCACCGGAGCCACCGTCACGATTGAAGAGGATGAAACAAAGCCCGGCAACCATGTTTACCGCTTCACAGGTCCTAAAAGCAAGTCATGGACTTATGCAAAACACGCATACCCCTTTGAAACAGGTAAAAAGTACCGCATTGCCTTTGATGTAAGAGGCCTCGGCGACACCGCCGGAAATAAGCCGAAAATGGAATTCTGCGTTAACATTCAGTATCCCGACGCAAACGGCAGTACGGCACACATCGCAAAGGGCTTGTGGCTGGAATCCAACGCCGTATGGCAACACATAGAATTTACATATTCTCCCGGCACAATAGCAGGTACAGGTCAAACTTCATTCTCCTGCTACGTTTCGCCTCCCGGAGATAATGTGTCCGGTATATATGAGCTTGACAATGTTGTAGTTGAAGAAATCAAATAACAACAAGCAATTTATCGCATAAAGTGATACACAATTAAAAACTCCCCACCTGGGCCAAACAAAGCCCGGGTGGGGTTTCTTTATACTTGTGTTATGGAAATCAGTAACCGAAATACATTATTGCTTTGATTTCATACCGAATTTTTAATGATTCCCTCGAAAACACCGAATATCAGCGAAAACAGGCTTCCGACATACTCTATCGGAAAACTCACTGCCTTTTTTGCGAGGCTCAAACCATGCTCGCCAAGAAATACTTTGTTACAGTCAAAAAGACCCTGTACGGCAGTAATAAATCGAGGCGATACAACATATTCGTTTCCAAAAAAGAACATAGTCCTTGTTTCTTCCTCAAAATACAGCACCTTGTCATCATCACCGAGGGTTGCCGCTGCGGCAATTGCCGCTATTACAATGCCTGTTATGACAAAGGCAGTTAAAAATGTATATGATGTTTTTAAAAATGCTTTCATATTCCTCTCCAAATTCAATTCCTCGGCAAATTTCATTTTTATCCTGCTGACTGCTGCTCAAGTATCCGCTTTGCAAGAACAATTCCAAAAGCCTCTGCACTGCGTTTTGCTTCCTCAAGGGTGTTTCCGCATGCTCCTGTTTCGAGAATCACATATCCCGGCGAAAGCTGCTCGTTAAACGACACGCTTCTCAGATTAATCGGTCTCATAAGGCTCGGATACATCTCGTTAACGCTTCTTTGCATATCAAGTGCAAAGCTGAGATTGTCCTGCCAGTTCGGATGCTTAAAGCCTGCTTCGTTTGTGCCGATTACAAACATAAGCTGCGCATAGTTCTCTCCTGCAATAACAGCCGTCGGTGCTTTTTTTTCGCCGTCATCTGATATTATTGCATCTCTGTGCAGGTCTATTACAAATCTTATTGACGGATTAGCCGACAGCAGAGCATTCGCCTCGTTGAGAGACGATGTGTAGGCGTCGAGAAACGATGCCTTGTCGTGAAGCGTCTTACTGTGGATCACCGGTATACCAAAATCCTTCAATGTGCTTGCAAGCTTTTCACCCACAGCAACAACATTCTGTTCGATATCTTCGCTTCTTGTCGGCTCATCTTTTCGGTACACTCCGTTTTCGCCCTTTGTATAGCATTCGGTCGCATGCGTGTGGAGTATAAGCACAAGCGGCTCGTCGGTGATAACAAAATTCTCGTATGCCTTTGGAGTCACCAGCGAAAGAGCCGATACATCCGGTTTGAGCTTTGTCTGGTTTGATAGCATCAAGAGATTGTCCTTTGACAAATCCGCATGTACAAGGGGGAGATAAACCTCTCCGTCCGAGCCACTTTTTCCGGCAGTCTGCTCAGAAGCATTTACAATTTCTCCCGATAGTGGAACGTCTTGAAAAGCATTTCCCGCACCTTCTGCAGTACCCTTTTCTCCGCTTGCCGCTATCTGCCGCATAGGATTGTCTGTTGGGCTTTCTTTTGGAGCGTAAGATAAGTATACAGGTATACTTTCAAAACTTGCAGACTTCCCGGAGTATACGGTTTCTTCGCCGAAAGCCAAGTCGTTTTTCCGTTCGCCGCCAAAGAACTCAAACAAGCCGATTGCAACACGGCAAACGCTTTCCGGAGCATATATGCCGCTGTACGAAAGATACAAAACCCCGACAGCCGCAATCAGACTGAAAAGCGATGACAGCACAACAGAAATTCCCGACACACGTCTTCGACTTCGTCGTATACGTCTCAATTCCCGGCGTACGCTTCGACGGCTTACCGAAACAGCCGGGTAAGGTGTATAGCTGTCTCTGTCTATTTCAGTAACAGAAGGAATTTCCCTTGTTATTTCATTCTCCCTGTTTGTGTCGACCGCCTTGTTTTCGTTCTGTAAACGGATGCTTTGCCCCGGTCTGTTGTATATCAATGCTCTCACGCCCTTTGCAATCTTCTACAAAAAAGTATACGCTTTATTACTTTTAAATATGACAAGATTCAGGAAAGGAATTCATCTATCTCCTCTTTTGAGAGATTCTCGTGAAGCGCGAGATTTATAGCATATCCGAGAAGCTTTGCTGTATCTCTTATAATATGATCGGTCTCCTTCGGCGTTACAAAAAAGTTGCCGTTTCCCTCAGACAAAGTCTGTTTAATTTTCTCAAGCTGCGGATTTTCGTCCTCTGACTCATCATCCGTCTGCGCTGAGCAAAGCAGGTCATATGCCAAAGTAGATGCCTCAACAACAGTCGGAATTCCTATTGCTATAACCGGCACTCCGAGATTCTCAAGACTCAGAGCCTTTCTTGTATTATTTATACCCGATCCCGGAGAAATGCCCGTGTCGCAAACCTGTACAGTCGTTGCAAGGCGCGACAGCTTTCTTGAAGCAAGTGCATCAATGGCTATAACAAAATCGGGTTTTGCATTTTTTACAACAGAAGCCACAATATCGGCACCTTCAAGTCCGGTACTGCCAAGCACCCCCGGGCACACACACATTGTATCGCGAAGTTTAAGCTGTTCAAACAACAACGGGTCGGTTTGTTTTATATGGTGTGTGACTATAACATTTGAAGCGGTAAACGGTCCGACGGCATCTGCAACAATCGCTGAATTTCCAAGTCCTGCAACAAGACAGCTCTGTGCGTTTTCAGGTATAAAACTTCCTATCACCTTTGCAGCGGCATTCATGGCATTTGTGAAGGTTTCGCCGTCACTGTTCCAGATTTGCCCGACATTGACAGTTGAGTACCTGCCCATCGGTTTTCCTGTGATATTTTCACCTTCAGAGTTCAAAACCTCCAGAAAATCCACCGAAATTCCAAAAAACGAGCGGTTTTCATAGTATGTTCCGTCGGGTTCACCGCCATTTCTTTCTTTCCAATACTCTCTTACCTCACTTGCAAGATCAGTTCTGACTGTGAAAATTGTACTAAAATCCTTCATTTGACCTCCGTATTTCCGTAAAAATTGAAAAAGTTGTTAAAATTATTCATTTAGACTTGTAATTTTGTGAAAAGCGTGATAAAATACACAGGAATAAATGTATTAGTGTGCCTTCGGGTGCGCAAAATCGGGGAGGTGAACATTTTGCCGAATATTAAGTCAGCTAAGAAGCGTGTAAAGGTTTCCGCAGTTAAAACAATGCAGAACCAGATGTTCAAGACAAGCCTTAAGACTACTCTCAAGAAGTTTGAGCAGGCTGTTGCTGCAGGCGACAAGGCCGCTGCTGAGGTTTGCTACAAGGACGCTGTAAGCAAGATCGACAAGGCTACCGTAAGAGGTACTCTTCACATCAACGCAGCAGCAAGAAAAAAGAGCCAGTTTACTAACATGCTTAACGCAATGAAGTAATTTGTCTTATATTTTCAGAGTCAGTCCCGGTTTATGCCGGGACTTTTTCTTCCGCTTTTTTTGAAAAAAGCTTAGCACTTACTTTTTTGAAAAAAAGTAAGCAAAAAACTTTTGAACGGTGAAATCGAAATTTGAGAAACTTCGATTTCACAAAATTCTCCCAACAAATTAAAACCAAATTTGGAACAACATCAATATAAATTCAACTTTATTTATTTCTCTATAATTTTGAATTGCTCCATTGCTGCGGCTTTACAAGTAATCGCCGTAAACTATGGGAGCAGCAAATACAAGACCAAATAGAAGTGAGAAGGTTAGTGTTCTTTTGAAAAATAGTGAAAATGATAGGCGTCGGTGACAAGGGAAGAATACATAAGGAAACCGTAGGTGTCCTTATGGGCATCTTTTGCCTACTTTTACTCTACGAGCACCACGTCTGGGCAAGCAGAAAACGTAGGACCTCCGCGGCGAGCGGAAATCAACAATTAAATGTGAAATCGCCCCGACGCCAGTCGGCAATGTAATCCGCCCCCACGGCAGTGGAAAACCGTAAACTTAATTTATAATTACACATTCAACTTTTTCTTTCAATAGTTGAGTTTTTCATCAAAAAATATTCTCCAAGCTCACGCCCTCGTTCGTTTCAAATTGCTCAAGAATGTCCTTTGCCGTTTCAAGCGAAGCAAGATACGACGGATAATCGCCCGAAGCAAAATATTCCTTTGCAGGAAGAAAATATTCGGTAAACCGCCCTGCCGCATTGTGCTCAAGCGTGATGTAAATATACTCCTCATGCTTTTTCCAAAGCTTCTCGATATTCTTTAATGTTTTCTCGTGTTCGGCAAAATCCTTGTCCGATAACATATCAACTTTCTCATGAGTGTCAGGCAGCGTATTCATTAAGTCCGTTATTTCTTCAAAAACATTTTTAAGAAAAACCGTGTTGGCAGTCACAAACACTGTAACCGCAAGAAACAGAACAAGGCTTGACACAAATGTTTTCAATTTTTACCCTTCCCCTTTTCCGTCTTTATCAGCGTTACTTTACCGGCATCATTAACCCCCATGAAAAAAACCTCCTTAATACTGTTATACCCCTCACTTATCAGAGTATTTTTTAGCCACTCTTCGTCAAGGCCGCATTCCTTAAGGTTGTGCTTCATAACCTTTCCGTCCGACACTATAATGTGTTCTATCCCCTTTTCAAATACTTTAATATTCATATCCTCGCGTGAAGGAGGCAAATCCTTTGCTTTTTGTATAACACTCAGCTTTCCGCTCGGTTCAAGTATCGCATACTCAATATCCGATATCTGCGACACCCCGAGAACTCTCAGCGATGACATAAGCTCGCTCAGTGTAAGACGTGAATTAAACAGCTCCTTCCTGCTAATCTCGCCTTTGCTTATAAGAATTGCCGGTGTTCCCGACATAAGCTTTGAAAAGGCCGCACTTTTAAGACCGGCAAATGACAGAAAAACTTCAAGACAGACAAGCGTTGCCGCAGGAATAATGCCGTACAGCAGAGGAATGTTGTTATTGGTTATCGGAATTGACGCAAGCTCTGAAATCATGAACGTTGTGACAAGCTCCGTAAGCTCAAGCTGGCCCACTTCCCTTTTGCCCGAAAGCCGCAAAAACAACACAAGAAGCAGATAAAGAATAACCGTTCTTATGAAAATGTTGGCCATTTTGCTCATCTTCCCCCTTTATGTTTTAATTTAGTATGGGCGAAACGTGGAAATTTATGCGCAAACTCTTGACTAAGACATAAATATCATGTATAATAATGTGTAAAAATATATAATGAGAGGGAAGTGTATTTTTATGGAAATGTACTCTGACAAATTTGCAAAAGAAGGCCTTACATTTGACGACGTGCTGCTGGTTCCCGGCAAGAGCGATGTTATGCCTAAGGAAATCGATTTAAGAACAAAGCTCACAAAAAAAATTGCTCTCAACATTCCGCTTATGACCTCCGCAATGGATACGGTTACCGAAGCAAGAATGGCAATAGCTATCGCACGCGAAGGCGGTATCGGCGTTATTCATAAGAATATGCCCGCGGAAAAACAGGCTGACGAGGTTCTCAAGGTTAAGAGAAGTGAATACGGCGTTATATTCAATCCGTTCTCTCTCTCTCCCGAAAACTATGTATATGAAGCTGAAGAGCTCATGGCAAAGTATCGTATTTCGGGTGTGCCGATTGTTGATGCAAGCAAAAAGCTTGTCGGTATAATTACAAACCGCGACATGCGTTTCCTTTCCGATTTCAACGGAAAAATCGGCGATGTTATGACTAAAAGCAATCTTGTTACCTCTCATGTAGGAACAACTCTTGCAGAGGCTAAAGATATTCTTTGCAAAGCAAAAGTTGAAAAGCTCCCGATTGTTGACGAAAACGGGGTTCTTTGCGGACTTATCACCACAAAGGATATCCTCAAGGCAGAAACATATCCTAACTCCGCAAAGGATGCAAAGGGCAGACTTCTCTGCGCTGCCGCAATCGGTGTAACAAACGACGTTCTCGACAGAGCAAAGCTTCTTCTTGAAGCAGGTGCAGATGCGCTCATTCTTGACTCTGCTCATGGTCATTCAAAAAACATTCTTGCATGCGTTGATAAAATCAAGAACGCATTCCCCGAAGCACAGATTGTTGCAGGTAACATAGCAACTGCAGAAGCTGCACATGACCTTATTGTCGCAGGCGCTGACGCTGTAAAGGTAGGTATAGGTCCCGGTTCCATCTGTACAACACGCGTTGTTGCAGGTATCGGCGTTCCTCAGATTACAGCAGTTTACGACTGTGCAAATGAAGCCGCAAAAACCGGAACTCCCGTTATCGCAGACGGCGGTATCAAGTACAGCGGTGATATCACAAAGGCAATCGCTGCAGGCGGTGACGTTGTAATGATAGGCTCGCTTGTTGCAGGCTGTGAAGAAAGCCCCGGAGAAACAGAAATCTATCAGGGCAGACGCTTTAAAGTATACCGCGGCATGGGATCTCTTGCAGCTATGGAAAAAGGCTCGAAAGACAGATACTTCCAGGCAGACCAGAAAAAGCTCGTTCCCGAAGGCGTTGAAGGACGCGTTCCTTATAAGGGAACTCTTGCAGAAACCGTATTCCAGCTCATGGGTGGACTTAGAAGCGGTATGGGATACTGCGGAACACGCACTGTTGAAGATCTTAAGAATAACGGCAAGTTTGTACGTATTACAGGTGCAGGTCTTCGCGAATCTCATCCTCATGATATTTATATCACCAAGGAAGCTCCCAACTACAGTACATCCCACGACTAATTCAAAAGTTTTTCAAAGGAGACACAAGTTATGAAAGGGACTGTTTCACGAAAATTTCGTTTTATCGCGGCGGTCACTGCGCTTGCGTCTCTTTTGTCGTTTTGTAATGTAAACGGAGAGTATTATAACGACGAAAAATTTGAGATTTACAACAACATGAACGGCAATCAAGACGGAGTCAGGTACATTGTGCCAAACCTCTACCGTCAAGATTCGGCATATCCTTACGTCAAGGATTTTCCGGTTGTTGTAACAGAAGGCGTTGAATATGTGCCTGTCTCCATGTTTTCGTTGTATTCTTACATCGACGTAACCTACAGCAAGGTAACAGACAATTTTTACATGATAAATACAAAGACAAATGAATACCTTTCATTTGATGTAAATCAAGGAGTTGCCGCAACATCGGAAGGAGATACGCTTGACATGGAAACACGTATTTTCCACCGTACCCGCTACATTCCGGCAAAAGCAGTGGCGGAAATAATGGGGGTTAACTGTGAAACCTACGATGACCAGGACCACGGAGTTTATGCTCTTAGAATAAGCGACCATAACGCATCACATTCATTCGACTCGCTTTTGGAACAATATCTGCCCGAGTCGCAGATGCCCTCCACATCCGAGCCGGCTCCCGCACCTTCGCAAAGCACTGTTACACCCTCGGATTCTACACCTCCTTCATCATATCAGGATCAACATACGTCATATCAGCCTCCCAATAACCCGGTGATTGACACACAATATCCGGGTCCATCAGCCTCTTCAGGCAATCAACAAGGGCAATCCCAAACAAAACCGTCAGTCGAGCAACAGGATAAGCCTCAAACCAATCCAGACCCGATTCTATCAGTAGAAAAACGGCAAGTTGCAATTATGTTTGAAGCGGAAACTGATAAAATCACTTCAAATGTAATAAAGATTCTGACAAACAACAAAATATCAGCATCATTTTCAGTAGATCGCGGATTCATTCTCTCGTCTTCCGCAAGTATAAGAAAAATGATTTCCGGGAAACACTCTCTTTCGGTCACACTGTCAGACGAAGAAGTACAGTCTTTAACAGAAGAAAATATCAAAGAACAACTTCCGGCTTATCTTGAAGGAGCAAATCAAGCTCTCAGCGCCGTGTGCCACAGAAAAACGAGACTCTGCACTCTGCCGAAAAACGTAATAGAGCTTTTCGGCTCAGAAGACGAGCTTAATAAGATTCTCGCAGATAACGGATATGTTTTGTTTGATGCAAATGTAACTGCAGATAACACTAAAAACGCACTTGCGGTTTACACTGAGCTTTCGCAAGGAATTGTAAATGCCTATCCTAAAAACAAGGTGGGACTTGTCAAAATGATAATCCCTTGCAACGACAACAGCGCAGGTATTACGGAAAATCTTGCGAAATTTATAAACAAATACCCCAATTTTACGGCAACAGGTGCCAATGAAACCATGGCGTAGATTTGTTCAAAGGAGAACTGACAACATGGAAAACAGAAAAAAAAGAATACTTATAATCGAGGATGAACGTGACATCTCGGAAATCCTGATGTACAACATACAAAAGCAAGGCTATGAATCGGATGCCGCTTACGATGGAGAAAAAGGGCTTGCTCTTGCACTCAGTGCAACATACGACCTTATCCTTCTCGACGTTATGCTTCCGAAAATGGACGGCTTTGAAATCTGCCGCAGAGTACGCGAAAGACTTGACACACCGATTATCATGCTTACGGCACGCGAAGAGGAAAATGACAAGATAATGGGACTTGACCTTGGCGCCGATGACTACATGACAAAGCCATTCAGTCTCGGAGAGCTTTCTTCGCGCATAAAGGCGAACATTAGAAGGTATTCTGGTGAATCTGTTTCAAACGCAATTAATGCAGAACGAAAAGCAAAGACAGAAAATAAAAATATAATCACAATTGAAGACCTTGAAATTGACACCGGAGCATACAGCGTTAAAAAAGCAGGGGTTGAAATTTCACTTTCAAAGCAGCAATACGACCTGCTTGTATTCCTTGCCACAAACAGAGGCAAAAAATACCGCCAGGAAGCACTTCTTGAACAGGTTTGGGGCTACGATGATTATTACGGTGACGAAAGAACGGTTGACGTTACAGTTGCACGTCTCAGAAAGCGCATTGAGGACAATCCCTCCGAACCTAAGTACATCAAAAACAAACGTGGAATGGGCTACTATATTGAGTAACTTACTTTTTTGAAAAAAGTAAGCAAAAAACTTTTCATTGGTGAAATCGAAGTCTAAACAACTTCGATTTCACATCACATTCCTAATGAATTAAGTATAAATTTAAACAACTTTAATTTCACGCAGCTGCATATTTAAGCAAAATCTGAAAACGAGGTTGCTTAAACCTTGTTTTCGGCAAGAAACGAACGCAGTCCATAATCAACATCCGAGCTGTCCGCGCTCCTTATATGCGGGCAGCGGTATATGTCGCGTGGTAAATGTTGTACAAAAGCATATGCGCGGTTTGGGTGCAGCGTCACGCTGCTCTCCGAAAGAAAGCGAGAGGAGGTAAAAAATGTATAAGAGCCTTAATTCAAAGCTTGTGCTTATATTTATAGTGTTCATGATTTCGGTTATGGCAACAGTCGGAATATTTCTAATGAACAGTGTTTTCGGCTTTTATTCTAATGAATTTGTGTCGCGTATAGATGACGGCTTTTCTGAAAACGTGACACGTCAGCTTACCGAAACTCTCGCTTATGAGGACTTTGCACAGTCACAAAAACAGCTTTTTTCCGCATATGCCAGCATTTTTGGCTTTGACAGCGGAAGAAATTTTTATATTCTCGACAAAAACGCAAACATTCTTGCTTCCTCCGATGACTCTGTCGGACGGCTTTCGGTAACGCCCAACCTCATGAACGCTATGAACGGAAAAACAAGCTCAAGTCAGTCATATGGAGCAGATTTTCTCGATTATGCAAAATATGTGGAAAAAGACGGAAATGCTTGCATAGTATATATAAAAGACGACCTTTCCGAAATGAGAAAGCTGTCGTTCATGCAGTTTTCAATTATAATACAGGCGCTTATGGTAGGTCTTATAATAGCACTAATTATGGCGTTTTTCCTTGCCGGCGCAATAACGGGACCCGTAAAAACAATCACCGACAGCACCGTGCAGATTGCAAACGGTGAATATTCCCACCGTCTTAAAATCCGCGCCAAAGACGAAATCGGAACTCTTGCCAAAAACTTTAACACCATGGCACAGGTTATAGAAAACACCCTTGGAGAAGTTTCCGGTGAACAGGAAAAGCTTAAAAATGTATTTAACCGCCTCGATGCAGGCGTTGCTGCCTTTGATGAAAACGGAGTTCTTTTACACATCAACCCAAGTGCACTCGAAATACTTTCGCTTCCCGAAAGCTACTCTCCTTCATTTAACGAGCTGACAGCAGCTCTCGGCACTCCCGAAATTACAATGCAGCTACTCAAAAAGACCGGTGAAATACATATCGAAGAACAGCCGCTATCGGACATTAAAACCCGAGAGCTTACGCTTCGCATTGACTACAGCGTATTCGGCTACGACGGAGCCTCAAAATCAGGCTTTATCGCTGTGTTCCAGAACATCACAGAGCAAGCACTGCTTGAAAAGAACAGACGTGAGTTTATCGCAAACGTCTCACACGAGCTTCGCACTCCGCTTACAAGCATCAAGGGTGCAACCGAGACGATTATTTCCGACGACGAAATGCCCGATAGCATAAGACGTCGTTTTCTCGGAATTGTTATGAACGAATCCGACAGAATGACGAGAATTGTTCAGGATTTACTTGTGCTGTCAAGACTTGACAACCGAAGAATGTCCTGGAAGCCGACAAAATTTGATTTGTATGGTGCAATTGAAGTAATGTGCAGTGCACTCAGAGCCGAAGCCGAAACACACCGCCACATGCTCACATTTTCCTCTGTTCATAATATGCCTATGCGCATATATGCCGACAAGGAACGAATTGAACAGGTTATTACCAACATTATCGGAAACGCCATAAAATATACTCCCGACGGCGGACAGGTTGACGTGTCGCTTTCTCTTGACGGAAATGACAGCTACAAAATAGTTGTAAAGGACAACGGTGTCGGTATTGCCGAAGATGACCTTGTTCATCTGTTTGAAAGATTTTACAGAGTTGATAAGTCACGTTCAACAGATGCCGGCGGAACGGGTCTGGGTCTTTCAATTGCAAAAGACATTATTGATGCTCATAACGGAAACATTCAAGTTGAAAGTAAGCCCGGCGAGGGTACAATGGTTATTATTACACTGCCTAAGGATACAAGAGTAAGCAACAATTGAGCTGAAAGAGGATATGATCTATGAAGAAACAAACAGAGCCGCTTTCCTGGACACTTGAAAATGAAGCATTCGGAAAAGGCGCAATCGTCTGCGGAACAGATGAAGCAGGCAGAGGTCCTCTTGCGGGTCCAGTATACGCAGCAGCAGTTGTTCTTGATTACAACGACCGCAATAAAGACGAGATTGTCCTACTCAACGACTCTAAAAAGCTCACCGAAAAAAAACGCTTTGCTCTGGCTCCAAAAATAAAAAATGCGGCAGTTTCCTACTGTGTTGCCTACAGCACTGTCGAGGAAATAGAAAACACCGACATCCTGTCAGCATCGCTCCATGCCATGAGAAAAGCAATTGACGGACTCAGTCTTGCAGGAGATAATATATCCGAAGAAAAGAAAAGAGAGCTTAACATTTGCTGTCTCGGCGGAAAAAGTCTGAGACCAACCGGTGTGCTTGTGGACGGCTGTATTTCAAGGGATTTTACAATCCCTGCAAAAGCAATTATCGGTGGCGACGGAATAAGCCCGTCTATTGCAGCAGCATCAATACTTGCGAAAACCGAAAGGGATTTATACTGCACCGAAATCCTTGACAAAAACTATCCGGAGTATCTTTTTGCAAAGCACAAGGGTTACGGCACAAAAGACCATTATGCTGCCGTTGACAAATACGGTCTGTGCAAAGAACACAGGGCAAGCTTTTTCAAAAAGTATTTCGAGAGAAAAAACGGGGAAAGCTAAAGTGAAAAACACACGGCTCTACGGTGCTTTCGGAGAAGATGCCGCAGCAAAGTATCTTGAAGAACACGGGTTTACAATTCTCTGCCGAAACTACTGCATAAAAGGCGGAGAAATTGATATAGTCGCGACAAAGGGCGATAGAATCTGCTTTGTCGAAGTAAAGGCAAGACAGGTATCCTCGGGCGAAAGACCGATGGAAGCAGTCAACGAAGTAAAAAGGAAACGCCTTGCTTTATCCGCTGAAAAATTTCTTGAAGAATACAGAGACAATGCGTATGTAAGCGCGCTTGTGCCGCAGCTTTGCGTTGCTGAGATATATACGGACAGCAAATCAAACGCCGTAAAATACGGACTGTTCTTTGATTCGCTGTATTAAAAACATAGGGGAGATAAGTTTTATGAAGCTTTTTGACCTGCATTGCGACACTTTGAGTAAAATCTATAAAGGACAGGGAGCTTTTCTGTCTAACAATCTCGGTGTTTCGCTTGAGAATTTTGAAAAATATGAGAAAAAATCCCAGATTTTCGCAATCTGGAGCAACAGTGAAAGTACAGACGACGAAGCTTATCTTGAATTTATGCATATGGCGGACTATTTCCGCGACAGCATAAATGAACTTGATGACAAAATAACACTTTGTACAAAAAGTCAAGACCTTGACTCCACAGAAAAGCTTTGTGCAATTCTTGCAGTTGAAGACGCAAGGCTTCTAGGAGGCAATCTTGAAAGACTTGAAAAGCTCTACGAAAAAGGCGTGCGAGTTCTGACGCTCGGCTGGCAAGGATCAACCTGCATAGGCGGCTCTTATGACACGGACGATGGACTTACGGATTTTGGTTTTGAAGTGCTTTCAAAATGTGAGGAGCTCGGAATAACCATAGATGTATCACATCTTTCGGACAAAAGCTTCTGGGATGTTGCAGGAAAAGCAACAAAACCCTTTATTGCCTCGCACTCAAACTCATCCATGCTGTTTAACCACCCGAGAAATCTCACTGATACACAGCTTCGTACAATAG
Source organism: Eubacteriales bacterium (assembly GCA_045540015.1). Lineage (GTDB taxonomy): Bacteria > Bacillota > Clostridia > Oscillospirales > CAG-382 > UMGS1387. The sequence goes on from JAZQGP010000047.1 coordinate 50,559, forward strand.
TTTCTTCCGGAGGAATTGTCGGCGTAAGCTTTGTGGGAAACCATCTGTCGGCGCTTCTCTCACAGGAGGGAATAAACGAAAACAAGGTGTATGAGACGGTGTGTACACACATCGAGCATTTTCTGTCTATTGACGAAAAATGCGTTTGCATCGGCTCGGATTTTGACGGAACGGCAATTCTTCCCGGACTTGAGAACGTGTCACAAACAGAAAACCTCTGCAAAGCGCTCGTTAACCGCATAGGCTCAGAACAAACTGCTGACAACGTTTTTTACAGCAATGCCTATAACTTCTTCGCAAAGAATCTCGGATAATCAACACAACAGTTAATCAATTCCCTTTAAGGAAAGGACATATAAAATGAACTACTACAGCACAAGAGACACAGAAAGAAAAACTCCCAAAACTTCAGCCGAAGTCATAAAGCAGGGACTTGCAGATGACGGCGGACTTTTTCTTCCCGAAACCATCCCAACCATTGACCTTGATTTTATAAAGGAAATAGGCGCTCTTTCCTATTCCGAAAGAGCAGCAAAGGTGCTTTCGCTATATCTTACCGACTACACCTATGACGAGCTTCTTACCTGTGCAAAAGGCGCATACGACGATGGCTTTGGCGAATTTGCAGCACCTGTCAGCATGCTTATCGGTGACGATTTGCGTGTGCTTGAGCTTTGGCACGGACCGACCTGTGCGTTTAAAGACATGGCACTTCAGATAATGCCGAGACTTCTTTCTCTCGCCCTTAAAAAGACAGGTGAAACCAAAACCGCACTCATTCTCGTTGCAACAAGCGGCGATACGGGAAAAGCAGCTCTTGAAGGCTATCGCGATGTCGACGGCGTTAAAATCATGGTGTTCTACCCTGAGGATGGCGTAAGCGATATGCAAAAACTGCAGATGACAACTCAAGAGGGTGAAAACGTGTGTGTTTGTGCAATAAAAGGAAACTTTGACGATGCGCAGACAGGCGTTAAAAAGATTTTCGCTGACAAAGACGCTCAGGCAAAGCTTGCTGAGAATAACACTTTCCTCTCAAGCGCAAACTCCATCAACTGGGGCAGACTTGCTCCTCAAATTGTTTACTACATTTCCGCATACGCAGACCTTGTTGCACAGGGCGATATTGCTCTCGGTGAAAAGGTTGACATAACCGTTCCCACAGGAAACTTCGGCAACATCTTTGCCGCATACCTTGCAAAACAAATGGGACTTCCGGTAAACCGCTTTATCTGTGCTTCAAACAGCAATAATATACTTACTGATTTTCTCAATACCGGTGTATATGACAGAAACCGCAATTTCTATACATCAATTTCTCCTTCAATGGATATTCTCATTTCTTCAAACCTTGAAAGACTTCTCTATTTTGCAGCCGGCGCTGAAAAGACACGTGCATATATGAAGAGCCTCGGCGATACAGGAAGATACGAGGTTGAAGCGGACATTCTCGCTTCACTCAAAGCTGATTTCTCCGCTTACTGCTGTGACGAAGACAACTGTAAGGCAACAATCAAGAATATATTTGACAAATATTCCTACGTTTGCGACCCGCATACTGCGGTTGCTGTATATGCAGCTCAGAAGTTTGTCGACAAGGAAAACACGGGACTTAAAAACATTGTAGCTTCTACTGCAAGCCCCTATAAATTCGCTGCAGACGTGCTTCTGTCTCTAGACGAAACCGTTCCCGAAAGCAACAAAGATATCCTTGAAAAGCTTGCAAATGACACAAAGACAGAAATTCCGTCACCTCTTGCAACTCTCTTCGGAAAACCCGTAAGATTTACAAAATCCGTCGGCAGAACCGACGCGGAAATGTTGCAAGAAGTACTCTCTGTATAACCCCACATTCAACATTTGAAATTTTATACTATAATTCAAGTCGGCAACACAGCTCAGGTTGCCGGCTTTTTCTTCAAAAAAAGAACCGTGCCATAATTGAACACAGTTCTTTTATCAATATAATTTTATAAGATTATTTTTGACCTGCGTTTACACCATAGCTGCAACAGCATTTGCTGCACATTCTGCATCTGACAGCTTTGCAAGCTCTGTCGCGCTTCCTATATTATCTACAGGTATACATATTTCCACGATCTTACATCCAAGCTTCGATTTGCATGCCGTCATTGCATCTGATATAAAATCCGCATCCGAAAAACGTGCAAACTCAACGACGTTCTTTTCGCATGTCGAAACCACCCTGTCTACAAGAGTACTGTCAGACGTAAAGCCCTTGCCCATAACATTTACTGCCATTCCGCCGCCTACGCCTGCCTTTTGTTTGTCATTTGTTTTACCAAAACCTGCAGCACGAACATTGTATATTTCATCTGCATCAATCGGATACATCGCAGCACTTGCGCCTCTGCCGCCAAGACGCTCCTGGACAGTAAAGATAAAATACACGTCACCCTCAAAAAATTCCGCAGTTTTTGCCGCTTTGATAAGGCACGCAATACCAAGCCTTGAGCTAAGAGTTCCCGCACTTATATAATCTCCCGAAAGAGGTACAATTGAATCCGCAAAATGCGCCTTCGCTCCTTGCGGTATTTGGTTTTCAGGTTCAGCTCCGAGAACTGCGTTGAAATCAGAAATACGTGTGTCAGAGCTGTAGCTTGCAGGCGGAATAAGCAAAGCATTTTCCCCTGTTTCAAAGATTATTCTCCGATATGCCGCAAACTGAGCCTTTATATTTCCAAGCGGTGCGACTCTTACGGTGTCACCATCAGCATGGGTACAAATAAAGCCTTCGCAGTCCATGTGTGTCATAAAAACGCGCCTTGTTCCGCTCCCGATTTTATGACATATAAGGTTTCCGAGCGAATCTGTTTTTATTTCATCAAATACGTCTGAAAGCTCGCCCTTTATAAATTCTCTCATTTGTTCTTCGCTTCCCGATACTGACGGTATTGCGACCAGCTTATTGAGAAGTTCTTTCATTTTACATCTACTCCTCCCGGAATTTTATATACCTGTATACTATTTTTCTGTAATTTTTGACACCGCAAGACCTGCAAGCTTATACATATTTTCCATGTCCGAAACGCTTGCAACACTTGCACTCGTATGAATATATCTGCATGGAAGTGAAATTGCGGCAACTCTTACACCCGCAGCGCTTTTTTGTATTCTGGAAGCGTCGGTTCCGCCTGCAACACGTGATTTGGTTTGACAGGGTATGCCGTTTTCAAAAGCAAGCTGCATTATAAAATTGTACAGCTCTTTATCATAAAGAGTTCCTGCGTCCATGAACGGACAAACAGGTCCGCTTCCTACACTGCAAACCTTGTCAGCACCCGCGTTTGGATATATGTCCGATGCCGTTGTCCCCTCCAATATAAGGCATACATCGGGGTTTATCCTGATAGTCGCGGCACCAGCGCCTACGCCTCCTACTTCCTCTCCGACTGTGAATGCAAAATATGTGTCGTATTCCGGCTTTTGCTTTGCAAGCATGCACATTATGGTACATCCGATTCTGTCATCAAGCGCCTTTGACTTTACAAGCCCATTTCCGAAAAAGCAGAAATCCGAATCAAAAACCGCATACTGTCCGAAAAGTTCTTCTGCATCCTTACGGTCTCTTGCACCAACGTCAATATACAAATCCGAAATTTTCAAGTCCTGCTTCGCTCCGGATAAATGAACAGGCGCAGAACCGATAACACCAATTCTTCCGTCTTTACCAATTCTCACACGCTTTGACGGCATAGCTGATGCCGATATTCCGACTGCATCAAACAACAGCGTCCCGTCATCGGTTACGTGTTTTATGCAAAAACCAACCTCGTCCATGTGAGCACAAAGCATAATCTTTTTTTCTCTGCTTTTTCCGTATCGTACACCAATGAGGTTGCCGAGTGCATCGCTGTACAGCTCATCGCAAAAGTCCTTTATCTCGTCTGAAATCAAGACTCTGACATTGTCCTCAAAGCCGGATACACCGTCCGCCTCGCAAAGACGGCGTAGAAGCTCCATATCAAATCGCCCTGCCATTTGCGCCCTCCTTGTAATCGTATACAGGTTTACTTATTCCGTTTGTGCTTATATGTTTTACATACACACTCAAAAGTCTTGCGCACTCACGCACATCACTAAGCGCCGCCGTTTCAACACTCGTGTGCATATATCTTATCGGAATAGACAGCACCGCAGTTTTAATGCCCTTGCCCATACGCGAGAGCACCTGTGCGTTAGTTCCCGTGTCACAAAGCTCAACTATCCTCTGGCAGGAAACTTCGTTTTCGCGTGCAACATCGTAAATGCGTTCTGTAAGCTCACGCGAAGTACATGCAGATAAAGAAAGTCCCGCACCCTTTTCCATTTCAAGATATGCGCCCGGCTTGCTTGTCATTTCCTTTGCAAAGTTTACATCCAGCACAATGCATTCGTCGGCATCCACAAGATTTGCACTTGCATATGCGCCTCTTGCATCTCTTTCTTCACCTGTACTGAACTGAACACAAATATTTACATTTATGTTTTCCTTTTCAGAAGCCAGCATTTTCGCCATTTCAAGAGCAGCTGCCATGCAAATTTTATCGTCAAGTGACACAGACGCAATTCTGCTATTCAAAAGCATGTCTGTCTTCGGCAGAAACGCCGCAGGCGTACCAATAGGTATGAGCTTTTCACATTGTTCTTTTGTAAGTCCTGTGTCCGCAAAGGTGTCTGAAACCTTTGTCGAACTGTTTTCTCCGGAGATTTTTGACAGATGAGGCGGTACCGAAGAAAAGAACGCTCTTACAGTCTCTTTCCCGTATATTTCTATTTCACATGCCGGCAAAATGGATGTATCAATACCGCCTGCATTTTCAAATCTTACAAATCCGCCTTCAAGAAGCCCTGACACAACAAAGCCGATTGTATCAAGGTGGGCATCTATCAGCAGTGTTCCCGCATTTTTGTCAGATGCATGATGCCACAGCAAAACAGAGCCTGTAGACGCAAGCTCGGCACTGTCAAAAAAACCGTCTGCATAGCCTGTTGACAAGTCACGGATTTTTTTTGCTGACATATATTCATGTCCGCTCACCGTAGGAAGCGAGCATAATGTTTTTATTAGTTTAAACAGCTCTTCCAAAGTTTTCGTCTCCTCAGAAAATATCTTTTATGTCCAAATTCATCGCAAGTTATGCTTCATTTATTTCAGTCTGCCGGCGTTTCTGCATTTTCTCGAAAAAACGCAAAAGTCCCGTATGCCGGACCGTTCTCCTGCTGTTTTCCACCATATCACGCATAACGTCCATTCTTCCGACAAGTACCGCAAGCTTTTCCGCACGTGTAAGCGCAGTATATAGCATATTTCTCGAAAGCAGACCCGACGGCACGCCAAAAAGAGGTATTATAACCGCGCTGTATTCGCTTCCCTGACTTTTGTGCACGGTAATGGCATACGCATGCTCAATACTGTCAAAGCAGGAATAGTCAAAGAGAGCACATCTGCCGTCGTCAAACTCAATTGTAAAGCTCTCGTCGCCTCTGTCAATTTCCGTAATAAAGCCTATATCTCCGTTGAAAACGCCGCTGCCGCTTCTTCCGCTTTCATCCATCCATTCAATATCGTAGTTGTTCTTTATCATCATAACCTTGTCTCCCTCGCGGAAAACAACGTCTTTTATTTCCTTTTCACTCTTTGCCGTTGACGGCGGATTTATAACACTCTGCAAAAGAGCATTGAGTGACACGGTTCCCGCTTCACCCTTTCGCGTAGGACAAATAATCTGTATGTCGCGAAGCGTATCGTATCCGTATGCTTTCGGAAGACGCTCGGTACATAAATCACGTACAAGCGTGCGGACATCATTTGAATTATCGCGTTTGAGATAGAAAAAGTCTCCCTTGTTTTCAAGAAACGGCATTCTGCCCTCGTTTATGAGATGCGCGTTTGTAACAATACGGCTGTCCTGTGCCTGACGGAAAATATCCGTGAGTCTTACCGTCATAAATGCACAGCTTCTTATTATGTCGCCAAAAACCTCTCCTGCACCCACAGGCGGCAGCTGGTCGGCATCACCTATAAGTATAAGGCGCGAGCCTGGTCTTACCGCTCTCAGCAAAGAGCAGAACAGAAACACATCTACCATTGATGCTTCATCTATTATTATTACTTCTTCGTCAAGGAAATTATCCTCGTTTCTGCGAAATTCTATTTTTTCTTCACCGCCGAAATCACATTCCAAAAGCCTGTGTATCGTCTTTGCTTCATATCCCGTTGCCACCGTCATACGCTTTGCGGCTCTTCCGGTCGGTGCCGCAAGGCAAATAGACTTTCCTATTTTTTCAAACAGCGCAATTATCGCACGGATAACCGTTGTTTTTCCTGTACCCGGTCCTCCCGTTACAACAACAACACCACGCTCAAGAGCGCTTTTTATCGCAACTCTTTGCAAAGGCGCAAACTCAAGTCCTTTTTCTCTTTCAACGCGTTCTATTTCTTTGTCGGGATTGTCTACCGGTATATTAATAACAGCATCATCCACGAGCATGAGCTTTTCGGCTACAAACTTCTCCGTTCTGTAAACGCTTTCAAGGTAAACTATAATCTCTCCGACGGAATTTTTAACCGCAACAACTTCTCCGTTCTGCGAGAGCATTCCTATTACGTTTTCTACAGTGTGCCTGTCCGAGCCGAGTGCAGCAGAGCTTTTTGATATAAGCGCTTCAATCGGAACACAACAGTTACCGTTTCTGTTAAGCTCAAGTGACAGCACGTATTTTACACCTGCACAAAGCCTGTCCTCGCTGTCCGTGAGAAAACCCATTTTAAGAGCCATCTGGTCTGCCCTCTCAAAGCCGATACCATCTATTTCCTCACAGAGAAGATACGGATTTGTTCTGAGTATGTCTACAGCAGCATTTCCCCACTGCTTGTATACTTTAAGCGACATTGCAGGCGAGAGCATTCCTTGGAAATACAGCATAACCTGACGCATTCCGTACTGCTCCTTAAAGCTCTTTGAAATGCTTTCAAGCCTCTTGGCTGTCACGCCCTTTATGTCCGACAGCCATTCGGGATGCTCTTCTATCACCTTTAGCGTATCCTCACCGTATTTATCAACAATCCTCTTTGCCGTAACAGGTCCTATGCCTTTTATCACGCCCGAGGACAGGTATGCAAGTATTGACTCGGTTGTTGCCGGAAGCTCCTTCTGATAGCTCTCGACAACAAACTGTCTGCCGTAGGTTGTGTGGTTTGTCCATGAGCCCTGTGCACTTATATATTCTCCTTCGCAAAGCATGGGAATATTCCCGACAACAGTTACAGGCTCACCGTCGCAGTCAACAGTACATACGGTGTACCCGTTGTCGGGGTTCTGATATGTTATATTGTCAACAAGACCCTGAATCTTGCAGTTTTCAGCATGTGCCATGTGCAGACCTGCCTTTGCGGGAATTTGCATATCTATACTTTTACAGTATATCACATTGTACCGCCAATTTCAACCTAATTTTTAAACAAAGCCATATAATATAATACAATTTTTAAACAATATTATTATATTGACACAGACCTGTTATACATGGTAAACTTATAACATAAAAGATTTCACATATGCTATGGCAAAGGAGATGCGATATGCAGAAATTCAACTTCGATAAATGCTGGGAATTTACACTTGATGCAAACCTTGATGCGTATAACAACTACGGCATTTCAAAATACAGTGGCGCGACGGGTGCTGCTGCACGCTACTATCAAAATAACAACTGGACTAAAATTAACCTTCCTCACGACTGGGCAGTAACTCTTCAAAAAGACCCTGCTGCAAATACAAATACCGGTGCTTACCCCATCTCCACTTATCACAGATACGCAACCGAAGCGCATACGGATATCGAGAAAACATACAACATTGGATGGTACAGAAAGCAGTTTGAATATGATAAAGCATGGGAAGGAAAACGCATCTTCCTTGAATTTGAGGGAGTATTCCGAAACGCCGCATATTGGGTAAACGGTGTATACATAGACACTCACTTCAGCGGATATACAAGCTTTACCTTTGAAATTACAGACCATATTCTTCCCGATTGTATAAACTCGGTTGCCGTACGTGTTGATGCGGAACTGTCCGAAGGATGGTTTTACGAGGGTGCCGGAATTTACAGACATGTAAATCTGTATATAGGTGAACCGGTACACTTTAAACACAATAAAACATTTGTTAAACCAAGCATCGACGGAACTGTAAATGTAAGCACGGTTATTGTCAATGATACGCAAAACTCAGTATCTCAGGACATCACATTTGAAGTACATGATGCAGACGGCATGTGCGTTGTCAAATCGCAAGAAAGCTTTTGTGCACAGGCATACAGCGAAAAAGAGGTGTTCTCCGTCCTTAAAGTTGATAACCCGTCTCTCTGGCACGTAAACAGTCCTAACCTTTACACACTTACCATAAGGACAGAAAATGAAGAAACAAGCGAAGTCTTCGGATTCCGTTCAATTAAACTTGATCCCGACAAAGGATTTTTCCTGAACGGAAAACCTCTCAAAATCCGCGGAGCTTGCGTTCATCAGGATTTCGGCGGTGTAGGATCGGCGCTTTCAGACAATCTCAACAGATATAAAATTCAAAAGCTCAAGGAAATGGGCGTAAACGCATACCGCTGTTCTCACAATCCACCGTCCCCTTCACTGCTTCGAGCGTGCGACGAGCTTGGAATGTTAGTTATGGATGAAACACGAATGTTCGGAACATCTCCCGAAGCACTTCGTCAGCTGACAAGTCTTATAGAGCGTGACAGAAACCATCCAAGTGTATTTATCTGGTGCATAGGCAACGAAGAATTCTCTGTTGAAAATATTGAATGGAGCTACCGTCTTGCTCAGAAAGCATCTCGAATAGCAAAATCTCTTGACGATACAAGACCGATAACCTATGCAGGCGACAACGGTCCAAACTTTGTCGGTGCAAACGGAGCGTCAGAAGTAAGAGGAATCAACTACATAAGAAACGGAAGCCCCGGCTGGATTGACGAGTATCATAAAGAACACCCTCATCAGCCCATTATCGGAACAGAGGAAAGCTCATACGTTCTCAGTCGTGCAGGCGCAAAGAACGACCTTGGAAACGGCATTCTCGACTGCACGGGTGATGTTACAATGATGTGGGGCAGCACACCAAAAGGATGGATAAAATTCGTCGAAGAAAGAGAGTGGTTCTCGGGCGCATTTATGTGGACAGGCTTTGACTACAGAGGAGAGCCAAACCCATTTTTCACTTCAAATGCTTCTTCAAGTTTCGGCACAATCGACCTTTGCGGAATGGAAAAACCGCCCTTCTACTACTACAAATCGTGGTGGACGGACGAGCCTGTTCTGAAAATAGCACCACACTGGGACTTTAAAGAGGGCGAAACCGCAAGCATTACGGTGTTTACAAACTGCGAAAAAGTAACGCTCTATGTCAACGGGAAGAACACAGGAATAAAAACTGTAGAAAAATTTGACGTACTCAGATGGGAAATTCCATTTGAAAAAGGAATTCTTACAGCAGAAGGGGAAAAAGACGGAAAAGTATATAAAGACGTGCTTATAACTCCCGAAAAAATAAACGCTGTCCGTGTAACCGAAATTCTCACCGCAAAAAACGACGACGATATCGGAATTTTTCAGCTTGAAGGTGTTGACAAAAACGGCAATCTCTGCATAAATGCCATGAACGAGGTTGAAATAAAAATATCCGACGGCAAAATAATAGGTGTCGGAAACGGAGATCCTGCAAGTTTTGATTACGAACAAAAGCCCGACAAAGAGGAAGCAAGGTTCATTCGTGTATTCGACACGGAAAAGGGCATTTATACAGTACCCGAAAAGGTTAAAAACCGCATTGAGCCTCGCTACGGTTGGTTGCAAAAAGAAGAGCCCGTAGACGGTTACGTTGACGATTACCGCATTGTCAGTAAGTTCACCGAACAGGTTGATAAACCAAACACCTACACATACAAAGCCAAATTCAGTAATGCAGAAAAATTTGAATATATCGAATTTGAACGTATTTCGGGAGATTCACGAATTTATCTCAACGGAGATGAAATTGGTGGGAATCCATGGATGCAACGAAACGATTGCAACAAAGTTCGTCCTTACCGCTTCTACTGTGATTTTGCAGAAGGCGAAAACGAACTAAAAGTTGTAGTTACTACAAACGAAGATTTCACGAATGTGCTTTCAGGCTATATAAAGCTGGGAAGAATTATTGCGGATGAGCCGTGGAGAGTAAAGCTTCACTATGGTCTTGCAAGAGTTTTTGTAAAACAAAATGAAAAAACAGCTCTGAGCGCAGAGCTTGTTGACTGATTTACCGCAATATTAAGTAAGCCGCCGTCCTTTCGGACGGCGGCTATGTTTTTCCGTTTCAGAACCGTTTTACCGTTTCTGAAAGAAAAAAGGTGCAGCAAAAGAGGAGAGTAAAAAACTGCACCTTAAAAAATGTAGGAACTTAGCTGTTTAATATAGTTTTACGCTTCACTTTCGTTTTCACCCCAAAGAGTGCTTACATCAATGAACGTATCACTTTCAAGCAGGATGTCCTCTTTAACGAGAACAACTGCATGTATTTCGGGAACAGTATAATTCTTTTTCATAATTTAACCTATCCCTTCTTATTCCCCGGCATTAACGCCGAGAATTGTCTGAATGTATTCAGGAGCAAGAGTTGCATCCCCACCCCATTCGGCATTAACCATATTCTGTGCAACATCCTTTACGCTTCTTGCAACGGCATCACCGTAGTAAACAGTTCCGTCCTCGGTCTTGAGGTAAGGTCTGCCTACGAGAAGCATTTCATAGTCCTGGATGTTGTAGAGAACCGCAGTGTAGTATGTTCCGGGCACATCAAGGCCGAACTCCTCACCTGTCATGGAATAAACCTTGTCAAAGGAATCCTTCACATACGCTTTTCCTGTTACGTACTTTATGCCGTTTGTATTTGTACCGCTTTCGCTCATGGAAGCATCAAATACAAGGTTTTCATATTCGTCTTCGCTTGCAAAAGAGCTGCCAAGTGCAATGATGTAACCGTATTCAACAGCCTTTGCTTTTCTTTCGTCATCAACGTACGCCGCATATCTCATACCCTGATAATTATCAACATCTGTACGAATCTGAGCTGCCTGAATTGTGCCGGGAGCGTAATCGGGGAATGGTTTGTAGTAGAATGCATAGCTGTCTACCTGAATGTTTGCAGTGTTTGAAACCTGCGGGAGCAGCTGGTTGAGATATCCTGCATCACTCGGTGTATAATTACAGGTTACAACATAATCTGCAAAGGTGTCGGTTAAAGTGAAGGATTTGGTTGAATCCGGCCAGTTTTTATCCTCTTCTCCTGAACCGTCAGCCTTCGGACCTCTTCCTCTGATATAGAAGGTTGCTCTATCTGTAGTGCCTTTTCTTGCACGTACAACAAGTGTGTACGTTCCGGCTGCAGCAGTTTTACCTCCGGAAATTCCGTTCCACCTCGTTCCCGAGAAAGCAACGTAATGCTTTCCGTCCTCTGCTATACCAACAGTTCCGTCTAATATAGCGGATTTTGTGGCTCCGGAGCTGTTAGACGAGTTAATAACAATTGGATCTCCGCTTACGGATGCGCCTTCGTCATACTCCTCATAGCCTTCCCAGAAAATAGTTTCGCCGTATTCGGATTTTTCATATTCCGAAGCAGCGGGTACGTACTTGTAATACATGCCCATGCTGTCAACTTCTATGTCACCGTTTAATATATTAACCAAAAGCTGATTGAAGGGCTTTGTGTCCGCTCCGTGAACATAGGTGTAAATATAATCAGTAAATGTATCTGTTAAATTATAACCACCGCAAGCGACCTGATAAGTTCCGTCTGAAACATTGGCTCTTCTTACATAAAAGTCAATTCTTGATGTTACTCCTGCTTCTTTTGCAGATGCCGCTCTTCTCGCACGAATAACAAGGGTGTATGTTCCGGGATTCTGTGTTCCGGAAGCTCCCTGGTATTTGCCTCCCTTGGAAACAGTTGCATACTTGATTTCGCCATCCGCATCCGCATACGCAGCAACAGCACCTTTCAAAGGACCGGCATATGTAAGTCCGGATCCGCTATTTTGGTTAAATAATGCAAAGTTCGAACTTTGTGCGTTTGTTCCGGCTTCGTAGCCTTCATAGCCTTCCCAGAATACAACTCTACCATATTTGGTAACATATTCGCTTGCCGAGGGAGTGTAATCTGCAGCAAGAGAAGCATCCTCACCTGCAGCTTGCGTGGTTGCGGTTTCCGCCGCGGATTCAACGCCGACCATGCCAATAGCGCCTGCAGGAATTGCAGAAACGAGCATGATAAGCGAGAGGGTAAGTGCTAACAATTTGTTTTTCATGATTTTTCCTCCTTGGTTTTTTTATTTTATAAAAACAAATTATTTGAAAACCCGTGTAACATTATATCATATGATTTTCGTACTGTAAAGTGCAAAAATTAACAATATAATTAAGATTTTTAAAACATTCTTCATTTTCAAAGCAGAAATCAATACCTTCAGCGCATTACGTTCACATTGCGTTAAAATTTTCTGTTTAGATGTTTAATTGTAGCATAAAGTAATTAAAATGTAAATGTATATTTCGGCTAATTATATGTGTTTTTCGGAAAATCGTCTGTTTTTCTCTGTTGCTCATCTCTCAAACTCGGGCTAAAAATCGGCGGAAGCATTTAACAGTAACAAAAAGAACATAATATCACCCGCTTTGCTTGACAGAAGTGCAAAACCGTGGTATAATTTAATGGAATATTGCTATGAAGGAGACTGATATGAGAGTAATGGGAATAGACCCGGGACTTGCCACAGTCGGTTTCGGCATAGTCGAAAGTGCGGGGACATTTGATTTTAAGCCTATAGAGTTTGGCGCGGTGCTCACTCCTGCCGGCAAAAAAACAGAGGACAGACTGCTTGAAATATACTCAAATATAGATGAGCTTGTAACAACCTTCCATCCCGACGCTGTATCAATAGAAAAGCTGTTTTTCAATACAAACGAGAAAACTGCAATAAACGTTGCCGAAGCAAGAGGAGTTATATTGCTTGCGGTAAGAAAAAACAACGTTCCCATTTACGAATACACGCCGCTTCAGATAAAGCAGGCTCTAACCGGCTACGGCAGAGCCGAAAAAAAGCAGATAATGTATATGGTTAAAACGCTTTTGAGGCTTGAGAGCGAGCCTCGTCCCGATGACACAGCCGATGCTCTTGCCGCTGCAATCTGCCACATCTACAGTGCATCCTCACGTCTTTTCGGAATCAACTGACGCACGTAAAAAACGGTATATATAGCATATATATAAATTAAATGGAGAAAATCGAAGAAGCTCCACCTTAATAATGCCGGGCATTATTATGTTCTTCTCTCCGTTTCAAAATTCTCAAGGAAAGGAGGCAGCCGCCGGAAGGCTCGTTGCAACAGTGCAAAACAGCCCTCCGGAAACATCCGGACATGACTTTTTCCAAAACTCTTCCGGACGGATTTTGTGAAAATCCGAATCTTCACGCCTATCTTTACGTGTCTGCGGACAAGACAGACAGACACACAGCCGCTATAGAAATTGCAAAGTCACTGCTTTGTAAAGAGCGAAATGAACACGCTCTGCCCTGCGGTAAATGCTCCAACTGCATAAAAATGGCGTCCCTCTCTCATCCCGACTGCTTTTTCTTCGCAAGCAACGGTGAAAAGGTGAGTGTAGACGACATACGCTCAATCTCGGAAAGAGCATATCTTGCTCCCAATGAAGCAAACGGAAAGGTGTTTATACTGGAAGAAGCAGACACCTACAACACACAGTCGCAGAACGCTCTTTTAAAAATACTGGAGGAACCGCCGGAAAATGTATTTTTTATACTGACCTCGGCAGCCAAAAATGCGCTTCTTCCAACAGTACGTTCGAGAGTATGTATTCTGTCGGGACGGGAAAAATCGCTCGAAGCCGTAAAGCAGGAGCTTTGTAAGACCTTTCCCGGTCTTTCGCCGACAGCTCTTAACAGAACGGCATATTTTGCCTACAGCTATGACGGTGCCGACACAAAAAAGCTGAATGCCGAAATGATAGATACGGCATTTGAAACGTGTATTGATTTTCTGTCGGGCACAGACGATGGGCTTGACGTGTCACGTCTGCCCAAAAAGCGCGACGAGCTTTCTGTATATCTTCAGGTTTTCATGCTCTGCACACAGCTTTTGTTAAAAGCAAAAATGACAGGGAATGCCGAGGAAAATGCTCTTACCTCGGAAGAAATTTCCCGTCTGTGTGCAAAAGTAAGCGCAAAACGGGCAATAACTCTATATGAGCTGTACGAGACCATATTTTTAAAACTGATGAGCAACGCAAACGAAAACGCTGCAATATCTGCATTGCTTTAAAAGCTTAGAGTGCAAATATCTGCGCATTGAAAGGATTATAATGAATAACAACAATAATAACAGCAATAAACACGACAGTGACGGCATCACAACAAAAAAAGGCTTTCTTATATCACTTCCAGGAAAGAAAAAAGGGAGTGAGGCAAGCTCTGCAAGCTCGATTAACATGGCAAAAAACGTAAACTCGGAGTCATCAATAAATATGAGCAGCACTTCGGAAAAGAACCCTCAAGGCAAGCGCGGCTTTGACCGTAACCGCAAGAATAACAACGGTGCAAAAGAAAACAACGAACAGAGAAACACTTTTTCCGAAAACAGAGACGGCAACAACGAGCGCAGAAACGACAAAAACAACAGACACGACAAAAAACGCCGTGACAAGCAAAACAATTTCCGCGACAACAAAAACGAGAACCGTGTCGAAACGGAAAACCGTCACAACAACGACAATTCCCGTAAAAACACAAAAGACAAGTCGAAAAAGCAACGCGGAAATGAGCGCTCTTTCGATAACAGAACCGATAACAGAAACGAAAACCGCAATGAAAACAGAAACGCCGGAAGAAACCAAAACGACCGCAGAAACGGTCAGAAAAATCCTTCCGATTCAAGAAACGATATCCGTAAGGATAAGCAGCCTGAGGTAAAAGTAGACCTTCAGAGCAACAAGAAAAACCCTGCGGTATCTCCACTGTCCGCTCTCTCAGGCGACCTGTCCTCTTTCGGAAAGGCTCCTTCCCGACATTCCTTTACACATTCGTCCGATGCAAAACCCGAAAACGAGCTGTCTCTTGAGGAAAAATACAAGAACGCCATTCCGCTTGCACAGCAGATAGCCGAAGAAAATGCCAAGGCGCGTCACCCAATGATAACCGCCGATGACAGCGAAAAGCAGGAAATTATCGGCGTACGCTTCAGAGAAGCAGGAAAAATTTACTATTTCGACCCGAACGGGATGCAGGTTCCGTATGCAACGCCCGTTGTAGTCGAAACGGCTCGCGGTGCGGAATACGGCTTTACCGCAATTTCCAACAGATTCATTCCTTGTGCAAGTCTTGTTTCTCCTCTCAAGAAAATTGTGAGAATTGCAACGGAGGACGACACGAGAAAATATGTCGCAAACAAGGCACTTGAAAAGGACGGGGCAAAAATTTTCCGCGAGAAGGTGGAAAAGCTCGGCCTTGAAATGAACCTCATATACGTAGAATATACCTTTGACAACTCAAAGCTCCTGTTCTATTTCACAGCAGAATCAAGAGTTGACTTCCGTGAGCTTGTAAAAGAGCTTGCAGGCGTGTTCAGAACCAGAATAGAGCTTCGCCAGATAGGTGTCAGAGATGAGGCAAAGGTCCTCGGCGGCATGGGCGTTTGCGGCAGAGCAACCTGCTGCAGCACCTTCCTCGGAGATTTTGCTCAGGTTTCGATAAAAATGGCAAAAGACCAGAGCCTTTCACTCAATGCCGCAAAAATCTCCGGTGCTTGCGGAAAGCTCATGTGCTGTCTGAGATACGAAGACAAGGTTTACGAACAGGAAAACGCACGTACTCCAAAAATCGGCTCACTCGTTGAGACTCCCGATGGAAAAGGTACAGTCACGGAACGCAACACCCTCAAGGGAACCGTGAAGGTTACACTTGATTCAGAAGAAGCCGCACCTCCAAAGCTTTTCTCGAGAGACGAGGTTAAAATAATCGGTCACAGCAATATTGAAAGCGACAGCGAGCACGACGACAACGCAGACGAGATAAAGGATGAAGATTAATCCATGAACGGCATACTTAATGTATACAAGCCCGAGGGAATAACCTCATTTTCGGCAGTTGCAAGAGTAAAGAAATTTACAGGCGAAAAGCGAATAGGCCATGCAGGAACGCTCGATCCGCTTGCAACGGGAGTTCTTCCTCTGCTGATTGGAAAAGCCGCCTGCATGCAGGAAATGCTCTCAAGCCACGACAAAACCTATGTTGCGGGCGTTCGTCTCGGTACTGTCACGGACACGGGAGACATCACGGGAAAAATCCTGTCGGAAAACAAAACCGCTATATCGGACGAAGCCTTTGCCGAAGCCCTTCCCGCTTTTGTAGGAAAGCAAAAGCAAGTGCCGCCTATGTATTCTGCAATACAGGTAGACGGAAAGCGGTTATACGACCTTGCAAGACAGGGTATTGAAGTCGAGCGGCAGGCTCGTGATATCGAAATATACTCCGCAAAGGTTGTATGCCGCGAAAGTGATACTGACTTTAAAATTGAAGTATCCTGTTCAAAGGGAACATATATAAGAACCCTGTGCGAGGATATCGGGCAGAAATTAGGCGTCGGTGCGTGCATGTACAGCCTTGAGAGAACGGTGTGCGGACAGTTTGAAAAGAAAGACAGTGTCTCTCTTTCTGAGCTTGAAGAATATTTCAACAGCAGACAAACGCAAAAAATCGAGGAAAAGCTCATAAAGCCCGAAAGCATTTTTTCGGATTTGAAAAAGATTTATCTTCCGGAATTTTACTCAAAGCTGTGCATTAACGGCTGCGAAATATACACAAAGAAAGCACGTATTGACGAAGCACTGTTTGAAACCGGTACAATGTGCCGCATATACACAAACGACAAGCGTTTTATCGGTCCAGGCGAATTACACGATTTCCCGGACGGCAAAGCAGTAAAGATGAAATACAGATTTATATAAGACACCAGGAAAGGAAAAAGAAAAATGGTACAGCAGAATCTTGATTTTTTAAAACAGTATGACCCTGAGATTGCAGATGCAATAGGTCTTGAGCTCTCGCGTCAGAGAAGGAACATAGAGCTTATCGCAAGCGAAAATATAGTATCCGAGGCAGTTCTTTCGGCAATGGGAAGCGTCCTTACAAACAAGTATGCCGAGGGTTATCCCGGAAAGCGTTACTACGGCGGCTGCGAATGTGTTGACGTTGCAGAAAACATCGCAAGAGAACGTGCATGTAAGCTCTTCGGTGCAGAACACGCAAATGTTCAGCCTCATTCGGGTGCAAGTGCAAACTTTGCTGTATTCACAGCTTTTCTAAAACCCGGTGACACAGTTATGGGCATGAATCTTGCCCACGGCGGACATCTCTCTCACGGAAGCCCCGTAAACGTTTCGGGTATGTACTTCAATGTAGTTCCCTACGGTGTAGGCGACGACGGTTTTATTGACTACGACGAAATGGAAAGAATCGCAATCGAGTCAAAACCCAAGATGATTATTGCAGGTGCGTCTGCATATCCGAGAGTTATCGACTTTGAACGTTTCTCAAAGGTTGCAAAGAAGGTCGGCGCTATTCTCATGGTTGACATGGCTCACATTGCAGGTCTTGTTGCTGCAGGTGTTCACCCAAGTCCCGTACCTTATGCTGACGTTGTAACAACTACAACTCACAAAACTCTTCGCGGTCCGAGAGGCGGTCTTATACTTTGCAAGGAGGAATTTGCAAAGCAGATTGACAAGTCCATTTTCCCGGGAACTCAGGGCGGCCCTCTCATGCACATAATTGCGGCAAAGGCTGTTTGCTTCGGTGAAGCGTTAAAGCCTGAGTTTGTATCTTACCAGAAGCAGCTTGTTTCCAACATGAGCGTATTTGCTTCTTCTCTTCTCGAAGAAGGCTTTAAGCTTGTTTCGGGCGGCACAGACAACCATCTCGGTCTTGTAGACCTTCGTCCTTTCGGAATTACAGGCAAGGAATTTGAACACAGACTTGACGAGGTTTACATCACCGTAAACAAGAACGCAATACCCAACGACCCCGAGAAGCCATTTGTTACAAGTGGCGTAAGAGTAGGAACTGCTGCTGCCACTTCACGCGGCTTTGTTGAAGAAGATTTTAAAACAATTGCTCATCTCTTCAAGCTCACCGCAACCGAATTTGAAACTAAAGCCGACTACATCAGAGAGCAAGTCTGCGCTCTTTGCGACAAGTATCCGCTTTATATATAATAAAACTCAAAGACGGCTTGATTTTTCTTGCCGTCTTTTTGAAAAACAAGGTGAAAATATGAATATAATTTTGGCATCCCAGTCACCAAGGCGTCGCGAAATACTTGAAAACCTCGGCGTAAAATTCACGTGCGAGCCATCGGATGTTGACGAAACAATAGAAGAAAGCCTGTCTCCCGATAAAGCAGTAATGGAAATATCAAAGAGAAAAGCGCTTTTCTGCCTTGAAAACCATGACGATGAAGTTTTTATAATCTCTGCCGACACAGTCGTTGTTATTGACGGTAAAATCATAGGCAAACCCAAAGACGAAAAGGATGCATTTGATATCCTGAAAAACCTTTCGGGTAAAACCCACGAGGTTTACACAGGCTATACTCTCTGCACAAAACAAAAATCTCTTTGCGATGTTTGCTGTACAAAAGTAACCTTCAAAACCCTGTCGGATCAGGAAATTACAAGATATATTGCAACTAAAGAACCTCTCGACAAAGCAGGGGCCTACGGTATACAGGGCAAAGGCGCAGTTTTCGTCAAGGAAATACACGGAGACTATCTCAATGTCGTAGGTCTTCCCGCAAGTAAAATTTTTGACGATGCACAAAAACATTTTAATATATACTTGAATTGTTAACACTTATATGATATCATGTAGTTATCAATACGAGGAAGAAGGGTGTTTAATATGATTAAGAACCTCAAGCACAATTATCCTATGAAGGAAGTCAAGTATACCCCCAACATGAAGGTTGTCATTGAAGACTCCTTAAAGCAGCAGAACGAATTCGGTCAGACCATCGCTTACCGCTACCGCAAAGGTGCAGAAATCGTTGAAGTGTCATATGAGCAGTTTTATCTTGACACAAAGTATATCGGCTCTGCTTTCACGGAAATGGGTTTCAGAAAAGGCAACAAAATTGCAATGATAGGTCCCAACAGCTATGAATGGATAACTGTTTTCGTTTCCGTTCTCAACAGCGAAGCCGTGTTTGTTCCCGTCGACAAAGAGCTTCCCATAGAAGAAATTGCATTCATTATAAACGACAGCGACACGGATGTTTTCTTCTACGCTTCGGTTTATGATGAAAAAATAAAGGCAAACAAAGAACTTTTCAAAAACGTAAAGTACTTTGTAAACATAGATGCAAAGGAAAATGACGGAGAATTCCTTTCCTACAGAAAGCTCATGGAAAAAGGTAAAAACCTTTTCGACGGCGGTTACACTGAATACACAGACATGACACCCGTCGAAGAAGAACTCAAGATGATTGTTTACACCTCGGGCACTACAGGCACAGCAAAGGGTGTAATGCTCAGTCTTGCAAATGTCATGAGTGCTCAGAACTACGGTCTCAGAGTTTCATCCATAGCAAAAACCATGATAAATGTACTTCCGCTTCATCACACCTTTGGCGGACTTGTTGATATTCTCGTTGCCATAAAATGCGGCTGTACCATGGGTATCAACGACAGCATAAGAAACGTTCTTCCGAACTTCAAGGCATACAAGCCCGAAGGCGCAATGCTTGTTCCTCTGTTTGTTGAAAAATTCTACCAGAGAATATGGGCAGGCATTGAAGAAAAGGGACTTACAAAGACCTTCAAGATTATGATGTCTGTAAGCAACGCTCTGCTCAAGGTCGGCATTGACGTAAGAAGAGTTCTTTTCAAATCAATTCATGAGCAGTTCGGTGGAAACTTAAGACTTATCGTTTGCGGCGGCGCACCCATGAGAGAAGAGCTCGGACGTTTCTTCGAATCAATAGGTATAACAATTACCAACGGCTACGGAATCACGGAATGTTCTCCTCTTGTATCGGTTAACAGAGAGTATTATTACAACTTCTCCTCTGTAGGTGTGGTTTGTCCGAATGTTGAAGTAAAAATTGACAACCCCAATGAAGACGGAGAAGGTGAAATTCTCGTAAAAGGTCCCGTTGTAATGATGGGTTATTACAAAAACCCCGAAAAGACGGCAGAGGTTCTCACCGAGGACGGCTGGTTCAGCACAGGTGACTACGGAAAATACGACAGAGAAGCCGAAAGACTTTACATCACAGGCAGAAAGAAGAACCTCATCGTACTCAAGAACGGCAAGAACATTTATCCCGAGGAAATTGAAGATTATCTGACAGGAAAGACCGAAATCGAAGAAGTTATTATCAGCGCAATCAAAGACGAAGACGGAAGCGAAGTGGGACTTCAGGCAGAAATCTATCCGTTCCAGGAAAAGATTGAAGGCATGGATGAAAAAGCCGCCTACGACTTTATCAAGAATGTTGTTGAAGAATACAACAAGACAATGCCCGCACACAAGAGAGTCATCAAAGTTACTGTCCGCAAGGAACCCTTTGAAAAGACAACCTCAGGCAAGATTAAGAGAAAGTACAACTAATTTCAAACGAAAAAGAGCCGAAGTGAATGCTTCGGCTCATAGTTTTTAAATATCAAAATCCGATTTTACTTCAAACTCTCGCGGTATGTTTTCAAACGGACAAATAAAGGAAATTTTTGTGCTGAAAAGTGCGATATTTTTAATATTATCCTTTGCACCGTATTTGCCATCACCCACAAGGGGCATTTTTCTTGATGCAAACTGCGCTCTTATCTGATGGGAACGGCCGGTTTCAAGCGTCACATGCACACGGGAAACCGTCTTCCCGTCCTTCTCGGTTGTTTCAAGTGTTTCATAATACAGCCTTGCTCTCTTTACGCCCTTTCTCTCTTTATCCACAACAAAGGTTTTATTTTTTCTGCTATCCTTAAAGAGATAATCCTCCATAGAGCCTCTTTCAAGCGAAGGTGTTCCGTAAACAAGTGCCTCATATTCTTTTTTCATTTTGCCGTCCGCAACAAGAGCAGACATTTTTCCGGCTGCGGTTTTATTAAGTGCATAAACCATGACGCCGCCAACGCCGACATCAAGTCTATGAAGTGCAAACACTTCTTTTACACAAAGCTTTTCGCGAAGAGCTTGCACAACGCTTGGCATATCCTTTGTATCTTCACTTGAATATCCTACCGGTTTTATGCAAGAAACAATATTTTTATCACTATACAGTATTTCAACATCTTTCTGCACTTATTTCACCTACCCTTTTGTGTAAAACAAAAAGCATACCACTCTGTGATATGCCTCTACTTCTTATAATGGGGTGAATTATGGGAATCGAACCCATGACCTCCAGGGCCACAACCTGGCGCTCTAACCAGCTGAGCTAAACCCACCATATAAAAAATCCGTTTATGGCGCGTCTTGAGAGACTCGAACTCCCGACCTACTGCTTAGAAGGCAGTTGCTCTATCCAGCTGAGCTAAAGACGCGTGTTTCCTATAAAAACCCTTAAACGGAAAATGGAGCGGGTGAAGGGAATCGAACCCTCGCCGCCAGCTTGGAAGGCTGGAGTTCTACCATTGAACAACACCCGCATATATTCGCCACTCACTCGGTGACTTGGTTATTTTACCACACATCTTTTATTTTGTCAAGAGGTTTTTCAAAAAAATCCACGCTTTCTTGAAAGAAAGCTTAGCAAAGAACTTTTGAACGGGGAAATTGAAGTTTAAACAACTTCAATTTCACATCGCCTGCCATTAGTATTTCTCATAAAATCTAAACAACTTCAATTTCACGATACTTTCTAACAAATTACTCTTTAATTTATATACCTTGAAATACATAACTGCTCCAATGAAGCGGATTTGTAATCTTATAAGCCATCGCCGTAAGCTATGGAAGCTGCAAGTTAGTACCTAACAATATGGAGGAATTTAGTATTCTTTTTGAAAGAAGTGAAAAAGATAGGCGTCGGCGACAAGGAAGGGTGTCCGAGGGAAACGTAGTTTCCATGGGCGGACTTTGTAGTACTTTCCTCCGGTGGAAAGTACGAAAAAAGAAACTATAGCTTTAAATTAGTATATCTCGGTCGATAAGAGTCAAAATTCCCCTTTAACGAAACTAAACACAAAGTAACTATAAAACAATCACACCCTGAAGCCTGAATACTTCAAGGTGTGCAAAATCTCCTCTTTTTACCGCTTTACTCAAACAATGTTGTCACATCAAAATATTCGCCGTCTTTCATCGCTTCAATATGCACATGAGGTGTCTGTGCGGATTCCGCAAGAGCCGTTTGTCCGACGCCGCCTATAACATCACCGGTTTTTACGGTTTTACCCTCTTCTATTCCCTGCGGCAATGCTTCCGAAAGGTTTCGGTAAGAAATAACAAGTCCGTCCGAGCTTTCCACCGTCACGCTCTTGCCAAAAAGAATATCATCGGAAACCTCTGTTATTGTTCCGCCGGATATTGCCTTTACAGGCGTTGCCATCTCGCAGGCAATATCTGTTCCCAGATGCACACGGTAGTCGTACATTGTGGGAGAATATACAAGGACATCGGGAGAAAACTCCCATGTCACAAACCCTTCACACGGCGCAACATATCCGGGATATCCCAAATCCTCTTCTGCAGCATTTTGTTCCTCGATACCTGCTTTTGACGTATTTTCTTCATGAGCATGCGTGTCGGGCGCTTGTTCCTGCTCATCGGCTTTTTGCTTTTCATCCGCCGCATCACTCTTTTCGCTTGTCTCGGCACTCACGCCCTCCTGATTTCCCGACACCTGTGCTTCAAGCTTTTCTTTTTCAAACTCCGGAAAAGCAGATATCTCCGGAAACTCTATATCACGAATTTCATATTTTGTATCCTCCATGCTTTCCGGAATTTCAATGTCTTTTATATCGTCCGACAATATTGACACCACCGCATTGGTTGATACCCCGACCACAGCCGCGGCAAGCGCAATATATACGCCAACACTCATCATCTGTTTTGCAAAACCCTTTTTATTACTGTTCTTCATATCTTCATTTCCTTTCCGGATACATTATATTTTCCTTCTTTATTTTTACCCAAAAAGCACATGTTATACGTACTTTTAACTGTTTTTCACTGTTTTTTACAGTTGTAAAAACATACAATATATACCATCGTTTTTTGTGCTTAACCACAAAATATAGTATTATTTTGAAAAATGTGTCATTTGCCACATACGAATATTTTTTGCTGTGATACAATTATCAGGCACTGAAAAAATAAGAATGATAAGAGAGAATGAAGACGTATGAAAATCATCAAGAGAAGCGGCGCGGAAGTAACCTTTGACCGCGACAAAATTGAAAAAGCGGTTGCCAAGGCAAACAATGCCGGAACCGTAAAAGAGCTTTCGGATATTCAGATTGAATGTATTGCAAGAGAAGTTGAGGAAATGGGCGCTTGTCTTGACAGAGCGCTTTCCGTCGAAGAAATCCAGGAGCTTGTTGAAACACTTATAATGAAGTACGGCGCTTATGAAACAGCAAAGCGCTACATCCGTTATCGCTATACCAGAAGCCTTGTCCGTACTGCAAACACAACCGACAACCAGATTTTAAGCCTTATCGAATGTAACAATGAGGAAGTAAAGCAGGAAAACTCAAACAAGAATCCGCAGGTAAACTCGGTTCAGCGCGACTACATGGCAGGAGAAGTAAGCAAGGATATTACAAGACGTATTCTTCTTCCTCCGGATATTGTAAAAGCGCACGAGGACGGTCTTATCCACTTCCATGATGCCGATTATTTTGCGCAGCATATGCACAACTGCGACCTTGTAAACCTTGAGGACATGCTTCAGAACGGAACCGTTATCAGCGGAACTGCTATTGAAAAGCCTCATTCCTTCCTCACTGCCTGCAACATCGCAACACAGATTATTGCACAGGTTGCCTCCTGCCAGTACGGCGGACAGAGCATAAGCCTTACGCATCTTGCTCCCTTTGTTGATATAAGCAGAAAGAAGATACGCGAACAGGTTGTAGAAGAGGTTTCCGACATGGGTGTTGCCGTGTCCGACGAAAAGATTGACGAAATCACAGAAAAGAGACTTCTTTCAGAAATCAGAAGCGGTGTTCAGACAATCCAGTATCAGGTTGTAACGCTAATGACTACCAACGGACAGGCTCCCTTTGTAACCGTGTTCATGTACCTCGGCGAAGCTAAAAACGAGCAGGAAAAGCACGACCTTGCTCTTATTATAGAAGAAACCTTAAAGCAGAGATACAAGGGAGTTAAGAATGAAAAGGGTGTATGGATAACTCCTGCATTCCCTAAACTCATCTATGTTCTTGAAGAGGATAACATTCATCCCGACAGCCCCTACTATTATCTCACAGAGCTTAGTGCAAAATGTACCGCAAAACGCATGGTTCCCGACTACATTTCCGAGAAAATCATGCTCCAGAACAAGATTGACAAGAATGGTGATGGTCACTGCTACACCTGTATGGGCTGCCGCAGCTTCCTTACTCCTTACGTTGACGAGTTCGGAAAGCCAAAGTATTACGGCAGATTCAACCAGGGCGTTGTAACAGTCAACCTCGTTGACATCGGTCTTTCGGCTGAAAAGGATATGACAAAGTTCTGGCAGATTTTTGATGAAAGAATGGATATGTGCCACAGAGCGCTTCAGTGCCGTCACGAAAGACTTACCGGCACACTTTCCGATGCTGCTCCAATCCTCTGGCAGCATGGTGCACTTCTCAGACTCAAGAAGGGAGAAAAAATTGACAAGTATCTGCATGGCGGATATTCAACAATTTCTCTCGGCTACGCAGGTCTTTGGGAGTGTGTATACAGCCTTATAGGAAAGAAGCTCACCGAGCCCGAAGGCGAAAAGTTGGGGCTTGAGATTATGAAGAAGCTCAATGAGTACACAGCTCAGTGGAAGGCGGAGGAAAATATTGACTACTCACTCTACGGAACTCCTCTTGAATCTACCACATACAAATTTTCAAAGTGTCTCCAAAAGAGATTCGGCATAATAAAGGGTGTTACCGACAAGAGCTACATCACAAACAGCTATCATGTTCATGTAACAGAGCCTATTGACGCATTTGACAAGCTTGAGCTTGAAGCCAAATTCCAGGCACTTTCGCCCGGAGGCGCTATAAGCTATGTTGAAGTTCCGAATATGCAAGACAATCTGGAAGCAGTTCTCTCTGTCATGAAGTTTATCTACGACAACATTATGTATGCAGAGCTCAACACCAAAAGCGACTACTGCCAGGTATGCGGCTTTGACGGCGAAATACAGGTTGTAAAAGATGAGGACGGAAAGCTCGTATGGGAATGCCCCAAGTGTAAAAACCGCGACCAGAACAAGCTCAACGTTGCACGCAGAACCTGCGGCTACATCGGAACACAGTTCTGGAACCAGGGACGTACTCAGGAAATCAAAGAAAGGGTACTTCATCTGTAATGAATTATTCAGCAATAAAGAAAAGAGATATTGCAAACGGAGAGGGAGTAAGAGTCTCCCTTTTCGTTTCGGGTTGCACTCACCACTGCAAAGGGTGCTTCAACAGCGAAACATGGGATTTTAATTCGGGAAAACCTTTTGACAAAGAGGTTGAAGAAGAAATCTTCAAAGCACTCGAACCCGACTACATTCAAGGACTCTCACTTCTCGGAGGAGAACCCTTTGAAGTGAAAAACCAAAGAGGACTTATCGGATTTCTTCGTGAGTTCAAAAAGCGATTTCCGAGCAAAGACCTATGGTGCTACACGGGATATACTCTCGAAAAGGATTTGCAAGCCGAAAGCCGTGCAAGGTGCGAAGTAACAGACGAGATGCTTTCTTATATCAACATACTTGTTGACGGAAAATTCGTCGAAGAGCTTGCGGATATCACGCTGCTGTTCCGCGGCTCGTCAAATCAGAGGCTTTTAAAAAATAATGGCGACGGCACTTTTTGCGATATTTCACCTGTTGGAAAATAGCACAAAACAGCGCAAAATAAATCCGCGGCAAATGCCGCGGATTTTTATACTATCTGTTTCTGTCTCTGAGTGCTCTTTCGATGTCACGGTTTGCCTGTTTCTTGGCTTCTGCATCACGCTTATCGTAGTTCTTTTTACCTCTGCACAGCCCAAGCTCTACCTTAACCTTTGATCCCGAAAAATACATTTTCAGCGGCACAAGCGTATAGCCTTCTTTGCCGCAGAGTCCGAACAGCTTCATAATTTCCTTTTTATGCAACAGAAGCTTTCTTGTTCTCATCGGGTCCTTATTAAAAACATTTCCCTTTTCATACGGGCTTATATGCACGCCGTACATCATCATTTCGCCCGCATCAACACGGCAAAACGAGTCTTTCATGTTAACAGCACCCTGGCGTATACTTTTGACTTCTGTTCCCGCAAGGGCAATACCTGCCTCGTACGTTTCGTCGACGAAGTAATCATGATATGCTTTTTTATTCTGTGCGGCGATTTTTACGTTTTCACCTGTCTTTGCCATGTTGCCTCCCATGAAATGCAAAATTCAAAATGCAGAATGATAAATTTAGTCGCGCAAGTATATGTCGCGTGTATAAATCTTGTCCTTTACGTCCGAAAGCTCGTCGCTGTAGCGGTTTGCAAGTATAATATCGGCATCCGTCTTGAATTCATCAAGGTCACGATAAACTCGGCTGTTAAAGAATTTATCCTCTTTAAGCGCAGGCTCGTAAATAATTACTTCAATACCTTTTGCTTTTATGCGCTTCATTACGCCCTGAATTGAGCTTTGACGGAAATTGTCTGAGCCTGTTTTCATGGTAAGTCTGTAAACGCCCACCTTTTCAGGCTTTTTTGCAATAATCTGGTCAGCAATAAAATCTTTTCTAGTGCCATTTGCAGCAACTATTGCCTCGATTAGATTTTCGGGAACGTCCTTATAGTTTGCAAGAAGCTGCTTTGTGTCTTTCGGCAAACAGTAACCACCATATCCAAATGAAGGATTGTTGTAATGATTACCGATTCTCGGGTCAAGTCCCACACCTTCAATTATGCTCTTCGTGTCAAGCCCACGTACTGCTGCGTACGTGTCAAGCTCATTAAAATATGCAACCCTCAGAGCAAGATATGTGTTTGCAAAAAGCTTTACAGCCTCTGCCTCGGTGGGATTCATAAATCTTGTTTCAATGTTTTCTTTTATTGCGCCCTCCTGAAGAAGACCTGCAAAGATCTCGGCAGCTTTTTTGAGCCTTACGTTCTTAACAGGAACACCTACAATTATTCTGCTGGGATAAAGATTGTCATAGAGCGCTTTGCCCTCTCTTAAAAACTCAGGGCTGAAAATAATGTTATCACAGCAAAAATCCGTTCTTACACTATCGGTATATCCTACAGGCACAGTTGACTTAATTACCATAACCGCATCCGGATTTACCTGTATAACCTCTTTTATTACATTCTCAACAGAGCTTGTGTCAAAATGATTTTTTGACGGATCATAGTTCGTCGGTGTACAAATCACTACAAAATCCGCATTCTTGTATGCACTTTGCGCATCTGTTGTAGCTGTAAGGTTAAGTTCCTTTGATGCAAGATATTCTTCAATTTCCTTGTCGGCAATCGGGCTTTTGCGGGAATTTATAAGCTGTGTTTTTTCTTGGACTATGTCAAGGGCGCAAACCTCATGATGCTGTGACAAAAGCACTGCGATAGAAAGCCCAACATAGCCTGTTCCGGCTACTGCAATTTTCATAATTCATTCTCCTTGAAAAAAATAGGCTTTCGTCAAAATGCAGTACCTTCCCCTCGGATGCACCTTGCACATAACGAAACATTAGCTTGCTTTTCTTTCCTCTGTGACATACGCCTATGACTGAAAGATAAGCTTGCCATTATAAAATATGCAGAGCAACTTTGCAATCACTCTGCACAGCAACATCATTTTAACACACAACAGCAGATTTGTCAAATAGTAACACCGTCTGCACTGTTGCAGAAATGAACCGAGAATTTTCCTTCAAGTGCAGGAAACGCCTTTAAATACTCTTTTGTGACCTTTTCCTTAATACTTTCACGGTACTTCGGGTCGATTATCGCAAGACAACAACCTTTAAAACCTGCTCCGGAAAAACGTCCGCCGTATATGCCATCGGTACGTGTCATTATCTCATAAAGCTCTTTAAGCTCAGGGGAACCTGTTTCATAATTGTAAATAGAGCTATGACCGCTTTCGAAGGAAAGATGTCCGTATTCATCAAGATCTCCGCGTCTCCACGCCTCTGCGCCCTTTTCAACGCGTTCAAACTCCGTGTACCAGTGCTCTGCACGCTTTGCCCAGTTTGCCGGGAGCTTTCCTTTATACTGCTCGTATATTTCTCTTGGAACATTTCTCAGATATGCGTCCTCGTATTTTCCGTATTCCATACCCGAAAAGCCCATTAGTGCATATGCCGCAGACTTACATTCGTCTACACGCATATTGAATTTACTTCCCGCAAGAGTTCTTTCAATCCCCGAAAAGAATACTGCAAATTCATACGGCTTCATATCGGGGTTTTGAGGAATAAGCTCATAGCTGTCATCCTTTGTGTCAAGGTAAAGAAGATGGTTTTTCTTTGAAAGAACCTCACACGACTGGTCGAGCTTTCCGCAGGATACACCAACATACTTATTTTCTGCAGCCTTTGCTGTTAAGATTATTTCCTGTTCTGAGAGAGTTATTCCGTTAACCTTACAAAGTGCTTTAAGAAAAGCGATTGTAACCGCCGCAGACGATGAAAGACCTCCTATCGGCAGGCTTCCTTCGATTACTCCGCAAAAGCCGATCTTGAGTCTGTATTTTTGACCGAGAATAAGTGCTGCACCTCTGAGATAGTCCGCCCAGTCGTTCTGTTTTTCTTCGGGAACCTGATTAACAACAAACTGTGCACGCTTATCAAACTGGAGCGATGTAAGCTCAACAACGCCGTTCTGCTTTGCACCGTATGCAATATGGATTCCCTTATCTATAGCAAAGCCCGTGATTTTACCAAGCTGGTGGTCGCTATGTGCTCCTATCGGGCAAACTCTGTAAGGACAAAATGCAACATCGGAAGGTTCTCGCTTATACAATTCCAAAAATTTATCTGTACACTTCATTTATAGATAACTCCTTTGACATGTATTACTCACGTTTTATTACATCCGCATCCAATTTATCAATCGAATTATTTGCAGAACGTGTCTACATAATGTTCTATTGCCTCTGCAATAACCTTTACCGCCGCACTTCTCTCACTGACCTCATCAACAGCAGTAGTCTTATTTTCAAGGTTTTTATAAACAGAGAAGAAATGACGCATTTCATCGAAAATATGCTTTGGTATCTGGTCTATATTTGTATACTGATTATAGTTCGGGTCTTCAAAAGGTATCGCGATAATTTTTTCATCGTTATGGCCGTTATCAATCATAGAGATAACGCCGATAGGATATGCACGCACAAGCGTCAGCGGCTCCAAAGGCTCGGAACACAAAAGAAGCACGTCAAGCGGGTCGCCGTCATCACCGTAGGTACGCGGAATAAAGCCGTAATTTGCAGGATAGTGTGTTGACGTATGAAGTATTCTGTCAAGCATAATATATCCTGTTTCCTTATCAAGCTCATATTTTTTCTTACTGCCCTTTGATATTTCAACAACGCATATAAAGTCCTCAGGCTTTATGCGGCTCGGTGTCATATCGTGCCATATATTTGACATGTCTTTTCCTCCTTAACACTCAAGTGCCATATTTATTGTAACACAGTTCTTTGCATTTGTAAACCTCGGCAAAATATATTTAGCCGAAAAAAGCACGCTTCTGCGTGCTTTCTTACTGGAGCTTCTAACCGGAGTCGGACCGGTGACCTCATCCTTACCAAGGATGCGCTCTACCTACTGAGCTATAGAAGCATAACAAGCACGTCGCCGTGCTTGTGTTTGGCGACTCGAATGGGGCTCGAACCCATGACCTCCAGCGTGACAGGCTGGCGTTCTAACCAGCTGAACTACCGAGCCGTGGTTAGATAAATTGTTTATGCAGAGTACGGCAACTTTCATTGTCGTACTCTGTGGTGGGGAGTACAGGGCTCGAACCTATGACCCTCTGCTTGTAAGGCAGATGCTCTCCCAGCTGAGCTAACCCCCCGTACTTTCTTGTAAGAAAGTACGCAAAGAACTTCTGATACGAGAGCATATTCTGCGTTTAACCGCTACTCTCGATGCCCGAATGAAACCCCGTTCGTGTTGCATAAACGCAACAACACGAACTCAAAATTCATTGCGAGTTCTTTCTATACTTCTACAAGGTACGTTACAATAAGCTTTCGCCTATTTATTTTCGCACTTTCGTGCTGGAGCGGATTACGGGGCTCGAACCCGCCACCTCGACCTTGGCAAGGTCGCGCTCTACCAAATGAGCTAAATCCGCATAAATGGTGCCTCCGATCGGAATCGAACCAATGACACGGGGATTTTCAGTCCCCTGCTCTACCAACTGAGCTACAGAGGCGTATTTAATTTTCAAAAGCTGATAAGGTTTTGGAGGCGCCACCCGGATTTGAACCGGGGCATAAAGGTTTTGCAGACCTCTGCCTTACCGCTTGGCTATGGCGCCGTACTTTCTTGTAAGAAAGTACGCAAAGAATTTTTCATACGAGACCAAACTTTACAAAAAAAGAATACTCCCGATGCCCGAATGAAACCCCGTTCGTGTTGCATAAATCAAACAACACGAACCCAAAATCCATTCTGAGTTCTTTTAATACTTTCACAAGACATGCTGCAATAAGCTTTCGCCTATTTATTTTCGCACCTTTGTGCTGGAGCGGATTACGGGGCTCGAACCCGCCACCTCGACCTTGGCAAGGTCGCGCTCTACCAAATGAGCTAAATCCGCGTGTGTTTTCTTGATTTTTAAGGTTCATTGCGGCTGTTATCACCGTACCATGGTGCCTCCGATCGGAATCGAACCAATGACACGGGGATTTTCAGTCCCCTGCTCTACCAACTGAGCTACAGAGGCGTATATCTGCCTCTATGGGCAAGACATAAAAAAGAAGTGGCGACTCGAATGGGGCTCGAACCCATGACCTCCAGCGTGACAGGCTGGCGTTCTAACCAGCTGAACTACCGAGCCGTGGTTAAAACTTTCGTTTTAATTGTTCGCCCGAAGGCGTTTTAAAAGCTACGCTTTTATGGCAGGGGAAGAAGGGCTCGAACCCTCGGCACGCGGTTTTGGAGACCGCTGCTCTACCAACTGAGCTATTCCCCTGTATATGGTGAGCTGCTCCGTTTTAGTGCAACTTCTGCGTGCCAAAGCTCGGGAATTCTAACCCCCTTGCAACGACTGCTTGAGTAGTATACCACATCGAAAATCATTTGTCAAGCCTTTTTTTCGGTTTTTTTGAGATTTTTTATGGTATAGCCGAAAGTGCTTCATTGTCTCTTGACTTTTTTGTGCGCTCTGTACATTCAATCATTTGTATATGCAACATGCATAATCATAGTACTTCAAAATCTTTAGCTATGTTTATTATTCTCTTCTGCTTCTTTTGCGCATACGCAAGTGTTTTTGCTGCTCCGCCCCATGAATGCTTGACATACGCCATCACATACCCACATTCATTAACCATATACTCATTCGCTTTTAATATGCGGTATCTGGCAGGTGTATTAGGCTGTATATCAGCCATAACCAAAGTATCATAATTCTCTTTAAATTCTTTTCCGTGCTCATTAATTTCTTTTGTTAAATATGGAAGCACAAGTACAATCCTTATATGCGGATATACCTTTTTCAGTTTTCGTACTACCGATGCTGAAAGCCTGTCAAATTCACCATAGTTTCCCACCCAAAACTCATTTACATTACATTCTTCAATTAGTTTTATTGCCGCATCAATAATCTTCTCATCAAGAGAACTGTCGTATATTTCCCCGTGTCCTGCAAAGCAACACTTAAACATTTTCGTTTCCATTATACTCATCCTATCATTCCGGTTTCATAATTCTCGTGTATTATTATAGTTTGCATTATATCATATTTGAAAACTACAATCAAGCATATTTTGCACACTCATATTGTATAATATGTTCATAAGTGGGTGATTATAATGGATGCGGCTTTTATTAAACAGCGAATTGCAAAGCTCCGAACCGAGAGCAACATTTCCGCACGCGAACTCAGCCTTCGTTTAGGGCAATCAAGCGGATATATAAATACAATTGAAAATGGAAAATCTCTTCCCTCCATGAATATGTTTTTATATATATGTGAATACTTTGGAATAACGCCCAAAGATTTTTTCGATGAAGATTGTCAGCATCCTCTTCTCATATCCGAAATAGCAAAAGAAAGCAAACAGCTTGACAGCAAAGACATCGAAACCATTTTGACACTTATAAAAAGTCTCAAAAAATAGTATCGCGTATTAATTATATGTATAAAATTCCCCCAAAATACACAAATGTTCACTTGACAAATTTTCGTTTGAGTAGTATAATACGCCTAAAGGCAACGACCAAGGACACGAAAGCGATACGGTTATTCAAAAGAGAGGCACTGCCACCGGCTGAAAGCATGCTGAAGATACCGCCGTGTTTTACCACCTTGAAAGCCGCAGAGAGGTAACAATTTCTGCCGTGAGCCGCGTTAAGGCAAAACGAGGGAATTTGCACACAAGCAAACTCCGAACTCGGGTGGAACAGCGTTTTAAAAACACGCCCCGTACCTAAACACAGGTACGGGGATTTTTTATTGCAATCAAAAAAATTATCACATATACGGAGGAAGAAAAATGATTAACATTACTTTAAGAGACGGCAAAACCCTCTCCTGCGAAAGCGGAATAAAGGGGTACGAATGTGCCGCACTTATCAGCGAGGGCTTGTCACGAGCAGCTCTTGCAATGAAGCTCGACGGAAAGGTTTGCGAAATCAACGCGCCGATAGACAGCGATGCAACCGTCGAATTTCTCACATTTGACGACGAGGAAGGAAAGAAGGTTTACCGCCACACAGCAGCACACGTGCTTGCGCAGGCAGTAAAGCGTCTTTATCCCGACGCGCTTTTAGCATTCGGTCCTGCAACCGACGAAGGATTTTTCTACGACATTGATTCTCCTATTTCTTTCAGTCCCGACATTCTCGAAAAAATCGAAGCCGAGATGAAAAAGATTATAAAGGAAAACATGCCTATCGTAAGAAGCGTCGTTTCCAAGGACGAAGCTCTCAAAATCATGACCGACCGCAAGGAAACCTACAAGGTTGAGCACATAAACGAGCTTGCAGAGGGCGAAGACATCACAATCTACACTCAGGGCGAATTTATCGACCTTTGTGCAGGACCTCACCTTACTTCAACAGGAAAGCTCAAAGCCGTAAAGCTCACCCAATGCACAGGTGCATATCTTCACGGCGACTCCAAGAACAAGATGCTCCAGAGAGTATATGGAACGGCATTCCCGAAGAACGCAGACCTTGAAGCATATCTTGAAATGAAAGAAGAAGCTAAAAAGCGCGACCACAACAAGCTTGGTCGTGAACTTGAGCTGTTTACAACAGTAGACTACATCGGGCAGGGGCTTCCCATTATGCTTCCCAAGGGCACAACAATTCTCCAGCTTCTTCAGAGATGGGTTGAAGACACGGAAGCCGAATGGGGCTGGATGAGAACAAAAACTCCCCTTATGGCAAAGAGCGACCTTTACAAAATTTCCGGTCACTGGGATCACTACAAGGACGGCATGTTTGTAATGGGTGATGAAGAAGACGGCAAGGAATGCTTTGCACTCCGTCCCATGACCTGTCCTTTCCAGTACCAGGCATATTTAAACCGTGCACGCTCATACCGTGACCTTCCAATGCGTCTTGGTGAAACCTCAACGCTCTTCAGAAACGAAGATTCTGGCGAAATGCATGGACTTATCAGAGTTCGTCAATTCACCATTTCCGAAGGACATCTCATGTGTACTCCCGAGCAGCTTGAGAGTGAATTCAAGTCCTGTCTTGAGCTTACAAACTACATGATGGAAACACTCGGACTCAAAGAAGACCTGTCCTACAGATTCTCACAGTGGGATCCCGACAACAAGGAAAAATACATCGGAACAGAAGAACAGTGGAACGAAGCACAGAGCATCATGAAAAGAATCCTCGACGACATCGGAATCGAATACAAGATCGGCGTTGGGGAAGCAGCTTTCTATGGTCCGAAGCTCGATATTCAGATAAAGAACGTTCACGGCAAAGAGGACACTCTTGTCACAATCCAGATTGACCAGATGCTTGCTGAAAAGTTCGGCATGGAATATGTAGACAAGGACGGCACAAAGAAGAATCCCTACATCATTCACAGAACCTCAATCGGTTGTTACGAGAGAACAATGGCGCTTCTCATTGAAAAATATGCAGGTGCGTTCCCGACATGGCTCAGTCCCACTCAGGTTAAGGTAATGCCCATAAGCGACGCTCACCTTGAATACGCAAAAGGCGTGTTTGACAAGCTCAGAAAGTGCGGCGTAAGATGCGAGCTTGATGACAGAAATGAAAAGATAGGCTACAAGATTCGTGAAGCACAGCTTGAAAAAGTGCCTTACATGCTTGTAATCGGTGAAAAGGAAATGGAAGCAGGCGCAGTTGCGGTACGTTCAAGAAAGAACGGCGACATGGGAGCTATGCCCGCAGACGATTTCCTTGCACACATCCTTAAGGAAATTGCTGAAAAGGCAAGATAAGGAGCAAAACAATGGACTGTATATTCTGCAAAATAATCGGCGGTGAAATTCCGTCATCCAAAGTATACGAAAATGAATACATTTACGCGTTCAAGGACATAAACCCAATGGCACCCGTTCACGTGCTTGTTGTACCAAAGCAGCACATAGAAAGTGCCGCAGCGGTAACTGCCGAAAACTCTGTATACGTACAGAAGATTTTTGAAGCAATCCCCGAGATTGCAAAGGTCTGCGGACTTGAAAACGGATACCGCGTTATAACAAACTGCGGTCCCGATGCATGCCAAAGCGTATTACACCTTCATTTCCACGTTCTCGGCGGCACTCAGCTTGCCGAAAAGATGGCCTAACCGCTTCTTGAAAGAAGCTTGGCAAGAACTTTTGAACCGCGCGGATACTTTGCTCGTTCATACAACACGCGACCTGTTCCATTTGTGCGCCATTAAACGCAAGCGCACAAATTCAAACAAAGTTTCCGCTACAACCCAATGCCAAAGAGGGTAGTTAAGCCACCACGGCGAAAGAAGGGAAGTAAGCGTAGATTTGGAAGGAAAAAATAAGATATATCGCAAAGCTTTTCAAATTTAGAAGATAGCATAATTTCAAATCGAGCCATCCTTTCTTTTTGAGTGGCGTGCTCTTTTATTTCATTTTCTGCACAAGCAGAAAATGAAAGCCCCGTCGGCAAGCGAACACTCTTAAACTTGGTTTATTCCACCTGCGACGAAGTCGCAAAGAGGCTGCGGCAATGCCGCAGCCTCTTCATTTATGTGTTGTCATCTCAAATTTCAACCATAATTCCGTCCATAGCAGGAATTGTAATTTCCTTGCCACGGAACTTAATGGTAGAAGGTCTGTCCATGTGATTTGCAAAAATCTGAACCTTCTTGCCGTCCTTTTCCCAAGCAGAAGCATAAACCTCCGGAACAGGTTCAATCATGTTTCCGTTCCAGTGTTCGTATTCAACGGCAGCACACTCGTAATCTTCTGTTCTTATCATGCGTCCGTCATAGAGGTAAGGCTTTGCACCGTCCTCATCGTAGAGACGTCTCATATTTGCCGCAAAGATAAGCGCCTTTTCCTTGTCCGGAAGTCTTTCCGGGGTAAAGTCGTGACAGCCCCAGTTAGCCATGATGTCTCCGTTAGGAGTAAGTACGAGAGTCATGCTGTCGCCGGCAACAAAGGAGTACGCCATACGTACACGCATTGTGTCGTTGATGTTGGAGAAAGGACAAGCAACCGCATTACCCTGGAAGTTTCTGAGATACTCATGATAGAGATATGCAAACAGCGGAACAGGATATTTACCTGTGCCCCAGTTAAGCTCGAATCGGTTGTCGCTGTAAAGCAGCTTTGAAATGAACGGCTCTGCACAAGCAGATTCGCATCCGAACAGCTTCTTGTTATTAGCACCGATATCCTGCCAGCTGTTGAGAAGGTCCGTCATGCTCTCGGTCATCCATACACCGGGTGCCGGAGGATGTCCGTGATCACGGCTGTAACAGAAATACTGGCTTCCGCCGTGGTTCTGGTCAAGAATCTGAACATAGTCAACCTTGCTTTCAAGAAGCGGTCTGTAAGCTTCGTCAAGGATTTCCTGACCTTTGTCGGACATTACGCAGATATCGTATCCGCTTCTCTGACCGGTACAAATACGGCTGATGCCAACCTTTCCGTCAGGACCTACACACATCGCCTTAAGAAGCTCATCATTAACTTTATCTCTGTTGTCGTAATCGTCAACAAGATTGCTCTTTATGGACCAGCCAAAGCCGGAGCAGTATACGCCAAGCAGATGTCCCTGTTCATGGAGCTTTTCGAGGTACTCATTGAAGCCCTCTTCTCCGCCATACGGAGGCCATACATACGGAGGAGCCCAGGGAGCTGTTCCTTCCCAGTGCATAAGAAGCGCCATGATTCTGGAATTTGTTTTCTTTGCAATTTCTTCAATATGAGGAAGACCGTTTATGTAGGGGAAGAGTGCGTTGGGATCCATCTTGTCCATGTCATGAATACCTCTGACACAGTAGCCGATAACAAGGGGGGAATCCTCATACCACTCGGGAAGCTTATCGTTATCCTTTACCTTTACAGCACCGTCGGGAAGATTTGCTTCAAACCAGTCACGGTAGATATCTGCACAATCGTGCCATGTGCCGTCGCAGAAATCCCAGACATACGGGAAGTCACAAACGAAGCTTTCACCGTAGTTTACTCCGCAGTACATTCTGAAGTTTACAAAAATACCTGTTTCTGTCTTGCCAAAGTCAATGGCCTTTGGTGCTCTTCTTGCATCGTGTGCGCCAAGATAGAGGTTATGTCCTTCAAACATATAACCAAGGAACTGAGAGCATATCATGTTCGGGAACATGGAAAAGCGTCCGCAGGAAGGATACTGGGGTTCTTCGTAATTGTGGTTGTTTATATCTCTTACAATACAGCCTTCGTTGTAGGGGTAAAGCATTTCAGCGTTACCGCCGTTCTTTACAAGGGGCTTTAAGCCTGCCTGAGGGAAGTCAACAAACTCAAGCATCTTGTCTGTTTTGTTTTCAACCTCAATGTTCCACTCGACAGGGAATGTGTCGGACACTGTAACCTTTACAGCAAAATTTTCGGGAAAGCCTTCGTAAAGAGCTGTGTTTCCGTTAACGGTGCACTTTTTGCTGTCGAAAACGGAAATTTTGTTGGGGTTGCCCTCGTTGTCGCGAAGACCGAGTGTGAAAAGCGGCATTTTCGCATCACAGATTTCCTGCCCGTCGTATTTAATCGAAACAACAGAGCCGGATTCAAAATCAACCGCAAGATAAGCTGAGCCTTTTTTTATCTCTATCATATTTTTTCTCCTCTCATAACAAGACATTTTGTCCTGCTTCGGTTATCATGAGTATAGCATATTTTACCATGCAAGTCAACAACAATTTTGAACAAACAGAACAAAAATTAAATATTGTCGCTTTTATCAACATCGGAGCATCTTTTGTCAATATTGACCACTTTTTGCTTATATGCATCCTTCTTTTCTTGACACAACTTTCGGGATATGTTAAAATAACAAAAAAGTACACAAGAGGCATAATATATGGGAATAAAATCCGAAACAAGGCATGCAAATGCGCGTCTTTTGCGTCAGCTTTCGCTGTATCTGAACCTCATGCCGGATGCAATTGACGGCACAATGGTTGATGAAATAGCAGGCGGCATGCCGAAAGAACAGAGAGAATACGCATACGCCGTATTGCTTGCAACATACTGCGGTCTTGACACGGAATATTCTCCTTCCGACAAAGCCCTGTTTCACGAGCGTTTTACCCGCATGGTGCATATGCAAAACGTAAAAAACTACACCTGCGACCCGTTCTACAAAAATATAAGAATCCCCGAAACCGTTTACGGCGACTGGGAATTAAAACAGGAAAAATTCAAGGCATACGAAGCGTTTCTCATAGACGAATCTGACATTTTAAACGACGGCTCACTCATTCCAAAGATAGGTTTTTTCGAGGAGGAATTTGTATTCCCCGCTGTTCTGCAAAACGGCAGAGAGTGGATGACGATAACGCCGCATGAGATAAACTCAACACTTCCTGCCATAAATAAAAGTTGCGGTAAGGTCGCAACCTACGGATTGGGACTTGGCTATTTTGCGTACATGGCGGCGGTAAAGAAAAACGTTTCGTCTGTTACAGTCATTGAAAAGGACAGAACGGTTATAGACCTGTTTGAAAAGTTTATTCTGCCGCAGTTTCCCGACAAGAGCAAAATTAACATAGTTTGTGCAGACGCGTTTGAGTATGCGGAAAAATCCGCACCAAATGAAAACTTTGACTTCGTGTTCGCCGATACCTGGCACGATCCATCGGACGGAATTGAAATGTACGAAAAATTCAAAGCGCTTGAGCACCTGTGTCCTCAAACGGAATTATCCTATTGGATAGAGAAAACCGTCAACTACTACAGAAATCTCACGGAAGAAGATGCCGAGCCAATATCGGGCAAAGCAATAGCTTTTTTTGAAGGATAATACATTTTATATACAAAGGAGAACTCTCAATGAAAGAAAAAATCATACAATTCGGAGAAGGCGGCTTCCTCAGAGGCTTTGCCGACTGGATGCTGCAACAGGTAAATGATAAAACGGATTTTGACGGAAGCGTTGTGGTTGTTCAGCCTATCGAAAACGGAATGTGCGACATGCTTACAGAGCAAAACTGCGTATATACTCATGTGTGCCGTGGTCTTGAGGGGGTAGATGTTGCCAAGATTAATGTGATTTCTCGCTGTGTAAAGCCATACGACGATTTTGATGCGTACTTGGCTCTTGCGGAAAACCCCGATTTCAGATTTATAATCTCAAACACCACAGAAGCCGGAATCTGCTTCTTATCTTCCGATAAAATAACAGACAGACCGGCGAAATCATTTCCCGGAAAGCTCACTCAGCTTTTAAAAAAGCGCTACGAAAAAGGTCTTGGCGGCTTTGTATTTCTTCCTTGTGAGCTTATTGATAAAAACGGTGCAAATCTCAAAAAGTGTGTGTTGCAATATGCCGATTTGTGGAATCTGGGAGACGGTTTCAAAAGTTGGATCGAACAGAAAAACGTTTTCTGCAACACCCTTGTTGACAGAATCAATACCGGCTACCCCAAGGACGAAGAAATTGACATTGACGACCGTATGCTCAACACCTCGGAATATTTTCATCTGTGGGTTGTTGAAGGCTATGATAAACTGTTTGACGAAATTCCTTTCGACAAATGCGGTCTTAATGTAATTCTCACGGATAATCTTGAAATGTACCGTACCCGTAAGGTTCGCATCCTCAACGGTGCCCACACATCGCTTGTGCCTTACGCACTGCTTTCCGGCTTTGACACGGTAAAAAGCTGCATTGACGATGCAAAAATGAATGAGTTTCTCAGAAAATGCATATTCGAGGAAATAATCCCAACACTTGACTTGCCCGAAAATGAACTCAAGGAATACGCAAACAGCGTGCTTACGCGTTTTGCAAACCCCTATATTAAGCATTATTTGTCATCAATTGCATTAAACTCTGTAAGCAAATTCAAGGTTCGTGTTCTGCCATCTATTACAGAATACATAAAAAGATACAACAAGATGCCTGAAAATCTTTTGTTTGCCTTTGCAAAGCTTATTGAATTCTATAAGACCGATATGACAAACGACGATCCTCAAGTTACCGAATTTATGAAAAACGCTGATTTAAAGGATGTGTTGGCAAATACAGAGCTTTGGGGAGAAGATTTAACCTATCTTGAAGGCGGGATTTTAAAGCATGTTAATAAATAAGCTTGATAATGTAGAGGTAGATATTGAAAGCGGTCACAAATATGCCGTACGCGACATTTGCAAAAACGAAAATGTTATCAAATACGGACAGGTTATAGGACACGCCACCGAGGACATAAAAAAAGGTGCCCACGTACACACCCACAACCTGAAAACCAACCTTTCAGGCAAAATGGAATATACATACAAGCCCGTATCATGTGCCGATGAAAAAATTGACAGCAACCTTACATTCATGGGTTATGAACGTGAAAACGGAGATGTCGGCATACGAAACGACATATGGATTGTAAATACGGTCGGATGCGTAAACAAAACCGCACAGCGTCTTTCGGAAAAAACAGGAGCAAAATACTTCCCTCATCCTTTTGGCTGTTCACAGCTCGGCAATGACCAGACAATAACTCAAAAAATACTCAAAGGCATGGTAAATCACCCCAATGCAGGAGGTGTGCTGGTTGTCGGCCTCGGATGCGAAAACAACAACATCGATGTTTTTAAAAATGTTTTGGGTTCTTATGACAGCAATCGTATCAAATTTTTAAATACGCAGGACTGTGACGATGAAATAGCGGAGGGCGTAAAGCTGATAGATGAGCTTAAAGAATATGCAAGCCGTGCTGTAAGAAAGCCCGTACACATATCAAAGCTCAAGGTTGGTCTGAAATGCGGCGGCAGTGACGGCTTTTCGGGAATCACGGCAAATCCGCTTGTAGGACGCTTCTGCGACAAGCTCACTGCTATGGGCGGCAGCTGTGTTTTAACGGAAGTACCCGAAATGTTCGGAGCCGAACACCTTTTGATGCAGCGCTGCAAAAACCGCGATGTTTTTGATAAAACCGTAAAGCTGATAAATGATTTCAAGGATTATTACACACGCCACAACCAGGTTATATATGAAAACCCATCACCCGGAAACAAAAAGGGCGGGATTACCACGCTTGAAGAAAAGTCCCTCGGATGCGTGCAAAAAGGCGGTCTTTCTCAGGTGGTTGACGTTCTTGACTACGGCGATACCGTCACAAAAAGCGGGCTTTCCCTCTTGAACGGTCCCGGAAACGACATCGTTGCCGTAACAAATCTTATGGCGGCAGGCGTTCATCTCATTTTGTTCACAACCGGCAGAGGCACCCCTCTCGGAGGAGCTGTTCCGACAGTTAAAATTGCAACCAATCACACGCTTGCCGTAAAAAAACCGCACTGGATAGATTTTGATGCAAGCGGCATGCTTTGCGACGCTGATCCTACAGACGAGCTTATGGAGCTTGTAATCAGAATAGCCGGCGGAGAACAGGCCAAAAATGAGCAAAACGGCTATGAAGAAATTTCAATCTTTAAAGATGGCGTAACACTGTAAGCTTTATATACAATATTTGATAAAAAACTAAAAGCCCCGGATAATCGTACATAATCGTACAGATTCCGGGGCCTTTATTTGCTTGCATATTGAGCCGGAAGCACAGGTTACGTCATGCTCTCTTGCTCAAATGCTGTTTCTTGAAATCAAGGTCTTTCAAACCTCGGTTTTACCGTTAAAGCGTTTTATCTGCTCTGGTTGTTCTGATTGCCCTGATTGTTCTGGCTATTCTTGTTATTCTGGCTATTCTGGTTATTCTGGTTGATCTGATTGTTCTGATTGTTCTTGCTGTTCTGGTTATTCTGATTGTTCTGATTGTTCTGATGATTGTTGTTCATAAAAAATTTCTCCTTAAAAAATTGATCACAAGTATAGTTTGCCTGCTTTCAGAAAAACTATACATAAAAAATTTCATCAGAAGTTTATCACGTGATTTTAATAAAAAACGGCTTGGTTTTACCATGGAAACAAACAAGGAATGACATGCCAATTCGCTGACCATTCTGCTTATTTGAAGCATATTCTCAAAAAAATAAGGGGCTTTTTTCAGCCCCTCAATCTGCTTACTTGTTCTTTTCAAGTGCATTATGCAATTCTTCTCTTGATGCCGTTCCCGTCGTTCTCAGCTTCTGAATGGTAACAGAGGAAGCTGCATTTGCATAAGCTGCCGCATCCACAAAGGAAAGTCCAGCGCCCTTGAAGCATGCGAGTGCCGAAAGGAAAGTGTCGCCTGCACCGCAGATGTCAATTTCACCCTCAACCTCAACTGCCGGAACTCTTACGCATTTTCCTTCTTCGCATACAACACAGCCGCTCTTTCCGCATGTAACAATAGCCGGCTTTCCGTTCTTTTTCGAGAGAGCCTGTGCACACTCCGATACGCTTCCATGGCCTGTTGCACGTGATGCCTCAAGGTCATTGGGTTTTACCGTTACATTCTCATACAAATCAATTCTGTCTCGGCTGTCAACGATTACGGTAAGTCCGCTTTTGCCAAGCTCGTTGATTTTGGCTCTTACTCTGTCCGTTATGCATCCGTACTTCATCTGGTCACATACACAAAGCACATCAATCTTCTTGCTCACTTCTTCAAGCATCGCAATAAGCGCATCCTCGGACTGTTTTTCAAGAGGAGCGTTTGCTTCAAAATCAATTCTCGCATCCTCCATAACGATTTCGGATATACCCATTTTCATAGGCTTTATATATGCATTTGTAAATCTGCCCTGTGCAGTTATAATTCCGGAAACATCAATGCCTGCTTCGGAAAGTCCGTCTTTAAGGCATTTTCCTCTCCAGTCGTTTCCTACAACACCCAGAGCATACAGCTTTTTTATTTTAAGTGCCGCAATGTTGTTTGCAACGTTTCCTGCCGCTCCCGGAGACATTATTTCTCTCTGTACGGGAAGCGGAAAATGAGGAGTTTCTCTTGAAAGCTCACTCTTTGTCATGTCGGCATACCAGTATACGTCTACGCAAAAATCGCCTATTACCGCAATTTTTACATTGTCCAGCAAATCAAACATTTTATACTCTCCTTTATTCATTTTTACATTCTTTCCATAATCTTCTTATAAAGATTGGGGATGGTTTCCTTGTGGTCTCCCACAAAGTGCCAGCCGAGACCGCCGCGGCTAACGGGACGGTTAACTATGTTCTTTCTCGGACGGTAATAATAGTTTGGATCTTCATATCCTATCTTACATCTGTAGTTTCCGAGATTTATAAGGTCAAAGTTTGCAGTTGTAATGTTAAAAGTGGGATAACCGAGGTTTCTCGAAATAGACAAAGCCTTTAAGAATACTTCGGGTCCGATTACACTTGAACCGAAGTTCATATAAACTCCTCCGTCAAGCTGAGATACACTGTAGCACATTCTCTTGAAGTCCGTACCGCTTGTCTTGCCGATTGCAGCAAAGTCAACAATGGGATGCTGATGAATGATATCAGTACCGAGAGCAATATGATAAGTTGCTGTTACATTGTTTTTGTATGCCTGATATATAATGCAGTCTTCTTTGTTAGGGAAAAGCTCGGGATGAGTATCAATGTAATACGCAAGGCTTTCGCCGTAGCCCATACCGTGTGCGGCACCATACTGCAGTGCTTCATTCATGCATCTGCCGGTTTCCTCCCACATGCCGAAAGAGCCGTCCTCGATGGCTGTCGGAACATCCTCGCTTGTACCACCGAGATATGCGAGCTCAAAGTCGTGTATGCTGCACGCGCCGTTGCCCGAAATATGGGTTATAATTCCCTTTTTCATAAGCTCGATTATGTATCTTGAAAGGCTGTTCTTAATAACGTGCGCTCCCTGAGACCAGATAACGGGTCTGCCGTTCTTTCTTGCAGCAACAATTCTGTCGGCAAGCGTATCAAAATCCTCGCCGCCGTCCCATTCGGGAACTTCATCAACGCCGGGTGTGAGCAGCGTGTCTATTCTTACAAGGTTGTGACGCTGGGAAGCAGGGTAGGTTGTAATATTGTCAAATGACAGTTCTTTGTATTCCATTGTATTTTCCTCCTGTAATCAAAGTCCGAGAAACTCAAATATCTTATCTTTTTCGAGAAAATCGCCGCATATAATGTCAGCACCGGCATTTACAAGTCTCTTTCTCTTAACCTCGTTAACGCCGCATCTTTCTTTTTCGTTGCTCGCAAGTCCGAAAGCTCTTGCTCCGTATTCTTTTCCGAGCATTATTTCTACTTTACCGTCACCGCACACTGCAAGCTCTTCGCCCTTGAGTCCGCTTTCGGTAAGAAGTCTCTTGATAACCGCTTCCTTGGAGCAGTTTTCCTCGTGAAGAGGTGCGCCTTTGATTTCGTCAAAGTATTTTATAACATCAAGCAAAGTTGCTTCGTTGACAACATCGGGATGATCCGTGCCGCTGGCAACATAGATTTTTACGCCCTTTTCTTTAAGTGCCTTTAAAAACTCAACAGAACCCGCCATCA
Source organism: Eubacteriales bacterium (assembly GCA_045540015.1). Lineage (GTDB taxonomy): Bacteria > Bacillota > Clostridia > Oscillospirales > CAG-382 > UMGS1387. The sequence goes on from JAZQGP010000047.1 coordinate 95,096, forward strand.
GGTACTTGTCGGGATTTGCTTTTCTGGTCTTTAAATCAGAGAGCTTGTTGTTTATGCTTTCCATAAGTCTGTCGTTGTAAATCTTCTTGTAATCCCAGATATCAAGCGGTGTTCTTCCGGACTCGGCAACCTGCTGAGCAAGCCACTTCATCTGAAGAATTGTCTGTATTCCCGTTGATTCGTCAATATACTTTTCTGCTTTTTGCTTTATTTCTTCATTTGGTGTTTTTCCGTCATCAAGCACCTCACAGAAAACAGGGAGCATTACTTCCTCCCATCCACATCTCAAAGTTGACACTGTTCCGTCAAAATCGAACAGCATTGCCTTAATCGGAGTCTTTGCCGTGTTTGTATTAAGTATTTCCATGTCACAGCCGCCTTTCTTTATTATATATTACAATAAAAGTATAACTTGCGTGTTTGTCGTTTAAATTAAAAAAATGTTATATTTGTTTGTGCCATAAATATACTGTCTCGTATATTTATGTACAATGTATTAACTGCCGGTTGCATTAAATGAAATTTGCACATCAAGAAATGATTTATTTACAATACAAACTCCACTAAAAACCTCATTCCCACAAAAAAACGCCCCAAACCCCTGCGTTGTGTTTAGACTCTGTTTGCCGTTTGTTTTTGGTTTGGAAATATTTGCGTTTTTTCTCCTCCAATTCGGTTGAAATTGATGAACAATGTTTTAATATTATTTCCGAACTATTTCTCACACTTTTGGTTGTCAAAATATTGACATTCATTCAAGTTAATGTTAAAATATATTACAATAGTAACATAACAATATAAAGGCGGTGCTTTATATGAAATATTTAAAATATGTAAATACCAAACACGGTACAGCCTCGCTTCCGCGTTTTTCGAACGGAAACACGCTTCCGCTTGTACAGCTTCCCTTCGGTTTTGCGGCGTTTGCGCCTCAGACTGATACAACCCGAGGCAACTGGTACTACCACCCCAATGACAGAAGCTTTGAAGGCATCCGCCTTACTCGTCAGCCAAGCCCGTGGATAGGAGAACAGGGCGCAATTGTCATTATGCCGAAATATGAAATTGCCGCAACCGAGAGACCTGACGGCAGATGGTCGGGTATTCGTCCCGAGGACGCTGTGCTCATGCCGCATTATATGAAATACGACGTTTTAAGAGCGCGTGCGACAATCGAACTTACACCCACCAACAGCGGTGCATGTCTTCGAGTACGTTTCCGTGAAAATACACGTCCCTGCTTTATATCAATCACTCCCGGAAAGCTGCTTTGCTCGTATGAGCTTCGCGAAAACATGATTGTGGGATACACAAACTGTTTTTCAAAGCAAAAGCCGAGAGAAAATGCAAAGCTTTACTTTGCAATAAAGTTTGCTCCCGGTGACATCGAAAAGGTGATTGACGAAACCAATAACGAGAGAAAACCCGGCGAAACATGGGCATCCGACAACGCTCAGGCTCACGTTAAAACCGTAAATAAATGCATCGAATTCAAGCTTTCAACTTCACTGATAAGCGTTGATCAGGCTCTTCTCAACATGGAAAGAGAGCACACATATTCAGATTTTGATTCTCTCAGGGCGGCAAACGAAGCTATATGGGAGGAATATCTTTCCAGAGTACAGATAAAAACGGACGATGAAAAAATTCTTCGCACGTTCTATTCCTGTCTCTACCGTGCATATCTGTTCCCGCATAAAGCCTACGAGCTTGACGCAAACAACGAGCCGTTACATTATGCGCCCGGCCCGGATGCTGTATGTAAAGGCTACCGTTACACAGACAACGGCTTCTGGGATACCTACAGAACAGTTTACTCAATGCTTCCACTTCTCGACTTCGAGGAATATAAGCGCATGATAAACAGCTTTGTAGCAGAATATAAGGAGGACGGCTGGCTTCCGAGATGGACCGCAACCGAGCCCAAAAACTGTATGCCCTCAACGGCAATAGATATGGTTATTCTTGATGCAGCAAAGAGAGGCGCACTTAAAGGCGAAATGCTTGAGCTTGCTCTTGAAGGTATGATAAAGCATGCAAACGTGAAATCCGAGTACCCGCAGTTTGGCAGAAACGGCTGTGAGGAATATGTAAAGCTCGGATATGTTCCCAACACCTATCATGAAAGCGTAAATCTTACGCTTGATGCTGCCTACGGCGACTGGTGTATTGCAAAGATAGCAAAAATGCTCGGTAAAAACGATATATACGATGAGTATATAAAGCGTTCCAAATACTACAAAAACGTGTTTGATGCAAAGACAGGCTTTATGAGAAGCCGCGACGAAAACGGTAATTTCCGCACAAGCTTTGCGCCTGAAAGCTGGGGACTGGACTACACCGAAGCCAGCGCATGGCAGACAAGCTTTGCCGTTCAGCATGACCTTGAAGGCCTTGCCGAGCTTCACGGCGGAAAGCAAGCCTTCCTCAAGAAGCTTGACGAGTTCTTTGCCGAGCCTCCCGTATATCTCATCGGCGGCTACGGACGCGAGATTCATGAGATGACGGAGTTCGCCGCAGCAGACTGGGGACAGTGCGCAATTTCCAATCAGCCCAGTTTCCACATTCCGTACATCTACGCATATTTCGGCGAAAAGGAAAAAACCGAAATGTGGCTCCGCAAAATATGTGACGAAGGTTTTTCATACAAGGACGACGGTTATCCGGGAGATGAGGACAACGGCACAACCGCATGCTGGTATATGTTCGCCGTTATGGGCTTTTATCCTATAACACCGGGTACGGCAAAGTATCTGAGAATAAAGCCAATGGTTGACGAAGTTACAATAAACGGCAAGAAGATAGACGAGCTTATTGATATCGAAGAAGGCAAGTGATTTTTAAAAGGGTAATCCGTTTCGGGTTTCCCTTTTCCTATATTTAAAGGACAAAAAACATATCAAAATGTCCGTTTTTGCTATTGCATTTCAGGGATCATAAGTTATAATTGTTGTATAATAATCTAAAATAAATAGGAGTTAATGCGCATGAAACACGAAACATATGCAATAAGAAGCGGTTGGGACGGCAAAAAGTGCCTTGTTCATGCAAGATGCTGTATGACACCGGATTTTATGATAGCCACGGCACAGCATCTCGACGTTAAAGGTTCGGATTTATTTGACGGAATACAGATGAGCCTGAGCTTTGACGAGGGCAGAACATGGTCGGAATTTGTGCCGCAAAAAGGGCTTCAACCTATAGTAAACGGTGATATAACAAGCGTCGGCTGCGATGCAACGCCTTTTTATCATAAAAAGACGGGTAAAATACTTCTTACAGGGCACATGGCAAACTATGCAAAAAACTCAAATCATCCTGTTTCGGGAACAAAGGCTACTTTTTACAGCGTTTTCGATTATGAGAAAAACGAATTTAAACAGATGAAGTATGTAGAAATGCCCGATGGCTATGAAAAAACAGGAGGCGGTTGTTCGCAGATAATGGAGCTTGAAAACGGAGATTTGCTCATCCCGATATACATTCACAAAAAAGGCGAAGAAAACGCTTACTGTGCGGTTATGCATTGCTCGTTTGACGGAGAAAATCTGAAATTTATTGAAATTGGAAACGAAATGACATTGACCATTCAAAGAGGTCTTTGCGAGCCGTCAATAGTTTTTCATAAAGGTGTTTACTATCTTACAATGAGAAACGATGAATGCGGTGTTGTCGCAAGAAGTACGGACGGGCTTCACTATTCGGACATGCACATATGGGCATGGGATGACGGAAGCCTTCTTCAGAGCTATAACACCCAACAGCACTGGATGATAGTGCATGACGAGCTGTATCTTATCTATACAAGACGCAACGGAAAAAACGACCACGTATTCCGTCACAGAGCACCGCTCTATGCCGCAAAAGTCGAAAACATGCGTCTTATAAAAGAAACCGAAATTCAGCTTACGCCCGAAAGAGGAGCAAGATGCGGAAACTTCGGAGCGTGCGAATATAAAGACGGCAAGAGCATGGTTATGGCTGCAGAGTGGATGCAAAGCTGGAACGAACAGGATGGCGTCTGCGAAAAATACGGCAGCGACAATTCCATTTTTGTTTCTATCGTAGGTTAGCCGACAACAAAAAGTTGCATAAACAAGCAAAAACCGCACTGCAAAACAGTGCGGTTTAATTTGTCATCCCAATTAATTATTCTGCTGCGGGAGCCTCAACAGGACAAGTAGCAGCACAAGCTCCACAGTCAATGCAGAGTTCCTTGTTGATTTCGTACTTGCCGTCCTTTTCAGCGATTGCCTCTACAGGACATTCATCAGCACATGCGCCGCAAGCGATGCATGCGTCAGAAATTACGTATGCCATTCTAAAACACCTCCAAACTTAGGCTAATTGCATTATATCACATCTATCGTACAATACATATATATTTTTTTAACGAATTATAAATTTTTTCATTAATACGCATCGATTTATCTCAAAATTTTGGAAAGATGCGGTCTTACGTACTTATAAACAAGACCGAAAACAATACATGTTACCATATCTTTAATTGCATTAAACGGCAACACACCTGCAAAAATATACACACCTTTTCCGATTTCATTGAAATTGACAAAAGCCGAATACAGCGGTATCATAATAAAGTAGTTTACAGCCATGGCAGTTACAATCTGGCAAGCCGCTGCAATTACAAGGCTCAAAGCAAGCTTACGCTTCACATTTTTAAACGCCTTATAAAGCACACCCGTCACAACAACAAAAACTGCACTTATAAGAAAGTTGGAAAGCTCGCCAATCATCGCCGTACTTGATGCAACCAGATGAACTGTATTTCTTATGAGCACAACAACACCGCCCACAAGCGGATCAATTGTGATAGATGCAAATATAGCGGGAACATCCGCAAAATCTATCTCAAGCCACGAGAAAGCAGGGATAATAGAAAACGTCGGAAACATATAGAGAATTGCCGACATTGCCGCAAGAACGCCCGCAAGGGCTATTTTCTTTGAATGTTTCATAATGAATTACCTCTTTTCAGTGTATGTATAAAACTCCAAAGGGCAACAAAAAATGCCTTTGAGATTAACACCTCAAGGCAGACAACTTTTATGATTCTAAAAAAACAGAACCCTAAATATTCGTCTTTACTTCATCCAGACTATAACTGTCGGTACCGGAATTGACAAAACACATCTCACCGGTTCTGCAAAGGTACACAGTACCTGCTCTCGGACTATACCGCCGGTAGGGAAATTCTCCCTGCCCTAAAGACCCCGCTTTTTGTAAAAAGCTTGGCAAAAACTTTTGATCGGCGAAATCGAAATTCGAAGAACTTCGATTTCGCAAAACTGCATATTAAATTCATTCTAAAAATGAGGATTTATAGCTCTTTTTTAGCTAAACTGATATTATATTATGTTTTGCAAAATTAACTAATATTCCGTCAAATTGAAGTTGTTCAAACTTCAATTTGACCAATGAAAAGTTCTTTGCTTACTTTCTTTCAAGAAAGTAAGGGACACCTGTTGGTGCCCCTTTTTACTGCGCGAGGCAGTTATATTTGGTTTATAACCGAATCAGCAATTAGCCAATGATATCGGTAACAACGCCGGAACCTACAGTTCTGCCGCCTTCACGGATAGCAAAACGGAGACCCTTTTCCATAGCTACGGGAACGATGAGTTCTACGTTCATATCAACGTTATCGCCGGGGTTGCACATTTCAACGCCATCGGGAAGAGTGATGATACCTGTAACGTCAGTTGTTCTGAAGAAGAACTGAGGTCTGTAGTTGGAGAAGAAGGGCTTATGACGTCCGCCTTCCTTTTCAGTAAGAACGTAAACCTGA
>JAZQGP010000048.1:0-28582 GCA_045540015.1 Eubacteriales bacterium
AATGAATAGTCATACGCAATATTTACTTTATCGGGAGTTGCGCTGGAAGGAAAATAGTATTTTGATATAGCTGTGTACTTACCTGGGGTAAACGAAGGAAGCGCAGTGTCGGAAACCTTTGTTATAATATAATTGTATTGTTTTTCACCCGACAACTTGACCACATTGTTTCCGTTAAAGTCAACAATTTCATGAGAAGCGCCGGCCAAGGTGGTTATGGTTGTATTTCCGTTGCCCAAGGTCTGCTGTTTAGCGAGGCTTGTTCCGGCTTCTAAACCCTCAAAATCTTCATAGAAAATGGGGGTGCCGTATGTTTCGTACTCGGACTGAACTGAAAGAACCGCCGGTTCTTCAACAATTTCGGGAATTGTAACGGTGTCTTCTGCCGCTGTTTCAGGCAGTACCATTTGAATTGCGCTGACAGGAACCATTGAAGTTACCATGAAAAGCGCGAGAATGAGTGCCAAAAGTTTTGTTTTCATTTGTAGTACTCCTTTATGCTTTGATATATAAGTCAATTATATAATAAAACATATTTGTGAGCAATGGACGATATACACCAAAATATTTGCAATATGTACCTCATAAGAAAGCATCCCATGTGCCGTAAAAACACATGGGATGAGTAAACAGATTTATTATTGATTCTTGTAAGACATTTCCTCTGTAAGTCTTACTGTTTCTTCGCGCATTTCAACAATGTTGTCTATGTTGTCGATATAATCCTGGTAAATTCCTTTCCAGTAAGCATTGTCCTGACTGTCTCTGAGAACTATTGCTCGTGCTTTTTTATCTTCTACCGTGATACATCCGCTGTTAATAAGGGTGTAATCAACCATCAAAGTCATACGGTACTCTGTTGAAACGGTGTGACGCTGCTCGTTAAGCTCGTCAAACTTGCTCATGGCAGTTGTCAATTCCATCTCGTCAATATAGCCGAGCGAATACATGACAGACTGAGCCATTACATGCTGACCGAGGGTGTTGGGGTGAACCGAGTCGCCGCCCCAGTATGTGAGTGAGCGAAGCGGATACATGTTTGCATAGTGGTCGATAACCTGGAGATTATTTGCTTTTGCGATTTCTCTGACAAATTCCGCACACGCCTCAAGTCCTACGTTGCTTTCGTTCGTTGTTGTGGTTGTATCGTCAAACGGGGTGGGCGTACAGAGAATAACTTCAATTCCTTCATCGAGAAGTCTGTCAATGATAGCTTCCATACTTGTCTTGTAATTTCTGAGATTGCCTTGACGCTTTACTTCCATTTCCTCATTGTATTGAGACTTGATATAATAGTTTCTTCCGATGTCATTCATACCGAACATCATAATTACTATATCGGGGTCATAGTAAAGCAGGTCGGAATCAAGTCTCTTCAAGGCAGCTGTTGCCGTGTCTCCGCCTATACCGCAGTTGTAAAACTCGTATCTCGGTGTATCCTTGTCTGTGTCAAGATAGGTCTGTGCAAGCTCTTTTATAAACGTTCCGTCGTGTGTAATGCTGTCGCCGAAGAAGCATACTGTCTTTCCGGGAGTGATACCAGTCTTTTCGATAATATTCAAAACATAATCACTTCTGTTTCCGTCGCTGTATGCACTTTCAGCAACATCGCATACACTTCTCTTCATTGCTTCGCCGTAAACGTACACGCCGTCAATAAGAGCATACGGTCTTACAACAAACTTGTCCTTGTATGCACTTTCGGGAATACCCGTAATGACACTTGTGAAGAATGTTCCTTCAACATCCTTCCATATATCACTGCCGAATACATCACCGCTTGTGGAATAAATAAGGTCTGTTCCTGCTGCTTTGTCATAGGTTGCACCGTATATATATGCTACGCCGTCAGGAGAAACTCCGGCACCGTTGCCGTTATTTGTTCCGAATGTGAGTTGGTAATCTCCAAGAAGTTCAGCTCTTGTTACAATAAAGCCGATTTCCGAAGCATAAACCTTATTTTCATTGGAAACATAGCCTGCAAATCTCATGCCCTGGATACCGTCGTCTGTATCGCGGATGCTGTTCTTTCTTACAAGCTGAGGAACAAATTTTGCCCATGTTGCAGTAATTGTAAGCTCCTCGACATTATTAAGCTTCAGCGTTTCACCCTCATAATATATTCTGTCTCCAAGGTTGGTTTTCCAGCCTGCAAACATGTATCCTTCCTTTTCGAAGGTGTTTTTGGGGAATGTAATAGTGTCATCATACGCAAAGGATAACAAAGGCGCTGTTCCTGTTGCACCGTCACCTGCTACAAATTCTGCATTTGCGCCGGGCTTGAAATACAAACGTATGTTGTCTATGTACATTTTTTGACCGTTTGCTATGCCTTCACCGCCGAAACCGAAATAATTTATGCTTGTAAGACCTTCAACCGAAGTTGTATAATTCTGATTGAATATGTTCTGCCATTGTTTTGCAAATGGCGTAAAGCCCTTGTTTATACGTTTGTCTGTCTGAGGTCCGGTTCCCGAGTAGCCGTTAAAAAAACACCAGAACTTTATTTCTGCAACGTCTGTGTAAAAGTCGGCAATCATTGTATATTTGCCTTGTTCAGTAAGCTTGTAGCCTACTCTTATAAAGGGATACCTGTATTGTGTACCGTTACCTGTAAGCTCGATAACCTGTGTGTCGTTGTCGCCAATGCCGTCTACAATTCTGATTTCTCCGCACTGGTCTGCTTTATAAAGAGAGGTTTCGCCGAGCTTTGAATAGTAAACATATGTGGGAACTTCATTTACAATATAGTTTTCAAAATCGTCAAAGAACAGGCACTCGCCGTAGAGCTTTTCCTCTTCGAGAATTTGTGCTGTCTTCTCCGGTGTTACGGTTCTCTTCCAGTTCGCGGTAATAGTAAGGGAAGTGATATCACCTATGTTCATGGTATCGCCGGGCAGATAAATGTTGGAGTTGACGCTTGTTGACCAGCCGATAAAGGTGTAATTTTCTCTTGTAAATGTGTTTTCCGGGAAGGTTGTCGTGCTGTTGGGAGCGAATCTCATCTTGGGAGCGGTTCCCGTTGCTCCTGTACCGCCTAAAACGGTTGCGTCGTAGCAATCCCGATAGTAAACTCTGATGTTGTCAATGTAGAGCTTTTCTCCGTCAGAAACGCCGTTCGCGCCGAAACCGAAATAGGTCATGTTTGTAAAACCGTCTATGTTGCCTGTGTCGTAGTTTGAGGAAACAGTAGTCCATTTGGCTTTAGTTCCGGTTTTATTAACCATTATACGCTTGTCGGCCTGGTCTCCGGTTCCTTTGTATCCGTTGAATAAGGAGAAGTAGAAATTACCTGCAGGCTCCGAATACATGTCAGCAATCATTGTATACTGACCTTTTTGGTCAAGCTCATAGAAAACCTTGATAAAAGGATACTTATTAACCGCATTGTTTCCTGTAAGCTCAATAGCCTTGCCGGAGTTTGTGCCAATGCCGCTTACGATTTTAATTTCACCGCACGCATCAGCTTTTGAAAGAGTGGTTGTGCCGAGCTTTGAATAGAAAACGGATGCAGGAATATCTCCGAAATTGTAGCTTTCAAAGTCATCAAAGAAAAGACATTCGCCGTAAAGCTTTTCCTCTGCAAGAATCTGCTCTGTCTTTACTGTTGTTTCATCTTCTTCGCCGTCGTCCTCTTCCTCTCCGATAAATCTTATGTAATCAATTACAAAATCGGCATCAGCGATTTTGCCCGGGTCAATTCTGAGGTGTCCTACCATACCCTTCCAGTATGCCTTCTTTGACTGGTCGATGGTAAGGGTTGTAAACTTGTCAAGAGAACCTGTTCCGGAATAAAATACATAGTTTGCATTCTTTGCATAGCTTTGGTCCCCCTTGTCGCCGGAGGAAAGAGGATAGCAGTAGTAGCTTCCGTCCTCAGGATTGGTAGATGTAAAGAAAATTTCAAACTGTCCGCTTGGAGCAGTTGATGCAAAACGGATCTCAATCTGCTTTACCTTGTCTGCATTTACAACGCCGCCTGTTTTGGTGGCATAGTTGTATTCGTTTAAAATGTAAAGCTGCGGGTCGGTGGCTGTTGTCGAAAACGAAAGCACACCGTTTTCCACCTTTGGCTCTGTAATGTTGTTGCCGTTCGAAAATGTTTCAAAATCACCGTCTGTATTGAATTCGAGCGGTGCGGCGGCCGCGCACAATGTCAGCATAAGGCATGCCGAAAAGAGTGCCAGATACATTAGAATTTTGCGTGTTTTCATGTTATTATTCTCCTTATATAAGATTATTTTAAATTATTCTATCATTGTTTCCCGGCAAAGTAAATGTAAAATAAAGATTATTATATGTCTTTTTCTGAATTTTTAATACGATACCAAGACATATTTATTCTATCATTGTTTTCTGTTAAAGTAAATGCAAAATGCGGTATATATTAATTGAAAATGTAAGATATCCGATATATTTTTAAAGCTTGTTTTGCCAAATGCAGGATTAAAAAAACAAACATCCCATGTGCCGTAAAAACACATGGGACAAGTAAATAGGTTTATATTCAGTTCTTGGCAGCCATATCCTCTGTGAGCTTTATTACATCCTCAAGCATTTGCGCGCCTTTTCCGCAATAGTCGATGTAATTCTGATATATCCATCTCCAGTGGTCGTTTGTCTGCTGCGCCTGAAGCTCTTTTGCACGTGCAAGCTTTGCTTCTGTAGTTGAAAGACCTTGCAAATTGCGCTCAATCATCACGAACATTCTGAAGTTGTAGGAAAGCGTGTGACGTTCTTCGTTAATCTTGTCAAATTTTGTCATGGGAGCTGTTACATCCATTTCGTCTATGTAACCAAGGTCGTACATTATGGACTGCGCCATTACGTGATGACCGAGTGCGTTAGGATGAATCGGATCGCCCCAATACTTTATGGAACGAAGGTTATACATGTTTTTGTAGTGGTCAACAACCTCAAGACCATAGTCATTTGCAAGATTTTTTACGATTTCTGCACATTTTACAAGACCTGCATTGTAGTCGTTGGTTGTGTTTGTAACATCATCGTAGGGAGTGGGTGTGCAGAGAATAACCTCAACACCGCTGTCGAGCAGCTTCGTAACAAGTGCTTCCATGTTTTGTGCATAGGTGTCAAGCTTTGACTGTCTCTGTGCCTCGACCGTGTCATTGTAGTTTGCCTTCACATAATAGCTCTGCCCGATGTCATTCATGCCGAACATAATCATAACAATGTCGGGATTGTAGGAAAGCACGTCCGCATCAAGTCTTCTGAGAGCACCGGCAGCGGTATCACCTGAAATGCCGCAGTTGTAGAATTCGTATCTGCCGGTCTGTTTTTCGCTGTCAAGATAGGTCTGTGCAAGCTCTTTTATATACTTTCCGTCGTGAGTGATGCTGTCGCCGAGGAAGCAAACTGTTTTACCCGGAACTATTCCTGCTTCATTTATGATGTTCATAAGGTATTCCTCTCTGTTGCCGTTGTTGTATGCGTCTTCGGCAATATCCTTTACACTTCTTTTGATTATTTCACCGTAAACATATTCGCCGTCGATTTTCGCATACGGTCTTACAATGATTTTTTCATCGTATGCACTCTTCGGAATGTTTGTGAGAACTGCCGAAAAGAAGTTGCCGTCAATATTTTTCCAGTAGTTGTTATTAAACACGTTTCCGAGTTTGGAGAATATAATGTCTGTGCCGTTTGCTTTGTTGTAAGCAACGCCGTAAGAGTATTTCACGCCGTCAGGCGAAACGCCTTTTCCGTTTTTGTTATTTGTGCCAAAGCAAAGCTGATTGTCGCCAAGACGAGCTTCTGTAGTTACGATGAAGCCGTATTCCTGGCAAACCTTTTTGTTGTCGTCTGAGACAAAGCCTGCAAAGCTGACACCGTGGATTTTGCCCGATTTTTCTCTGATATCGGTTTCTCTTACAGTCTCGGGAATAAACTTTGCCCAGCTTGCTGTAATAGTAAGCTCGTCAACCTCTCCCAGCACAAGGGTGTCTTCCTCATTGTAAAGTCTGTTGTCAACATTTGTTTTCCAGCCTGTAAAAACATAGCCTTCTTTGGTAAAAGTGTTTTTTGGAAGAATAACGGTGCTGTTCGGAGTGAACGTGAGTGTCTCCGGTGTACCTGAAGCGCCGTCTCCCGAAACCACTTTTGCGTACTTGCTTGTCTCTTCTCCGACAAATCTTATGTAGTCGATTGCAAACTGAACGTCGCTTGCTCTGCCGGGATCAATTCTGAGGCCGGTTACAACGCCTTTCCAATATTTGATTTTTGACTGGTCGATTGTAAGAGTTATAAACTTGTCAAGCGAACCCGTGCCGGAAAAAGGGACATAGTTTGCATTCTTTGCATATGCCTGCTCGCTTGTGTCTCCCTGAACATAAGGATTGCAGAAATAGCTTCCGTCTTCCGGGTTAACTGATGTAAAGAAAATCTCAAGCGTACCGTTTTCACTTGTTGAAGCAAAGCGTATTTCAATCTGTTTTACAAAATCGGCATTAACAACACCGCCTGTTTTTGTGTTTAAATCATATTTGCCGTTAATATAAAGCTGAGGATCTGCTCCTATTGTTGAAAAAGAGAGCATACCGTTTTTAACAGCTGCACCTGAAACATGCCCTCCGCAGCTTGATATTTCAAGCTTTCCTTCCGTGTTGTTGAACTCAAAGGATGCAGCGCTCGCACAGAATGTCAGCATGAAAAACGCCGATATAAGTGCAAGACACACAAGAATTTTTCTGTACTTTTTCATGTTTTTTCCTCCATAATAAAGCTTCCTGTAATGTACATTTTACACTTTTTGCAGGGCGGTGTCAATAGAATTTTGGATACAATATAAAAACCGAAGCCGCCGGGACTTCGGTTTTTAGTATTAATTGACTTTAATTTTTTGCAGCCATTTCTTCGGTAAGTCTTATAACCTCATCAAGCATTTCAAGGCCTCTGCCGCAGTTGTCGATGTAATTCTGATAAATCCATCTCCAGTGGTCGCTTGTCTGCTGTGCCTGAAGCTCTTTTGCGCGGTCAAGCTTATCTTCTGTTGTTGTGTAACCGCCGTTAATCATGTTTCGCTCTATCATAACGAACATTCTGAAGTTGTTTACATATGTATGACGTTCCTCGTTAATGGGAGAGAAGTTTGTTATAGCAGTTTCAAAATCCATTTCATCGATGTAGCCAAGGTCATGCATAATGGACTGAGCCATTGCATGATGACCGAGAGCATTCGGATGAATCGGGTCTGATGCACCCCAATATTTTGTACTGCGCAGAGGATACATGTTCTTATAGTGGTCTACAAGCTCAAGACCTTTTTCCTCTGCTAGTTCTCTTATAAACTCAGCACACTTTTCAAGACCTATGTTGCATTCATAAACCTGATTTGTTACATCGTCGTAAGGAGTAGGTGTGCAGAGAATAACCTCAACATCGTTTTCAAGGAAGGTGTCAACGATGGTTCTCATGTTGTTCTTGTAGTTTGTGAGGTTCGTCTGTCTCTTGGCTTCTACTTCTTCATTATAGTTTGCCTTGATGTAAAGATTCTGTCCTATGTCATTCATACCGAACATAATCATGACAATATCGGGATTATATGCAAGAACGTCATCTTCGAGTCTTTTTATGGCGCCTCCTGCAGTATCGCCTGAAATACCGCAGTTGTAGAATTCGTATCTTCCATTTTCGGTTTCGCTGTCAAGGTAAATCTGAGCAAGCTCTTTTATGTATGTTCCGCCGTGGGTGATACTGTCACCGAGGAAGCAAATTGTCTTTCCTGGAACTATGCCTGTCTTTTCAACAATTTTCATAACATAATCTTCTCTGTTTCCGTCGTTGTAAGCGCTTTCAGCAACCTCCTTTACACTTCTGCAAAGTGTTTCGCCGTATACATATTCCCCGTCAATGAGGGCGTAAGGTCTTACGACAAACTTATCTGCATAGTTGTTTTCGGGAATGCCTGTAATAATGCTTGTAAAGAATGTGCCTTCAATGTCCTTCCATCTGTAGCCTCCGAACACATTGCCATCGGTTGTATATACGAGGTCTGTGCCTGCAGCTGCGTCATAGGTTGCACCGTATACATACTTTACACCGTTTGGAGAAATGCCAAAGCCGTCCTGATTAACTTCGCCAAAGACAAGCTCGTTGTCACCGAGAAGCTCTTCTCTTGTTGCGATAAAGCCGATTTCAGAAGCATATGCCTTTTTGTCGTTTTCTACATATCCTGCGAATCTCATGCCCTGAATACCGTCGTCTGTATCGCGGATGCTGTTCTTTTTTACAAGCTGCGGAACAAATCTTGCCCATGTTGCAGTAAGCGTAAATTCGTCAACGTTGCCTAAAGTAATCTTTTCGCCCTCTCTGTAGGTTTTGCCGTCAATGCTCGACTTCCAGCCTGCAAACACATATCCTTCTTTTTCAAATGTGTTGTAAGGAAGTGTTATTGTACTGTTTGCATAAAAATCAAGCTCGGGAGCAGTTCCGGTTGCACCGTTGCCTGCTTCAAAGTCGATGTATTTTGCTTCGCTGAAGTACAAGCGGATATTGTCAATATAAAGAGTTTCTCCGCTCTTTACGCCGTTTGCACCAAAGCCGAAGTAGTCTATCTTTACGAAACCTTCAATGCTTGAGAGGGTATAATCGGTTTCAATTCTCTGCCAGGTATTTCTGGAAGCGGCAGGAGTATGCCAAAGACGTTTGTCGACCTGATTTGCCGTAGATGTGTAACCGTTTGAAAAGCAGAACTGTAGTACATCTTTTGCCTCTGTATACATATCTGCAAGCATTGTATACTTTCCTTTAATATTGAGAGTATACAAAACTCTGATAAAGGGATAGAAGTAGTTGACGCCGTTACCTGTAAGCTCGATAACCTTTGTGTCGTTTCCTTCAAAGCCGTCAACAATCTGGATTTTTCCACACTGGTCTGACCTTGTCATCTTTACTTCGCCTATGTTTGAATAGTAAACACTTGACGGAATATCGCCTATAGCATAGCTTTCAAAGTCATCAAAGAAGAGACATTCGCCGTAAAGTTTTTCTTCGGCAATAATCTGAGCTGTCTTTTCTGCAGGAACGGCTCTTTCCCATACTGCTGTTAACTTTAAGTATGTGATATCGCCGACATTAAGAGTTTCGCCCGGCTTATATACGTTGTTACTGAGGTTTGTGAGCCAGCCCATGAATGTGTAATTTGTTCTTGAGAAAGTGTTTTCAGGGAAAGTAATTGTGTCGTTCTTTGCGAAAGTAATGACGGGAGCCGTTCCCGCAGCACCTTCGCCGCCTTCAATATCTGCCGTGTACATTTTCTTGAAAAATACACGGATATTATCAATATATACTGTTTCGTCAAGTGCAATACCCTGGGCACCAAAGCCGAAATATGCAATATTGGCAAAATCGGCTACTTTAGCAGTATCCTGGGATGTGTTGAAAGTATCCCACTCGCCGACTACAGCATCTCCGAAATGCATGATACGGCTTGAGGTTGCATCTGTCTTGTTATAGCCGTTGAAAAAGTCCCAGTTCTTTGGTGCCGATGCAGTTGTATAATAGTCGGCAATCATTGTATATGTACCTTTTTCGGCAAGATTATATGCAACTCTTATGAAAGGATATTGGTTTTCCGTTATACTGCTTCCGGTAAGTTCGATAACCTTTGTGTCGTTTCCGGAAATGCCGCTTGCAATCTTTATTTCTTTACACTGGTCTGCCTTTGTAAGAGCAGTAGTGCCAAGCTTTGAATAGAAAACAGATTCGGGAACATCGCCGACATTGTAGCTTTCAAAGTCATCGTAGAAGAGACATTCGCCGTAAAGAGCTTCTTCAGCCTTGATGCTTTCGGATTTTTCCGGAATCACTATTTCATCTTCATCACCTATGAATCTTACGTAGTCAATGACAAACTGTGCACCGTTTGTTGCACCGGGATCTATTCTTAAACTTTTTATCTTACCTTTCCAATACTTTATATCTGTCTGGTCTATTGTAACGGTTATAAATTTGTCAAGAGAGCCTGTTCCGGAGTACCATTGATAGTGTGCATTTTTAACATATGACTGCTCGCTGGTATCACCTTCTTGATAAGGCTTGCAGTAATAACTTCCGTCAGCGGGATTTATAGAGGTGAAAAAGATTTCAAACTGCGCAGATGCAGCAGTAGATGCAAAACGGATTTCAATCTTTTTTGCCTTGTCTGCATTTACAATACCGTTGTTGATATTAACGGGGTTTTCAAAATAAAGCTGCGGATCTGTGCCTGTCGTGGTAAACGACAGAACACCGTTTGCAACTGTGGGTGTTGTAATGGCGTTTCCGAAAGAAAACATTCCAAAATCGCCGTCAGTGTCAAATTCGCTTGGGGCTGCGCCTGCAACAAGTGCCAGCATAAAGAATGTCGAAACAAGCGCAAGACACAAAAGAACTCTCCTTGTTTTTTTCATTTTTGTGTACCTTCTCTTTCTGAAAAAATTTTACCATATAATTATATATAACCATTCATGAAAAGTCAACGGTGTGAGTCTTTTTTTGTGCAATATTACAAATGTTTTTGGCTATAATGACTACTCTTTAAATCGCATCATATTCAAAGTCTCCAATGAACTTTTTCAAAGATATATCAGAAGATAGCTAAAAGCCCTTTGAGAAAAGACAATAAAAGCGGTAATAATGAGTCTTTTTTTCAAAAATTCAAAAAATGTCTACCATTTTTCAAATATATGTGGTATACTAATATATAAACTGTATAAGTATGCGTATAATTATATGCGTATGAAAGGAAACTCGAAATAATGGCAAAGATAAATTACAGAACAAGCGGAACCTGTGCAAGGAGCATTGAGCTTGAGGTTGAGGACGGCGTCATAAAGAGTGTATCGTTTTTCGGCGGCTGCAACGGAAATACACAGGGAATATCAAAGCTTGTTGAAGGAATGAAAACAGACGAGGCGGTTGCAAGACTTTCGGGAATAAAATGCGGCTTCAAAAGCACGTCATGTCCCGACCAGCTTGCAAAGGCTATTCTTGAGCTTGAAAAACAGGCATAAGATAATATAGGCAATTTGCAGCATTTGTTCACGGAGGAACATTTATGGATTTTTTGGCAGAATACAAAAAATGGACGGATTTTTCAGAGCTTGACAAAGAACTTAAAAGTGAGCTTTATGAAATAAAGGACGACGAAAAGGAAATAAAAGAGCGTTTTCATGCGCCTCTTGAATTTGGCACTGCAGGACTTCGCAGCATCATAAGAGCAGGTATAAACGGCATGAATGTGTATACCGTTGCACAGGCAACGCAGGGACTTGCAAAGCTTGTTCTTGAAAGCGGCGGAAAAGATAAGGGCGTTGTTATTGCGTGCGACACGCGAAACAAGTCAGAGGAATTTTCACGTGTTTGTGCAGAGGTTCTTGCGGCAAACGGTATAAAGGTTTATATTTTTGATGCACCGCGTCCGACTCCCGAGCTTTCCTTTGCAATTAGACATCTTGAAACCGCGGCAGGTATCAACATCACGGCTTCTCATAACCCGAAGCAGTATAACGGCTATAAGGCATATTGGGCAGACGGTGCGCAGATAAGTCCCGAACAGGCAAAAATCGTGTCTGGGGCGATAGACAGCGTTGATATTTTTACGGGTGTTAAGAGAACTGATTTTGACAAGGCTGCAAAAGACGGGATTATTCAGATAATCGGCAAAGACATTGACGAAGACTATATGAAGGCAGTACTTGAACAGAGAGTAAATCCCACGGCTATCCCAAAGGTTTCAGACAGCTTTAAGGTTGTTTACACACCCTTCCACGGAACAGGCGCTGCTCTCATTCCCGAAGTGTTGAAGCGTGCGGGTGTAAAACATCTTTTCTGCGTGGAAGAGCAGATGAAGCCTGACGGCAATTTCCCGACTGTAAAAAGTCCGAACCCCGAAGACAAGGAAGGATTCAATCTTGCAATTGAAATCGCAAAGCGTGAGGGTTGTGATTTGCTTGTTGGAACCGACCCCGATGCCGACAGAACAGGAGTTATAATTAAAACTTCCGACGGCGAATTTATGCCGCTTACGGGAAACCAGATAGGCGTTATGCTTATTTCCTATATCATTGAGGCAAGAAAGCTTTCGGGCACACTTCCCGAAAACGCGTGTGTTATAAAGAGTATAGTAAGCACCCCTCTTGCAGACAAAATCTGTGCAGAAAACGGTGTGGCATGTTACAGTGTTCTTACCGGCTTTAAGTTTATTGGCGAAAAGATGACCGAGTTTGAAAAGACAAACGAGCACACATTTATTTTCGGCTTTGAAGAAAGCTACGGTTATCTCACAGGCTCGTATGCAAGAGACAAGGATGCCGTTGTTGCTTCACTTCTTGTTACCGAAATGGCAGCCTTTTATGCAAAGCTGGGCAAGACACTTTATGATGTACTTTGCGGTATATTTGAAAAGTATGGCTACTATATTGAGGGCGTTGATAGCTTTGTATTCCCTGGAACGGAGGGTGCAGACAAAATGAAGAGCCTCATGCAAAACCTTCGTGACAAAACGCCTGACAGAATTGGCGGTAAAAAGGTTGTGGTTGTAGGAGATTATTTGACAGGTCTTTTCAATTTCCATGACGGAGCGTCACGTGAAATAGGACTTCCAAAGTCAAATGTACTTCGATTTGTACTTGACGGCGGTGACAGCGTTTATATCCGTCCTTCGGGTACAGAACCAAAAGTAAAGGTGTATTATTTTTCATCGGGCAATACAAGAGAAGAAGCTCTTGCAAGCATAGAAAACTATAAAAACGATTTCAAGGCAATTCTTGCCTGACATACGAAAGGATTTGAAAAACAATGGCAAACGAAAAGAAACAGGTTGAACAGATTACCTCAAGAGACACAGACTTTGCCCAGTGGTATACCGACATCGTTAAAAACGCTGACCTTGCAGACTATTCAAGCGTAAAGGGCTGTATGATTATCCGTCCCTACGGATACGCTATCTGGGAAAACATCCAGAAACTTATGGACGACCGTTTTAAAGCGACAGGACATCAGAATGTATATATGCCTATGTTCATCCCCGAAAGCCTTCTCAACAAGGAGAAGGATCACGTTGAAGGCTTTGCGCCTGAGGTTGCATGGGTAACACACGGCGGAAGCGAGCCTCTTACGGAGCGTCTTTGCGTAAGACCTACATCAGAAACACTCTTTTGCGAGCATTTTGCAAAGATTATAAATTCCTACCGCGACCTTCCTGTACTCTATAATCAGTGGTGCAGTGTTGTAAGATGGGAAAAGACAACACGTCCTTTCCTCCGTACAAGAGAATTCCTCTGGCAGGAGGGACACACAATGCATGCAACGGCAGAGGAAGCACGCGCAGAAACTCTCCAGATGCTCAATATCTATGCCGAGGTTTGCGAAAAAGAGCTTGCAATGCCTGTTGTAAAGGGGCCCAAAACGCCTTCGGATAAGTTCGCAGGCGCCGAGGATACATATGCAATCGAAGCGCTCATGCACGACGGTAAGGCTCTTCAGGCAGGTACGTCACATTATTTTGGCGACGGCTTTGCAAAGGCGTTTGATATCACTTACAAATCTAAAGAAAACGTTGACGTGTATCCGCATCAGACCTCGTGGGGAACAACCACACGTCTTATCGGCGCAATCATCATGACACACGGTGATGACAACGGACTTGTTCTTCCTCCTGCAGTAGCTCCCATTCAGGTAGTAATCGTTCCTGTTGCTCAGCACAAAGAAGGCGTTCTTGAAAAAGCTAACGAGCTTTACGAAAAACTTAAAGCAAACGGTGTTCGCGTTTACCTTGACGACAGTGATAACAGCCCCGGATGGAAATTTGCTCAGTATGAAATGAAGGGTATTCCCGTAAGAATAGAAATCGGTCCTCGTGATATTGAAAACGAACAGTGTGTTGCCGTTACACGTCATAACGGTGAAAAGACATTCCTTTCTCTTGGCAATATGCTGGAAGATTTCAAGGACGGAGTTCTTTCAAAGCTTGAAGAGGTAAGGGTTGGTATTTACAATATTGCGCTTGAAAACAGAGAAAAGCACACCTATTCCTGCACAAGCATGGATGAAATCAAAGAAGCTCTCGAAAAGAACGGTGACGGCTTTGTAAAGGCTATGTGGTGCGGAGACGAGGAATGTGAAGATACAGTAAAGGCTGAAACAGGCGTTGGTTCAAGATGTATTCCGTTTGAACAGGAAACTATTTCCGACAAGTGTGTATGCTGCGGGAAGCCGGCTAAAAAGCTCGTTTACTGGGGCAAGGCATATTAATCAGTAGAAAATGGAAAATTGATAATGGAAGTTAGGGAGTGAGGAAGATATATGAGGCGCATAAAATGGACAAATCTTGCTAAAATTGCGGTAACGGTATTTATATTATACCTTGGCACAATGTACTGGCCGTACATATCTTCTGTAATCGGTGTACTTGCAGGTGCTACGGTTCCGCTTATTTGCGGCGGAATTGCGGCTTATGTTGTAAATATTCCGATGAACTTCTTTGAGCGCAGCGTGTTCGGCAATGTGAAAAACAGGTTTCTTCAAGCCATAAAAAGACCTGTGTGTGTTTTGCTTGCGGTGCTGTGTATTGCGCTTATCGTGTCGTTGGTTATGACGATTGTTATTCCTCCGATGACAGAGGCAATAAAAATAATTGTGGGACTTATTATAGATAGGGTAAAGGCTCTCGAAAAAGTGCCTGATATATACAAGCTCATTCCCGCAGAGGCTTTTGACAGCTTAAGAAACACTAACTGGGAGAGCATGGTAAAGCAGGTGTTTGACGTTGTTGTCAACGGTATCGGCGGTACTGTGAATATCATATTTGCAACCGTAAGCTCGGTGTTCTCATCAATCTTTAATGTATTTCTTGCGGCGGTGTTTGCACTGTATCTGCTTCTCGGCAAGGAAAAGATTGCAAAACAGCTTGGAAGAGTGCTTGACACATATTTCAGAACCGATAAGACGCATTACTTTTACCACATTCTAGATACCTTCCACAACACTTTCCGTTCGTTTATTGTCGGACAGTGCTCGGAGGCGGTTATAATAGGTGTTTTGTGTACGCTCGGAATGTACATTTTCCGGTTTCCGCATGCCATGGCAACGGGTGCACTTGTAGGACTTACGGCACTCATTCCTGTTGCAGGTGCATGGATAGGTGCGTGCGTAGGCGCACTTCTGATACTTACGGTGTCCCCGATAAAAGCGCTGTTGTTCCTTGTTTATATTATCATTCTTCAGCAGCTTGAAAACAATCTTATATATCCGAAGGTTGTGGGAACATCTATCGGACTTCCAGGTATATGGGTGCTTGCCGCAATCACACTCGGCGGCGGCGTGTTCGGCATCGGCGGTATGCTTATAAGCGTTCCGATAACGGCGACCGTATACAAGCTTCTCAGAGAAGACGTCGCAAGACGCGAGGAGCTTGAAAAGCCTGTGGAACAGCTTGAGGTGCAGGAGATTGAAACGACACAGGCAGAGAACACAGAAATAAAAGAAGCGTAAAACAAATCAATACTACTACAGAACAGCCATGACATTTGTCGTGGCTGTGTTTTTATACAATGCAAACAAAGCAAAAAAACATCGAAGTTGTTTAGACTTCGATGGGATAAAGAAATTAAATCGCCTTTTTGAAAGAGTTTGCGTTGTTGCGTTTATGCAACGCAAACGGAATATGTCGCGAGATATGTGAACAAACCAAAGCTCCCACGCGTTTCAAAAGTTTTCGCCGACCTTGAAGCATAATTGACAACAACGAAAAATCGAGGTTGTTTAGACCTCGATTTTACAAAGCAAAGCTCGTTTTGATTACTTTATTTCAATAAGAGAGATTGTCAAATTGAAGTTGTTTAAACTTCAATTTGACCGTTGTAAAATTCTTTTTGCTTACTTTTTCTCCGAAAGAAAAAGTAAGTTATCTCTTGAGAAGAACTTCATTTTCGTATTTTACGATTTCGTCGAACCAGGACTTGTCAGCGACAACGCCGCATCTTTCACAGTATTCAGCCCAGATGTCGCCAAAGGGAAGAGTCTTGATTTCTTCCTGCATCATCATAAGCTCGGTAAGTCTGTTTTCGTCCTGAAGCTTCTTGAGTTCGGCATTGGGAGTACAGAGTGCCATAAGAAGAGCCTTCTGCATGCTTCTCATACCGATGGCCCAGGCAGCGATTCTGTTAACGCTTGCATCGAAGTAGTCAAGAGCGATGTAAACTCTGTCGAGCGCATCACATCTCACAATTTCCTTTGCAATTTCTTTTGTTTCGTCGTCAAGGAGAAGCACGTGGTCACTGTCCCAGCGAACGCCTCTTGTTACATGGAGAGCAACCTCGGGGAAGAATGTGAGAAGTGCGGGAATCTTGTCGGAAACAACTTCTGTCGGATGGTAGTGACCGTTGTCCATGAGAGGAAGACATCCGTCATGAGTTGCGGCAAAGGTGAGCGAGAACTCAGCAGAACCTGCTGTAAACGACTCAACACCGATACCGAACACCTTGGATTCAACGCAGGGCTTTACCTTATTCTTGTCAAAAGGCTCTGCAAGAATTGCTTCGATGGATTCCTTGTATCTTACTCTCGGTCCCATTCTGTCGGCAGGGATGTCCTTGTAGCCGTCGCCTGTCCAGATGTTCATAACACAAGGTATGCCTGTTTCTTCTGCAAAGTACTGGGAAATTCTGATACATGCTTTTCCGTGTTCAATCCAGAAATCTCTTGTTTCTTTGTCGGGGCTTGAGAGCGTGAGACCGTCACGAACCTTTGGATGAGAGAAGAAGGTGGGGTTGAAGTCAATACCAACGCCGAGCTTCTTTGCAAGGTCAACCCATGCTTTAAAGTGCTTGGGCTCAAGCTTGTCGCGGTCAGCAAATTCGCCCTTTTCAAAAATAGCGTAGCATGCGTGAACATTGAGCTTCTTTGCACCGGGAATAAGGCTTATAGCCTTTTCCATGTCAGCCATTAACTGTTCGGGTGTAGTTGCTTTTCCGGGATAGTTACCTGTTGTCTGAATACCGCCTGTGAGAGGACCGTCGTGGTCAAAGCCGATAACGTCGTCACCCTGCCAGCAGTGCATTGATACGGGAACCTTCTTTAAGATTTCCATTGCTTTCTCGGTGTCAACGCCGAGTGATGAATAAATTTCCTTTGCGGACTGATATCTTGCGTTCATGTTGTTATCTCCTTTTCAGATGTATTACTGATTCTTTGTCATTTCTACAATCTTTGTAAATCTGTCATACGCCTCGTCCCACTTGTCTGTGTTTTCAGGCTCAAAGCAGGAAATTTCAAAGCTGTTTGCGATAACCTGGCGTGCTTCCTTTGTGTCTTTGATTTCGCCTTCTGCGATTGCCTGTACACAGAGATTGCCGAGTGCGGTTGCTTCAACGGGACCTGTGTAAACGGGTCTGCCGCAAGCGTTTGCTGTGAGCTTGCAGAGAGGAACTTCTTTTGTTCCGCCGCCGACGATGTTGATAAACGGAGCTTTCTTTCCTGTTATTTCGTCGATGCTCTCAACGGTTGAGCGATAGCACATTGCAAGGCTGTCGAAAATACATCTTACGATTTCGCCCTTGGTCTGGGGAACGTACTGACCTGTCTTTTCGCAGAATTCCTGTATGCGCTTTGGCATATTTCCGGGTGTCTGGAATGCAAGGTAGTCGGGGTTGATAAAGCAGGCATGTTCTTTGGATGCCATAGCCATGTTTGAAAGCTCGTCAAAGGAAACAACTTCTCCCTGACGCTTCCACTGACGGCGGCTTTCCTGCTCAATCCAAAGTCCCATGATGTTTTTGAGGAAACGAATCTTTCTGTCGGTTGCACCCTCGTTTGTGAGGTTGTACTTGTAGGAAAGTTCTCCTGTGAGAGGCTCGGGAATTTCTTTACCCATGAGCGACCATGTGCCACTTGAAATGTAAACAAAGTCGTCATTTTTTGCTGGAACTGCAACAACCGCTGAGGCTGTGTCGTGCGAAGCACAGGCAATAACGTCGGCATCAATGTTTCCGACTTCGTCCTTAACTGCCTGCAGAAGCTTTCCTGCCTTTGTTCCGGGAGCTACAATCTCACCGAATATATCCTTCGGGAAACCGAGCTTGTTTATAATGTCGCTTGACCAGTTTCTTGCCTTTGCATCAAGAAGCTGAGATGTTGATGCGATTGTGTATTCTGTCTGCTTTACACCTGTGAGGAAATATTTTAAAAGGTCAGGAATAAAGAGCAGGTCCTTTGCGTTATCGAGAATATACTCATTCTTTGAAAGGTTGTAGAGCTGGTAGAGAGAATTGAAGTTGAGGAACTGTGTTCCCGTAATTTTGTAAAGCTCTTCCTTGGGGATCTTCGCGTAAACCTCTTCCATAAGCTCGTATGTAAGATGAGGATCACGGTAGTTGTGGGGATTTCCGATCATCTGTCCTGTTGCATCAAGAAGACCGAAGTCAACGCCCCAGGTGTCGATGGAAATGCTGCGGATATCCTTGTTTTCTGAAAGAGCGCAGGAGGAAATCGCCTGCTTGATTTCCGTAAAGAGTTTAAGAGTATCCCAGTAGAGGTGACCTCCGATGTTTACGGGGTCGTTGGTAAAGCGATGAACCTCTTCGAGGGAGATTTTTTCGCCGTCAAATTTTCCTACTATACCTCTGCCGCTGGAAGCTCCAAGGTCAATGGCAAGCATCTTGAGTGGTGATTTCATGAGTGTGTTTCCTTTCTTGGATATATAAAGTTTTTAAATTTCGGAAAGTATTGTACGAAGCGCTTGGGTTGCGGTATCAAACGCAATCTCGGGAGTTTCGTAAGCGTCTTCAACGCTTATGTCGTCCATATTTGAAAGATTTGAAAGACCGGAGAACAGAGTAAGATGAGGCTCTAAGGTGAGGAACACTTCTCTGTCTGTCAGCTTGTTGTAAGAATCAAGTATTTTCTTTACCTGTCCGTCGCCTTTTCCTGCGGGAACAATGCGTGTGTCGTAGAAAGCGTCCTTTATGTGGATGTATTCGATGTAATTTTTGAGCATGTCGTAGCCCTTATAAGGGTCCTGCTTGCAGAAAGCAAAGTTGCCCATGTCAAGCACGCTCTTCATTCTGCCGCCGAAGTTTTCCATGAGGTCAAGGCAGTATTCGGGTTTTTCACCGTAAATTCTTGCTTCGTTTTCGTGGCAGAGATTTATTCCGCGTTTTTCCGCTTTGCCAAGCATGAGATAAAGTTGCTCAAGAATATCGTTTCTGTATTCCTTTGCATCATGTCCTTCGGGATAGAAGAAGGAGAACATTCTTATGTTTTTTGCTTCGAAAATCTCGGCAAGGTCAAGCGTGTGCTCAAATAGCTTCATATGTGCGCCAAGGTCGTCGGTTGCGATGTTCACTTTTCCTATGGGCGAACCGATTGAGGACGCGCCTATGCCGTGTTTTTTCATTTTTGCCTTTGCATTTTTGGCTTCGTCGAGAGTAAGTGCGGATACATTTGTACCGTCTATGTTTCTCGGCTCGATGTAGCTTATGTCTGCGTGCTTCAAATATTCAAGCTGCTTGTCAAATTCGGGTGAAACCTCGTCTGCAAAAGCGCTGAGTATGTATTTTGCCATGTCATTTTTCCTGCCTTTCAAGCTGTAAATACCGAAATATATAAATATACATATACAGTATACAACACATTTTTCTCTTTGTAAATAAGAAAATCAAATTTTAACAGTTTTTTCTGTAAATAAGGCTGTAAATACTGTTCAAAATGAAAAAAGTGTGGTAAAATACATTAAAGGACACAGAAACGGAGATTCGATATGAAAATTGCAATACTTGACGCGAAGACTCTTGGAGGGGACATAAGCTTTTCAAGCCTTGAAAAACTAGGTGAATTATACGTATACCCAAAAACCTCAAAGGAGGAAATTCCGCAAAGACTCAAAGGTGTTGACTGCGCCGTATTCAACAAAGCAAAGCTGACAGCGGAGGTTTTGGAAAAATGTCCCGATTTGAAGCTTGTATGCGTCACAGCCACAGGTTATGATAACGTCGACGTTGATTACTGCCGAAAGCGTGGAATTGCCGTTTGCAACGTAAAAGGATATTCAACACAGTCGGTTGCACTTGTGACGGTTTCAAGCGCACTTTCGCTTATAACGCATCTTTCGCAGTATGACAGACACGTAAAAAGCGGAGAGTATACAAAAGGCGGTGTTCAGAACAGGCTTGTTCCCGTGTATCACGAGCTTTGTGGTAAAACATGGGGAATTGTGGGACTTGGAGATATTGGAAAGGCAGTTGCAAAAGTGGCAGAAAGCTTTGGCTGCAAGGTGCTTGCATTCAAGAGAACGCATACAAAAGAATATGAGTGCGTGGAGCTTGCTGCTCTTATGGAAAAATCCGATATAATATCCGTGCATCTTCCTGCGAACAGCGAAACTGTCGGCATAATCAGCCGCGAAATGATTGCGAAAATGAAAAAGGACGCAATTCTTGTAAATGCTGCAAGAGGTGCGGTTATTGATGAAGAAGCTATTACGGATGCAATTCTTGAAAACGCAATTGCAGGCTTTGCAACCGATGTTTACTCTACAGAGCCCGTGCCGCAAGGTCATGTCTATGAAAAGCTTTACGGATGCGATAATGTAATCCTTACACCGCATATGGCATGGGGTGCATACGAAGCAAGAGTGCGCCTTATTGATGAGATTTGCATGAACATAGAAAGCTATAACACGGGTAAAGCGCGCAACCGTGTTGACATGTAATTTACGTTACGAATTTCTTATAAAATGAAGGACTGAAAATGACGTCAAAACATACAAATTCCGCAGACAAAACCGAAATATTTGAGAAAAAAAGCGTGCCGCTTGCGGTGCTTGCGCTTGCACTTCCGACAGTTCTTTCACAGATAGTTACTATTATATATAATTTCGCCGACACCTGGTTTGTGGGCAGAACGGAAAACCCGGATGCCGTTGCGGCAATATCCGTATGCATGCCGATATACATTATTATCGCAGGCCTTGCAAATCTTTTCGGCATCGGAGGCTCAAGTGTCATATCGCGTGCATTGGGCGAAAAAAACAGAGAGAGGGCAGAGAGAGCGTTTTCCTTTGCACTGTGGACGGGACTTGCAGTGTCAGCATTGTATTCGGCTGTAATATTCTTCTGCTCACGCAGTATTGCTCCTTTTATCGGAGCCGATGAAAATTCGATTGACTATGTTGTGGACTATCTTTTCTGGACGGTGGTAATAGGCGGAGTTCCGACGTTTTTGTGCACGCTTTTGTCACATCTTATACGCTCTGTCGGACGTTCAAGAACAGCCGCTGTCGGCATGGCACTTGGTGCGGCACTCAATATTGCCTTTGACCCGCTGTTCATGTTTGTTTTGCTGCCAAAAGGGTACGAGGTTGTGGGTGCAGCGGTTGCAACGACACTTTCAAATATAATTTCATGCGTGTTCTTTGTAATTGTAATTATCCGCATGAAGGACAGCATTATAGACCTTTCGCCGAGAAAACTGAGATTTGAGAAAAGCGTTTGCTTTGATGTGCTTATGACAGGTTTTCCTGCGTGTCTTTCAACATGCCTTGCGATGGCTTCAAACATGGTTGCAAATTCGCTTATATCCGGCTATGGAACGGACGCTGTTGCGGGAATGGGTGTTGCAAAAAAGGTGAACACGCTTGCATTCAACATAAATCTCGGCATGACGCAGGGCGTGCTTCCTCTTATCGGCTACAACTATTCGGCAAAGAATTATAAGAGAATGAAAAATACCATATACTTCGCAGGAAGCATAACGATTGCACTGTCTGTAGCGTTTATGCTTTTGTACAGGGCGTTCAGCGTGCCGGTTATTTCGTTCTTTATTGACGAGGGTGCAACCGTAAAGTACGGAAGTGAATTTCTTGAGATAATAGCGTTTGCCGTTCCTCTCTGCGGACTTACCTATTCCATGAACACGGTGTTTCAGGGAACCGGCAAAAAGCTTTCTTCGCTTGTTTTGTCTGTGCTTAGAAAGGGCGTGCTTGACATTCCGCTTATGTACACCTTTGGAAGACTGTTTGAAACTCCTATGGGCGTTGTGTGGGCAACACCTGTTGCGGAAAGTATATCGGTTGTTGTGGCACTTGTGATGTTTTTAGTCTTCCTTAGAAGATTGAAATATGAAAAACAGGTTTGAACAAAATCAAAGAAGAGATAGTTTGTGTTAAGTTGATTTAATTCAAGTTTTTATTTTCAGCCTGTCGGCTACATGAAAAACAGCAATTGCAGCCTTAGATCCCTTCGGGGACATACTTTTCTGTTCGCCCAGAAAAGTATGCAAAAGATGCTCCTCTCAAAAGGTAGGATGGCTCTTACTTTTTTGAAAAAAAGTAAGCAAAAAACTTTTGAACGGTGAAATCGAAATTCGAAGAACTTCGATTTCACATATCTCTTCTTTCAAATATAATCGTCAACAAGGTTAAATTCAGGATTACTATTCTCGTACATTGACTTCCCAACTTCCGCTGACTTCCCACCTTAGCCGCGGAGGCTTTACCGCCCTCAATGACCATAGGTTTATGTTTTATAAAAGCTTTCTTTTATGCTTTGTACTAAAAGAAATATCCGTTTCCTTACAAGTCATCGCCGTAAGCTATAGGAGCAGCAAAGACAAGACCAAATAAGATAGAGACACTTTTTATTCTTTAGGAAATTGCGAAAAAGAGGGGCGTCGGCGACAAGGAGGGGTGACCGAGGGGAACGTAGTTCACCTGGGCGGACTTTGTAGTACTTTCCTCCGGTGGAAAGTACGAAAAAAGAAACTGTAGCTTGAAATTTGTATATCTCGGTCGGTAAGGCAAAAAATTCCCCTTTAAACCTACTAAACATAAAGTAACTAAAAACGGCTGTGGCAATTTCCTGCCACAGCCTGTAATTTTGTATTAAATTTCACTTTACAGCAACGTCGCAATAAGCTCCTCATGCGACTTATCCGAAAGGTATGCCGGCGGAATGTCAAATACAGTCTTACAGCCGCTCATGCCCTCTTTGTTCATGCGGTATGCCGCTCTTATATAAGCAACAAGCACGCTTGCGGTAAATTCCGGGTTTGAATCGAGCTTTAAGCTGTACTCGATAACGTGGTTGTTTTCAAGGTC
Source organism: Eubacteriales bacterium (assembly GCA_045540015.1). Taxonomy (GTDB): domain Bacteria; phylum Bacillota; class Clostridia; order Oscillospirales; family CAG-382; genus UMGS1387. Next base: position 23,093 of record JAZQGP010000048.1, read on the forward strand.
TTTGCCTGTTTTTCCTGTGCGGATAACAAAACCGCCGTGAGGAAGCGATGAATGGTCGCGTTTCATTTCGTCCATGGTAATGAAATGTACGGTTGTGTCGTATTCGTCAAAATAGTTCTTCATGGTAACTATTTCTTTTTCGATTCTTGCTTTGTCAGCTCCGTCCTCAGCCACTACAAAGCATTCTCTTGTATGCTTCTGACGTGTGGTAAGGCTCGGCTGTGAACCGCTTCTCACACTTTCAAGCGCGCTTTCAACAGGAATCGTATACTGTCTTGCATCAATAACACCCTCGATTCTGCGAATGGCATCGGAGTGCCCTTGGCTTACACCCTTACCCCAAAAGGTGTAGTCTGCACCGTCTCTTAAAATGCAGCCCGAATAAAGGCGGTTCACCGAGAACATACCCGGGTCCCAGCCGACGGAAATAATTCCGATTTTTCCGCTCTTTTTTGCTGCTGCGTCAACGTTTGCAAAATGAGTAGGGATATTTTTGTGTGTATCAAAGCTGTCAACAACGTTGAAATGCTCTGCCATTGCAGGTGTCTGTTCGGGAAGGTCTGTTGCACTTCCGCCGCACATAACAAGCACATCAAGCTCGTCCTTGTGAAGAAGAACTTCATCAGTGCTGTAAACAGGCAGATTTTCGGACACGGTTTTAACGCTTTTAGGGTCGCGGCGTGTAAATACACAGCAAAGAAGCATGTCGGGATTTTGCTTTATTGCACATTCAACGCCCTTTGCCAAATTTCCGTAGCCGTAAAGACCGACTTTTATCATGGGAATCACTCCAAAAACAAATTTATGCACATAGAATAAGCTTTTTTTTGTAATTTGTCAATTACTGCGGCAAAGCTTTAAAAAAAATGTTACACGGGGTATTTGAAATTAACGATTTTTGCAAAAAAAGAACCCGTCGTCGGACGAGTTCTTTTATACTGAAGCCGCAATAATCAGAGCTTTGCTATATCTGCATCGGAAATGAGGTGGAAGCCTGCATTTTCAAGTGCACTTTCTGCGTGAGCGTTGTCCGCAACGCGAAGAACAACGTATGCGTGCTTTTCTGTTCTTGACATGAATGCATAGAGATATTCCATGTTAATGCCTTCCTTGTCAAGCACTCCGAGAGCGGATGAAAGCTTTCCCGGTGCGTCGCCGATTTTGACTCCGACAACCTCTGTGCATTTTGTGAGGAAGCCTTCGTCTTCAAGTGTTTTTGCCGCCTTGTCGTAGTCGGTTACGATAAGTCTGAGAATGCCGAAATCCTGTGTGTCGGCAATGGAAAGCGCTCTTATGTTTACATCGTGCTTTGCAAGAGTGTCGGTGATTGACACAAGCGTACCCTGCTTGTTTTCAACAAATACTGTTAATTGCTTGAGAGACATATTCTTTACCTCCTGTTATACAAGCTTTCTCTTGTCAATGATTCTTACAGCCTTGCCTTCGCTTCTGGCGATGCTCTTGGGTGCTACAAGGTGAACCGTGGGGTTTATGCCGAGCATTGTCTTCATTGCATTTGCAAGAGATTTTTCAAGAGCCGTAACTCCGCCTACGGTATCGGTGAACTGTTCGGGATTCATTTCAACATTTACGTCGAATGTATCTGTGTTGTTCTTTCTGTCGATAATAATCTGATAGTTCGGCTGGTAGCCTTCCTGGAGAAGAACTGTTTCAATCTGGCTCGGGAATACGTTGACGCCTCTGATAATCATCATATCATCACTTCTGCCCATGGGCTTAGACATCTTGATGTGTGTTCTGCCGCAGGAGCAGGGCTTTCTTGAAAGAACGCAGATGTCGCGGGTGCGGTATCTGAGAAGCGGGAAGGCTTCCTTGTCGAGAGCTGTAAATACAAGCTCGCCTTTTGAGCCTTCGGGGAGAACCTCACCTGTGTCGGGATCAATAATTTCCGCAAGGAAGTGGTCTTCGTTTATGTGCATTCCTGTCTGTTCGGAGCATTCAAAGGATACGCCGGGACCGCTTGTTTCGGTAAGTCCGTAGATGTCGTATGCCTTTATACCGAGAGTGTTCTGAATACCCTGTCTCATTTCTTCGGTCCAGGGCTCTGCACCGAAAATACCGGCTTTAAGCGGAATTTGGTCCGGGGTATATCCCATTTCTCTGAGAGTTTCTCCAATGTATGCGGCATATGATGGAGTACAGCAGAGAATTGTTGCACCGAGATCCATCATGAACTGAATCTGTCTTTCGGTGTTACCGGAGGACATGGGAAGCGTGAGGCAGCCTACTCTGTGCGAACCGCCGTTAAGACCTGCACCGCCGGTAAACAGACCGTAGCCGTATGCAACCTGGCACACATCCTCATTTGAAGCACCTGCCGCAACCAACGCTCTTGCACAGCAGTCTTCCCAGAGGTCAATATCATTCTGGGTGTAGAAAGCCACAACGCGTTTTCCTGTTGTTCCGGAGGTTGAATGTATTCTTACACATTCAGAAGTGGGCTTTGCGAGAAGTCCGTAAGGGTAAGCATCGCGAAGATCTGATTTTGTTAGGAAAGGAAGCTTATGTAAATCTTCAATTCCCTTGATGTGCTCGGGCTTTAATCCCTTTTCGTCCATGAGATTGCGGTAGTATTCTACGTTTTCATAAACGTGCTTTACCTGCTTTACGAGCTTTTCCGACTGAAGCTTTTTGATTTCTTCAACCGGCATCGTTTCAATTTCTTTTTGATAATAACGCTGTTCCATAAATTTAATGCCTTCTTTTCTGATTGAAATAAAAAAATAGGAATCGAAAGTATTTTATCAAAAGAAATGTATAAAGTCAATGCATTTTGATTAAGTTTTAGGTTTTGTTTACTTAATTTGCACAGTTTTTTTATAAGAAAACGCCGTTTGCGCATTTTTGGATTGATATGAAAAAAACGACTTGTGAAATGTGCCGAAATTTGTCGCATATTATTGTGTAAATAGGTGGAAAATATTTTAACAGCTTGACAAAAAGCGTTTTCGGTGGTATACTTCATACAGTAAAAGAAATCTTTAAACTTTGTACGGAGATGCAGGAAAGATTCGGAATATAAAAGCGAACCTCGGCATTGGTGTGCGGTTTGCGAAAGTATGCGGTCTTGCCTGTCTTGTAAATGAGAGTAGGCAGGATTTTTTGTTTTGTTAGGGATTGATTATGAAATATAAAGCAACTGTTATGGACTCGGATGCGGTCGGGCGTGCACTAAAAAGAATAGCTCACGAAATTGTTGAGAAAAACGGCGGATGTGCGGGACTTTGTATTATGGGCATAAAGACCAAAGGAGTGCCGCTTGCAAAGATGATAGCCGAGAATATAGCCGGTATTGAGGGTGCATGCGTTGATGTGGGCGAGCTTGACATAAAGCACTACAGAGACGATTTAACAAAACCCTCGGATGACCCGGTTGTGTGCCCGGTTGAAAATATGATTGACGTTGCGGGAAAGAATGTTATTCTCGTGGACGACGTTATTTATACGGGGAGAACCGTAAGAGCCGCGATGGATGCAGTTATGAGCCTCGGGCGCCCTGCAAGAATCATGCTTGCGGTGCTTGTTGACCGAGGACACAGAGAGCTTCCCATAAAGGGCGATTTTGTGGGCAAAAATGTTCCCACATCAAGGCAGGAGCGAATATCCGTAAAGCTTCCGCCGTATGACGATGAAGTATCGGTTGAGCTTTTTGAGTGAGACACATCACTCGTTGTTAACCAGACTAATTGCACCCACGGTGCAGTTAAATAAAAAATTTCTCCGGAGGAAAAACAAATGAAACTTGTCTACGGAATCAAAGACAAACCAAAATTTGGCGCAAATCTCGTATTCGCAATCCAGCAGCTCCTCGCGATTATGACGGCAACTCTTGTTGTTCCTGTTATAATCGGAAACGGCATGAGCCCTGCGGCAGCACTTTTCGGTGCGGGCGTTGGTACTCTTGTTTATGTTCTCTTCACAAAGGCAAACAGCCCTGTATTTCTTGGCTCGTCCTTTGCATTTCTCGGTTCAATGGCGGCAGCCTTTGCGGGTGCTGCAACAACAGCAGTAGGTTATCTCGGACTTATCATAGGTGCGATTTTTGCAGGTCTTGTTTATGTAGTAATCGCAATAATTGTTAAGTTTGTAGGCGTTGGCTGGGTTAATAAGCTTATGCCGGCAGTAGTTATAGGCCCGACGGTTGCAATTATCGGCCTTTCTCTTGCAGGAAACGCAGTGGGCGACCTTGGCAAGGGTAACCTTGTAAACGCTGAAGGAGCAATGCTTGCTTCTCCTCTTGCAACTGTTTTCGTGGGTGTTGTAACTCTTATCGTTGTTGCTCTTTGTTCCACCTTCGGTAAGAAGACAATAAAGATGATACCTTTTATAATTGGTATTCTTGCGGGCTATGCGCTTTCTCTTGTACTTACTCTTATCGGTAAGGCAGCAGGCGTTGAATCTCTTCAGATTATCAACCTTGCTCCTTTTGCAGCACTTGTTGACGGCGGCGTTGGTCTGCACACATTTATAACTCTTCCTGAGTTTACATTTATTACAGCTCTCGGCGGCTTTGCTGAAATCGATGCTACATATATCGGCACAATCGCAGTTGCATACGTTCCTGTTGCATTTGTTGTATTTGCTGAACATATAGCTGACCACAAAAACATTTCTTCAATTATCGAAAAAGACCTTCTTGAAGAGCCCGGTCTTTCCAGAACACTTCTCGGTGACGGTATCGGCTCTATGGTAGGTGCGTTCTTCGGCGGATGCCCTAACACAACATATGGCGAGTCTGTAGGCTGTGTTGCTATCAGCGGCTGCGCTGCAGTAACAACAATTATTACAGCAGCTATCTGTGCAATTATCGTATCTTTCGTTGCTCCGTTTGTTGCATTTGTTAACACCATTCCTTCTTGCGTAATGGGTGGCGTTTGCATGGCACTTTACGGATTCATTGCAGTAAGCGGTCTTAAGATGCTTCAGCCTGTTGACCTCAACCAGAACAGAAACCTTTTTGTTGCTTCCACTATTCTTATAGCAGGTATCGGCGGACTTACCCTCCAGTTTGGCAAGGTAACCGTTACTTCTATCGCAGCAGCTCTCATTCTCGGTATCATCGTGAATGTTATCCTTTCTCCTGCAGATAAGAAAAATGAGCAGTAATTAACAGTTATATAAATTGAATAATTCAAACCGTGTGGGTGCAATACTCACACGGTTTTCTTTGTGCATAAGTACTAAATAATAAATTGAGGCTGAATAATTTCGCGGAAACTGTGTAAAATAAACAAGAGTTAAAAAATGTCAAAAAAACTCTTGACAAATGAAGTTCAAAGTGCTACAATAACAAAGCTGTCCGCGGGAGCGGGTCACACAGAGCTGGTCAAAATTTTTCAAGAAATTTGAAAAAAGGTATTGACAAGAGAGAAACGGTGTGATATAATAGCAAAGCTGTCCGCAAGAGCGGGCGGTAAACGGACCTTGAAAATTGAACAACGAAAGACGAGAAAACAAAGCGAACTGGGT
>JAZQGP010000049.1:0-101594 GCA_045540015.1 Eubacteriales bacterium
CCTTATGCAACCCTCCCTCAGCTCGCGGACTCTTACGTTCTCGAAAACTTTAACCCGAGGAGATTTACGTTTACCAATAATGCTTCAACGTGCTTCGCTACGCGAGCTCTTTCTCAAGTGCCATTATTGTTTGTTAGAGAATTTTTTCTCTTCTTTTAAGCCTCAGCACTTTTATAATTTCTTATGTGTTTTGCAAAAACACTAACCGAGAAATGTTTGTGTTCTAACAGGACAATCGAGCACCACAAGGTGCGAGCGACAGTAGACAGCCTGCTGGAGATGTAAAATTTCAGCGACAAATTAAAATAGTCTTCGGGATATTGCCGTAAGCTATAGAAGCCGGCTTTCACGTGGATTGTAATAAGGGTTTAAATATTCTTTTGTGTTTGTCGTACTGACAAGGCGTCGGCATAAGGGAGTGATAACTAAGAGAACCGTAGGTGCTCTTAGTCGTGCTCTTTTGTTTCGTTTTCTGCACGAGCAGAAAATGAAAGCCCTCGGCAGAGTCTCAAACCGTAAACTTGGTTTATGCCACCCCAAGCAACAACCGCCAAACACAAGCAAAAAGCTACACTACCCGTGCAGCTTTACTCATCATTTTTCACACACTCATTGAATCAAATCAGACTCTCCAAAACAATACCCAAGAAAATCATACTCGTCACAGCAACATTCAATCTGTGTTCCATCTTTGTCCTTGCACTTACCGTTTCCAAGACATTGCTCTCCGTTCTTACTCGGTGTAAGCTCTACTTTGTTCCAAATATCAAAATACATAATTACCTCCAAACTCACATTTGGACTTATTTGGGTTCTATTTTACCACAAATAACGCGTAAAATCAAGTAGTAGAACCAAAACAAGTTCAGGAGAAATAATGTATGTCAGATTCAAAAATAAAACATGACAATAGCGACATCGGCAAAAACATAAGACAAGCGAGAAAGAACGCAAGCATGGGTCAAACCGAAATGGCGGTAAAACTCCAGCTTATGGGCGTAGATATGACACGCGAAGCACTTGTTAAAATCGAGAGAGGCAAGCAGCATATTTATGCAAGTCAGCTAAAAGCAATACGTGATTTGCTGGGTGTGTCATATGATGATTTACTAAAATAATAAAAAATACTTGACAAACGGGAAGATTTGATATATAATCTCTGTTTGTGGAAAGGTATTCATTGTTGATTACCCTTCCTCCTTCCCCAAACAAAGAGTTGGGGCATATGACCAGAAGGAGGTGCAAATGATGGAACAGCTCACGTCAAAGTACGAGTCCGTTTTCATTGTAAAGCCCGATCTTAGCGAGGAAGCTGCAAAGGCTGTAATCGAGAAGTTCACAGGCATTATTACAAGCAACGGCGGCGTTATTGACAACATCGACGAATGGGGCAAGAAAAAGCTTGCTTACCCCATCGAGGATCTTACCGAAGGCTACTACTACATTGTTAACTTCACTGCAGTAGCAACTCTTCCCGCAGAACTCGACCGTGTTGCCAACATTACTGACGATATTCTTCGTTCACTCATCGTAAAGCTTGACAAGTAATCCTAAAACAAGGAGTGTGTAACATGGCATCAGGACTTAACAAAGTTATTCTTATGGGAAACCTTACGGCTGACCCGGAATTCAAAACAACACCCTCAGGTGTTTCAGTAACGACTTTTACGGTTGCCGTGGGACGCAGATTTGCAAAACCCGGCGACGAAGTCACAGCAGACTTCATCCGCGTAACTTGTTGGAGACAGCAGGCAGAATTTGTTTCAAAGTATTTCACCAAGGGCAGAGCAATTGTTGTTGTAGGATCTATTCAGACACGTAACTGGACAGACCAGAACGGTCAGAAGAGATATTCAACAGACGTTGTTGCTGACGAAATTCACTTTGCAGGCAATGCCGGACAGGGTGTAGGTCAGGCAAACGAAGGCGGCACATTCTACGGTGCCGAACCCGTGGCGAGCACAGCTCCCACAGCAGCAGCCCAGACAACAGGTGCTGCAAGCTTTGAGGACCTCTCAACGGAAGACGACTTGCCGTTCTGAGTTTCTTCAGAGAAAAAATTATACAGGAGGTAACTAACAATGGATAAAGAAATGCAAAAGCCTTTCCGCGCTAAGAGAAAGAAGAAGATTTGTAACTTCTGTGCAGACAAGTCCGAGTACATCGATTTCAAGGATGTCCTCAAGCTCCGTAAGTATATTTCCGAAAGAGCTAAGATTCTTCCCAGAAGAATTACAGGTACTTGTGCAAAGCACCAGAGAGAGCTTACAATCGCTATCAAGAGAGCAAGACACGTAGCTCTTCTTCCTTACATCAGCGACTAATAAGTGTAATCAAGACCGCCGACGGCGGTCTTTTTTTGTATTTAAAAACAGCAGACCGTCAATTTATATTTTGACGGTCTGTCGTTGTATTCACTCTAAAACTCCAGGATTCTGAAGAGCTTGTATTTCGGGCACAAGCAGCTCCGCCTCGCTTGTGCGATTATCATAGCAGAGCTTTGTGTATGTAGTGATAAGCTCGTTATGTGCTTCACAGCCGAAGATGTTTTTCAGGTGACATACCTTGTCCGCGCTATCCTTATCCCATTCTGTAAGAAATCGCACGTTTCTTGCATATTTTCTTCCGTCAATACAGCACCAGCCTTCAAAATACTGCATGATTTTATCTTCATCGTCAAGGAAAGAATTCAATTTTTCCATATACCTTGTAAACCTTGAAAGCTGATCACCTTTGAGAAGCTTTATACTGTTGCTGTCGAAAGTATACGGAACGATTTCAAGAGAAATTCCGTTTTCCGTGATATCCACCATCGACATATATCCGAGGAACCATGTTTCAAGCTTTGTACCTTCCGGCTTCGGAAAGAAAAAGTTTCCCATGCTGTAAACTACCGGTTTACCCTTATACATTTCATACCCTTGCGGACAGTGTGTATGCATTGCAATTACTGCCTCTGCTCCAAGGTCGATAAAATGTCTGTAAAGCTTTGTTTTTCCGGGAGACGGAAGCGAATACATCTCATTTCCTCCGTGGAAATAAACTACAACGAGTCTGCCCTTTGCCTTTTCTGCGGCAATTTTATCAACAAGTCTATAATAGTCGTAGCCTGCAGAACCCGCCTTTTCTTTATCAGCACAACCAAACTCGTTTTCGCAGACAGCAATAACGCTGACAGCTATTCCGTCCTTTTCAAAAACAACAGGCTCATACGCTTTTTCTATGTTCTCGCCTGCACCGCAAAGCATATATCCCTTATTCTTCAGAATATCCATAGTTGCATACATAGGCTCGTCGCCATAGTCCCCTGTGTGGTTGTTTGCAAGACCGATAGCTGTAGGCTTCAGTGCATCTATAAAATTAACCGCTTCTTCTCTTGTGATAAGGTTAGGCCCGCTCTTCGTAATAGGCGTATATGCTTTTGCATCACCGTAGATGCATTCAAGATTAAGCATTGAAAAATCTGCCTTGTCAAAAACACTTCTTGCTTCTGCCATACCGACGTTTACTGCTTTTTTATCAAAATCAGTCTGTTCAGCCCAGCTGAGCGACATATCTGATGCAAACAATATTTTCATATCCATTCCCTCACTTTTTGTTTTTTATATTCTAACACCCAACCGGTACAATGTCAATGTTCATTTAATTTTTTTACAGTTTTTTTCAAAAACATCTCTTTTTTGCCAAAAAGTATCAGGTTTTGTTCTTTAACACCAGCTTATATTGACTTTTGTATGCACAAGCGTTATAATTATTAAAAACAAGAAAAGGCGGCAAAACAATGGCAGAATTACTCGAAATAATTATGATTGTATCTTTTGGAGCTTCCTGGCCTATGAACGTTATCAAATCCTACAAAGCAAGAACAACAAAGGGAAAAAGCCTTGCATTTCTTTGTCTGATTTTCTTCGGCTACATTGCCGGCATTGCTTCAAAGCTTGTAAACCCTGTTTACATGGCAGAAATAAGCTCCAAGTGGTACGTTCTTTTCTTCTACGTTCTCAACTTCATCATGGTCGGCATAGACCTTGTTCTCTACTTCAGAAACAAGAAGCTTGACAAGGAGAATAACCTCAAATGAGAACTTTTAGAGGCATTTATTACATAAACGATGGTACAACCGAGCATACGCTTGACCTGTTTCTGCCCGACACACAGACAAAAGCTGCATTCATATACTTTCACGGCGGCGGACTTGAAAACGGAACAAACACGCTCCCCTGTGATGAATTCTTAACAAAAAAAGGCATCACCGTTATTGCAAGCAACTACAGAAAATACCCGACGGCAAAATATCCTGACTATATTGAGGACAGTGCTTTGGCGGTAGCGTGGGCATTTGAAAATGCGGAAAAATACGGTATTCCGAAGGATAAAATTTTCGTTGGAGGAAGCTCTGCAGGCGGATATATTTCAAGTATGCTTTGCTTTGACCCGAAATATCTCGGCTCACACGGAATAAAAACCACAGACATTGCAGGCTTTGTTCATGACGCAGGACAGCTCTCAACACACTTCAACGTGCTCAAGGAAAGGGGCATTTCGGACGGAACAAAGCGAGTAATCGTTGACGAAGCTGCACCGCTCTATTACATTGGTCTTGAAAAGCAATATTCTCCGATGATTTTCCTTGCTTCGGACCACGATATGCCAAACCGAATCGAGCAGACAATGCTTGCCGTCTCAACTCTCAGGCATTTCGGTCATGACAAAGTCGAATACAGAATTATGGAAAACACAACTCACTGCTCATACAATGCAAAAACTGTTTTCGGTGAAATTATAGCGGATTTTATTGAGAAAAACACTTAATAACATAACGAACGCCCCGTTTTTACGGGGCGTCTCTTTTCTATTCAGCTTTATTCTTCATCAGAACCGCATATTCCTCATATGCCTGCTTAATCTGTCTGAAACGGCGTTTGGGTATCGGAATGAAATCTCCGTTTTTCATGTGGAACATGTCCTTCTCAATACACCACACCTTATCCATATTAACAATGCAGTTTTTATAGCTTCTTAAAAACCGCGGATTTTTAAGCAGTATCGACGAAACATGTGCAAAGGACGTGCTGAAAAAGCTCTTTGTGTCCTTTGCCGTATGCACCTCAACACAGTGATTTCCGCTGTCAACATAGATAATATCCGAAAACATTATGGTTTCGGCATGCTTATTAAGCATAAGAGTAATGCTGTTTTTGTGTGTCACCACACGCTTTACGGTAAACAAAACATTTTGCTTTTCTGCATCGGGATACAGCGTTACGACAATGTTTTCAACAGCACCGTCATCCAGCCTTAGCGTTAAGCTCACATTCTTTTCATCAAGTCCGCTTTTGCAGAATGCCTCAAGAGAGTGCGTGCCGAAATGACGCAAAACCGTATCGTTTACAACAATTGGACTCAGCTTTCCGAGAACATACGAAAGCGTCATGTCCGTGTTTTGCGGAAAATATGCCTCGTCGCAAAGTGCAAAAAACAGCGACTGCCGTGACAGGCTTATCTTTCCCGCCGCAACATATATATTTGTCACAAGCTCCTCAAAGAAGCCGCTGTTTTTGTCGGTATCCATAGCTTTATTTCTCCGTAGCGTTTATTTTCTGCATATCCTGTTCGCGGATAGCACTTCTTCTGATTTTACCGTTGAAGGTCTTTGGCAGCTCGCTTACATATTCGACAATTCTCGGATACTTATAAGGAGCCGTATTTGTCTTTACATAGTTCTGAAGCTCTTTTGTAAGCGCCTCTGTCCCCTCATAACCCTCGCGAAGCACAATTGCAGCCTTAACCGCAAAGCCTCTTACCTTATCGGGAACACCCGTTACCGCAACCTCTCTTACCGCAGGATGCTCAAGAAGAACACTTTCAATCTCAAACGGGCCTATGCGGTATCCCGAAGATTTAATAACGTCATCATTTCTGCCGACATAGCAGAATCTGCCTGTTTCATCTCTGTATGCAAGGTCGCCTGTATGATAGAAGCCGCCGTAAAGCGCGTTTTCCGTGTCTTCCTTGCTGAAGTTGTACGAGTGAAGAAGTCCGCAGGACTTTCTGTTTCCGCTGAGAACGCGGATACAGATTTCGCCCGTAGAACCGCGTTGAGCCGACTGATTCTCGGAATCGAGAATATGTACGTCAAAGCCCGGAATGGGATAGCCGAGAGTGCCCGGGTGCGGTTCGGACCAAGGGTAAAGAGTTCCGATACACAGACAGGTTTCCGTCTGTCCGAAGCCCTCGTAAATCTTAAGACCGGTTGCTTCCTTCCACTTATTGAATATTTCCGGATTAAGCGCTTCACCTGCCGAGCAGCAGTGTGTCAGCGAAGAAAGGTCATAGCTCTTTACATCCTCTTCAAGCAGAAGTCTGTACATTGTGGGAGGAACGCAAAAAGTTGTAACCTTATACTTTTCAAGCATATGCAGTATATTCTTTGCATTGAACTTATCAAAGTCATATACAAACACCGCGCTCTCACCAAACCACTGTCCGTAGAACTTACCCCAAAGAGATTTGAGCCAGCCTGTATCGGAAATTGTAAAGTGAAGTCCGCCGTCAACAACTCTGTGCCAGAACACGGCAGTCATGATATGTCCGAGAGGATATCTGAAGTCGTGAGTTACCATTTTAGGCTCACCCGTAGTACCGGATGAAAATGACATCGTCATAACATCCGTTGCCTTTGTAGCCTTTTCACCCTCGGGTCTTATCCAGCGGTCGCTTGCCATATCAAAGCCTGCCTCAAAGTCAAGCCAGCCTTCGCCCGCATTTTTATGCTTTGTAACAAGCTTTATCTCAACCGTTTCGTACTTATCCTTTCCTTCGTCAAAGTACTCGGATGCATTTCCGTCACCTGTAATTACAACACACTTGATATTTCCGCGGTTACATCTGTAAACGTAGTCTTTTGCTTTAAGCATATCGGTTGCCTGAACGGCGATTGCACCGATTTTGTGAAGTCCGAGCATGCAGAACCAGAAGTAGTAGCTGCGTCTTAAAACAAGCAGTACCGCATCTCCCTTGCCTACACCGAGATAGCTGAAGTAGTTTGCCGCCTTATTTGACATTTTCATCATGTCCTCAAAGGTGAACACCTTTTCTTCACCGTCGTTTGAAACCCAAACCATCGCAGTTTTATCGGGTTTTTCTTTTCCGAGAACATCTACAACGTCATAAGCGAAGTTAAAGTCGTCCGGATAATTAAGTCTGTAATTTTGCTGTGCGTCTTCGAGTGACAGAAAATCGTCTCTTGTTGCGCCGACGAACTTTTCATATATTGCCATCGGTATGCACCTCCTAATGTCGTCCTGGTTTTTACTTGATTACAACAGCGATAAACTGTGCTTCCTTATCGCCGAGTGCAACCTGTGCATGAGGATAGGACGAGTCAAAGTAAACACTGTCACCCTTACTGAGTTCGTAAGAGATATCTCCTATATAAAGTCTCAGTTTTCCCGAAAGAACATAGTTGAACTCCTGACCTTCATGGTCCTTCAAAACGGGAGTTTCGTCGTCGGGATTGATTGTTACAAGGAAAGGCTCTGCTTTCTTGTTTCTGAAAGTGAATGCAAGATGCTTATAGTCATATTCGTGCTCTCGCTTTACGGAATAGCCTTTGCCGCGCTTTACCATACAGCACATGCTGAGCGAAGGCGTGCTTCCGCTTATAAGCTCAAGAACGTCAACTCCGAGAATCTCGGCAGCATTATATATAAGGCTGAAGGAGAAGTCCATGTCGCCGTTTTCATAAGCGTTATAGGTGTCAATGTCAACACCCAGTTTCTCTGCCATTTCCGAAGCCTCAACCTCAAGATCCTCTCTGAGGCATCTCAGTCTCAGCCCGATATCTTTAAGCTGTTCATTCATAACTTATTACCTCACTCAAAATCGTAACCTGTTTTATAGGCTTCAAGATTTACGCCGAGCATATCGGCTTTTTTCGCAGGTATTACCTTTTTCATTGCCTTTTCGACAGTTTCCTCATCCATAATATCCGCATGCTTTACAAGAGCACCGAAAAGAATGATGTTTGAAAGTCCCTTAAAGCCCTTTTCGGAACAAAGCGCTGTTGAAGGAATATAAAACGCATCAACGTCGGTTCTGTCGCACTTTGCACTGATAAGAGATGAATCAATGTAAATCTGTCCGCCGGGCTTTACGCTGTCCTTATATTTTTCAAAAGAGGGCGCATTCATTGCAATAAGAATGTCAGGCTTATCAACAATCGGAGAACCGATTTTTTCGTCGCCAAGTATAACGCTGCAGTTTGCCGTACCGCCTCTCATTTCGGGACCGTACGAAGGAAGCCAGCTTACCTCCTTGTTTTCTATAAGGCCTGCATATGCAAGCAGCTTTCCGAGAAAGAGAACGCCCTGTCCGCCAAAGCCTGCAATAAGAATCTGCTTATTCATAATGCTTATTCTCCTTTCTCCTCTGCGTACTTATCCTTATAAACACCGAGCGGGTAATAAGGAATCATGTTTTCTTCAAGCCAGGTAAGTGCCTGCTCGGGAGACTTGCCCCAGTTTGTAGGACAGGTTGAGAGAACTTCTACAAGAGAAAATCCCTTACCCTCAATCTGATTCTGGAATGCCTTCTTAATGGCAGCCTTAGCTTTCTTTATGTTCTTTACGTTATTAACCGCAACTCTTTCAAGATAGGCAGCGCCGTCAATCTGCGAGAGAAGCTCGCACACCTTTACGGGATATCCAACCGTATTTACGTCTCTGCCGTAGGGAGATGTCTGAGTGACTTGTCCCGGAAGAGTGGTAGGCGCCATCTGACCGCCTGTCATACCGTAAATTGCGTTATTTACGAAAATTACAGTTATATTTTCGCCTCTTGCGGCACTGTGAACGGTTTCCGCAGTACCGATAGCTGCAAGGTCACCGTCACCCTGATATGTAAATACAATGTTGTTTGCATCCGAGCGCTTAACGCCTGTTGCAACGGCAGGAGCACGTCCGTGAGCCGCCTGAACCATGTCGCAGTTAAAATAGTTATATGCAAATACCGAGCATCCAACGGGAGCAACACCAATTGCTCTTCCGCGGACACCAAGCTCGTCAATAGCTTCTGCCACAAGTCTGTGAATAATTCCGTGAGTACAGCCGGGACAGTAATGCAGCGGTGCATCTGTCAGCGCCTTCGGCTTTTCAAATACTGTCATTATACGTTACCTCCGATTTTTGAAGCTTCCATAATCTTGTCCATTACGTTTTCGGTTGTAGGAATCATTCCTCCGCTTCTTGAGCAGAGAAGAACCTCTCTCTTACAGCTTGTTGCAAGCTTTACGTCTTCAATCATTTGTCCCATGCTAAGCTCAACAGAAACAAAAGCCTTCACCTTGTCTGCTGCCTTTGCAAGTACTTTTGTCGGGAACGGCCAGAGTGTAATAGGTCTTATCATACCAACCTTAATTCCCATCTTTCTTGCTTCATCTATTGCATTCTGCGAAACACGAGCCGCAACACCGAATGCAACAATACAAATCTCAGCATCGTCCATCATGTATTCTTCATACATAACTTCGTTTTCTTCGATAATCTTGTATCTTGCGTATCTTTCGTTGTTGGAAACTTCAAGCTCATCAGGCTTTAAGAACAGGGAGTTTACAATGTTGGGTTCTCTCTCACACTTAGTTCCCGTAAGTGCCCAGGGCTTATCGTACTTCTTCTGCTGACCGTAATCAAGAGAAACAGGCTCCATCATCTGTCCCATTGTACCGTCGGCAAGAATCATAGCCGTCATTCTGTATTTATCGGCAAGGTCAAAGCCCTTTACCGTAAGGTCAGCCATTTCCTGAACGGAAGCGGGAGCGAGAACTATCATGTGATAATCTCCGTGTCCGCCGCCGCGGGTTGCCTGGAAATAGTCAGACTGAGAAGGCTGAATCCCGCCAAGACCGGGGCCGCCTCTCTGAACGTTTACAACAAGTGCGGGCAAATCACAGCCTGCAAGATAGGAAAGTCCTTCCGATTTGAGAGAAATTCCGGGGCTTGATGAGCTTGTCATAACACGCTTACCTGTAGACGCAACGCCGATAACCATATTAATCGCCGCAACTTCACTTTCAGCCTGCAAGAACACGCCTCCGTCAATCTTGGGAAGTCTCTTTGACATGTATGCCGCAACCTCTGTCTGAGGTGTAATCGGATAGCCGAAGTAATGACGGCAGCCTGCCATAATAGCAGCCTCAGCCAGAACCTCGTTACCCTTCATAAGTACCTTTTCCTGCATTATCTTATTTCCCCTTTCACTTTTCAACCGTAATTACGCAGTCGGGACACATGGTTGCACAGAAAGCACAGCCTATGCACTTATCCTGTTCGATAACTCCTGCAGGATGATATCCCTTGCTGTTAAGCTTATCCTGAAGAACAACTATTTTCTTAGGACATGCAGACACGCAGAGTCCGCAGCCTTTACAAAGTTCTTCCTTAAATGTAGTTTTTGCCATTTTATGTAATTCCTCCTAAAATCAGGTTTGCTTTACAAATATATCAATCGGGAACATATTCGGTATATTTTCACCCGCAAGTTTTTCGGCAACATCGCGCTTTACGCTTGTAAGGTAAATTTCAAGTCCCGTCATTTCCGATACTGCCTTTGCATATTCAAGGCTTTCAAGCACCGTTTCTTCGGTTGTTTCATCGCCGAGATTTGAGTTGTTGACAATTCCCGTAAACTTTATTCCGCTTGCACACTCAATTTCCCTCATCACTTCAATTGTATCTTCGGGAGTTTTGGTAAGAAAGCGGTACTTGTTTATGACAAACAGCATTTCATAGCTATCTTCCTCTAAAAGTGCATCTCTGTATCTTCCGAGTGCAAGTGCGCCTCTGTCATCACCGCCCACATCAAACACCGCATATGTGTCCTTTTCGGTCACAAGTGCATAGGCTTCTGCAGGAAGTGCGGGAGTATCGACGTTTGTTCCTGCATAGGGCGAAGAAACAAGTCTTATTCCGCTCTTTTCAAGAATATCGGATGCGTCCTTTGTACGGAAATACGGGTTTACTATATCAAGGTCGGCAATCGAAGTTTTGCCGCTTTGCTTTAAAAACAGTGCATAGTTTACGGCAACATTTGTTTTTCCGCTGCCGTAGTGACCTGCGAAAATATACGCTCGCTTTTTTACGCTCATATTTTAACAATCCAGCCGTATTCGTCAGGCTTCTTACCCCACTGAATACCTGTAAGAGTATCATAAAGCTCTTGAGTTACAGCACCGATTTCGTTGTTGTTGATTGTATAAACGTCATCGCCGTATGCAAGCTTTCCGATAGGCGAAACAACAGCAGCCGTACCGCAGCCCCATGCTTCTTCAAGAGTGCCGTTTTTCATAGCTTCTACAAGCTCGTCAACCGAGAGGAGTCTTTCGGAAACCTTATAGCCCTTGTTTTTGAGAAGCTCGATGCATGACTTTCTTGTGATACCGGGAAGGATTGAGCCTGTGAGTGCAGGAGTTACAACCTCACCTGCAATCTTGAACATAACGTTCATAGCGCCAACCTCTTCAATATACTTTCTTTCAACACCGTCAAGCCAGAGAACCTGTGTATAGCCCTTCTGTTCAGCCTTTGCACCTGCTCTGTTTGCAGCTGCATAGTTACCGCCGCACTTAGCGTAGCCTGTACCGCCTCTTACTGCTCTTACATCGTCCTTTTCAATCATAATCTTAACAGGGTTAATGCCCTCTGCATAGTAGCTTCCGCTGGGGGAAGCGATAATTACAAATCTTGTGTTCTGTATTCCGTGAACACCGAGAGCTTCGTCGTTACCGAACATGAAAGGTCGCAGATACAGCGATTCGCCCTCTCCGTGAGGAACCCATTCTTCTTCAAGCTTTACAAAAGTAGTAATAGCTTCAAGCATCATTTCCTCGGGCATTGTGGGAAGCTGAAGTCTGTCGGCAGAGTTGTTCATTCTTCTTACATTTTCAATAGGTCTGAAAAGCTGAACCGTGCCGTCTGCTGTTCTGTAAGCCTTAAGGCCTTCAAAAATTTCCGCACCGTAGTGGAAAACAGTTGAAGCAGGATGAAGAGACATGTTTCCAAAGGGTACGATTCTTGCATCATACCAGCCTTTTCCTACTGTATAGTCCATAATAAACATATGGTCTGTAAAGAGCTTTCCGAAGCCGAGATTTTGTGTAGGCTTAACCTTGGGCTCGGTTGTTTTTGTAATCTTGATATCCATTTTTATATCTCCTTAAAAACTTAAATTTGACTGATGTCATAAGGCGTTGTCTGGTAAACATAATAGTTGAGCCAGTTTGAATATATAAGACTTGCAGAAGAACGCCATGTGCACGGCGGCTCTTTTGTGTCGTCATCATTCGGGAAATAGTTTTCGGGAATCTGTATTTCAAGTCCCGCATTCTTATCTCTGAAATATTCCTTTTTCAAGGTGTCGTTATCATATTCGGAGTGTCCCGTTATGAAAAACTGCTTTCCGTTATCTGTTGCAACCGCATAAACGCCTGCTTTTTCCGAAGTTGAAAGTATTCTGAGCTCCGGAACCTTTTCTATATCCTCGCGGTATATTGTTGTATGTCTTGAATGAGGAACAAGAAACTCATCGTCAAAGCCGCGGAAGAGCATGCTTGTTTTTCTCTCGACCGTGTGCTTGAACACTCCGAACATCTTTGCATCAAGCGGATACTTTTTTACTCCGTAATGATAATAAAGTGCAGCCTGTGCACCCCAGCAGATGTGGAAGGTGCTGTGAACATTTGTCTTTGTCCACTCCATTATCTCGCAAAGCTCTTCCCAATAGTCAACCTCTTCAAATTCCATCTTTTCAACAGGAGCACCCGTTATAATCATTCCGTCAAACTTCCTGTGCTTCACATCGTCAAAATGCTTGTAGAAGGTCTGCAGATGCGACATTGAGGTATTTTTTGAATTATGGGTTTTTGTGCAAATAAACTCCATTTCCACTTGTAAAGGTGTATTTCCGAGAAGTCTTGCAAGCTGGGTTTCGGTATCAATCTTCAGCGGCATAAGATTCAGAAGAAGAAGCTGAAGCGGACGTATGTCCTGTGTCATGGCACGCGTTTCGGTCATGACAAAAATGTTCTCCTCACTAAGTGTTTTTACCGCAGGAAGTTCGTTTGGTATTTTTATCGGCATTATGTCCTCCGTTTAGTCCTCAAGAGCTTGTCTTAAGTCTTCTATAATGTCGTCGGTATTCTCAATACCGCAGGAAAATCTGATTGTGTTGGGGCTGATTCCGCAGCTGTACAGCTCTTCGTCGGTCATCTGTCTGTGAGTTGCACTTGCAGGATGAAGAACGCAGGAATGTGCATCAGCAACATGAGTTGCGATAATTGCAATTTTAAGCTTCTTCATAAACTTTTCCGCATCTTCTCTTGTGCCTGCAATTTCAAAGCTTACAACACCGCATGAGCCGTTCGGAAGATACTTCTTTGCAAGCTCGTGGTACTTATCGCCCTCAAGTCCGCAGTAGCTTACGCTCTGTACCTTCTTGTGAGCGCTTAAAAACTCTGCAACTGCCTGAGCGTTTTCGCAGTGGCGCTTCATTCTTACATGAAGGCTCTCAAGTCCGACATTTACAAGGTATGCGTTCTGAGGTGACTGAATCGAGCCAAGGTCACGCATGAGCTGTGCTGTTGCCTTTGTGATATATGCGCCCTCTATACCGAATTTTTCGGTGTAGGTAATGCCGTGGTAGCTTGCATCGGGTGTGCAAAGACCGGGGAATTTTTCAGGATACTTTGTCCAGTCAAATTTACCCGAATCAACAATACATCCGCCGACACCCGAACCGTGTCCGTCCATATACTTTGTTGTCGAGTGTGTTACAATGTCCGCACCAAACTCAAACGGACGGCAATTTACGGGAGTTGCAAAGGTGTTATCTATAATCAGAGGCACGCCGTGCTTATGTGCAAAGGAAGCAAATCTTTCAATGTCAAGAACAACAAGCGACGGGTTTGCAATAGTTTCGGCAAATACTGCCTTTGTATTTTCTTTAAAAGCCGCCTCAAATTCCTCGTCTGAGCAATCGGGAGAAATAAATGTAAATTCAATTCCCATTCTCTTCATCGTTACGGCAAAGAGATTATATGTTCCGCCGTAAATGCAGGAGGAGCATACAACATGGTCGCCGCAGGAAGCGATGTTGAACACGCTGTAGAAGGACGCTGCCTGACCTGAGGAGGTGAGCATTGCAGCAGTTCCGCCCTCAAGCTCACAGATTTTTGCTGCAACGTTATCGTTTGTCGGATTCTGCAGTCTTGAATAAAAATATCCGCTTGCTTCAAGGTCAAAGAGCTTTGCCATATCTTCACTTGTGTTATACTTGAAGGTTGTGCTCTGAACAATCGGAACCTGTCTTGGTTCTCCGTTACCGGGCTTGTATCCGCCCTGTACGCATTTTGTTTCTATTCTGTAATCACTCATTGTTATACCTCTTTTCCGATATTATTCTGTGACTATGCCTTGAGTCTTTTTGATTCCAAGTCTCTCAACTGCATCCTCACGCATTTTATATTTAAGTATTTTACCTGCCGCATTCATAGGGAACTTGTCAACAAAATCAAAGTATCTGGGACATTTGTGCTTTGCGGCACGCGAGAGCATATATTCGCGAAGCTGCTTTTCGTCGAGGCTTTCGCCCTCTTTTACTATAACACACGCCATAATTTCTTCGCCGTACTGCTCGTCGGGAATACCGATAACCTGTACGTCCCTGACAGAGGGGTGCGTATAAATAATTTCTTCTATTTCCTTGGGGTAAATATTTTCACCGCCGCGGATAATCATATCTTTAAGTCTGCCGGTTATGCGGTAGTTGCCTTCGGGTGTACGCACTGCAATATCACCCGTATGCAGCCAGCCTTCCTTGTCAATTGCGGACGCTGTTGCCTTTGGCATCTTGTAGTAGCCCTTCATTATATTATAGCCTCGTGCTACAAATTCTCCGGGTGTATCGTCGGGCAAATCAAGTCCCGTTTCGGGGTCTACTATCTTACATTCAATTTCGGGAAGCGGACGACCAACCGTTGCAACACGAACATCAACAGGATCATCAGTTGAACTCATTGTACATCCGGGTGAGCTTTCTGTCTGTCCGAACACGATTGTAATTTCTTTCATGTTCATTTTCTCGATAACCTGATTCATTATCGCCTCAGGACAGGGAGAACCTGCCATAATACCCGTTCTCATGTGAGAAAAGTCTGTCTTGTCAAAATCCTCATGCTCAAGCATTGCAATAAACATCGTGGGAACGCCGTGAAAGGCAGTTATCTTCTCCTGGTTTACGCAAGCAAGCGAGCTTTTGGGTGAAAAATACGGTATCGGACACATTGTCGAAGAGTGCGTCATGGCTGCCGTCATTGCAAGAACCATTCCAAAGCAATGGAACATCGGAACCTGTATCATCATGCGGTCGGCAGTTGAAAGATCCATTCTGTCACCGATGCATTTACCGTTGTTTACAACATTGTAATGTGTAAGCATAACGCCTTTGGGGAATCCTGTTGTACCCGAAGTGTACTGCATATTGCACACGTTATGTATATCAACGTTATTTGCCATGAATCTTACTTCGTCATCCGAAATTTTCTTTCCGAGTGTCAAAGCCTTATTCCATTCAAGACATCCCTTCATTTCAAAGCCGACCGTTACGATGTTTCTCAGGAACGGAAGACGCTTTGCATGAAGCGGAGCTTCATCGGGTTTCGAATCAATTTCGGGACAAAGCTCATGCATAATCTGTGCATAATTTGAATCTTTAAATCCTTCTGTCAGAATAACCGTATGTGTATCCGACTGTCGAAGCAGGTATTCTGCCTCATGAATTTTATATGCGGTATTCATGCTGACAAGAACAGCACCGATTTTGGTTGTTGCCCAGAAGGCAATATACCAAGCCGGAACATTTGTTGCCCAGAGAGCAACGTGACTTCCTTTTCTTACGCCCATTGCAATAAGTGCCTTTGCAAAATCGTCAACGTCATCGCGAAATTCGCTGTAGGTTCTTGTATAGTCAAGAGTTGTATATTTAAACGCATACTGGTTCGGAAACTCATTTACAAGAGAATCGAGCACCTGCGAAAAAGTCTTTTCAATAAGTACGTCCTTTTTCCAGATAAACTGTCCCGTACCTGTCTTGTTCTGATAAAGCGGCTGCTTTGCAAGAGAAGCTGCATCGTACACACTCATAACGCTCGAGTAATGCGGAAGAACAATATCCGCCTGGCACAGCTCCTTTGGAAGTTCACCCGAAAAAGCGAGCGACACAAATCCGTCGTAGTTTATACTTCTAAGTGCGCTTACAATATCACCCGTCGGAATACTTCCTTCTCCCATAAGGCAATATCTGCCGTTATCGTCTGAGTCGTTTATTCTCATATGCTTTACAAAAGCACCTAGGTTTGTAATTGTAGTCTCGGGTGACTCTTTGCTTACTCTCAACGGCTCATGCACACACCATACACAGGCAAGATTGTCACTTGCGTAGCTTTCAAGTGTAGCTCTGAGCTTTGAAGTGTCGCTGTACACACCTTTTGTTTCAACAAGCAGCACAACCGAGTTCTCCTCGCACATTTCAAGTGCCTGACCGAGAAATGCGTTATATTCTTCTGAAAGGTAAATGCTGATATACGGGCAGTGCAGCTTTACAGCAGCTTTGATTGCCTTTTCAAGCTCCGAGATTGCACGGGGTGCATCTGCCGCAGCATCCGCTTCAACGCATATACAGGAAATGTCCTTTTTATCCGCTTTAAGCGAATGATAAAGCTTTGTAAGGGAACCTTCGCCGGGAATAAGACTTACGGGAAGCTCAATACCGTCGTATTTATATTCGATTGCCTTGACAAGACTCTCTGTCACTCCAAGCTTCTTAAAGCTTCTGGGTGAAAATGACAGCTTCATTGATTATCCTCCTCGTAACAAATCTTATTGAGTGCATTGATATAAGCCTTTATACTTGCACCCACAATATCCGTAGATGTGCCGCTTCCGGAGAAAAGTCTTCCGTTGCAGCGAAGCTTAACAAGGCTCATACCGAGTGCTTCGTATCCGCGGGTTACAGACCAGATTTTGAAATCGTCAAGCTCGTAGTGCTTGCCCACAATCTTTTCGATTGCAAGGAACGCCGCATCTATCGGACCTTCACCAACCGAAAGTCCGCGGAGAATTTCTCCGTCTTTTCTGGTTATTTCAATATTTGCGGTAGGTGTTATAACATTACCGCTGTTCATAACATAGCTTTTAAGTGTATATGTTCTCGGAACGTCAACAGAGGCTCCTGCGATAATTGTATCAAGCTCTTTTGCATCAACTGTCTTAGTACCCGCAGTCTTTACAAATTCGCTGTATACATTTTTCAAATCCTCATCCGAAAGCTCATATCCCATTTCCTCGATAACATCGGAAACGGTCTTTATGTCGTCATCCGATGTAAGCTCAATTTTTCCTGTATGTGTTTTGCTGCTGCCGCTGTCAAACACGCTTGTTTCCTTTTTATCGCATGTTGCAAGGCGAATCTTACTATATGCGTCCTCTGCCTTTGTAATATCAAGCTCAAAGGAAATTCCCATTTCAGCCTTTTTATCGCGCAGAAGCTTTGAAAGGCTTACAAGGCTAAGTCCTTCATCGGCATAGGAATTAACCTTTATTTGAGACGCACCCTGCGCTAAAGCTGCAAAGGTGTTTGCAAGTGCAAGACCGAGATTGTTACTGCACTCAACCGAAAGAGTTACCTTTGAAAGCGAAGGAACATCCTCATAAAGCTTCTTTATGTAATTTCCGAACTCATCGGGAAGCATAGTGCCTGCATTATCGCATATGTCAATAATCTTAGCACCGTTATCTATTGCCGCATTGATTGCGCTTACAAGAAAATCATGTTCTGCACGGGTACTGTCGGAGAGAGAAACCTCAACCTCGTCACAAAGCTTTGCTGCCTTTTCGGTAAGGCTTGCAATAAGCTGAAGAACAGCTCCCGGCTTCTTCTTGCATACATATTCCATCTGTACTGTAGAAACGGGGATGCGAAGCAGAAGTCTCTTTTTCTTAGCCGTCTTTATAGCTTCATATGTCTTTTCAACGCTTTCCTCGGTAAGACCAGCCTCGCACGAGAGTGTGCTGTTCTTTATAATGGGGCAAACCGTATGGAGGAAAAGTGTATCTGTCTTGTCATTTACAAGTGCAGGCGCTTCGATAACGTCGGCACATATTCTGTCAAGCTGTCTTACAATTTCGAGCTTTTCATTGAAGCTTACAGAGCTTTCCGGCTTTGTCACCGCCGCTCTCAGAGTTACATCCGAAATACCAATGTCAATCATAATTTTTCTCCTTAAAACTAATGCTTTTTGTTAAAATATAAAAAGCGACCTTGCTGAAAAAAGCAAAGCCGCGTTGTAAACTCTTTTTTGTACCGTCTTACACAAGTACCAGGGTTTTGGGTTTTACTTTTTTCGCATTCTGCGGTGCACTCTTGCGCATAATTATAAGCATGTTTAGGAGTAGTCCGATTATGCCAATAATTATATCAATGCAAATATTAATAACAGAAAAAACAGGCACTGCTGCAGCAATGCCTGAAATAATGTCAATATCCGCACTGTTTTCCGCGTCAAAAGAAGAGGGTGCTGTTTTACTAGCATCCGACGATGTTTTATTCTTATTATTAAAGAACGTGAAAAACATACGTCTTTCCTCCCTTTGCAAAATCATGCGTTAATAATACCACTATACAAGGGTTCTGTCAACCCTCGCTACGTTTTTGTAGATAAAAACTACCTATTTTGTCACATCAGTCTTTTTTGATGGGAAACGCCTTACCGAGGGCTGCGACAATCAGTGCTATAACACCGATTACAACGAAAATTCCAAGCATACCTTTTCCCATAATGGGAAGGCTTATAAGAAATGCATTAAAATCCATATCTGTTATCCACCTTTCTCAAATTACAGCATATTTCCTACAAGTGTAAGAATAAGCCCGCCCGCGATAACGGAAGCTACTTGACCTGAAACGTTTGCACCTACTGCGTGCATAAGAAGGAAGTTCTGCGGGTCTTCCTCAAGTCCCATTTTATTGATAACACGTGCTGACATCGGGAATGCGGAAATACCGCAAGCGCCAACCATGGGGTTTATCTTTGTCTTCGAGAAGAGATTCAAGAACTTTGCAAAGAATACACCGCCGACAGTGTCAAAAATAAATGCCACAAGTCCAAGTCCGAGAATCATTAAGGTTTCAAGTTCAAGGAATGCATCATAGTGCATTTTTGTTGCAACCGTAAAGCCGAGAAGTATTGTAACAAGATTTGCAAGAGCATTCTGTGCTGTTTCCGAAAGGCTGTTGAGAACTCCGCACTCACGGATAAGGTTACCGAACATAAGGAAGCCTACAAGTGCAACGGAAGTCGGAGCAACAAGACCGGCAATAATTGTTACAACTACCGGGAAGAGAATTTTAACTGTTTTTGAAACGCCGCTCTTAGCGTAAGGCATTCTGATAAGGCGTTCCTTCTTTGTGGTAATAGCGCGAATTACGGGAGGCTGAACGATAGGCACGAGAGCCATATAAGAATAAGCCGCAACAATAATTGCACCGATATACTTACTGCCAAGGGTATTTGCAACGAAAATAGATGTCGGGCCGTCAGCAGCACCGATAATTGCAATACTTGCAGCGTCCTTTAAGTCAAAGCCGAAGAGGCTTGCCAGGGACAGGGTAAAGAAAATACCGAACTGAGCAGCCGCACCGAAAAGGAAGAGCTTGGGGTTTGAAAGAAGGGGCGTAAAGTCAATCATCGCACCGATTCCGATAAACAGAAGAAGCGGGAAAAGCTCATTTGCGATACCTGCTTCAAAAAGCACCGTCAAAGGTCCGTGCTCTCCAATAGCACCGGAAAGAGGAAGGTTTACGAGAATTGTACCAAATCCCATGGGAAGAAGAAGCGACGGCTCCATTTCCTTGGCGATTGCAAGGTAAATGAGAAGAGCACCTATCGCCCACATTACCACCATCTGCCAGTTGAGGTTCAGCGTGTTTCCAAAAAGGTCCAGAATTGTCTGCATTGTGATTTTTCACTCCTTAATAAAATAAAGACTTTTGCCCTGAGCATAAATCTCAAAGTAAAAGTCTTGCTTTTTAAAGCTTTAGCGGATGTTTTACAAAAAACACCGTATTGACGCACAAGCTCCGTTTTTTCGGAAGCTACTCCCTTTTAGATATTGAATTGTGTCCAAAGAAAAGTCAACTTGACGCTAATTATATTACCACAAAAGCAACTATTTGTCAACAGTTATGCGGAATTTTTTAAAGACTCCCGGAACAACTCTGCACAAAAATGTACCTATTATTATACCAAAAACGCCCTGAACCGCATTTGAGGGAACCGATGCAAGGGCGCCTGCAAATCCATATCCGAGAAACATTGCTTCGCAAACATAATACCCGCCGACCATTATAATTTCCGAGATCAAGCACGCAGCCAACACACACACAGTACCGTATTTTCCGTTTTTGCTCAGCACTTTGATAACAAGTGCCGCCGCAAGAGCCATAAGTCCTTTTACAACAAAGGTTATGGGTGCATACTGTGCAAATGAAAGTATAATGTCCGCAAGAGCAGAGCCTATACCTCCTGCCGCAAAGCCGTACACAGGACCGAGAATACATCCCGAAAGTATTACAACCGCATCGCCGAGATTTACATATCCGCCTGTTGCCGAAACAGGAACATGTATAAGGGTTGCAACGGCGCACAGTGCTGCAAGCATTGCTGAAACGCACATTTTTCTTATTCTTTTATTCATTGGTATCAGCTCCTGCATCAAAATTTAACTATATTATAGTCTTGCAGGTGTTAAAAATCAATGCATATTTTATAACTTTTTAAGTGTTACACGTTGTAGCTTTCCACCCGCCGTGTGGGCGTTACGTCGTACCTGCCGGCAGGCACAAGTGTCGTGAAATTGAAGTTGTTTAGACTTCAATTTCACCGTTCAAAAGTTTTTGCTAAGCTTTTTTTCAAAAAGCGTACCAGCAACAGGCACAACGCTGTAACTCCTCCTGCGGCAACAGAAAAAGCGGAAGCTTGAAATCTGCTCCCGCCATTCTCATCATTTCAGTTTTACAGGATAATTCTCCCTCCGGACAAGCTCAAGTCCCTGATCCGATGTAATCCAGTTGTAGAGGATTCTCTCAGGTGAGTTCTCCGGCGCATCCTTGCGGATAACAACATAAAAGTCATTGACAAAAGGATACTCTCCCTTTCCTATACTTTCATTGCTCGGAACAACTCCGTCAATATTCAAAATCTTGCTTCTCGACAGCTTTTCCTGTTCCATGTTTGTAAGATAGTAGTAAACCGTGTATCCGAGTGCACCGTCCGAATCCTCGTAATCGGCAACCGCCTCAAGCAGACCAATCATCGAGCCGACCTTATACTCCATGGGCGCTTCCATAAGCTCGTCACCAAGATTTACAAGCTTGTCAAAAAGCGTCTGGCTTCCGCTGTCTTTGTTTCTCTGATACGCAATTATCGGCATATCAGCGCCGCCCACTTCGCTCCAATTTGTCGTTTGCCCTTTGTAAATTGACTTTACCTGCTCGGTTGTGAGAGAATCTATCGGGTTGTTTGTGCTGCAGATAAACACAAGCGCATCTGCACCGATTGCAGTCATTTCGTATTCGGCGTTGTTTTCCTTTGCATATTCTTTTGCTTCCTCAGACGGCTCATATGCCAGAATTATGTCAAAAGTGCCGTCAATAAGCGCTTCGTAGTTGTCAGTTGTCGAGCCTTCAAAAACAATCATGTCAGATGCTTTTTCACGGTCAATTCCCAAAACCGTTGCCGTAACCGCTTCACCGAGAGGCAGATTTGCAAGGCTTCCGCCCATTTTTGGGTAATTTTCCTCGGTAAACACAAAACCTGCACTCTTGTTGCTTGAAACGGGTATTTCATTCTGCTTCGGTGCGTTTCTTGTACAGGAAACCAAAGCAACACTTGTAATTGCAACAGCCGTACCGAGAAGTAATGCCGCTATTCTTTTCATTGTCATAATAAATCTTCCTTTCATTAATTAGACGTTAGTGTCAATATGTTTTCTTAAAATTATGTTGAAATCTTCATCATACAGAGTTATGCTGTCGGGCTTTCCTACAGATAAATATTCCTTGCCGTCAACATTTGTGCTTCTGTAGTTGTTAAAGCTGTCAAAACCGCTGATATTGCTCTTGGCATCAATATCGTAAAATGAATACTTTGTGTAAATGTTGTCTTCGTCACGTATCTCGGTGCCCACAGCCGCAATACGCCTGTTCTTTCCAACAAGTCCGGCATAATAGCAATTCGGGAAAGCAGCAGCTTCCTCTGCTTTTTCAAGGTCATAAATCACAAACTCGTTTTTACCGTCAACGGTACTTCTTGAATATCCGATAAGCTTTGCCTCATTGTCCATCCAGCTTGCATATTTGAATCGGTCAATCGTTGCAACCGTTTTCCCGTTTATGTCAAACACAAAAGCTTTTGCTTCGACACTGTATTTTTCACTGCCTTCGGCTTCCTTGTACACAAAATATCCGTTGCCGAAATAGTAATCTGCCATCATTCCGTTTTCGTTACATACAATCGGCGTGTTGTCGGAAAGCCTGTAAAGCATTTCTCTATTTTGCTTGGCATCATAATAGCTGTACATCATCTGCCCGTCGGGAAGCGTTTCTATCGACACATAATTTGTTCCCGCTTCTATGGTGTAAATAAGCTCACCCTCGCTATTGAAAACATGTCTTTGATTTTCCTTTTCAATGAACCCTTGAAAATATCCTTCGTCACCTGTTGAATAGAGGCTGTCATATACGCTTTCCGTGATAAACTCTCCGTTTGTGTTCATAAGTGCATACTTTTTTTCACCGCTAAGTCTGACACTCGCAACGCCCGACTTGTTAAAGCTTGTTCCGTCGGCAAATCCGTCAAAAGCGACATTTCCGTTTTTGTCAAGGTAAACACAAAATCCGTCCGAAGAGTAGTCGTAACTGCCGGACTGGTCATCCGCGGGATAATAACCCCTCGCAATGGTGTATCCGCCGGAGAAGCCGTTTATACTGTTATATTCATCGGTATCAAACAACAGCTTGCCGTCGTAGTCATAAAAGCTGTAGTTCATTTTTCCTGTTTCGGAATCTGTCCAACACACGGTGATTATGCCTTCATCCGCACCGGCAACGTATCCGTAATCACCCATTTGGGCACTCCACGAGCCGTCCATTGGGATAAGTACCTGACATGAGGTTGTATGCACAATGCCGACTTTATTCATATAATAGCTCAGCGTATAATATGTAAATCCGTCAGGAGAGGTAAAAGAATTAATATAGGAATACACAGGCTCAACAACCACTTTGCCGTCGGTTGTACACAGTCCGAACTTTGCTTCGGAAATGTCAAAAGCTCTGTCGTTTTCATCGCGGCCTTCAACTCTGAACAGCTTTTCTCCGCCCATAAACGGCACAAGAGGTCCGTAATCATCGCGTGGAACAAATTCATAAACAGGCTCACCGGTAAAATACTCATACCTTTCGTCTGACCTGTATTCTCCGATATCATACAGCCCGTTTTCAAGATAAAAAACATTTTCATCTCCCTTGTTCTCGGGGACCTCCGGGATGCTTACGGGAATTTTCTCCCTGCACGATGAAAAAGCGCAAATAAGCGCAAACAGAATAATGCCCGTAAAAATTTTCTTTTTCATACGAAAACTTCCCTTCTGTAATAAACTCGGATGACGTTAACTGCATATTAATTATATACCTCATTTGTGTACAGCGTATGACACAAAAACCGGATTTTATATGATAAGACGGAAAATTTATTATTTTGTTCCTGAAAATTCCACTGTTATATATTAATATGATACATTTCCATCGGTACAAAGTCAATGGAAAACAGCATAAATTTAAGATATTAATTATCTGCGCTATTCCATATAAGACCCGGTTTTTTATAAAGTGTCAATTTGCGCTTGACAAACACGGTAGTATGTGGTAAAATTAACAAGCATTACCGATGTATTTCGGTTGGTGTTAATACTTCATTTGGAGGAAAAAAACATGAAAAAGTTTCTCGCACTCGTGCTTGCCTGCCTTATGGTATTTGCAATGGCAGCATGCACAAACGACGCTCCTGTAGCAGGCAACAATGACGACGCAACAGGAGAAAAGGTTCTCAAAATCGGCGTATTCGAACCCTCTACAGGCGACTCCGCTTCCGGCGGTAAGAAGGAAATCCTCGGCATGCAGTATGCAAATGCTGAAACTCCTACCGTAACAATCGGCGGCGAAGAATACAAGATCGAGCTTGTTCTCGCTGACAACGGCTCTTCCACAGACAAGGCTCCTTCCGCAGCAGCAGCTCTTGTTGACGCTGACGTTTCCATCGTACTCGGTTCCTACGGTTCCGGCGTATCCATGGCAGGAAGCCAGTTCTTTGACGAAGCAGGTCTTGCAGCTATAGGCGTTACCTGCACAAACCCCAACGTAACAGCAGGCAACAGCCACTACTTCAGAATTTGCTTCCTCGATCCCTTCCAGGGTTCCGTTCTTGCAAACTTCGCAGTTGACAAGTTCGAAGCAAAGACAGCATACCTTCTCGGCGAGCTCGGCAACGAGTACGACCAGGGTCTTATCACTTTCTTTGAACAGGCATTCACTGCAGCAGGCGGCAAGGTAATCAAGGACTCCTTCCCGACAAACAACGCAGACTTCACAACCTACCTCAACAAGGCAAAGGACGAAGGCGCTGACGTTATCTTCACACCCGTATCCATCGCATATGCTACCCAGATCATCACCCAGGCAGCAACTCTCGGCATCGAAGCTCCCATTCTCGGTTCCGACACACTCGATGACAACAAGGTTCTCGAGGCTGCAAAGGATACAGCAGTTCAGGTTTACGTTTCCACCTTCTATCAGGAAGGCGGTTCTCCTGAATTCGACGCAGGTATCAAGGAATACATCAACACCAACGCTGACGCTCTTACAGCAAACGGCGGCAACGATACAATCTCCGCAGTTACAGCAATGGGATATGATGCATACTATGTAGCTCTCGAAGCTATCAAGGCTGCTGACAGCGCTGACAAGGAAGCTATCAAGGCTGCACTTGCTGGTGTTAAGTACGACGGTGTTTCCGGTCACATCGAATTTGATGAAATCGGCGACGCACTTCGTGACACAGCTTACATCAAGACCAGCGACAATGCAACTGCTTCCTGGACTCTCGAAACAGTTCAGAAGGCTGCATAAGCAATTTTAAAGCTTGATACTCCGCTTGGCAGAGGAAACTCTGCCAAGCGTTTAGTGCTTTTTTACAAGTAATCTTTTTTGACATTCCGTAAAGGGAATAAGCTGTGTTTTTGTTCCTTTTCCGGACTGCCAAAGTCCGCGGCAGTCTGTAAAAATGCTTTTTTGACTGTACTAATATAAAAGTGAGGTGCTCTTGTGCAATACGCTGTTTCTATTCTGATGTCGGGAATCTCTCTCGGCGGACAGTACGCACTCATTGCCATCGGATACACGATGGTTTACGGTATTTTAAGACTTATCAACTTCGCTCACGGTGACGTGTTCATGGTTGCGGGTATGATGCTTATTTTCATGGTTAGCTCGCTTCCGTGGTATTATTCAATTATACTCATTGTTGCCGCAACGATTTTGCTCGGCTTTGTCATTGAACGTGCAGCCTATGCACCTTTACGGCAAGCTCCACGTATGAGCGTTATGATTTCGGCAATAGGTGTCAGCTATCTTCTGCAGAATCTCATGACTTACATAACCGCAGGTCAGCCGCAGTATTATCCGAAGATTCCTTTCCTTTCGGAAACAATTACTGTTTACGGCACACCTACCCAGTGGGCAAAGCTTATAACACCTGTTATCGTAATCGTTCTTGTATTCGCACTGACACAGCTTATCAACCACACCAAAATAGGTATGGCAATGAGGGCTGTATCCAAGGATTTTGAAACGAGCCGTCTTATGGGTATACGAATCAACAGCGTAATTTCCGCAACCTTCATTATAGGCTCGGCTCTTGCCGCTATCGGTTCTGTGCTTTACTTCACAAACTTCTCGGTAATCGTTCCTACATCGGGTGCGCTTCCCGGACTTCGTGCATTCGTTGCAGCGGTGTTCGGCGGAATCGGCTCCGTTCCGGGTGCGGTTGTCGGTGCGTTTATCATCGGTATATGCGAGAGCATCATAAGAGGTTCCGATTTTGCAACCTTCTCGGATGCGTTTACCTTCGCACTTCTCATCATCATTCTCGTTGTAAAGCCCACGGGACTCTTTGGCGAGAAGACAACAGACAAGGTTTAATAAGGGGGCATTTGCAATATGTTGAATCAGAAAAAAAGCAAAACAAGCACCCTTGTTTCAATGGGGCTTATACTTGTACTTTTTGCAGTTATCGTTGTTCTCGAAAACCTCAATCTTTGGATTCCCGCAGCAAGCCTTCCAAAGATTCTGAAGCCTACCTCGCTTTTGTTCATCGTACTCAAAAAAGGCGCTGTTTATTCGCTTATCGCAGTTTCAATGAACCTGCTTAACGGCTTTACCGGTCTTTTCTCCCTCGGTCATGCGGGATTTATGCTTATCGGTGCTTATACATACGCAATCTTCTCGGTTCCCGTAAAGGTTAAGGAATCCGTGTTCTACAAGTACGGCGGCTCTTCCATCAACTTCTCACTTCAGGAGTTTTACGGAAGCTTTATAAAAAATGAAACTGTTGCAGAGCTTTTAGGTGTTATCACCGCAATGCTCATGGCAGGCTGTATAGCAGCATTTCTGGCATTTCTTATCGGTCTTCCCGTACTTCGCTTAAAGAGCGACTACCTTGCAATAGCAACCCTCGGTTTTGCCGAGATTTTACGCGCGCTTTTCCAGTGGGAAGCACATGCATGGGGCAGAATTACAAACGGTGCGAACATGATTAAGGGCTTTCCCACCTTTGCAGACTTTAACATCAAGGCTGCAAACGGAAAAACAGTGCTTTATCTTTCAACTCTGTTCCCGTTTATAGTCGCGGGTATATGCATAGGCATTATGGTGCTTATCATAAAATCCACTCACGGCAGAGCGTTCAAGGCTATCCGTGATGACGAAATTGCTGCAGAGTCCATGGGAATCGGTCTTGCAAAGCACAAGATGCTTTCCTTCTGCATTTCCGCATTCTTTGCAGGTATCGGCGGCGTGCTTTACGCAATGTACTCCACAACAGTTCAGGCAAAGCCCTTTACCTCAGCACTTACATATGAGCTTCTTCTCATTGTAGTTATCGGCGGTATCGGTTCTGTTTCGGGAAGCTGCATTTCGGCATTCTTATTTGTTGCCTGCTCCGAGTGGTGGTTGAGATTCCTTGACAAGACTACATACATCGGCGACTTCCAGGTTCCGCTTCTCAGAGACGGCTTCCGTATGGTTGTGTTCTCGGTTGTTATCATGATTATCGTTCTGTTCTTCAGAAAGGGTATCATGGGCGACAAGGAGCTTCCCGATGTTGCAAGAAATATCGCAAGATTTATAACAGGCAAGAATAAAAAAGCAAAGAAAGCCGACAAAACGGAAGGAGGAGCACAGTAATGGATAAGAACACAAAAACTCCCGAAAACGTTTTAAGGCTTGAAAATATTACAATGCAGTTCGGCGGCGTTGTTGCTGTAAACGATTTGTCAATGGAAGTAAACAAGGGCGAAATCGTGTCGCTCATTGGTCCTAACGGTGCAGGTAAAACAACTGTATTCAACGTGGTAACAGGTGTTTACGAGCCTACCAACGGTGCAATTTACTACGACGGCAAAATGATTATTTCAAATCATCCGCAGGGCAAAATGAAAAAGCTCTACGCCGGCACGAACAACGGAAAATTCACGCACGTTATGTCAAAAACTCCCGACAAAATCACGTCCCTCGGAGTTGCAAGAACCTTCCAGAACATAAGACTTTTCAAGTCCATGACTGTTTTTGACAACGTACTTGTCGCAAAGCACATGCTCAAAACAAGCAATCTCTTTACGTCAACCTTCCGCATAAACCGCAAGGAAGAGCAGAAGATGCGTGAGGAAACAGCAGAGCTTTTAAAGCTTCTTGACCTTTACGATGTTAAAGACGAGCTTGCAACAAGCCTTCCCTATGGTAAGCAGAGATACCTTGAAATTGCGCGTGCTCTTGCAACAAAGCCGAATCTCTTGCTTCTTGATGAGCCTGCAGCCGGCATGAACCCGCAGGAAACAATGGAGCTTACCGCGTTTATAAAGAGCATCCGCGACAAGTTCGGTCTTACCATTCTCATGATTGAGCATCACATGAATCTTGTTATGGACATATCCGACAGAATTTACGTTATCGACTTCGGAAAACTCATTTCCAATGGTGTTCCGGAGGTTGTACAGAACGATGAGGTCGTAATCAAAGCATATCTGGGGGTAGCACAAGACGATGAGTAACATACTTGAAATCAAAGATTTAAGCGTTAACTACGGCGGTATCAATGCCGTCAAAAACATCAGTCTCGACGTACCCGAAGGACAGATTGTAACACTTATCGGTGCAAACGGTGCAGGTAAAAGCACAGTCCTGCGTACAATAAGCGGTCTTGTAAAAACAAAGAACGGTTCAGTCAAATACAAAGGCGAAGAGCTTCTCGGAAAGTCTCCCGACGTTATTGTTACAAAGGGTATCACACTCGTTCCCGAAGGCAGACGCGTATTCCCGAACCTTACGGTAAAGGAAAACCTCCGCATCGGTGCGTACCTTCGCAAAGACAAGCTTGATGACGACTTTGCATACGTATATGATCTTTTCCCGAGACTCAAAGAGCGTGAATGGCAGCTTGCAGGAACGCTTTCCGGCGGTGAACAGCAGATGCTTGCCGTAGGACGTGCCCTCATGTCAAAGCCGTCGCTCATCATGATGGACGAACCCTCACTCGGACTTGCTCCGCTCGTTGTAAAGAGCATATTCGACATCATAAAAACAATCAACAAAGAGGGAATCACGGTTCTTCTCATTGAGCAAAATGCAAACATGGCGCTTCAGTGTGCACACACGGCATACGTGCTTGAAACAGGCAACATCACAATGACAGGCACCGGTGCCGAGCTTCTTGCGGACGAGCGCATCAAGGAAGCATATCTCGGCAAGAGCAAGAATTAACCGCTAAAAAACAGGCAACACTATTCAAGAGGTATGATATTATGAAAAGAGATTTGATAAGACAGCTTTATGCCGACATGCAGAGCTACGACGGAAAAACCGTCACTCTCGGCGGCTGGGCAAGAAGCATACGTGACAGCAAGGCTTTCGGTTTTATTGACCTTAACGACGGAAGCTGCTTCAAGGGCGTTCAGGTTGTATTTGAGCGCGAAAAAATTGCAAACTACGACGAGATTGCAAAGCAGAATGTAGGTGCAGCACTCGTTATTACGGGTACGGTAGTTCTCACTCCCGAAAACAAGCAGCCCTTTGAAATCAAGGCAACAGAAGTTCTTGTTGAAGGCACATCCACTCCCGACTACCCTCTCCAGAAGAAGCGTCACACGGTTGAATATCTCCGTGAGCAGGCATATTTAAGACCGAGAACAAATCTGTTCTCCGCAGTATTTCGTGTAAGAAGCGAGGTTGCATACGCTATTCACTCATTCTTCCACAACCGCGGCTTTGTATACGTTCACACACCGCTCATCACAGGCTCTGACTGTGAGGGTGCAGGTGAAATGTTCAGAGTAACCACAATCGATCCCGCAAATCCGCCTCTCAAAGAAGACGGCAGCATCGACTGGTCTCAGGATTTCTTTGGCAAGAGTGCGAACCTCACGGTTTCCGGTCAGCTTGAGGGTGAAACCTACGCTATGGCGTTCGGCAACATCTACACCTTCGGTCCAACCTTCCGTGCCGAGAACTCCAACACTGCAAGACATGCAGCTGAGTTCTGGATGATTGAGCCGGAAATTGCATTTGCTGACCTTGACGACAACATGGCGCTTGCATGGGACATGATAAAGTACATCATAAATCATGTTATGGACACCTGTGCACAGGAGCTTGAGTTCTTCAACAATTTTGTTGACAAGACGCTTCTTGAAAGACTTACGGCTCTTCGTGAAAGCGACTACGAAAAGGTAACCTACACAAAGGCAGTAGAGCTTCTAAAGAACTCGGGTGCAGACTTCAAATATCCCGTTGAATGGGGTTGTGATCTACAGACCGAACACGAAAGATATCTCACAGAGCAGGTATTCAAGAAGCCGATCTTTGTTATAGACTATCCCAAGGAAATAAAGTCCTTCTACATGAGAATGAACGACGACGGAAAAACCGTTGCAGCAATGGACCTTCTTGTTCCCGGTGTCGGTGAAATCATCGGCGGCAGCCAGAGAGAAGAGCGCATTGACGTGCTTCTTGACAGAATGAAGGAATGCAATCTTAACGAAGAGGACTACTGGTGGTACTGCAATCTTCGCCGCTATGGCGGAACAAAGCACGCCGGCTACGGTCTCGGCTTTGAGCGCATCATAATGTACCTCACAGGTGTTTCCAACATCCGCGACGTTATCCCCTATCCCAGAACAGTCGGCAACGCCGAATATTAACTTACTTTTTTTCTTTAGCAGAAAAAAAGTAAGCAAAAAAAGAACTTGATCACAGTTCTGGACGCTGAATACAAATTTTTAATTATTGTTCTCAAATAACATCCCGACTACTTGAACAGCAGTCGGGATTGCTTTTTATATGTTTTTTCAGAGAAAAAGCAGGCAAAAAAGAACTTGATAGAATGTTCTGGACGCTGAATACAAATTTTCAATTATTATTCTCAAATATCATCCCGACTACTTGAACAGCAGTCGGGATTGCTTTTATTTATCAAAAGTTAAACATTATCGCACTCTTATCTGGTCTAACATAATTCACTTTCCAATCGGGGTGTTTTCTCTTAATTTCTGACCAAACCATTTCGTTAAACTCATTCCACCCTATTTTTATAACACCGATTTGTTCTATTTCGAAAGCAACCCAACCATTATTATCCATGACAACTTTGCTGTTTAGAAAATCTTCAGCATAGAGGTGTGTAACGGATGTCATTTCACGTAATGTATGAAGAGTAGTATAGAATCCTATTAGCTCATCACCATCATTTTTAAAAGGATATATCGTCAATACACTTGGTTCAATAGAATAACTATATTTTTCTGCAAATTCGTGCCCCTTTTCTAAGTATAACACCGCAAGGTTTATTAAAGATTGACTATCTTTCAATCTTTTTTCTCTTGCTTTTCCAATTTCTTTTATTATATATACTACATAAATAATTATTCCAACTATTACCAACACACCAAGTACAGGAAAGTTAGTAATTAATGCATAAAGAAAACCAATTGCTATCATAGCACCAATAACATATCCCATAATATCTTCTCCATTATACAATCAAACATTTTACAACCGCATCGTTTTTAATGCAATACAACGCCAACTTGCTTTCGCTGACATCATAAATACCACACAAAATTTCTTTCATTTGGCAATTTTCTAAAACTGTCCGCACATATTTCAAATCTTCTTTTGAAAGAACACTATTATTCGGATGAGAGTGAACAAATCCGGCAAAGTCAATATTTTCCCTTGCCCACACCATATTTATCACATCATTCATCGCACGAACATTCGGTATATACGAAAATTCGGTTGCTTCAAGCGGTTCTATGTCGGGAGAAAATCTTACAACGTTTCCCTTGCAGTCCTTTCCAATAATACCGCCCTTTTCAATCAAAGCTCCCGAAAAATACTTTCCAATTGTCGTTAAAACTGTTTTTGATATATGTATTCTCAATCCCACTTGTTCCAGTGTTCACACGATGTGTTCAACTCGGGATTCTTATACGAGCCTACCCTTTTACAATAATACCAGTACGGCGGTTCTTTTGTTCTATCAGTCAAATCAAGCCAATGACACTCACCACACAAAGTCTGTGAACACATTTTCCCCTCCGGTATTTCTCATAATACATCCTCCATGATTAAATTTTATATAATGTATACGTTATATTATGTTAACATTATATCATGTATAAGTCTATTTGTCAAGTAGTTTTTTCATATAATATTATGTATACATACGATACGTATACATAAGACTATATGAGGTGAGAAACATGAAACTACGCATACTTGACATACTGAAAGAAAAGGGCAAAACGAAGTACTGGCTATACATTCAGCTTGGTTTAAGCTATCAGAATTTCAACAAAATGGTCAACAATCAAACCTCTGCTATCAAATACGAAAACCTCAAAGCGCTCTGCGACATTCTTGAATGTACGCCAAATGATTTATTTGAGGAATATTACAACAAAGAAACTCCGACATAAGCCACAAAAGCCCGTGTCGGAGTTAATTTTATATTTGCAACATAAACAAAATTGGGCAATTCGTGAATTGCCCTTACAATTTAATAATACAATAATGCAAAATGTGAAATCGATGTTGTTTAGACATCGATTTCACCAATCAAAAATTCTTTCCTAAATTTTTTAGCGTGATAAAATGTAAAATCGAGGTTGTTTAAACCTCGATTTTACCGTTCAAAAGTTCTTTGCCTACTTTCTTTCAAGAAAGTAGGTCTTTCATTTTGTCAAAGAAATTCTTTTTCTGCACGTTGTTCTTTTCGCCGCAGGTTTCGGCAAACGCCTGAAGAAGCTCTTTTTGCTTCGAGTTCAAGTTCTTCGGTACTTCAACATTCACTGTAAATATGAAATTGCCGCGTCTTGAACCGCGAATTTCGGTAATACCCTTGTTTTTAAGAGTAAACACGGTTCCCGATTGAGTTCCTTCGGGTATACTGTATTCAACATCGCCCTCAAGCGTCGGCACCTTAATTGTAGCACCAAGTGCCGCCTCTGCAAAGGTTATCGGCACGTCGCAGTACACGTTCATGCCGTCTCTTTCAAACATTGCGTGCTTCTTGATTTGTACGGTTACATATGCATCCCCGCTTGGTCCGCCATTTGCTCCTGCATCGCCCTGACCTGTAAGAACTATGTTCTGACCGTGATCAATACCGGCAGGAATGTTAACGGAAAGCTTTTTCTGCTTTCTGATGTTTCCTCTGCCGTTACAGGTCGAGCATGGAGTCTCAATAATATTACCCGTTCCCGAACAAGCATTACACGGATGCTGTGACTGGAACACACCGAGAGGCGTTCTCTGCTGAGTGCGAACCGAACCCGTACCACCGCAGTTTGTACACTTTTTGGGAGATGTGCCTTTGGCTGCCCTTGTGCCGTTACAGTCGGGACAGGTTTCAACACGTGAGAAAGATACATCTTTCTTGCATCCAAACGCCGCTTCTTCAAATGTAATTGTAACGGTTGTCTGTCTGTCCTGACCGCGTGCAGGTGCGTTACGTCTTGATGAGGACGAGCCGCCCATGCCACCGCCAAAGAAGCTGGAGAATATGTCACCAAGGTCATCAAAACCGCCGCCAAAGCCGCCGAAACCGCCGCCAAATCCACCGCCGCCTGCACCTTGTCCATAACTCGGATCAACGCCTGCATGACCGAACTGGTCATATCTTGCT
Source organism: Eubacteriales bacterium (assembly GCA_045540015.1). Classification (GTDB taxonomy): domain Bacteria; phylum Bacillota; class Clostridia; order Oscillospirales; family CAG-382; genus UMGS1387. The sequence goes on from JAZQGP010000049.1 coordinate 33,623, forward strand.
TTTTTGTCGGGATCGGAAAGCACGCCGTAGGCTTCATTTACTTCCTTAAAATTCTTTTCAGCCTCGGCATCTCCCGGGTGCAAGTCAGGGTGGTATTTCTTTGCCATCTTTCGGAAGGCTTTTTTTATTTCGTCATCCGAAGCGCCCTTCTGCAGTCCGAGCACCTCGTAAAAATCTCGTTTTTCTGCCATACTTATATCCTTTATCGGAATACAGCAGGGACAGTGTTTTTCTGTCCCTTGCCGTTTTCTTTATGAAAATTACTTGTTGTCTGCGTCCTCGAAGTCGCCATTAACTGTGCCGTCGGGATTAACTCCGCCCTGTGCACCGCCCTGTGCACCGCCCTGCTGTGCCTGTGCTTGCTGATAAAGCTTTTCGCTTATAGCATAGAATGCCTGAGAAAGTTCTTCGGAAGCCTTCTTGATTTCCTCGGTAGAACCCGTCTGAACAATCTTCTTGAGTGCTTCAAGCTTTTCGTTAATAGGAGCTTTTTCTTCCTCGGTTACTTTATCGCCAAGCTCTGTGAGTGTCTTTTCGGTCTGGAAAATAAGGCTTTCAGCCTGATTCTTTGTGTCAACCGCTTCCTTCTGTGCCTTATCCTCTGCCGCAAACTTTTCTGCATCCTTAACAGCCTTTTCAATATCTTCCTTGCTCATATTTGTGGAGGAAGTGATTGTGATGTGCTGTTCCTTACCTGTGCCCTTATCTGTAGCAGTTACGTTTACGATACCGTTAGCGTCAATATCGAATGTAACTTCAATCTGAGGAACTCCTCTGGGAGCTGCGGGAATGCCGTCGAGCATAAATCTTCCGAGAGTAGTATTTCCTGCAGCCATTTCGCGTTCACCCTGAAGAACATGGATTTCAACAGAAGGCTGGTTATCGGCAGCAGTTGAGAAAATCTGGCTCTTCTTTACAGGAATTGTAGTGTTTCTTTCAATCATCTTTGTGCAAACACCGCCAAGGGTTTCAATGCCGAGAGAAAGAGGTGTAACGTCAAGAAGAAGTACGCCCTTAACATCTTCACTCAGTACACCGCCCTGGATAGCCGCACCAATTGCAACGCATTCGTCAGGGTTAATTCCCTTGAAGGGTTCTTTGCCGATGAACTTTTTAACAGCCTCCTGAACCGCAGGGATTCTCGAAGAACCGCCGACAAGGAGAACCTTATCAATTTCACTTGCAGAAAGTCCGGAATCGGAAAGTGCCTGCTTAGTAGGCTCCATGGTCTTCTGCACAAGGTCAGAAGTAAGCTCATCAAACTTTGCACGGCTGATTGTCATGTCAAAGTGCTTAGGGCCTGTAGCGTCTGCTGTGATAAAGGGAAGATTTACATTTGTGCTTGTCATACCGGAAAGCTCAATCTTAGCTTTTTCTGCAGCTTCCTTAAGTCTCTGGAGAGCCATCTTGTCATTTCTGAGGTCAATTCCGTCGGACTTTAAAAATTCGTCAGCCATATAGTTCATAATTCTGTCGTCAAAGTCATCGCCGCCGAGTCTGTTATTACCCGCAGTTGCAAGAACCTCGATAACGCCGTCATCAATGTCGAGAATGGAAACGTCAAAAGTACCGCCGCCAAGGTCGAATACGAGAATCTTCTGTGCGTTTTCCTTATCTACGCCGTATGCAAGAGCAGCAGCTGTCGGCTCGTTGATAATTCTCTTTACTTCAAGACCTGCGATTTTACCTGCGTCCTTTGTTGCCTGACGCTGTGCGTCGGAGAAGTATGCAGGAACAGTGATAACTGCTTCGTTTACTGTTGTTCCGAGATATGCTTCAGCATCACTCTTGAGCTTCTGAAGCACCATTGCGGAGATTTCCTGAGGAGTGTAATTCTTGTCGTCAATTGTTACCTTTCTGTCAGTTCCCATATCGCGCTTAATGGAGCTGATTGTTCTGTCGGGGTTTGTAATACCCTGACGCTTTGCAACCTGACCAACCATTCTTTCGCCTGTCTTTGAAAAAGCAACAACGGAAGGAGTTGTTCTTGCACCTTCTGCATTTGCGATAACTACAGGCTCGCCGCCTTCATAAACGGCAACGCATGAATTTGTTGTACCTAAGTCAATACCGATAATTTTTCCCATGATTAATTCCTCCAAAATATTACAATATCATTTTATACAGTTTTATATGAAATGTTTCAATTAATTAGCAACCTTAACAACCGAGTGACGGATTACCTTATCGCCAAGTGTATATCCCTTAAGAAACACGTCTGTTATTGTGTTTTCCTCAATGTCGGGGTTATCCTCGTGCATTACAGCGTTATGCACATTCGGGTCAAACTTTTCGCCTTTTGCCGGAATTTCCGAAACACCGAGCTTTTCAAATATTGCCGTTGCCTGTTCAAGAACCTTTACAACTCCGTCAACAACGCTCTTTGCATCGGATTTTTCAACGTCAACCGCTGCCGCTCTTTCAAGGTTATCAAGAACCTCCAAGAGCTTTTCAACGCTGTCGGCAATGCCTGCCGAATACATTGAATCCTTTTCCTTTTGAGCGCGTTTTCTGAAGTTGTCATATTCCGCAAGCATACGCAAATACTTATCTTCATTTTCCTTGAGTGCGTTTTCAAGCTCCTCAATTTTCTTCTGCTTTTCCTCAAGCTCTTTTGCCGCGACCTTTTCCTTTCGGTCGGACTTTTTAGCTTCCTTCTTTTCTGCCGTTTTCTCGTTTTTTACTTCTTCAGCAGTTTCTTCTGTTATTTTTTCCTTATTATCTGCCATTTACAGCAATTCCTTTCTGCAAATTTTCTTAATTACTGATTATCTTCCACAAGAAGCAGTGTATTATTCCCAAGCGTTTCCGAAAGTGATTTTAATGCTCCTATTACCTTACGATAATCCATACGCTTAGGACCTATAATTCCGATAACCGCACTCTGACCGTTACCCACAGGCATCGAGCAATAAACAACGCTCGCATCGGAAAGCTCCTCAATATTGTTTTCTTCGCCTATATACACTTTAAATTGTTTGTCATCGGATTTGATTTCCGAATCATTAGAGAAAATGCTCTTAATGCTATCGTGCTTTTCTTCTATCAGCGAAAGCAGATTTTTAACCTTTCCGACATCCTTGAATTCGGGATACGACAGAAGATTTGTTATACCGTCAATCTTAACCTCATCCGTCTTTTCACTGCAAACCGCTTCAAACGCAGTTCTTACAACAACATTTACAAGCGACGAGTAAGTGCCGAAACGTTTTTCAAGCTCAAGCACCGTCGGAAGCGCAACCTCCGAGAGCGACACTTCGCACAATAGCTCGTTGAGTGCTGATTTTATACATTCAACAGCTTTTGCATCTATGGGAATCCCTGTTCTTATATGCTCAGATTTTACCGAACCGTCCGGAAGCACCATTACAAGAAGAAAGCTTCTTTCATCTATAAGCACCGCATCATATCTGCTGACCATATGCTTTTTCGGGCTTGTCATCATTGCAACCGACGCGCAGTTTGTTATCTCGGAAATAACCCGTCCCACACGCGAAACAAGCTTATCCATCTTTTCCATCTTAAACCGCGAAAGCTCATTAAGCAACGACAGCTCCTCAACATTCAGCCTATAGCTTTCCATAAGCTGTTCAACGTAAATCCTATACGCCGCGTTTGACGGAATTCGTCCTGCCGAGGCATGCGGTTTATCAAGATATCCCATTTCCTCAAGCTCTGACATTTCATTTCTTATCGTTGCAGGCGACAGCGAAATGTTTCCGTATTCAACAAGGCGCTTTGAACCGACAGGCTCACCCTTATCGATGTATTCATCGATGATAGATTTAAGTATCCGCATTTTACGTTCATTCAAATCCATCTCACTTCACCTTGCCTCTCACTTTCATTTTAGCACTCAAGCGCATCGAGTGCTAACGCATATAATTTACCACGCTTTCCCAAAACATTCTACAACTAAATCTGCATTTTATGTAAACAATTTCTGAACGCACGCTTCTTGAAAGAAGCTTAGCAAGAACTTTTAAACCGCGCGGATACTTTGGCTTAACATTTACCACGCGACAAGCTCCATTTGTGCGCCATAAACGCAAGCGCACAAATTCAAACGGAAATTTTCTCTATAATAAAAAGTCAATGAGGGAAGTTAAGCCACCACGGCACGCTTTTTGAAAAAAGCTTAGCAAAAACTTTTAAACCGCGCGGATACTTTGGCTTAACATTTACCACGCGACAAGCTCCATTTGTGCGCCATAAACGCAAGCGCACAAATTCAAACGGAAATTCCCTCTATAATAAAAAGTCAATGAGGGAATTTAAGCCGCCACGGCACGCTTTTTGAAAAAAGCTTAGCAAAAACTTTTAAACCGCGCGGATACTTTGGCGTAACATTTACCACGCGACAAGCTCCATTTGTGCGCCATAAACGCAAGCGCACAAATTCAAGCGGAAATTTCCTCTATAATAAAAAGCCAATGAGGGAAGATAAGCCACCACGGCGAAAGAAGGGAAATAAGCGGAAGTTGGGAAGTTGAAATAGGACGTTGTGTATACCTGAATTTGACCTCATCAATGGTCAAATTCAGCAAATTTTAGTTTTTGCATAACCCCAACTGAGCCATCCCTTCTTTTTGAGTGGGGAACTTTTACACAAACATCCCAAATCTTTGATTTGGTGTATGTTTGGTATGCATAGCTGCTACTTTTGTTTCGGGACAAAAGTAGAGAAAAAGAAGCAATAAGTATCAAATCAATGTATCTTGGTCGATAAAATGAGAAATTCCCCTTTATTCTCACCAAACATAAACAGACTAAAAAAGCGCATGCCTTTCAGCACACGCTTTAAACTTGGTAATATTGATTAAAATTAAAACTTCCTGTTGGTCTTAGACTTTGGATTTACAAGATCTCTCCAGTCGAGCGTACCCTGGTCAAGTGCAAGGATAAGCGCCTCTGCGGTTGCAATGTTTGTCGCAAAGGGGACATTGTATATGTCGCAAAGACGAAGAATGTTATGCTCAGACTCCTTGTATTCCGGTGCCGAAACGGTGTTTCTGAAAAACAGCAGAAGGTCTATTTCATTAAACGCAATTCTCGATGCAAGCTGGTCTATTCCGCCCTGCATTCCCGACATCACGCACTCAATGTTAAGTCCCGTAGCTTCTGAAATATATTTACCTGTAGCATCCGTAGCATAAAGATTATGCTTGCAGAGAATGCCCTGATAAGCTATACAAAATTCCGTCATCAATTCCTTTTTGCTGTCAGATGCTATAATTGCTATTTCCATATTTAACCGTTTTTCCTTTCATATTATTCAATAAGTATGCTCATTGTTGCGAAGTCCGGTATCTACCCCGTAAAACAGCTCAACCTTATGTCCTTCGCATCTTGAAGATATGTTTTCAACTGCCCTGTAAAAGAGCTTTTTACCCGACTTTACCTGTCCTGCAAGAAGTCCCTTTTCCTGTGCTCTTGCCATTGCAGAGTCAAACGGGATAACACCGCCGAGTTGAAGATGTGTTTTTGATATTATATCGTAAAGCCCTACATTGTCGCGGCTCTTAACGTCTCTCGGACGAAATCCGTTTACTATAAGCTTTATATCCAGTCCGCCGCTTGTAAGGTTGTCCTTGCCGTAGCCGGTAAGCTCATTAAGAGCAATCGCGGTTTTCTCGGCAGCTCTTATCGAAGCCGCGGTATGAAGCGATATAACAAATGCGGAATCAGCATAAAGAGCTAAGTTTTTGTAAAGATTGTCGGGACGTGCAGGAAGGTCGAATATTACATATTCAAACCTGTCGGAAAGTTTTTTTACGAAATCGCCTATAGCTTCTTTCGTAAAGCTTTCAGACGTGCTTCCTATCTCGTGCCTTTCGGGGTAAAATGCAGGAGCCGACAAAAAATGAAGATTCTCACAGCGCATATCCGTTACAAGCGCATTCTCAAGCGTGCAGGTTCCCTTTATAACATCGCAGACATTGAACAGCGTTACGTTTTCAAGCCCCAGCACAATATCAAGGCATCTCGACTCCAAATCACAGTCAACAGCGACTACAGAATGTCCTTTTTTTGCAAGGCTCATGGCGAGATTTGCAGATACGGTTGTTTTTCCTACCCCGCCCTTATACGAGGTAACAATATATATTTTACTCAAAGACAGATTACCTCCGTACAGCGTTTCATTTATAGTGATATTATATCAAATAATGTGTTATTTGTCAATCTTACCAAAGATATTTTTATATTTTATAACATCTGATAAATCTGCATGCGTTTAGTTGTGCATTATAACCAAAATTCCTAATATTCTTTCGCGAGTTTGCTCACATTTGTACAAATAAAGTTCTGTTTTTACGCGTTTTTAATAAATTTCCAAAAATTAAAGTAAATTTTATTCTCAAGACTATTGAAATTATTCTGAAACTATAGTATAATTAAATACAATCTAAAAATAAATACACAAGAGGTGCAAAATGATGAAAAAATTTTCTAAGCTTATTGCAGTTATGCTTTTCGCGGCAATGCTCATGACTTGTGCTTGTCCCGCTTTCGCTGCAGTAATCGACATTGAAATTGATATCGGAAGTCTTTTCGAGCCGGAAACGGAGGAAAATCCGGATACACCAGGATCGTCAACTCCGCCCACAACCAACGACCAGACTTCAAAAGACGATGAGACCGTAAACATCCCCGGCGACAATACCGGTGGAAATTCATCGGATAATAAAGATGAAAAAGAAGACGAAGAAAAAGAAGAAACAAATCTCTTCGTTACAAAATTCTCCGATGTTAAAGAAAACGATTGGTTCTACAGCTATGTAACAGCGCTTGCTTCCAAGGGCATTATCACAGGATATCCTGACGGGACCTTTGCTCCCCAGGGCAATATTACAAGAGCTGAATTTATAAAGCTTCTTGTTGAGTGCATGGATTACGATCTTACCGAAAACGCTGTATTCGACGATGTTACTGCAAAAGATTGGTATTATACATACGTTTCAGCAGCAGCTGACAACAAGGTTCTTTCTGTTGAAGATTACGGCAAGGAATTCAAAGGCGACGAAAAGATAACAAGAGAAGAAGTAGCTGCTCTCATTATCAAGGCAACAGGCGTTGAAACCGGAAAGTATGCAACTCCTTACGCCGACACAGACGACAAGAACATTGTTGCTCTTTACACAATCTGCCTCATGCAGGGTTCGCTTGACGGAAAAGGCAACAGATACTTCTATCCCGAAAGCAACATTACAAGAGCCGAAGTAAGCGCAGTATTCACAAGACTTCTTGAATACAATGCAGACAAAGAAGCCTTCGTAAAAGAAAAGATGGCTGAATACGGAATAACAGAGTTAAAGCTTCTCTCAGTTCCGAAAACATCAGCTGACTATTATGAAACAGTAAAAAACGCCGGATTAACTCCGGCGTTAACTTTTGTCATTGAGCTTAAAAATCCCAATCCCGAAAACACAGACGAGATATGCACAAACCTGACAGAAGCATTTGTGGCCTGTGCCAACACACATCCCGAGTATTTCACGCACCTTCTTTTAGATATAGTATATACTTCACACACCGAAGAAAACGGATTTCTTTTTTTCTCCTTCAAAAGCAGCTCCGAGGAATTTACATTGTCAGAGCTTGACAGAATGTACAAAGAAAGTAAAACCCACGCAAAACACGCCGCAGAGCAGATATATCTTAACAGCTATCATAAAGATGCCTACTCGCTCGCAGGACGCGTTCATGACTACATAACAGCCTCCACTGTTTACAGCGACACGCTCTCCGACAGTGTTTATCTTGCATACGGGGTATTCGAAAAGAAAAACGCTGTTTGTCAAGGCTACAGTGCAGCCTTCAACATGATATGCCGTGAGCTTGGCATTGAAAGCGTGGCGGTCGCAAACGAAAACCACATGTGGAACGTTATAAAATACAACGGAAAGCTTTATTTCTACGACAGCACATGGGACGATAGGGACAGCCAAAACTCCGCAGAAAGTACTTACAGAGGAATTTCAAAAGAGAAACTCAATCAAACTCACGGTGAGTTTTCGCTGTGCGAATTTGCGTTTACCGATTAATACGCATTCAAACCCGTGTTGCTTGACATTTGATGCAATTTATGGTATTTTATATTAGTAGAAAATGTATAGAAAATCGGAGATATAACATATACTGACATGAATAACGAAATATATTTAGACAACGCCGCAACAACCCAAACAGACGAATCTGCCGCAAAGCTCGCGCTTGAAGTCATGTGTTCGTTTTACGGCAATCCATCCTCTGCACACGGCAAAGGACTGGAAGCCGAGCATCTCTTGAAAGACGCACGTCACAAGGTTGCCTCGGCTCTTGGGTACTCCGACAGAGACGGCTGTGTTTGCTTTACCTCGTGCGGTACAGAAGCTACAAACATGGCATTCTTCGGCACATACAAGCTGTTTTCAAAAAGGCTTGACAATATCATAATCTCGGATTCCGAGCACCCGTCGGTTGAAAACTGTGCGTGCGAGCTCGAAAAGCACGGTGTTACCGTACACCGCATACCGACAAAGGGCGGCTCTTTAGATCTTGAATATGCAAAAAGCGTCATGAACGACAAAACAATGCTTATTTCCTGCATGCTTGTCAACAATGAAACAGGCGCCGTGTATGACATAAAAGCACTCAAAAAACTGCGCGACATGTATGCAAAAAACGCATATCTCCATGTTGATGCAGTTCAGGCTTTTACAAAACTGCCCTATAAAATGTCAGCAATAGGAGCAGATTTAATCAGCATCAGCGGGCACAAAATCCATGCACCGAAAGGTATAGGCGCATTATATATTGCAAAAGGCATAAGAACAAGTCCGCTTCTCTTTGGCGGCGGTCAGGAAAATTCGCTTCGTTCGGGAACGGAGTCGCTTCCTCTCATATGCGCTTTCGGCAAAGCTTGCGAAGAAGCAGTGACAAGTCAAAGTCAAAGGCTTTCTCACCTTGAAACGCTTAACAGATATGCAAGAGAAGCTCTTTCAAAAAAAGTGCCGGAAGCTGTCATAAACTCAAAAGACGGCTTTGCACCGCATATTCTGAGTATAAGCATCCCCGGAATCAGAAGCGAAATAATGCTGAGATTCCTCTCGGAAAAGGGCATTTACGTGTCTGCCGGCTCTGCCTGCTCGTCAAAGCACGCTAACAACAGAGTGCTCTCCGCCTTCGGACTTGACGACAAAACCGCCGACAGCACGCTACGCATAAGCTTTTCAAAATACAACACCACAAACGAAATTGACACGCTTTGCACCGCCCTTTCGGAGGGCTGCAAAACTCTTATTCATACAGTTTGATAAATCAGAAAGGTTGATTTGATTTGATAATACGCGATATAGAAAGAGTTCTTGAAGAGGAGCTTTCTTCAAAGGAGCTGACAGCAAGTGCAAATCCGAAAAGCACAGACAGTGACTGCTCATGCCTTTGCGACAAAGTCATAACAGGCGTATCCTTCGATTCGAGAACCGTTGAAGAAGGACACATCTTTGTTGCAATTGTAGGGCTTAAAAGCGACGGACACGCATACATTCCCTCTGCAATAGAAAAGGGCGCTGCGGCAATTGTCTGCGAGGATGTAAAGCAGTATTCGCTTTATAAGGCGCAGTATCCGGACGTTTATTTCTGCCTTGTTAAAAACGCAAGAATTGCTCTCGCTCTTGTTTCCTGCGAGTTTTACGAAAACTGCACAAAAGACCTCTGCCTTATCGGAATTACAGGCACAAAGGGTAAGACAAGCACATCGTTTATGATTGCAAGAATACTCCGTGAAAGCGGCAAAAAGGTTGGTATTATCGGAACAACAGGTGCTTACTGCGACGGCTTTTACGAGGAAATGGAGCATTCCACTCCCGAAAGCCGCGACCTGTACAGACTTTTTTATGAAATGAAAAAACGAGGAACAACTCACATTGTAATGGAGGTGTCCTCGCAAGCTATTCTTATGAACAGAGTTTACGGCATGCATTTTGATACGGCAATTTTTACAAACATCACGCCCGACCACATAGGCGAAGGAGAGCACCGCGACTTTGACGACTACCTTTACTGCAAGGGCAAGCTCTTTTCCATGTGTACAAACGCCGCAGTCAACACCGACAGCGACAAGGCGGGATATATACTCGACATCTGCCGTTCAAACGGCGTAAACATATATACCTTTGCCCTCTCGGACGAAAACGCAGACTTTGTTGCAAAAAATGAGCAGTTCTTTATAAAAGACGGCATGAGAACAAAATACGAGCTTTGTACAAAGGACGGAAAATGCGACGAAATCGAGGTTAGCGTTCCCGGAAAGTTCTCGGTATTCAATTCTCTCTGTGCCTGTACGGTAGGCGCAATCTACGGCACAAGCATATCCGAAATGCAAAAAGCATTATGCGATGTTAAGGTAATCGGAAGAATAGAGCCTGTACCCAATGAATACTGCAAGGCTCCCGTGATTATAGACTATGCCCACAATGCAGTGAGCCTTGAGAGCCTGTTTACGGCTGTCGGAGCATATTCGCCCAAACGCATGATTTGCGTTTTCGGATGCGGCGGCAACCGCTCAAAGCTAAGACGCTACGAAATGGGAGAAATCAGCGGAAAATACGCAGATTTATCGGTTATCACAACCGACAACTCGCGTTTTGAGGAGCTTGACGATATAATATCCGATATTCTTGTGGGAATGGGCAAAACAGACGGAAAATACGTTATCATAAAAGACAGACTTGAAGCTATTCATTATGCAATGAGAATTGCAGAGGAAGGCGACGTTATTCTGCTTGCAGGAAAAGGACAGGAAACGTATCTTGACATTAAGGGCGTAAAAACGCACTTTGATGAACGCGAAGCGGTTGCGGCGTTCAACGGATAAAAAATCATTGAAAGTTTTTGCATGGCTTTTACTTTTACAAACCAAAGGGTTACAGCAAATCTAAGCTGTAACCCAATTTTTATTCTTTTATATCCGTTTCATTATCGGAATAGAGATTTATTATCTCCCTGTCACAACGCTTAGCATAGTCAACAGTATAAGCCGTTCCGCTGCGTTTGTTGTTTTTCATATAGCACACGCAGTAATCCGAGTTGTCAACAAGTGCTCTGTTTCTCTTATACAAAAGCTGTGTTGCCTTTTCACGTGACGTCGGAAGCTTTTCCGAAACATTAACCTCATCAGCATTCTCGCGGATAAAGGCATATATGCGCTTATCCGAATCGCTCCATTTTTCGTCCTGACCTTCATACGGCAAGTCTAAAATCAGCTTAATTCTGTCGTCGCTTCTTTTAAGGTCAATAACCATAGTCGCCGCAATTGTATCAAAGCCAAGTGCACCACCTGCACGAAAGTTTACAACGCCCTTTGATACAAGATACAGAATTGTGCTGCGAAGTCTGTAAAGAGTAGCCCTTCTCTCTTTTGCACTCATTCTTCTATGTCCCGTAAAACAACAGCTACACGCACGTACATCCTCAGGCACTAAGAGCCAATCCTCATCACAATAATCATCTGTTAGTTCATCGTACAAGTTTTTTCCTCCACTCTGTTATTCAAACTGCGAGTTGTAAATACTGCAATATACGCCGCCTTTTGCAAGCAGCTCCTTATGCGTTCCGCTTTCAACTATTTCACCGTTATTCACAACCAAAATAACATCCGCATTCTTTACCGTTGAAAGCCTGTGTGCAATGATAAAGCAGGTTTTGTTCTGCATAAGACGTGTCATGGCTTCGGATATGCGTATCTCGGTTCTGGAGTCAACGTTTGACGTTGCTTCGTCCAGTATAAGCATGCTTGAATCATTTAGCATTGCACGGGCAATTGTGATAAGCTGCTTTTGTCCCTTTGAAACACTGCTTCCGTCGTCATTAAGCACCGTGTCATAGCCATGCTCAAGGTTTTCTATAAACTCGCAAATCCCTGCCTGCTTTGCAGCTCTTTTTACGTCCTCTAAGGTAGCTCCCTCTCTGCCGTAAGCTATGTTCTCGGCAACAGTGCCGCTGAAGAGCCATGTGTCCTGAAGCACCATTGTATAGTTTCTGCGAAGACTGCTTCTTGTCAGCGTTAGCATATCCTTTCCGTCAACCAGAATTCTTCCGCTGTCAGGGTCGTAAAAACGCATAAGAAGGTTTATAATCGTGGTTTTGCCTGCACCCGTAGGTCCGACAACAGCAACCACAGTTCCCTTTTTCGCATCAAGATTCAGATTCTTTATTATCTGTCTTGTTTTGTCATATCCGAAAGACAAATTCTCAATTTTAACATTTCCTTCGGCACACACAAGCTCTGCTGCATCCTCTGCATCCGGCGTTTCACTATGCTCGTCAAGCAAATCAAACATTCTGTCTGCAGCGGCAAAAGCCGACTGAAGCTCGCTTATAATGTTGGCAAGCTCGTTTATCGGACCTGAAAACTTTCGCGAATACAGCAGGAATGAAGAAATGTTTCCGAGCGAAATAATTCCTATGGTAAACGGCCCTATATCCCTTCCTCCGAAAAGATATATGAGAACACCCAGCACACTTACAAGCGCCATTGAAATGTTGTTTATAAAGTTAACACACGGTCCTACCATGCAGGCATGGTAATCTGCCGCATAATATGCATCAACTGCATTTTTGTTGTATTCGTCAAAGCGACTGAGCGTGCTTTCTTCGCTTCCGTATGCCTTGACAGAACGCAGTCCCGACATCATTTCCTCGGCATATCCGTTAAGCTCACCGAGAGCTGCCGAGCGCTTTTTGAACAGCGGCTGAACCTTCTTTGTTTTATACTTTGTAAACCATATTGTAATAGGTACGGTAACAACGAACACCGACAGAAGCGGCGGACTTATCGTACACATCATGATAAACGAACCGACAACGGTTATCGCGCTTGCGCCTATCTGCAAAACATCATTTGAAAGAGAAGCGTTTATCGTATCAATATCATATGAAATACGGCTGACAATATCTCCCGTCTGGGTTCTGTCATAGAACGACACGGGAAGCGACAGAAGATGCTCAAACACATCCCGTCGCATATCGTACATAACCTTCTTTGATACAAAAGTCATTATTAAAGTAAGAAGATACGACAGCACGGCACTAACTGCATACACTGCCACCATCAGCACACAGCAGCGTACAACCGTTTCAAAATCAACACCGTCCTCAAGGCTTATCGCGTCAATGGCATTACCCGAAAGCTTCGGTCCTGCAAGTGACAGCACGTTCGACGAAATCATCAGAAGAAACGCAATGCACAGCATTGGAGCATGTCTTAACAGATATTTTGACAAGCGTGCAAGAATGTACTTTTTCGAATGCTTTATTCTCTGCTTTTTCATACTGCCGTCACCTCACTTCCCATCTGAGATTCGGCAATTTCACGGTAAACGTCGCAAGAAGAAAGAAGCTCCGAGTGCGTTCCTTTCCCGATTACGCTTCCGTTTTCAAGCACGAGTATAAGGTCGGCATCCTTAACCGAGCTTACACGCTGGGCAACCGTCACAAGCGTTGTTTTTCCGCGGTAGTTTTCCTTGACTGCAGCTCTTAAAAGTGCGTCCGTCTTATAGTCAAGTGCGCTCGAGGAATCGTCAAGAATAAGTATTTCAGGCTCCAGTGCAAGAGCACGGGCAATAAGCAGACGCTGTCTCTGTCCGCCGGACACGTTTGTACCCTTTGACGTGAGAACATGCTCTGTTTTATCGTCCAGTGCATCTACAAATTCAAAGCCCTGTGCACTTTTAAGTGCCTTTTCTATCTGGGCATCCGAAACCTCGCGTCCGAACTTTATGTTGTCGCTTATGCTTCCTTCGAAGATAAAGTCGTTCTGCAAAACAACTCCGAACTTTTTACGAAGGTTCTTTCTCGTATATTCGCAAAGAGGCTTTCCGTCTATGTAAACACAGCCGTACTCGGGGTCGTAAAACCGCATGAGAAGCGATATAAGCGTTGACTTTCCGCTTCCGGTTGAGCCTATAATTCCAAGCGTCTGACCTTTTTTGAGAGAAAAATCAATATTCTTGAGTACAGGCTTGTTTTTGATATAGGAAAAAGTGACATTTTCAAAACGTATTTTTTCGTCGTAATCGGGAATGTCCTTGTCATTTTCCTCCGACATAAGCTCTTTTTCTTTTTCAAAAAGCTTGTCTATGCCGTCCTGTGTATCCACAACCTCGCTTATTCTGTTTGCGCTTGCAACACCGCGTGAGGTCATCATAAACACACGCGTAACAGACAGCATTGCGTTTGATATCATGGTAAAATACGTCATGAATGCAATAATCTTGCCGGCTTCGGTAAGTCCTGCATCTACCCTGTATGCGCCCGCAAGCAAAACCGCACACAAGCCAAGATTCAAAAGCAGCATAATAACAGGATTTGAGATGCCCATAATAAGGCTCGCATTCCTGTCACGTCTTGCCGTTTCCCTATTTACTGATGAAAATCTGTCACGCTCATACTCCGTTTTTGAAAGTGCTTTTATAACTCGAATGCCAAGAGCATTTTCTCTTACAACACGCACAAGAGAGTCAACCGAGTCCTGGAGCGAATGATACAGCTTAACACCGCGTCCCGAAACAAAATAAACCACAAAGCTGATAAACGGAAGCGTGCAGACAAGAACAAGCGTAAGATACGTATCAAGAAACAGAGTAACCCCAATACCGCCTACAAGCAAAATCGGAGCTCTTACGCCGATTCTCTGGACACGGGCAATAAAGTTGTGAAGATTATATGTATCTGATGTGAGCCTTGCCTCAAGTGAAGCTATGGTCAGCTCATCCGACTTTCTGCAGGAAAGCTGCTGAGTACGCTCAAACAGGTCATGACGTATTTTCTCGCACGAATCACGTGCAACCTTCGATGCCATTCGGTTTGCCTTTACGTTAAACGCAAACGCCATCACTGCAAACAGCAGCATAAGCAGTCCGAAAAGTACAATGTGCTTTATGCTTCTTGTAGGTGCAACAACGTCTATAAGGTGTGCAAGTATCATCGGCAAAACAAGGTCTGCAACCGTGCCGATAAATTTTATCAGCAGTCCGCAGATAATCGCAAAGCTGTAAGGCTTTATATATCTGTATATGAATTTCACGTCTGCACCTCCGTCTTGCTCAAATCCACCTTATTATTCTACCACAAAATGAAAAAAAGTCAAGCAAATACGTAGGCGCTTGTCACAAATATCGTTGACACCTTCGCTTAAATATGATATGATATTTCTGCAAAGAAATTTAAGGAGAAAACAATGAGCCTTACTTTTTCGCCTGTTCTTAAAACAGGACTCTCACTTGTACCGGGAGAAACGCATGAACTTGAATTCAGATTTGAAAACTCCTCGGAATATGACAAAAATCTATATTGCACGCTTCGCTCGCCCGAAGGACTTCTGTTATCAAGAAATCATTTTGATGTTCTTGTCCCGGCAGAGGGAATAAGCATTGAAACCTTGAAAATCACGATTCCAAAGGATTTACGTGTGTTTTATTCAAGCAATTTTTTTGTTCTTGAAACTACCGATGCCGTTTTGGAGGAGGACAAAAATTTTGCATTCTTTTTAAGCTGTGCCCTGCCTTGGAAATGGAGCATTGAAAAAGAAGATAAAAGTCTTTCATCAAACGGAACGGCATATCTCGGAACGGCTCACGTATGCAAAGCCGATATTCCGTTGCAAAACGAAAACGGAACTCTCAGCCTTTTCTCGCAGCTTATCTGCGCCTTGGACGACAGCACAGACATTCGGATTAATTCTCAAAACGACTGTACGGTTTATCTCGACGGAAAAAGCATAAGCTGTGCAGCAAAAGAACATCACATTTCGCTTTCACTCCACAGCGGAGTAAACAGCCTGTGCATAAAAACGGATTCCTTGGAATGTGCAGTTTCTGCCGAGTTTGTTCAAACCACGGATTATGTTGCCTCATGCATCAACCCCGATTATTTCATAGACACTTCAAAATGAAAGGATATATAAAATGAAAAATGTTATTAAACAGCTCTCTGCCGTAATACTCTGCGCCATGCTTTCGGCAAACGTTACTGCTGCTCCCGTGAACAGCTATGATTTCCCGCAGGACCACGATGAATTTGAAGGCATAACCGATGGTTTTAAAATAAAAGACGGTTTTCACAACTGCATATACAAAGGAAAGCTATCAACCATCTGCACGTTCGGTCTTCCCGTTACGTACATTTCTCCCGAGCTTGAAAATGTTACCGCAACCCATCTTACGTTTTCATTGAAAAGCCAGTTCGCACAGCCGACTTCTACCCTTGAAGTAAAAATCAAGACCTCAGACGGCGACCAAAATTTCAGTCTGCCTCTTGCCGACACAAATGCTCACGTATACACCGTAAAGTTTGACGAAGTTGTTGTTACCGGCTACGAGATTTTCGTAAACGCCGTTCCCGAAAGCGGCGACATGTACGGCATCGACCTTGAATTTGCATACCTTTTCAATTCCGAAAAGCTTATTCACTTTTCAATCGGAGAACAATTCGGCATGGTCGACTCTGAGAAAAAAGCTCTTGATGCTCCGGCATTTATTGCAGAAAACAGAACTCTCACTCCTGCTCGTTTTGTAGCCGAAAGCCTTGGTGCAGAGGTTGCCTGGGACAACACCGAAAGAAAAGTTACCGTTACAAAGGGCGATACAGAAATTATAATGTACATAGACAACGCCACAGCATACATAAACGGCACTACCGTCACTCTTGACAGCGCACCCATTATACGCGACAGCAGAACCTATACCCCTGCCCGATTTGTTGCAGAAGCACTCGGTGCACAAGTGCTTTGGGATGACTATTCAAAAACAGTTATTATTGAAGACAGGAAATAACAGCATTACAGCATATACAACACGACCGTCGGACTTTTCATGCCGACGGTCTTTTTGTCATAAAAAGAGGACTGCCCTTTAAGGCAGTCCTCTGAGTTTAAACTATAATTAGTTTCTTGTGATAACAACCTGACGAAGAAGCTCGTTCCACTCAACAGTTGCACCAAGTGCTTCTGCAACAAATCTTACAGGAGTGTAAGTTCTGTCGTTGCGAATGAATGCAGGAGAATCAAGAGTTACAGGATTGCCATTGATATAAGCTATATCAGAGTCAATGTAAATCTCAATCATTGTAAGGTTCTTATGAATAGTAACCTTTCTCTGAGCATTGTCCCATGCAACATATGCGCCAAGGCTTTCAGCTACAAATCTTGCAGGAAGCATTGTTCTGTCCTTTTCAATTATAGGAGCAACATCATTTGCTACAGCTTCGCCATATACCTGTGCATCAACTGAGCCGATTGTAAGAATAATCTGAGAAGCTGTCTTGTTTGTTACGGTTCCAGTGCCGGGCTTCTTGTTGCTTCCGTTTGCAGGAATAACAACAGAGCTGGTCTTTCTTGCAAATTCTGCACTTGCTGTTACATCATTAGCAGCAATAAATACAAACTCATTGCTTGCAGATGAGAGAATATCTGTATATTCTTCGCCGTCTTCTGTATTGGTTATTTCAAAGTTCTTTACTCTGTAGCCTGTGGAGGGTACTGCGGTAAGTGTTACTTTAGAACCGATAAGATATGTGCCTGTACCTTCAACAAAGCCGTTTTCTGTTTCTTCGGATTCAACTGTAATGAGCTTTTCAGCAGGAGCTGTGAATGTAGGAATAACAACTTCTTCGGCAAGAACAAAGTTGCCGCTGAGAAGTGCAATGTTGCTAAGTGTTACTTCACCGTTTTCATCAACTTCAACTGTTGCACCGGAAAGGTCAACCTTGATTTCCGTTCCGTCTACAAGAGCAATAACAAGCTCATCGTCACTGTCGTAGTCAACATAAGCAATCTCAGAGATTGTCATAGGATTAACTACAATAGCAACTTCATTATAATATGCGTTATATTCATCGTTGCCGTCAGAAGTGATTATAATTTTTGCTTCACCTGCACCAACGATAGCAATGTCTCCGTTTACATCAACAGTTACAACGTCCTCATTTGTGGATTCATAAGTGAAATCGGTAATTCCGCTTTCAGCGTCAGGAGTTACTGCAATGCTAACAACACCCTCGTAGCCGTAAACAAGCTCTTCAATTGTAGGAACTACAACGGTCTGAGTGTACTTATCATCAATGGTAAATATGCCCTTGTTTACAGTTACCTTGAAATTGCTGTTATTTGTATATGTTGCGTTTATAGGATATTCGCCCTTAGCTTCGCCGGGTTTTCTTGTAACAACAACATCAATATATTCGTCTGCCCATGCAGGCTCAATATCATAACCGTAGTTGCCCTCAGGATCATCCTGGCCTTCAAGCTTACCTGCTTTCACAAGAGTCTTTGTTGTAATTGTTACAGGACAAACTGTGATCTTCGCGGTAAGAGCAGGCTGTGTTTTAAGAACATAGTTTTCAGCATCATCGCCGCTGAGTACGATTTCTTCGTATGCAACAGCAATTCTTGTTCCAACATTAGCAGATGCAAATTCACCGATTTCAGGGATATTTGCTTCAACTGCATCGCCTTCGATTACGCCCTTGAGCTCACCGCCTGTAATAACAGCTTCAGCTGTTGTGTCGAAAACTTTATCCTGAGCCTTAAGACCTGTAATTTCAACATTTTTCTTATTTATAATGATATCAGCTTCGAGAACCTTTGTTGTATAGCCTTCCTTTGTAAGAGTTGCAGTAATAGTATGAGTACCTGCATTTGTTACTGTTTCGGGAGAATAAACAACCTGTGTGTCGCTAAGGTCGCCTGTAAGACCTACAACCTCAATAGACTGAGGTTCTCCGTTATATGTAACAGTTTTTCCTGTAAGCTTTACAGAAGCGGGGAACTGTTCCTTAACTATTGTTACAGAACCAGCTGCATTTGCAAGAGAAAAGTCCACTTCAGTTCTTCCGTTGTATGTAAAAGCTACTCCGGGAGTGGGTGTAACTGTAATTTCTGTTGTTCCTTCTTCTTTTGCAAGAATCTTAAATTCAAAAGAAACAAGAGTTCCATCGCCTTCTGCATTTACACCTGCTCTCGTTGCATATGCAAATGTGAGTGTGCTTGCCTCAGTGTCACCGGGCTCTGTGCATGCATCGTTACCAATGCAATCTTCGATAGAATAGCTAACTAATTCTAATGCATTCTGATCGTAAGAAACTTTATATTCAAGACATCCAAATCCGGGGTTATTCGCAATTTCAACATCAACTGTAACAGTTTCGCCTGTTTTTCCTTCAACCTGTGATACAACAATTGTAGGCTCATCCGCTGCATAAACTACGCCGCTTACTACAATAGAAGCAACAAGCATAACAGATACAATAAATAAACTTAAAATCTTTTTCATTTCTATATTCTCCTTCATGAATTAATTGAGTTCTACGGGCCAATCTGCAACATACTGTAACAGTCTTGCTGCATCACGTGAATTAACTTCTCCATCACCGTTTACATCCAGTGCAGCTTCTACATATTCCACATCCCAGTTTGCAACATACTGTAACAATCTTGCCGCATCACGTGCATTAACTTCTCCATCACCGTTTACATCACCGGGTGTATAGTCCTTAATCTCAACACTGCCGCTTGCAGTATAAAGATTTACTGACTGCAGGTCTTCGTCTGCAACATTGTCGGTTTCGCAGGTAATACTGATGTCGTATGTACCAAGCTCAGCATCGTCTGCCACCTCGAATTTAACAGAAGCAGCTGTTCCGTCGGAGGTTACGTTCTTTCCTTCTCCTTCGAGCAACACAAGTGTCACTTCACCGGGAACCTCGGTGTTATACGCAGCAACATCAAACCCGATATCGCCTGCCTTCACCTCGGTAGGAGCCAACACATCGCTGTTGAAGGAAATTTTGAAAACTGCACCTGCAACTCCGGGGTTGTTTGTAACCTTTACATTTACTGTAACGCTACCGCCCTTTGTACCTGTGGCATCGGCAATCTCGCCTGTAGGCTGATCGGACGCATCATCACCCGCGAAGACAGCAAGTGAAAGCATCGCAAGCATAAGCATTGCCAAAAAGACCGAAAAGATTCTTTTCTTCATATTGCCTTTTCCTTTCGCTTTAAATTCGTTTACCCGCACGCATACGCATACGGAGCCTTTTACTTATATATAATAACATTTGTTTCGCATTTTGTCAATAGGAAAACTGTGGATTTGTGCATAATATTGAGGTAGTTTTCACAAAAATCGCATGTTACAAAAAAAACAGAGACCCGAAGGTCTCTGTTAATAATATTGCAAGATTAGTCTTCGAGGAAGGATTCCTGCTCGCCGGGATGAACAACAACCACGATATATTCAACCGCAGGAAGCTCATCTTCATCGTCAGCCTCTTCATATTCGATGTAGCACTTAGCAAATTCGCTGTACTTAGTAGTGTACTCATCATCGCCGTCTTCGATAATCTTATCGTTGTAGCACTTGATATCCTTCTTATCAGCAGCAAGTTCTGCAACAGTAAGCTTAGATACCTCGGACTTGTAGATATCACCTGTCTTGTCGTACTTAACAAGAATAATGGGTGTATCATCTTCGAGCTGATATACTTCACTCTGGAAGTAGCTTGCATCTTCGCTGTTTACAGGAGCAATCTCAATTGTGTTATCCTTTTCCGCAACATAGGTAACAAATGCAAGATTCTTGTTTGTTGTGATGTCAATTACATCGTAAGAAGTCTTTTCTTCGTTAACCTTGCCGTCAGCTGTCATTTCAACAATCTGTCCGGAAACTGTAGCAAAAGGAACCTGAACGCTTGCTGCCTTTGCATAAGCTTTGGAGCCGGGCACATTTGAAAGCTTTTCGCCGGTAAGAGGATTGATTAAATCGTAGTAGTTGCGATATTTTTCTTCCTCGTCAACACCGGAGGTAACAGTTGTAAGAATTCTCCACTCATTTTCAACTGTCTTGGAGTTGAACTCGAAGTCTTCTGCTTCTGCATACAGGAATACAAGGTTTGCACGGTTCTTAGAATCGGGATCCGCTTTGAGAATATACTGTACGTTTGTAAGCGGAGTGTCAGCATCGGTTGTTCCGGCAAAGGAATTGATATCAAATTCAAGATATTCGTACTTTTCCTTTGCGTCTTCAGCATCATCTACACTTGTCTTTCTGTTACGGATTATAATTCTGGAATAATCCTGAAGTACAAGATAATCAATATACTGGATGGAATCAATACCGAGAAGTGAATAGCCTGCAGCGTCAACAAGCTGATAGCGGTTGCCTGCAACCTTGATCATACGTGCTTCATCGGAATAGTCAACATCTTCACCGAACATATCTGTGCTCTTGTCATCAACAAGAACTGTAGGATCGTTGTTAATACCGTTGTATTCGAGGTCTTCATCTCTTGAGTGAAGCAGAGAAGTGATTGTATACACGCCGTTCTTATCAACAGTGTATGTACAAATCTTTCCGAGGTATGCGTAAACAGGGTCATCCTGATAGGTTTCCTGAACCGTTACACCAAAGTTGTACGTTTTGCCGTCTCTTGTAGGTGTAGGATACATATCCTCGATAGTTACAGGAACGTACTTGATAGCACCGTCTACCCAAGCTCTGATACGGAATGTTGTTTCTCCCGTATCAACATCAAATTCACCTTCAAGGTAACCGCCGTTATTGTCTTCCGGACCAAGAGGAATTATAATGTTTTTGCTGTCATAAGCAACATTTCCGCCGTCAATAGGCTCGTAGAAGTAAATGTTGTTATAATTTTTGTTATAGGTATAAACGAGATACTCATTACCGAGTGCATCCGAAGAATGCAGGTGCGGCAAGTAGTTAGCGCTTGCTGAGCTGGATCTCAAAGCGTAACCGCCTTTTTCACCGGTGTCCTTATCAATGTCGCTGCCGGCAGCACCGCGGTAGCTCTTAACTGTCAAATACTGATAACCTGTTCTGTAGCTTGTTCCGTTAATCTTAGCAGTCATTGTAGATCTGCTGTTTGAAGAAACAGGACCCTGAGCCTTCTGAAGTACGTCAAATACATCAAGCTCATTTGCATCGGGATTGAGGTATACAATTGCAAAATCACCTTCGTTGAACTTCTTACCGGAGAGATTTGCACCGTTGTAATAAATCGTAGGAACGTATTTAATCGCATTTACATGCGCATCGTCGTTTGTAACATAAACAGGCGCGTTGTCATAATACTCTTCTATATCAGTAAAGGTATAGCCCTCATCGCCGTCCATCTTACCGAACGTATAAGGTCTGTAGCGAACGTAGTCATATAAGGCGTCACCGTCTACATCATAGATGTCGAACTTATAAAAACCGCCGGTTGTAACCTGATGTATGTGATCAAGAAGATATACATAGTTCATAGTGCCGTTTCCTACAAAGTCAAGCTCTACATAATAAGAATATGTGCCCTTTTCTTCGTCAACGGACTTGATGTTAATGAACTTTGCGCACTTTTCATCGCGAATTTTCTTCTGTTCGGTTTCATTTGTTTCATTGCCGTAATCGGGCTTTGAATAAGAATACGGAGCATCAAAGAAGTAAATCTCTTTTCCGTTTATTGTAAGCTTAGGCAGGAGAAGAGGATGCTGTTTGCCGCTTGCACCATACCAGTACTCATAGTAATGATGATTTGCGTTCGCAGACATTCTCTTAACCTCTGCCTTTTCGGACGTCTGATGATCCATGTTGCTTTCAGCATAGAAAATGGTATCAATCTTATCGTCCTTATCTACGGTGTAGAAGATATCAAATACACCCATGATGTAGTCATCAACATTTCCTGTAAGACCGAGCTTGTCGAAATCGTAGAAGAAGGACTGGATTTTTTCATTTGAATCTACTGCAACAAACTGCATCATGTTTCCTTCAAAATCATCAATAAGCGGCTTGTATTCAGTAGAGCTTTCGTCTTCATTAAAAGCAAACTTAGGAGTTGCACGAACGGTATAGCTGCCTTCGTTCACATCGTAAATGTACTCAGCAATGGTGGGATTGTATGTTCTCTTCTGCATTACGCCCTTACCGGTTGAGAGGAAACGCTCAACGTATTCAACCTCTTCATAAGCAGTTTCTCCAAAGAATGCGTTATAAAGAAGAATTGCTACAGCGCCTCTTGAAAGAGGAGTTTCATAGGAGAATGCTGACGGAATACCCTTATCGAGCGCCACGTCACTGCTCTCTGCAATATCTATGTAACCGTGAGGATAAACGATATCTCCTGTTTCATAGCCCATTGCGCGAACAATCATTGTGTATGCATCCTGAAGGGTAATTGTACCGGTAGGATCAAAGACAGTTTCGCTTCTACCCTTAATAATGTTCATGGAGTTTGCCCATGAAATATATGCAAAATAGGTGCTGTCCTTAAGGTCCGTAAAGGTAGTGTGGTTTTCTCCGCCCTCCATGGAAGAACCTTTCTTCATAAGTCTGTAGATAAACGCAGCCATCTGCTGACGGGTTACGTTTTCATTTGTTCCGAATGTTGTTTCGCTCGTACCCTTTGCAACATTGAGCTGGGAGAGCAAGTTAACCGCGTCTGACAGAGTCTTGTCGGATGCATTGACATCAGTGAACTTGGCAGCAGAAGCTCCAAAGCAGAGCATTGCAGCAAGAGTTACTGCGACAACCGCGGTCGTAAGAAACTTTTTAAAATTTCTCATTTGATAACCTCCTGTTTAGTCTCGTGTACGCATAATATCACGAGATTAATTTACATTGTATATTTTACAACATTCCTTTCAATATTGCAAGCATTTTTTGTAATTGTAACACAAAAGTAACATAAGCATTATTTTATTATAAAGAGAGCATAAAAAAATCCCCGACCTTTCGGTCGGGGATCCGATTTGTTAATTCAAATCCAACTTACGCCTGAACACTGCATTCTTCGTGGAGCTTAGCTGTGTGAGTTGTAAGGTAGGTTTCTGCTTCATTGGAGTGAACAAGTACAACAACCATAGTAACCTTGTTGAGTTCGCCATCTTCGAGGTTAGTCTCATTTTCAGTTACAACGTATGCCTTGATGTACTTAGCATAGCCTGTCTTGTAGTTGCCCTTGTTGTCTTCAACCTTAGTGTTGTAGCACTTGTAATCGGTAGAAGTGGAAGCAAGGTCAGCTGTTGTGAGGAGGCTCATTGTACCCCACTGAACAAAGGAATCCTTGTTGTTGTTGTCAGGATACTTGATCATAGATACTGCAGTATTGTTGTCAACCTGGTAGGATTCGATTGTGCCTTCTTCAACGTCATTCCAGCATCCGCCAACGGGAGCAAGCATGAGGATCTTGTCGGATTCGCTGTATTCAACGATCCAAGCTGTACCTGCCTTAGCATCGCCGCCGTCGATTTCTGCGAGGAAGTCTGTGGAGTTGATGTCGAGTGCGTCAAGAACAGCTTCATCTTCGTCAACCTTGCCGTCCTTGAGTTCAACTACAGAACCGACAGCTTTTGCAGCAGCGAGCTGTGTAGCCTTGCTTGCAGAGTCATTACCGGTAACTTCAGCCTTCTTACCTGTGAAAGGATCGTAAACTGTGTAGTAGTTTCTGTAGTAGTCGTTTTCGTCGATGTTTACATCAGAGTTAGCAATGATTCTGTAACCTGTAGAAGTGGAAGCACCCTTGAGGTCGAAGTCTTCTGCTTCTGCGTAAAGAACAACGAGGTTTTCTCTTGTTGTGCTGTCAGCATCGTTAGCAACGATGTAAGCTACATTGTAGAGTTCAACTTCAGAAGAAGTGTTGAATGTTGTTGCATCGTATTCGATGTATTCAACCTTTTCGTCATCAGTACCCTTATGCTTTGTGTTCTTGATGATGATCTTTGTGTAATCAGTGAAGTTGAATCTGTAACCGAGGTTAGCACCTTCAAGATCAAATCTTGTGCCAGCGAACTTGGTAAGGAATACAGGCCCTGCAACCTTGCCGAGGTACTGGAGATCATCTTCTTCTGTGTCCTTAAGAACAGTGGCACCGAGGTTAGTCCATACGTCGTTTTCGTCATAACCCCAGTTGATACCAACGTACTTTTCATCACCGGTCTTATCTTCATCTTCTGCATTTTCAAGAGATGTAATTGTGTAAACACCGTCGGAATCTACTGTGTAAGTACAGAGCTGGTCAAGGTAATCAGCTGTTACGTCACCGTTAGCAACGATTACAGGATATACATCTTCAGTTTCAATAGTAACCCACTTGAGGTCGCCGTCAACCCATGCATAGATGCGTGTTACGTATTCGCCGAGATCAGTATCGAACTTTTCGTCAACTGTTCTGGGAGTAACGTTCTTCTTGCTGTATGTTGTAGGAATGATAAGATTATCAGTGAACTTGAGGTTAGCGGACTTAGCGCCTTCCTGATGGAGAACTACACCGTCGTAGATGTAGAGGTTGAGTTCTTCGTCGTTGATGTACTCAGCGTCGAGAAGAGCATCAAATGCATCAAAGCCTTCATATGCTTCAACATCGTACTGTACATCATCAACATATACTTTCTCAACATCATCATAGTGTCTAGGTGCATAGTTAGCAACATACTTCCATGCGCCGTCGAGAGCAACAGTTGTGTTGTCAGAAAGTGTGATTGTCTTTTCAGCCTTCTTGTAGGACTTGATTGTAGCGGTTGTAGGCTTAAGAACTGTAGCAACCTTAACTACATTGTTGTCCTGGCTGTAGTAACCGATTACATAATCTTCATTCTCGAACTTTTCGCCGAGGAGAGTTGCTTCGTTAGTGTAGATAACAGGGATTTTGCCTGCTTCAATATCACTTGCGATTGTAGAGAAGTCGTTATCAACGAATTCCATCTCATCGTCAGTATCAACCTGGAAGAGAACGTAAGGCTTGTAGTCGATGTAGTCATAGAGACCGTCGCCGTCTACATCATAGATGTCAGCTTCGTAAAGACCACCGTAGTAAGCCTCTGTGTAGTCATCAACGAGCTTAGTTGCTTCTGCAACATAGAGACCGTCTGTTTCGTCTTCATCAAGTGCGGATTCAATTGCAATTTCTGCAACAGTTGCTTCGTAGATTCCCTTGTCTTCGTCAACGAGCTCGAAGCTAACAGTACCGATGTTTTCTTCATTTCTTTCGGTGTACATTGTTGCAGGATTGTTTGTGCTGGTGTAGCTGGGGTTAGCATAGGAATAAGGAGCGTTATAGAAGTAAATAACGTCTGTTCCTGTAGTTACCTTACCGGAGAGAATCTTAGCATCTGTTGTGTCAAAGTAGCTGTTTGCGTTGTTTGTAGTAACTGTAGCGAACTTGAGGTCGTTAACAGTCTTCTTTGTCATTGCGGAGTTAGCATAGAGAACCTTATCGATTTCGTAGTAATCTCCAGCCTTAGCCTTGTCGCCGTGAACAACATAGAGTTCAAAGTGTGCAAGGAAGAGGTCATCAAGCTTATCAGCATCTACGCCGAGGTCATCGGGAGTGAGGTAAACCTGAACGGGAGACTTGTCGATGTTTTCATCTTCTTCTACTGCGAGAAGAACTGCATCGTAGCCGAGATCGTTGGTTGCTTCAGTATCTGTTGTCTGGTAGTGAGGAGTAGCTACTACCTGATATTCAACAGTCTTAACACCGAAAACGTCTTCGCAAAGAACAGGATATGTTTCTTCTTCAACGAGGTATGCGCCGTTTTCTGTTACGATTTCCTTGTAGTCGATTGTAGCAACGCCCATTTTTGCAAAGAATGCATTGTAAAGAAGGATAGCCATATCGCCTCTTGTAAGAGCGTCTGTGTAATCAACTGTGGAAGCGAGACCTTCAGCGAGATCTACGTCTTCAGCTTCAGCTACTTCAATGTAACCGAAGGGATACTGGAGCTTTTCACCGTCTGCTTCGTACTTGAGTGCACGAACGATCATTGTGTAAGCTTCCTGGAGTGTGATTGCACCCTTAGGATCGAAAGCTGTTGCGCTTCTACCTGTAACGATGCCCTGCTGAGCTGCCCAGCCGATAGCATAGTTGTAAGTAGGATCTGTGAGGTCCTTGAAGTTAGTAACGTTTCCGCCGTTTGCGGGAGCGTCCTTACCGCCCTTCATCAATCTGTAGATGAAGAGAGCGAACTGCTGGCGAGTAACGAGTTCGTCTGTTCCGAACTTTGTTTCGGAAACACCCTTCGCTACGCCCATGTAGTTGAGAAGACTAACAGCGTCTGCAAGATATTCGTTGTCAGCGCTTACGTCTTCGAATGCAGCAGATGTTGTGAAGCTCATTGCGCTTACAACCATCATCACTGCGAGAACGAGTGTAAGAAATTTCTTGAAATTTCTCATGGTGGAATTCCTCCTGTTTAAAATATTTTTGTATGACAAAACACGAGGTTTTGTTACGCTATTATAATAATCCAAGTCAATATTTTTTGCAATACCTTTTTTTAAACTGTAACACAACTGTAACACAAGCTTTTTGAAAAAAGCTTGGCAAAAACTTTTGAACGGTGAAATTGAAGTCTGAACAACTTCAATTTCACATACCGCCTCATTGCCGCTTTGCATAAAGTTTAAACTACATCAATTTCACATATTGCCTCATTGCTGCTTTGCACAAGGTTCAGGCAACCTGTAATTCTATTATACACGCTTATTCCTTGTTAGCAATATATCAGCTGAAACTGTAATATTACTGTAACATACTCTTTCGATTATGCGCTTATATAATATAGGAAGAAAACCGAAATTTTTAATCTCAATTTTGCAGTTTATCCGGCTTTTAAATAAAAAATCGCGCCAACATAAATGTCAGCGCAAATTTCATTTTAAATTAAAGAGCTGCCTTTGCCTGCTCAACGAGCTTTGCAAATCCTGCTTTGTCAGCTACAGCTATTTCAGCAAGCATCTTTCTGTTGAGAGTAACGCCTGCCTTCTTAAGACCGTTCATGAATGTAGAATAGTTCATGCCGTTGTTCTTAGCTTCTGCAGAAATTCTGGTAATCCAGAGTTTTCTGAATTCTCTCTTCTTGAGCTTTCTGCCGGTGAATGCGTAGTTGCCGCTCTTCATTACAGCCTGCTTTGCCATCTTGAAGTGCTTGCTCTTTGCACCCCAATAACCCTTAGCTGCCTTTAATACTTTATTGCGTCTCTTTCTTGTCATAAGAGCGCCCTTAACTCTTGCCATTTATGTCACTTTCCTTTCTTAGCAGCGGAAAACAGTTCCGCATCAATTCGTTTTGTTTTGTGAGCTTTTACTCTCGCGCTTACGCGTAAGGAATGAGTCTCTTTACGTTTGCTGCGAAAGAATCGCTGAGCATTGCGCCGCCTCTGAGCTGACGCTTTCTCTTAGGAGTCTTGATGCCGAGCTTATGACGTCTGTATGACTGGTTATACTTAACCTTGCCGCTCTTAGTTACGCTAAAGCGCTTTGCTGTAGCCTTATGTGACTTCTGCTTTCCCACTGTGAATACTTCCTTTCAATATAAAGTTGCAACATCTGCTGCACAGATTACGTTTTTTACCGCGGGTTACTTTTTAGATGTGTTTCCCGGAGCATTAAGCTTGGAATTAACGAACATAATCATCTGACGTCCGTCGAGCACCGGCTTCTTTTCGATAATGCCGATATCCGTAAGCGCGTCTCCGAATCTTGTTATAACATCAAGACCGATTGCCGTATGGCTCATTTCTCTGCCCTTGAACTTGATACAAACCTTCACCTTTGCTCCGTCGTCAAGAAAACGGCGTGCATGCTTGAGCTTTGTTTCAAAGTCGTGTGTGTCGATTCTGCAGGAGAGCTGAACCTCCTTGATATCGATGGTCTGCTGTTTCTTTCTCTGTTCTTTTTCCTTCTTTTCTCTCTCGAAGCGATACTTTCCGTAGTCGAGAATACGGCATACGGGAGGCTCGGAATTGGGAGAGATTTCAACAAGGTCGAGTCCCTTATCGTAAGCGATGTTCAGTGCCGCAGAGGTCTGCATAACACCGAGCTGTTCGCCGCTATCGTCGATTACTCTTATTTCCTTTGCTCGGATTTCCTCGTTGATATTAAGCTCCTTGGTTGCTATAAATAACACCTCCAAATAGATTTACCCTAAAGGTAACAACAAAAAACGAGGGCAGTGACCCTCGCAAAACAACAACACCCCTAAAAACGGCATATGCCGCCCAAAGGTTTGTTATTAACCTTCCGCTATTCACGGTGGGTGAGATTGCTCTGCTTCTTTGTCTAAAGTATAATAACACACATCAAAGTGTTTGTCAAGAGTTTTTTGAAAAGTTTTTTGAATTTAATCAAAAAAGTCTTCCCACTGCTCACTATATATAATATATGTAGGAAACATAAACGCGAGCTGCTCCGTTCATGCACAAAGCAGCTCATCAAAACAAAATTACTTCTGATATTTTTTAAGGAAGTCAGCACTCATCTTTATGCTGTCAAAAGGACTTCCGGGACAAAAGTCCTGTTCAACAATATAATGCTTAACGCCAATCTTTTCAGCCGTTGCCATTATCTTGTCCCAGTTAAGGCTTCCGTTACCTACTTCAGTCATAAGAGGAACAACTCTGTCGCCTTCATATTTCATGGTAAGATCCTTGAGGTGGAGAATATCCAATCTGCCTTCAAGCTTTTCCATCCAGTCGATAACATCTCCGCCGCCTGCTGCAACCCAGCAAGTATCAAGAACAAAAGATGTTGTTGCAGGATCGAGACCTTCGTAAAGCATATCCATCATGGTTTTGTTGTTTGCAAGACGAACAAATTCAAAGTTGTGGTTATGATATGTAAGCTTAAAGCCATGCTTTGCGTAAGCTTCAGCTGCCTTGTTAAAATCCGCGATAAATCCCTTGATTTTTTCCGGATCCGACTTCCCGGGAGCAAACCAACCACCGATACCGATGTTGGTTGTACCGAGCATTCTGTGGATTTCCATTGTTTCTTCGTAATCACCGAGAATCTTATCAAGGCTGTAATGAGTACCGATTACAGAAATACCGTGCTTGTTAAGAAGCTCTGCATATCTCTTATCAGCAACATTAAAAGATGCAGTATGTGCTTCTGTGTAGCCCATTTCCACAATCTTTCTGAATGCAACATCTGCAAAATCAAGGTCTTTTATAAAATCTCTGATTGTATAAATCTGGAGTCCAAGTTTGTTAAACACAATAACTACCTCTCTGTTCCATAAAATTATTTTTCTGTGCCGTTTATCCTATTATACTTTCGGGTGATTGGTTCTCAAGCATAAGACGCGGATTGTCTTTAAGTCTTTCGGAAATTTCCGTTCCCAGCTTTTTTTCAATCAGCTCAAACGCCGCATCAAGATTCTGGCACCGCTTGTCACCGTGACAGTCGGAAGCAACAAAATCCACCATACCGTCTTGTATATGCCTCATTATTGCACGCTTTTTGAAAAATGTTCCTGCAAGAACAATCTCTGCATCTACCTGGAAAAGGCATCCCAAGGCACGAAGCTTTTCAAGATTTGAACTGTTTGAACACAGATAACCGTATCTTTCTATATGCGCAATAACAGGACGTATATTATAATAGGAGGTAATCCTCTCTATCATATGATACGCGCTTTCAAAGTCCTTTTCGCTGTGCGGGATTTCAAGCAGCATGTAATTTGTTCCCTCGTAACACAACGCAGATATATCCGAAACGTTGAAAAGCACCTCAGTCATATGAACCTCGGCCGCCGAAACAATCTCAACACCGATCTGCCTTACCGCAAGCTCATCACGAAGCTCATTTACGCGTCTGTCTCTTCTGTCAACAAATTCCTCAATCGGCATATGCGAGGAATAGTAATGCGATGTCGCGGCAAATTTGCTTATTCCGCGCATGTAGCTTTCCCTAACAAGTTTTATGCTGTCCTCAAGAGTTTTCGGTCCGTCATCAATGTTATAAAGAATATGGGAATGAATGTCAATCATTTAACCATTGCATCCAATCCGCCGGGGCTTACGACACTGTCCTCACTCTTAGGTGACTTATACTTGTATCGATAGCTGTAGCTGTAATTCTTACCGTATCTTGACTTACTCTTATGAACCTTATTGAGGACAAAACCTAGAATATTTGCGTCTGCAAATTCCAAAGAGGCTACTGCACGCTTGAGGTCAGGATATCTTGTAACATTTTGTGCCGCAACAACCGCAACACCGTCAACAAGCTTTGAAACAGCAAGTGCGTCGGTTACGATATTTACAGGCGGAGAATCTATGATTATAAAGTCGAAGCTGGTTCCAAGGTTCTCGATAAGCTGTGTCATGTTGTTGCTTGAAAGAAGCTCGGACGGGTTAGGCGGAAGAATGCCCGAGGTAATAACCCAGAGGTTTTCGGTTTTATCAATCTTCTGAATGCACTCGTCAAGCTTATTCATGCCGGAAAGCGTATTTGAAAGACCGACTCTGCTTTCTATGGAAAAATACTTATGTACGGTAGGCTTTCTCATGTCCGCGTCTATGAGAAGAACGCGCATATTTGCCTGAGCAAGAGTAATTGCGATGTTTATACAGGTTGTTGTCTTTCCGTCTCCGGGATTTGCACTTGTAAGAAGTATTTTTCTGCAGCCGTCCTCTTTGGCAGGAAGCGAAAAGAGGATGTTTGTTCTGAGAGATTTATACGACTCAACAAGACTGAAGGTCTGGTTTTCAAGAATAGTAATGCACTTTCTTGTACTTTGACTTGATTTTTTATTACGAAACTTCATATCAATACATTCCTTTCTGCTTTCTCATTCCAACTCAAGGCTGCTTCTGGGTTTTATCCGAACTCGGATATGCAGAAGAGGATGTGCTGGTACAGTCGGGAATCGAACCGATAACGGGTATCGGGAATACCTGGAGAAGTTCCTTGTCATCCTTGATTCTGGTATCGTTTATATCAATAATAAACACAACAACGAATGCAAGAATTGCTCCTATAACGATTCCGAGAAGTGTATTGACCACAACATTGTTGTTAATCGGAACTCCCGTTTCAAGCGCACCGTCGATAACACTTATCTTACCTGCACCGGGGTTCTTTTCCTCAAGATAATCCTGCATTATAATTTCTATGTATTTTGCAATTACATATGCATCGTTTGAGCTGTTGCTTACAACATCAACCGAGAACGCCGCCGACTCTTCCTTGGTGGTAAAGGTTATCATTCTTTCAAGGCTCTTTGCATCATATTTGTTTTCTACGGTTCCCACACGCTTTAAAGCCGAAAGCTTTTCCGCACTGTCGCCGATATTAGAGCCGCCATTTACGTATACTTCAAGTGCATCGGCAAAATATCTTGTGTCAAGCACCTCGATATACTCTGTTACTACCATCTGAGCAAGAGCAATACTTCTCTGTTCATCAAGAAGCTGCTGTGAATGCTGTGTTGTCTGCTGTGCCGTAAGATTCTTTGTCTGAACAAGGAACTTTGATGTAGAACTGTATGCGGGAACAACACAAAACTTGCTGAAATAAAATGCAGCAATTCCCACAGTCGCCATACCGATAACTATTACCCACAGCCATTTCATTGCCATGGCAAAAAGGTCAGCAAGTGTAAATTCTCTTTTTTCCATTTCGTCACCTTACCGTTTCTAATATTTAATAAACACACGTCATCACAGACGTTTACAGTTAAGTATATCACATTTTGTTTTGCATTGCAATAGATTTTTTAACAAAAAAGCTCAAAAAAATGCATTAAAAGTAAACCGTCTTATCCATTAAACGCCATATTTGTAAAGAAGCTTCAAAATTTCACGTACATTTTCCTCTGTACCCTTTCCCTCACAATTTACGGTTACATCCGCATTTTTCTCATAAAAAGGTACACGGTAAGCGTATATATCCGCAAGACTTTGATTTTTCTCTGCGGCTATTCCGCGTTTGTCTCTGTTTCTTACTCTTCTTTCAATATCTGCAAGAGGAAGCGCAAGATATACGCAAACCGAATTTTCGTGAAGATGCTTTGCAGATGCATCTCTGAGCACCGCACTGCCGCCGGTTGAGACAACCATTCCCTTTGACATATCAAGCGAAAGCACCGCAAACTGTTCTTCGTCCAGCAATCCCTCAACGCCGCGTTTTTCAAGAGTCGATTGCAAAAGCTCGCCCGTTCTTTGCTGTATAACTATATCGGTATCAACAAAATCCATTCCAAGCTCTTTTGCAAGCAGTACACCGAGAGTACTTTTTCCACATCCCGGCATCCCTATAAGCACAATATTTTTCATGGTCTTACTTTTCTTTCACATGATTTTTGGCACTTGTGAGAGTGTTTTTCATGAGCATGGTTATTGTCATGGGACCAACGCCGCCGGGAACGGGAGTTATAAACGACGCCTTCTTTTCGCAGGAATCAAAATCCGCATCTCCGCAAAGCTTTCCGTTCTCGTCTCTGTCCATGCCGACATCTATCACAACCGCACCGTCTTTTATCATGTCTCCCGTCAGGAATTTCGCCTTTCCGACAGCGACAACAACAATGTCCGCTCTCTTTGTAACCTCAGAAAGATTCTTTGTTCTCGAGTGGGATATCGTAACCGTTCCGTTTGCGTGAAGAAGGAGCATCGCCATGGGTTTTCCTACAATGTTGCTTCTTCCGATAACAACGCACTCTTTTCCCGCAGGGTCAATGTCATACGCCTTCAAAAGCTCCATAACGCCTGCAGGCGTACAGGGCAGAAAGCTGTAATCCCCAATCATAATCTTTCCAACATTTATAGGATGAAAAGCATCAACGTCCTTGCGATAGTCAATGTTGTTGACAATAAGTGCTTCATCAAGATGCTTTGGAAGCGGCGACTGAACAAGGATTCCGTGGATTTTTTCGTTTTGGTTAAGGCTGTGCACGAGAGAAAGAAGCTGTTCCTCGGTAGTGTCAGCAGGCAGCTCATGGATTTCAGAATAAAATCCGACCTGTTCGCACGCCTTTCCCTTATTTCTTACATATATCTGCGAAGCAGGATCCTCACCGACAATAATAACAGCAAGTCCCGGCTTTACGCCTGTTTCTTTTTCAAAAGCTTCTCTTTGTTCGGATATCTGCGCTCTTACGGCTTCAGATACCTTTTTTCCGTCTATAATCACTGCCATGATTTATTCCTCCGTTGTTTTATTTCTCGCTTTAATATTAAAATACACCGACAAAATCACACCGACCGCAAAGCATACAATGCCGACAAGCTGGCTGATGCGTACCGAACCTACGTACAGGCTGTCTGTTCTAAAACCCTCTATTATGCTTCTTCCAAGGCCGTACCATGAAATGTACCACAAAAGCACCTGTCCGTCAAAGCGTTTTTTCTTCCAGAAAATATTAATAAGTACAAATCCGAGAGTATTCCATGCCGACTCGTAAAGAAAAGTCGGATGGACCGTCATGCCGTTTATAACCATGCGAAACGGATTTGACAGAGAAGCCTGCGAAATGTCAACCGACAGTCCGAAAAATTCGTATACCTTTGCACTGCCGTACGCCTCGGCGTTAAAGAAGTTTCCCCATCTGCCTGCAATCTGACCGAGCATGACAGCAGGTGCTATGCTGTCATAGACCTTTAGCGTCGGGAATTTTTTTACTCTGCATACAATATACACCGCTATTGCTCCCGCAATAACCGCACCGTATATTGCAAGTCCGCCCTCCCATATGGCAACAGCCTCATACAGCGAATGATAATCCTCAAGACTTGTCAGAACATAGTAAAGCCTTGCTCCCACTATAGCAGACGGTATTACGGCAAGCGCAATATCTGTAAGATTGTCGCTTGTCATGCCGTAAGAACGCATGCGGTAATACAGATAGCTTATTCCGAGTATCAGTCCAAGACATATAATAAGCCCATACCAATAAACCGTAAACGGTCCGACACTGAAAGCAACCCGGTTTACCGTAAAAGGACCGATGCCGAGTCCCGGAAACGAGATAATGTTTGTCATATTCCCTCTCACGCTTCCTTCTTATCTTCTATCGGGAGCACACGCGAAAGAACAAAGCCGTTTTCCTTAAAGCCTTTTTCAAATCTCGCACATACATCCTCAAATGTCACATCCGCCATAACCGACGGGTAGTCAAGAATGTCTGTATTCTCAAAAACACAGCCTATAAGCTCGTTTGAAATTTCCTCTGTGCTGTTGAAAAGTCTAAGAATATGCGCATAGTTTGCACGCTTTACTCTTTCAAAAGCTTCCTTGTCAAAGCCTTTCTTATGATACTTTGCAATCTCGGATTTGATTTCGGCATAAACCTTTTCGGGGTCCTCCGAGCAGCCCGAAATTTCGCAGTGAGCAAAGGTTTCATGTCCCTCATAGCCGTAGGAGAAGGACGAATCTATAAGGCCGCTTTCGTACATACGGTTGTAGAAGGGTGCAGACTTGTCGAAAATCATATCAAGAATAATGCTGTACTGCGCTCTCTTTTCCAAAAGCTCTCTGCCACTGAGAGGGCATTCGTTGTCCTTTATTCCAACCGAAAACATCGGCATCGAAACCGACAGGTGCTTTGTTATATATTCTTTGTAAACGCCCTCTGGTTCGGAAGGGTATATTCTTTCTATATTCTGAGCCGGAACGTGTTTCAAGAGCTTGTCGCACACCGAAGAAACTTCTTCCGGCGTTACTCTGCCGCATACGCAAAGTGCCATGTTGTCAAGATTGTAGAACGCGTTGTATGCATCAAAAAGAAGCTCGGGTGTAATGTGCGAAATAGTTTCAACAGTTCCTGCAGTATCAATCCTTACGGGATTGTTGACGTATAGACCTGTAAGCATTCCGAAATACAGCTGCCAGCCGGAATTGTCGTCGTACATCTTTATTTCCTGACCGATAATACCCTGTTCCTTGTCAACGGTTTGTTTTGTGAAATAAGGATGTGTTACAAAGTCGAGAAGTATCTCAAGCGACTGTGTTACGTTTTCAGTTGCAGAAAACAGATACACTGTCTTATCCGAGCTTGTATAAGCATTTGCGCTTGCACCTGTCTTTGCATAGAGCTGAAACGTATCCGTTCCGTCCTCGTTTTCAAACATTTTGTGTTCAAGAAAATGTGCTATACCGTCAGGAAGCGCAATTCTTATGCCGTTTGCTTTAAACACGCTGTCAATCGAGCCGAACTTTGTTGCAAACGCAGCATAGCTTGTTCCGAGCTCCTTTGGGAAAACGTAAACTCGAAGACCGCTGTCATGCTTGAAATAATAATATTTTTCGTTTATATTCTTGTTTTCAAACAGTGTATATTTCATCAGATTTCACCCTCCTCGGAAGACTCCTCGTTTCCCTTTAGAAAATAAACCGAGTCGAGTTTTACCTTTTTCGAAACCTCAACAACGTCAGAAATTGTAACCTTCTCAAGTGCATTGCAAAACTCATCGGGTGTTGTTTCAATACCGCATACAAGCCTCGAGAGAATCCACGAGCAGTAGGATGCGGGGTTATCGTCCATTTCGCGGCAGCTGTTTGTCAGCGAGAGTTTTGCATCCTCAAGATCTTCCTCGGTTATTTTTCCTTTCTGAATGTCACTCAGCTCTGAAAGGATTGCATTCTTTGCCTTGTCTCTGTTTTCGGACTCAATTCCCGAAAGCACAAACATAACGCCCTTTTGTGAGTCGGCAATTGAACGGCAATAATAGCAAAGACTCAGTTTTTCACGCACATTCATGAACAGCTTGCTCACAGGCGAACCGCCGAAAATGTCGCAGAACAGGAAAAGTGCCGCACTGTCGGCGTTCTTTACGGTAACACCCGTTCTAAAACCCATTGCAAGCTTCCCTTGGTTTACCTCCATGCATTCCGTAACCTCTTTAACACGGTCGGGAGCCTCTGACAAAACAGCTGTATCCGGAACTTCCAGAACATTTCTGCAAAGTCCCGAAAAAATGTCCGCAAACTTCTTTTCAAGAAGTGCCTCGTCACATTCGCCCACAAAGAAAATCTCGACGGGAGATTTTGACACAAATTCACGGTAAAAGCCATAGAGCCTGCTTGCATCCATTGCAAGAGCGTTTTCTTCGGTACCGTTTTCGTTTATGCTGTAGCTCTCGTTTTCGCACATGATTTCGGTGCATCTTTGTCTTGCATATGCGTTTTTGTTGTTAATGAGCGCCCTTATTGTGTTGACAAGGTCGTTTTTCTCGGTTTTTACAATTGCTTGGTCAAAAGCGCCGTCACTTACAAGCACATTGAAGAAAACCTCACGGAACATTTCGGCAGCAGCACTTACCAAATCCTCGCTTTTTTCCGGAAGATACGCATTTTTTATAAAATCCGAGGTGTAGGACACGATAAGCTTTTCACCTCTTTTGTAAGAGGATACGCTCTGCGTCATGTCATAGTAATACTGAAGCTTTTGAGAAAGCAGCTGCGTTGTAGGATAGTTCTTGCTTGCCCTTGTAAGAACCCTTGAAAGCATTGCAGCTCCCGTTGCGTTCTCGGCTGACAGCTCGGTTATAAAGTTTACACTCAAAAAATTTGTTTTGAACTTATCGGAGGCAAGAAAGCTGATATGCACTCCGTCCGCAATTTTCACTCTTCGCATTACACTGTTCCTTTCGGCAAATGTTCTTCGCAATAATACTGTATTTATCATAATATTTTACCACTGTTTGAGTTATTAGTAAATACAACTTTACCCGAATTTACAAACATTTCACTAACCGCGCCTTTTTGCGTCTGTACTCACCTCAATTTGAGTGCCGCCCTCTGTAAGCTTTATTCTTCTTCCGCATTCTATTCCGTTTTCAAGAATTGCGTTTTTCTCTCCCTTTGTATATTTGACCTTCAGCGAAAAGCCCTCTCTCGGAAGCTTGATGCTTATTTCTTTTATGCCATCAAAAGAGAACGGAATACTGAAAACGCCGTCGGAAAACACCACAGCCGGAGAATCAGTGTTTATTCCCTCAAAGCTTATGCAGAAAAAGCATTC
Organism: Eubacteriales bacterium; assembly: GCA_045540015.1. Lineage (GTDB taxonomy): Bacteria > Bacillota > Clostridia > Oscillospirales > CAG-382 > UMGS1387. Next base: position 71,409 of record JAZQGP010000049.1, read on the forward strand.
GAGAATGGCTCTCCAAAGCCACGAAGCAGAACCCGTATACCACGTCCAGCCTGCTCTGCCGGAATGGTTTTCGTTTGAATAAATATCCGCAGACAAAACATACGGCTCGGCTTTGTATTTTTCGCAAAGAACCTCGTCTCTCATTCGCAGCGGCACAAGCATATCGCTTACAAGCTGAAGTCCCATACTCATAAGACGGCTCCTTATATTTTCGGAAAGCTCATTATCGGTACACGCTTTTAAGAGTGCCGTCATCATCCACACCGCCGCATGCGTATACTGTCCGCCGTTTTCTCGTATTCCTCTGCAATAGCCTTTTATATAGCCGGGGTCATAATCGGGTTCATCGTACGCAGGCGAGAAAAGCCTTATAATGTGATTTTCTCTGTCGTACAGTTCTTCAAATGCCTTTATAAGAGCGTGTGCGTTTCTGTCAGCATTTCCCGTTCTCGAAAGAACCGCAAACGCCTGCGGTAAAAGCTCAATTTTGTTTTCCTTTTCAGATACTACTCCTATCCTTCTGCCATCGTCCGTATAGGCTCTCATATAATAACCCGATTCAAGGTCAAAGCCGTGCTTTTCGATGCATTCCGCAAGCTGTTTTCTGCGCTCAAGCATAACCGACGCGCTTCTTGAATCGTCGTATTTTTCGCATACCTGCGAGAATTTTTCAAGAACCAGGCAAAGAAACATCGTAAGCCACACGCTCTCGCCCTTGCCATTTGTTCCTATGCGATTAAGTCCGTCACACCAGTCTCCGCACCCTATAAGACAAAGACCGTGCTCTCCCACTCTCTCACATGCTCTTGAAAGCGCTCTAAGGCAATGCCTGTAAACACTCTCGCACAGCTTTGAATGTCCCGGTGAAATATATTTTTCGTGCTCGTCCGGCAAAAGTTCATCTGCAGTTATATACCGCACAGGCACATCAAGCAGCGAAATATCTCCCGTAAACTTCACGTATTCACTCACCGCATACGGCAAAAAAACATAGTCGTCGGATATTTTTGTCCTCACGCCCATATGACTGTGCCCGTCCTTTTGCGAGCACGGATGCCACCAGTGAAGCACATCTCCCTGTTCAAACTGATGGGCACAGCAACGAATAATGTGCGCTCTTGTAAGCTCGGGATGCGAATACATAAGCCCGAGAGAATCCTGAAGCTGGTCGCGAAAGCCAAAGGCTCCGCCCGACTGATAAAAGCCGCTTCGGGCAAAAAATCTGCACGCGCCGTTCTGATACAAAAGCCATGTATCAAAAAACAGCGAGAGACTTTTCGACAGGCTGTCGCTGTCAACATGATTTGTATTTGCCACAGCAAAGCTGCGTGAAAAAGCAAATGCACTTTTTATAAGCTCCTGACAGCCGTTTCTTACACATTTCATTACAAAATCAGGCGTCTGCTCACTTGCCGCGCTTCCGAGGGCAAAAACAAATATACCGTTCTCATCTGCGTTGATGTCAAAAAACGCCCTTGCCGCACCTTCAAAACCCGATGCAAAGCCGTAGTCGGTCTGTGCAAGAGAAAGGAACCCTCCGTTTTCATCAAGTCTGTTTCCAAACAGAAATCCAGTTTCGTCAAACATTACGGGAAATCTGTTGTGAAAGGTCACACATCCCGAGCGTACCTCAAAAGAGATTCTCCTGTTTTCCGAACGTTCCCTACCCATAATCGGCTTCACCGTAAACGAAAGCCTTGCTTTCATTTTTGTTTTTACCGTCACAAGCTTTACGGGAAGCTTTTCGGGAACGTAAACACCGACAGTATAGCTCTCACCCAAAATATTCCCAAAATACTCAGCACCACCCGAAAAAAATCTCACCCTGTCAGAAAGCGCACACAAATCAAGCATTTTACCGTCTTTTTGGGCATACACATGCTCGCCGCTTTCCATAAGTGCGCTGTCATTGTAAAACGGAGTTATGCGCCTTTCTGCCGCGTTTCTGCAGAACGTGTACCCAAGACTGTATGCATCAAGTACGGTTGAGAGAAGTCTTCCTGTCAGGACATTGGAATACACGCCGTTTATTTCGGATTTTTCGGCAACATATGAGTTATCGGCAAGAAAATAACCGCTTCCAGAAGAAAATACATCTTTTCGGTCTTGCGTTTTTTCATATTCTCTGACCCTTACAATAACAGGGCTTTTTTGGTTTATCCTTCGGTATGCAAGTGCCGAGCCGGGGCTTATTACAAGGCTTGCAGAAGCAAGAATTGCTTCACCTTTATCACGGAGTGCTTCAACGTTTACTATAAAAATTCCGTTTTTTCGCCCCAAAAGACCGAGAGCACCATTTTTCTCAAGCATCTCACGCAGTCTTGCCTCGCTCTTTTTATGATACATATCTCTGTCTCGGCAAAAAAGTACAAGCTCGCTTTTCTGCCCTTTAAGCCTTAAAAGCATGAACGCTCTGACATATCTTTCAAGCTTTTCGCACAAATACGCAGTATCGGCAAACGAAACAAATATCGGCACATCTCCCGAAATACCGTGGCACCATAAAAGATCCCTGTTGTATTTTTCACCGGAATATCCGTTTTGCCTTTCCGGATAAATACACGCCGAAAGAAGTCTTTCTTCCTCTGTAAGAGCCTGACCTGCTGTCGGATAAAATTTTGTGCTCAGAAGCATATGCATTGCTTTTTCCGAAAGTTCCTTTTTGCACTCTCCGAAGTTTTTCCTTCTTGAGCAAAGCAGGTTTGCAAGGGCATTTTCTCTGTCAGAAAAAAACGACAGTAAAAATTCCGCCTCATAATTTCGGGTAATCGCAGATGTTCTTATAAGGCAATACGGGTCAACGCACGCTCCTGTTTTATACTCCGACAAATCCGCCTTGAATACGCCTTTCACCGATTCCTCAGACACCGGAAACGGACAAAGCACCTGTTTTTGCGACGAATATTCAAATGCCGTACCCTCCTTCATTCCAACCGCAAGATAGCATTCTCTGTCATTCTCCTGCCGTTTTCTTCTTGAAAAAAGAAGAACCGAATCCTTTGAATCGAATTCACTGCCGACAAACAGAGAAGAAAACGCAGGGTGCGCTTCATATGCGCTTTTGGCAAAAAGCACCGGCTCAAAGCCAAGAGCAAATCTTACGCGTATATCCTGTTTTCTGAAATTTCCTTTAAGTCTTGCGGATATTCTGAAAACATTTCCCGATGAGCTGTCAAGCGAAAAACACACCTGAAACACAAATTTCTTTGAATCTCTTGTCACAATGTTCGCACTGTACCGCACTTCTCCAAGGCTGACACCAAAGCCGTAGCTGCAATCCTTTTTTTCAAGTCCGCCTCCTGCACAGTAGAATACCTCTCCATCTATCTCGCACAATATAAAAAGAGTGTCCCTTATTGCATTTTCCGTGTTTGCACGGCTTATGAGTACGTCCTCATGCCAAAGGCAGACATTGCCGGTGCTTGACAAAACAATTCTGTTTTTTCCGTCGGATAACATACTGCAGACAGGCTCTCTGTTTTGCGTGTCTTCAAAGCTTTTAAAGCCTGCACTTTGCTGTCTTGCAGGACGGTTATCCTTCTGAAAGCTTGATTTTTCGGTTTTTACAACAGCATCAACGGGTATTCTTTCTTCAAGCAGTTCACACGCCGCACTCATCGTTTTGTTACTCATAAAGCGTCTTTGCAGAGCATTGTCAAAGCATGCGTTGGCACACGAAGCCATACTCATCCCCGCATGATGAGACATAACGCTTTTCACCTTTGCAAAGCCATGTTTAACGCGTCTCGGAGTAAAATCTGCCGCCTCATAAAAGCCGTAAGGCCCGTACATTCCGAGCTTTTTCAGCCTATCAAGGTTTGAAAGCATACTTTTCCCAGACACGCAAAGACCGAGAAAAGAGGAGTAGGGTGAAATAACAAGGTCGTTTTCAAGTCCTCTGTGCAGACCGAGTGACGGTATACCGAACGCCTTATACTGATAATTCATTTCATAGTCGAAAGCAAAAAACGCACTCTCCGATATCCCGAAAACATTTCCTTTTTCCGTATCTGCACACCGCTTTTTCTGCTCGCAAAGCGCAAAGCAGAGTGCCTCATAAGAAAGAGAGCCTTCGGTTACGGGCAGAAACAGTGCAGGCATAAAATATTCAAAAGCAGTTCCCGTCCATGAAGCAAGTCCTATTCTTTCACCCGACCTTACGGGCATTCTTGAAAGACTTTGCCAGTGCTTTACCGGAACGCACCTTTGAGAAACCGCAATAAAGCTCAGCGTTCTCGCTTCACTCATCAAAAGGTCGTATCTGTTGTCGGATAATACGGCATTTCCGTTATTATCAAAGCCCGCACCTATGCAGAAAAGGTCTTTTTCGCTGTCGTAAATGGGCAAAAGCTGAGTGTCATCGTATATTCTCTTTAAACGCGCTCTTACACTCTCAAGCTCTTTGCATTCATTTGCATATTCGTCAAGCCCTTCGTATACTGTAAGAATACACGCAAGCAGGTTTCCGCTGTCCACGCCCGAAACAAATCTCGGCTGAAGCACCGAAAGGCTTCGTGTGTCGTACCAGTTATACAAATGCCCTTTCCACTTTTCGGCTTTTTCAATCGCCGAGAGTGTGTCAGACATGCGCATATACATTTCGCTGCTGTCTATAAACCCGAAATCCCTTGCACAAAGCGTACACACAAGATACAGACCTATATTTGTGGGCGAAGTTCTGTGTGCCTTTATTGTATCGGGAAAAAACTGAATGTTGTCTATGGGAAGAAAGTTATCTTCTGCCGTTACGTTTTCGGCAAAAAACCTCCAGATATCCGATGCATACTCCCGCAGCGTATTTTTGTCGTTCAATGACAGCTTTGTTTTTCTGCTTTTTCCGGAAAGTGAGGTGTAATACGCTATGGCAGGGTGAAAAAACCAGAGAAGTCCGACGATTTTTACATGTCCCCAAGGGCAGAATACAAATAACAGTACACCGATAAAGGCAGACGGCAGATTTTTATATACGTATCCCACAATGCCGTCTTTGCCGGCTTCGTCCGTCTGAGCAGCAGTTACCCATTCCAGCATATTTTTTCCGGACACAAACATTCGGAACAGGCTTCTTGCAATCGCATCAAGTGAAACAAATGCGCTTTTGCAAACATTGGCAAGTCCCATAACACTTCTTTCAAGATTCTGCCACAACCCCGTCTGAACTCCGCGTGAGAAAAACCGTCTCACGGCAAGCTGAAACGAAAATCCGGAAAGGCTCGAAATTATATCCGCAACAAGCGGAACAAACAAATATGCAATACCCGATGCAAACAATACCCCCGAAGCTTTCGCATCAAGAAATATTCCGCACATCACACATAAAACGGAAAACACCGGCAAAAGCGCTCGTCTTACGTTGTCAAAAATACGGAATTTGTAAAGCGGACTTATACTGTTTGATATAACCGAGCCTTCTTCATTCAAAATATACTTCCCGACAAAAGGCAAATTCTGTACATCGCCCCTTATCCACCTGTGTGCACGCTTGAAATACGAAAGCTCGTTTTTCGGGAAGCTGTCCGTCAGGGTAACCTCCGAAAGGCAGGCACAACGCAGCCTTGCACCCTCAAGAGAATCATGGCTGAGAATTTTGTCAGGCTCAAATGAAGCACTACCATGTGTTACTTCGTAAAACGCATATTTATCAAATATTCCTTTTCCGCAGAAAACAGCATCTCCAAACATGCTCTGCTCAAGGTCAAAGCTTGCTCCCGAATAAAGCTCCGTTCCGCCTGCACCGCACATGATTCTTGAAAAGCGTGTTCTTCCTGCGGAGAAAAGCGTTGTTGAAACCTTGGGTTGCATAATGCCGTATCCCTTTGTTACAACGTGCTTTTCTTTGTTTATTTCAGGTCTGTTATGCGGATGAAGCATTGCTCCTGTCATTCTAAGCACCGAGCCGAGAGGAAGATTTGTGTCGGCATCCAGCGTTATGCAATATCTTATTGAACGACAAAGGTTCTCATCGGGCTTTATGCTGAAGTCGTCAAAATCGTCGTCTTTTGAACACAGGTATGCACACAGTGCGTTTACCGCACCGCGCTTTCGCTCATAAGCCATAAAGTTTTTCTGCGTCGCACAATACCGCCTTTCGCGGGAAAATAAAAAAAACACATCGCCGTACTTTTCTCTGAGTGTCTTTATGCTTTTTACGGCTCCCAAGAGAATTTCTTCATCTTCGGGTGCCGTCACGCTCTCGCTGTCTGCTCTGTCAGCAAGAACACCGAAATAAATGTTTCTTCCTCCGTTTGAAAGATACATTTTTTCAAGCCGCCCGAAGATTTCCTTATCACCCTTAGCGCCCGTCAGAAGCGTTGTAATAACACACAAAACGCCGTTTCCGTCAGGAACTTCATCTATATCAAGTGCAGGCACGCTTCTTTTGGATACAAAAATACCGAAAAGCCTGTCCAGTATCTGCTTTACAGCTTCCCAGACAGAAAAAAAAGCAAGCAAAGCCGCAGGGTGTACAAGCAGTAACAAGACTTGAATCGCTGCTGTAAAAAAAACAAGCATAAAAAAATACAGCTTCCCGGCAAAAGTTTTTTCTTCAATCAGATAAAAGCCTATGTGCTTTTCTCTGTCACGAAGTGCATTGCTACACTTTTCCACAATAAGCCTTGCACACTGTTCTTCGTCAAGATTTTGCTTTTTTGCCAGCGTGTAAAGGCTTTCTCGATATGCACGTTTTGTCCGGGTTGTCATTTTCGGATATGCTCCCGCAGGGTCAAGCTCAAGAATCTTTTCCGCAGGACTTTGCTTAAATACGTTTTCAAATGCAAACAAAGCGGTGTTTTTAAGCGACAGCACCGCTTTTTCAAGCTCATGTGTATCAGAGCTTTTTCGCTCCGAGCTGCAGAGTCTTTTGCAGACCTCACTCACACTCTCAAGTATTACTATTCTGATAACCGTTTCAAGAGAATACAAATCATGAAGCGTGGGATACGGCTTTTCCTCGGTTATAAGGGAGGAAAACTCCATTATTTTGTTTGAGTCAAGTGCTTCGTCAAAGCAGCGGTAAAACTCGGAAAAGGCATAGTAATACCTTGTTTTTCCGCCGTCCGTTCCCGTAAACAGTCTTTTTGCCGTAAGGCTCTTTTTCACAATCGACAGGTTTTCTTCAAACACATATCTGTTATCGCACAGCCATTCGCAGACAGAATCGGCTTCATTTGTGTTTTTCTCAGAGAGCTGCAGTGCCGTAACATATCCCTTTTCAAGACACTGCGATATGTTCCTTAACGTCCTTGTAAAAACCTTCATGCTTACAAAGCTTTTGGACCTTTTTTCCTCCAGCACATACTTTACCGCATCCTGACACGCACTTCGCCCTTTTTGCATAATTATTCCCCTACCTGTTTTTATTCGGGATTATTGTTAGCAGAAAAAGGGGAAATATACATGTACTAAAAAGACGGTTCGTGTTATAAAACATGAACCGTCAAACTATAGTAAAAGTTATTTTCAAGAATTAAAACAAGCCGCTTTGCGGCCGCCAAGGGTTTCGCTGTCTGCGGACAGCGACCAAAGGCTTCTCGCCTTTGGAAACTCGGCCGCTTTTTAACAAAAAGCTCCGCAAAAACTTTAGATGCCGTGTTTGTTAATTGTTATTTGTATTCAGCACCTCAAGCTCAAACCAGAATGTACTTCCCTTTCCGATTTCACTTTCAACGCCGTATCTTGCTCCGTGTTTTTCAAACACCTGCCGTACAATGGAAAGTCCTATTCCCGAGCCTGCAACATTTCTTCTGTGGGAAGATTTGCTCTTGTAATATCTGTCCCAGATATACGGTAAATCTTCTTCCGGTATTCCTTCACCGCTGTCACACACCTCAATTCGAACGCACTCATCCGAAACAAGATGCTGTTTAACATACACGGTTTTGTCCTTTCCCGTATAGTTTACCGCATTGTCTACGAGATTCAGTATCGCCTGCGACATCTGCGTTATGTCGCATCTGATATTTACCCTCTCCGGCGCATCAAGCACAACCTTATAGCCTGAATCAAGATAAAACTTTCTGTACCTCTGCGTTATGCTTTCGAGGAGCTCTGTAAGACAAATATCCTCGAAGGTTAATTTCTTCTGGCCACTCTGAAGTTTAGACAAGTCAAGCACGCTATTTACAAATTCAGACAGCCTGTTTGCCTCGTCTATGATTACCTGTACGTTTTCAGGGGTATTTTCTCCCGGAATATCACGCATAGCTTCGCCGTATCCGACTATCATAGTAAGCGGTGTTCTCATGTCGTGCGACACATTCGCCACAAGCTCTCGCTGCATTTTCTCAACCTTGCCAAGCTCACTTGCCGTAAAATTTAGCGTATCGCTCAACTGTTCAATCTCACGATAGCCTTTTCCTTCAAAGCGTGTATCGTACTTGCCCTTTGCAAGCTCAAGTGATGAATGATTAAGCTTTTCAATGGGCGAAGAAACTATCTTTGAAATTATAAAGGATATGAGAAGCGAGAGGAGAAGTGTAAGCATCGTAACAAAAGTAAGCTGATGCTTTAATGTTTCCACTGTTGTATCAAGAGGTGTGAGTTTTGTGTCAGCCACAACCATCATTTCACTGCCGTCGGAACGCGTTGTAAGAATCGCGTAAACAAGGTCACTTCCCCGCCCGTTTACAAAAGAGAACGGCGAAGGCAATGCCGTCTCAAATTGACCGTAACGCCCTGAAAAACTCGGACGCTGTTCGGAAAACTTGCGTTCAATAAAGCTCTTTTCTTCCTCGCTGCCGCTTGTGTCTGTATAATACTGCGTCAGCTCTCCACCGTTTTCTACGGCTGCTTCATATATTTTAAAAAGCTCATATACGCCTATTCCGCTGATAACCGAATACGCGTTATCTCCCGAGGTATACAAATCGCTGAACGCCGCGGTGTCAATAACACGTATGCTTATCTGACCGCCGCTTGAGAGCACAAGTATGCGGTTCTGAATATCAGCCTTATCGAGGTTTTCGGCAACATACAGCGTTGCCTTTTTAAGCTCGTCGGTCTTTACCTGCCTGTAAAACAGCCCGAAGAATACCGTTTGGCTGAGCCACAGAACACCGAGCAATACCGCCGTCACAAGAATAAAGCACAAAAATATCCTGGTTCTCAGCGGCAACGATTTTTTTGTAGTTTTCGGCATATGTATGCCTCCTTGAATCTGCTTATTTTGCATCAAATCTGTAGCCGACGCCCCGAAGCGTTACAATACACCCCGCACTCTCACCGAGGTTCTTTCTGAGCAGCTTTATGTGCGTGTCAAGTGTTCTGTCATCCCCGAAGAAATCATATCCCCAGACATTGCTTATGAGCTTTTCGCGTGTAAGTGCTATTCCTTTGTTCTTTATCATGTAGAAAAGAAGATCGTATTCCTTTGGTGTCAGCTCGCACTGTCTGTCCTTCACGGTTACTATTCTTCCCGCAAAATCAACCTTCAAATCACCGCACTCAAACACATCGCTTGCAACATTGCTTGTTCTCTTTATAACCGCCGCAACCCTCATCATAAGCTCTTTCGGCGAAAACGGCTTTACAACATAATCATCACTTCCCGTTTCAAAGCCGTGGATGCGGTCGTATTCCTCGCCTCTGGCTGAAAGCATGATAATAGGCGTTTTCTTGTTTTTTCTTATCTCACGGCAAACCGAAAATCCGTCGATGTCCGGAAGCATTATGTCAAGGATAATAAGGTCAAAATCCTTTGCGTTTGCAAGTGCAATCGCGCTCATTCCATCCTCTGCTTCACACGTTTCATAGCCTTCAAACGCAGCATATTTTACTATCAGCTTTCTTATCTTTTCTTCATCGTCAACAATGAGCAGCTTGTACATATTTACCCTTCCTTCGCTTTTATTTTAATTATAGTTTACGTCGTTTTTGTGATAATGCCGTGATGTTACTGTAAAATTTTATATTAAGAACAAAAGTTCTAAATAATCCGCTCCAAAATTGCGCAACCACACAAAAACCGAACTTGCGTTCTTGTTTTCATTGACAAATCGCGAGTTTTGTGGTAAAATTTGCGTGCAAGAACAAACGTTCCGGATGTGTTTTGCAACAGCATAAAATGTGCAGAACTAATTTTTCGCACCCGAAAAGAACATTTGTTTGCAACATTGGATTGAAAAGCACGCTTCGGTTTCCGGCAGAGCCGTACTTCTGTTGCTTGACAATCTGCGGGATAAATATTATAATATAGAAACGAAAAGAAAATGAATTTTTATGAAGATTTTCTGAGAAACCAGAAAAAGAACACTCAAGTCAACAATGGGTTGGCAGACACTTGGCAAAAACTAAAACCGGCTTTACCGAAGAATGCTCCTAAAGCTCAAATGCAGAAGACCGAAAAACAAACCATTACTTCTTCCGCACCAAAAATCTCAAATGCAATTAATATATTTCCCAAAGGTCAATCGTTTGAAGCACCTCAGAAGCCAAAAGTATTAATTGGTATACAAACTATGATGATTCGGAAGAGTCGTATGATGAAAATGGGCATTATGAGCATGTGTATAGGTTTGACAACAATACTTTGGAACCTTTTTTGATGAAGCAGATGCTTTTTTGCCTGAAGGAATAACGACATCTGATGTTGTTAAAGAAATAGCACTCAAAATCATAGAAGAGCAAGTATTAAAAGATTTACCTAAATCCGTCGTAACCAAGTACAATATTATTACAGCAATACTTGACGTTGGGGAAATGGCTTACACATATTTGAAATATGTTGAGGCTGTCGCCTTTGTTACTGCTCAAGAATATTGCAAAGAATTAACCAAAAAGTACGCTGATAAAAATGTAGATTATTACGTTTATCTTTTAAACGGTGGAAGTTCTATAGAATTTAAGGTGAGAGTGGTGGATAAATCTACAGGAGAATCGCTTGTCGAGAATTCATTCGATTTTCACCAGGATGAATCATACAATTCATGTAAGGAAAGTGCTGACAATATAGGTGAACTAGCATCAGTAAACAGAAGACATTGGAACTACTCTTATATGAATTAAAGTTTTCAAGGAGTGACAATGAAAAGAATCTGTAGTTATATTGCGAACTGGGTATCATGGAGACGTATTGTACTTATTGTAACAATAGTATATTTTGTTTCGCCGTACTTAATAGGTCCTTGTTTTGATAAAGAATTTCTAAATAGTATAGATACAAATAAAATCTGTGAGAATTATAAAAGATTTGAAGAATATAAAACTAATGAAGAATTTGTATATGTCACGGAATAGGATATGTTTAACGAGGAACATATCAAAGTAGAAATCTATGTTTATAAAGAGAATCTTTACAATCAAAAAGCGACTATATGGAAAACATGGTATAGATATAATTACTTTTTTTCATTTGATTCGGTAACTGAGATAAAAAAGAATAATGTTAAAATAATAGTTACTGAGTTTACGTCTACTCCACGCTCGAAAAAAGCACAGGAATATCTTGAAGAGGTTCTTGCACAACTGGAATAATTATCTGCCCTCGCTTTAAGTGAGGGCGTTGTGCTTGACATCCCAATTGACAAGATGTATAATTTTAGCAAAGCGAAATAACCGAACATGCTCAACATATTCTTTGACGGCAATTACGGAGAAATGCCGATTGATGCTGTAAACGGAAAGGTGAACAAATGAAAAAGACTATCACAGTGTGTATTGTTTTGTTGCTTGCACTTAACTCCTTTATTTCTGCTGCAATAACAAGTTTTTTGTACAAATATGAAAAAGCCATTTCAAACGAAGGTGGAGTTTTGACCATAGATGACTGCTCCTGCAGAATAAGATTTGAGGAACAACAGTTGTTTTACGGCTACTGGAAAATCACGGATTTAGTCGCACCCGATTATTCAATTCCGTCGAGCTATTCGGGAATTGACAATGACGGCTTTGTGAGAGGAAAAGACTGGACAAAGCTGTGCGGTACCGCCGTGAAGATAACGCCTGAGTATATTGAGCATAAGGGTATGCAGTACAGATACAGCGAGCATCACAGCCCTGAGGTGTTTGTTTTACCTGTCAACGAAGCTCATAACAATTCCGATGAAACTTCAAAAAATGTAATATCATATTATGCAGATAAGACGCTTGGCTTTGACGGGGAATACGTTCCTGTTATGGACTTTGCTCTTGATGGAAACAACCACGTAACAGATTACAGAAATTATCCGCCACGTGAAGGCTTTTCCGTTTATGATTTTAACAAAATATATCTGCTTGACAAAAATACTGCATATTTTTCAGACGGTGTACTGATGTTTTTGCTCGAAAGAAGTGAAGAAAAGTGAAAGGAGAAGTGAAGAATGAAAAAGCTTATTGCTGCAATTTTAATTCTCCTGACTGTGGTAAATGTATGTACGCTTGTTATACTTGTAAGGCTTATTGGCAGTAGTGACAGCGTTGTTGCTGAAAATAGTGAGAATGTTGAAACACTTCACGAAAATTGCCGTGATAATCTTGTAAGTAGCAACTTATTTTACGGCACATGGGAAATAAAGCACGCAGTAAAACCCGATTACACACTTCCCGACGGATATATAGCACAGGAAAAAGAGTTTACCGAAAATGAAATGGCGTGGGAGAATCTGTACGGCACAAAGCTTGAAATCACGAACAAGAATATAAAACATTTTGACTCCGTATATAATTATGACGCTTTTCATAACCCTAAGGTTTTTGTAATGCCTATATCAGCGGACCATAATTCCGATGTGAACCGCAACGACGTTATAAGATATTACAAAGACGAAAGCCTTGGTTTTGACGGAGAATTTATTCCGTACATGGATTTTGTTCTTGAAGGAAATACTTACAGAACTATGGGAGAAGCATTTTCACCGTCAGAAAGTTTTTCGGCAAGTGACTTTACGGGAATGTATCTGCTTGATAAGGATACGGCATACATCAGTGATGGAGTGCTTGTGTTTTTGATGTGTAGAATTACAGAATAGTTAAATTAACAGCACAGGGTTTTACGCCTTGCGCCGTTTTGCATGCTTGACATATCATGCAACAAGATGTGTAATTTAGAAAACGCTCGGATTTCTCGACAACATAACCATTCATAATCAAATCAGCCTCCGCACAGGTTTTGTACCCATGTGGAGGCTGTAATTATTTATGCGAATGTTATTTCATAAAACACGGCAGTTTTATTACAAATCAGTACTGAAGTCTTTCCTCAATATAAGCCTTAACGTCTTCAATCTTGATACGAACCTGTTCCATGCTGTCGCGTTCTCTTACGGTCACACAGCCGTCAGTTTCGGTATCAAAGTCGTAGGTAATGCAGAAAGGAGTACCGATTTCGTCTTCTCTTCTGTAGCGCTTACCGATAGAGCCTGCATCGTCGTATTCAACCATGAAGCTCTTCTGAAGCTCGTTGTAAAGCTTTGTAGCGCCATCGTTCAGCTTCTTAGAAAGAGGAAGCACTGCCGCCTTGATAGGTGCAAGCGCAGGATGAAGTCTGAGAACTGTTCTTACATCTCCGCCTTCAAGCTCTTCTTCGTCGTATGCATCAATAAGGAATGCAAGGGCAACACGGTCTGCACCGAGAGAAGGCTCAACAACATAAGGAATGTACTTTTCGTTAGTTTCGGGATCAAAATATTCCATAGGCTCGCCGCTCTCTGTCTGATGAGCCTTAAGGTCAAAGTCTGTTCTGTCTGCAATACCCCAGAGTTCGCCCCATCCGAACGGGAAGAGGAATTCGAAGTCTGTTGTAGCCTTGGAGTAGTGGGAAAGCTCTGCCTGCTCGTGGTCACGAAGTCTGATATGCTCATCCTTCATGCCAAGTCCAAGAAGGAATTCGTGGCACTTTGTTCTCCAGTAGTTAAACCATTCAAGGTCAGTTCCGGGCTTGCAGAAGAACTCGAGCTCCATCTGCTCAAACTCTCTTGTACGGAAAGTAAAGTTACCGGGAGTAATTTCGTTTCTGAAGCTCTTACCAATCTGGCAGATACCGAAAGGAACCTTTCTTCTTGTTGTTCTCTGAACGTTCTTGAAGTTTACGAAGATACCCTGTGCTGTTTCGGGACGAAGATATACTTCATTCTGGCTATCCTCTGTAACACCGATAAAGGTCTTGAACATCATATTGAACTTTCTTATGGGAGTAAAATCCTTCTTGCCGCAACCGGGACATTCAACACCGTTTTCAATAATAAATGTAGAAAGCTCATCATTGTTCATAGCCTCAACGTTTACGCTGATGCCATTTTCCTGAACAAAGGCTTCAACGAGCTTGTCTGCCCTGTGGCGCATTTTACAGGATTTGCAGTCGATAAGCGGGTCATTGAAATTTACAACGTGTCCCGATGCTACCCAGGTTTGTCTGTTCATGATGATAGCCGCATCAAGTCCCACGTTATAGGGGCTTTCCTGAACGAATTTTTTCCACCAAGCTTTTTTTACGTTGTTCTTGAACTCAACGCCGAGAGGACCGTAGTCCCAGCTGTTTGCAAGACCGCCGTAAATTTCGCTTCCTGCGTATACGTAGCCTCTGTTTTTACAGAACGCCACGATTTTGTCCATTGTCTTTTCTGTGTTTTTCATTGTCTTCATCCTTTGCTGGTTTTTATATTATTTTTTATTACGCAAATTAAATGTCATTTCTGACTATATCCTCATAGGTTTCGCGCTTAACACCGACTCTTACGCCATCTTTTGACAGAAGCAAAAGTGCAGGTCGAGGCAGTCTGTTATAATTTGATGCCATCGAGTAGTTATACGCGCCCGTCACGCACACTGCAAGAATATCATCGGGGTTTGCTCTTTGTATTGTAACATCCGGCTGGATAATATCTCCGCTTTCACAGCAGCAGCCTGCAATATCTGCAACAAAGTCCATATCCTCGTTTGCGCGGTTTGCAACAAGTGCATAATACGGTGCTTCATACAGTGCATACCGTGGATTGTCCGCCATACCGCCGTCAATTGAAATATAGTTTTTATATCCCGTGATTGTCTTTATATTACCGACGGTGTAAAGTGTTACACCAGCCGCTGCAACAAGGCTTCTGCCGGGTTCAAACAGCATTTTAGGCATTGCAAGACCGTATTTTTCACAGTTTGCTTTAGCATTTTGAGCTATTTTGGAGAACATAAACTCTATATCAAGATTTTCCTGATCGGGAAGATATCTCACACCGAATCCGCCGCCAAGGTTAAGAACACTCGCTTCAAATCCGTATTTTGCTTTCATGTCTGCAATAAACTTAAACATGATATCGGCAGCGTCAAGAAACGGCTGTGGGTCAAAGCTTTGCGAGCCTACGTGGCAGTGATATCCGAGAAGCTTAAGATTTTTCTTTGACAGTGCTTCTTTAACAAATCCGTCTGCCTGACCTGTTTCAACAGAAACACCGAACTTTGAATCAACATTTCCCGTTGCAATTTTTACATGTGTATGCGGGTCAACTCCGGGTGTTATTCTGAGTATCACATTCTGGATTTTGCCGTGTTTTGATGCACATTCATCAATAAGCGAAAGCTCTCTTTCGTTGTCAGCAACAAAGCACCCGACTCCGTTTTTTATTGCAAATTCAATATCATCTCTTGTCTTATTGTTGCCGTGAAAATATATTTTTTCAGCAGGAAAGCCTGCAGAAAGAGCAGTATACATCTCACCGCACGAAACCGTGTCAACACTCATATTCTCGCTTTTAGCAACACGATATATTTCCTTAAAGGAAAGTGCCTTGCTTGCATAGAGAATTTCGCATGCTTCAAAATACTTCTTTGCACACAAAGTATACGCTTTGCACATTTGTCTTACCTTATCTTCATCTATGAGATAAAGAGGTGTGCCGTACTGCTTTGCAAGAAGTGTTGTGTCATGTCCGCAGACGGTAAAATGTCCGTCGTTGTTTATTGAATAGTTGTCATGTAACAGAACTGTTTTCAAATAAAGCCCGTCCTTTCGGGGTAAAAGTAAAAAGTAGTTTCGCCTTCTGCAGAAGGCGACCAAAGGCTTCTCGCCTTTGGAAACTCGACGGCTTCTTGAAAGAAGCTGCGCAAGAACTTTTGATAAATATCCAATGTTTATTCTTCCGTTTTTCAGGGATTCACAAAATCTACAAACTCATTAATTATCTCCCAGAGTCTGTCCGCACCCTCTCCCTTTTCCGCAGAGAACACAATTATTTCGGCATCTTCGGGTATCAGCGGGTGGTTTCTTATCTTATCGTATGCCTTTGCTCTTTCAGTTTTATTGAGCTTGTCCGATTTTGTTGCAACCACCGCAAACGGCAACTCCTGTGACAGAAGATACTGCACCATGGCTTCGTCGTCCTTGGTAAGCCCCACCTTTAAGTCCACAAGCTGAAGATACAGCCTTTGCCCCGGTGTTGCAAAATATTTATCTATGAGTTTGCTCCACTTTTCGCGTTCGGAAAACGAACGTCTTGCATATCCGTAACCCGGAAGGTCTACAAGATAAAGCGACGCATCAATGTCATAGCAGTTGACTGTAACAGTTTTTCCCGGTTCCGAGCTTACTCTTGCAAGCTTTTTTCTGCCGAGAAGCCTGTTTATAAGCGAGGATTTTCCGACATTTGAGCGTCCGCACATTGCAACCTGCGGAATTTCGGGGCGCATAATGCCTGGAAGCTGAGCCGGAAGTCCTGCGGTTAAAATCAGATTTGCATTATTGAGGTTCATGCTGCCTCCTTATTATTTACAATCAGAATTGTGCGGTTGTGCCTGTCATGTGCGCACTCTCTCCGGGAATATATGGGTTTTCCTCGGCATCATTCTGTAGTTTTACGTTTTTTGCCAGAATCACATCAAGCACCTCAGACACATGCTTTACGGGAACAAAGGTTATCGCCTCTTTTACAAGTGCGTCAACCTCCTCAAGATCGCTTATGTTATCATAAGGGATTATAACAGTTTTTATTCCGTTTCTGTAAGCCGCCATTGTCTTTTCGCGAAGTCCGCCGATGGGAAGCACTCTGCCTGTGAGTGTAATCTCACCCGTCATTGCAACGTTCTTTTTTGCAGGAACGCCTGAAAGCTCCGAACAAAGCGCACTTATCATGGTAACACCCGCACTCGGGCCGTCCTTTGGCACTGCACCCTCGGGAACATGAATGTGAATATCACGATTTTTGTAAAACTCGTCATTCTCAATGCCAAGCTCTTTTGAGTGCTTTCTTATGTAGCTTATTGCAGCTTGTGCTGACTCTTTCATGACATCGCCAAGCTTGCCCGTAAGCTCGATTTTTCCCGTTCCTTCCATGGATACCGCCTCAACCTGAAGCATTTCGCCTCCAAGCTCTGTCCATGCAAGTCCGTTTACAACTCCGACTGTGTCATTTTCAAGCAGTGCATCGGGTTTTGTTTTTCTTGCACCGAGAAGCTCATTTACAGCTTCTTTTGTCAATTTAAACGACTTTATTCCGTCACTGACTATTTTCATCGCGATCTTTCTGATGAGTGACGCTGTTTCTCTCTCAAGTGTTCTAACTCCTGCTTCGCGTGTATAGTAGTCGATAAGTTCAAAAACAGCACCATCATCAAACTTCACCTGTCTCTTTGTAAGACCGTGGCGTTTTAATTGCTTCGGGAACAGGTGGTCACGGAAAATAGCCGCCTTTTCGTTTCTTGTATATGAAGGAAGATTAATAATCTCCATTCTGTCATAAAGTGCATCGGGGATTGTGTCTGCATTATTTGCTGTTGCTATAAACACGCAGTTTGACACATCAAGCGGTATTTCAAGAAAATGGTCACGAAACGTCTTATTCTGGTCGGAATCAAGCACCTCTAAAAGTGCAGATGCCGGGTCGCCGTGAGCATCTCTTGAAAGCTTATCAATTTCGTCAAGAAGCACTACCGGATTCATGCTGTCGGCTCTTATAAGCGCCTCGGTTATACGTCCCGGCATTGCACCGATATAAGTCTTTCTGTGACCGCGTATATCTGCCTCGTCCCTTACGCCGCCAAGTGAAATTCTAACGAAGTTTCTGTTCATTGCTCTTGCAATAGACTTTGCAATCGAGCTTTTACCTACACCGGGAGGTCCGATAAGGCAGATTATCTGTCCCTTGAGTTCGGGAGAAAGCTGCTTTACGGCAATATACTCAAGTATTCTTGTCTTGACCTTTTGCATGCCGTTATGGTCATCGTCAAGAACCTTCTTTGCCTTTTCTACGCTATAGCAATCCTTTGTATACTTGCCTGTAGGAAGCTCCAAGATTGTATCAAGGTAGTTTCTGATAACCGAGCTTTCGGACGAGCCGAACGCCATTTTACCAAGCTTTGATGCTTCCTTTACAAGTCTTTTCTTTATATCGTCATCAAATTTTGACGCTTCTATTCTCGCAAAAAATCCGTCTTCATCATCGTCAGCCATGCCAAGCTCGTCCTGAATAACCTTAAGCTGTTCCTTAAGAAAATATTCTCTCTGGTTATCACCAAGCTGTGCACGCACCTTCTCGTGAAGGTCATTACGCATTGCCATTATTTGAGTCTCATGCTCAAGAATAAGCACAAGCTTTTCAAGTCTGCGAAGCGGGTCATACTCCTCAAGCACCGTTTGCTTATCCTGATATCTGAAAAGTACGTTTGAAGCGATAAAATCCGCAAGAACACCCGGATCTGTTATTGCCTGAACACTCACAACAATTTCGGTTGATATTTTAGGCATAAGCTTTATGTATTCCTGGAATGCACCGACGGTTTCGGACATGAATGCCTGAACCTTAACAGCAGAATTATCCGAAAGGAACACGCTCTTTGCAAGCACGCTTACTCTGATATATTCGTCTTCTGAAACAATCTCGTTTATTTCAGCTCTTGTTCTCGCTTCGATAAGAAGTCGGTAGTTGCCGTCCGGAAGCTTTAATGACTGCTTTATTTTTGCAACAACGCCGACCGAGTACATTTCGGGCTTTTCGTCTTTTTTATCGGGATTTTTCACCGCCGACAAAAACACGTTTCCGCCGTAAAGAGCCGCCGCCTTCATTGCCTGAACGCTTCTCTTACTATTTATCTCAAAGCTTGTTGGCACGTTAGGAAATATAACCAGTCCACGCATCGGTATTGCAGGAAGTATCATGTTTTCGATTTTCTCAATATATTTTGACATTTTTAACTCCGTTTTTTCAACATAATTCTATGGCAAAAGGGTATACTACCCCACTAAAAAACAATTATTGTTCATTATAACACAAATTCTGCCGCGGAAAAACCCCAAGGCAGAATTGTTTTAATATTATTTACAATCACACGCTTTCTTGAAAGAAAGCTTAGCAAAGAACTTTTCATCGGTGAAATTGAAGTTTAAACAACTTCAATTTCACATACTATCTCTAACCGATATAATCAGAATTTAAAAAATCAATTTCACATAACCTCTCTAACCAAGAGAATCAGAATTTAAAAAATCCAATCTCACATAACCTCTCTAACCAAGAAAATCAGAATTTGAAGAAATTCAATTTTACATGAGTGCATATTGGTGCAAATTCTGAAAACGAGGTTGTTTAAATCTTGTTTTCATCAAGATACACACTTGTGCCGATTTTACAACTCCTAACTCCTAACTCCTAACTCCTAATTTCCAATTTAACCACTCCGTCTGCTTTATCTGTCGGCACAACAAACACGCTCGGTCCGTACCTTACATCGCTCAGCACACCGGGATCGGTAAAAAACGCAAGTCCTCGCGGAAGAATGCAAAAGTTGTTCACGCTGAACGCCTGGCGCATACGCTTTTCACAGTCGCCGTAGTATCCGAAAGCAGGATTTCTGCTGTTTCTTCTGACACTTTCCAGAACCAGCTCACGAAGATACGAAACACTGCTTCTGTCAGTCTTTACAAAGTGCGATGCAGGAAGCACACACATTTTTTCCACCGACCACGTATGAGCAAAGCGTGTTCCGAAAGCATTCTCGCCGTCATTTCCCGAAACGTCCACAATTACACATATGTAATTTTCGTCGCAGTAGGACACACTGTAATTCATAACAGCCTCAGACAGCCGTCCTGTCTTGCCCTTCTTTGAGTATGCTTTTCGAGAGAGAGTTCTGTGACAAAACCTACTGTATCTCTCAGCCGCAGACTTGTAAAACGCATTCATACGCATAAGCACTCTTTCAAATCGGCTGTCCTTCGGCGAAAAAACAGGGTATCTGAGGTTTTCTCTCAGCACCGAGCTTTTGCGGTATTGTATTTCCTCCGTTATGCACTGCGATTTGACATCAAAAAAGCCGTCATTCTTCATTTTGCATTCCTCCATATACGTTGTCATCAAAGTATATGCAAAACAATGAGGAATTAGAAATGAGAAATAATGAATAAACGAAGAAATCCGCAAATACGCGGATTTCCAACAGAATTGTTTATAATTGTAATACACTTTAAAATCAAAAACGCAGTAGTTTCGCATTTTTTGTACTTTAGACATTAATGAAGAAAACCGCAGGTTTTCGACCTTAATTCCTCATTCCTGATTTCTTACTTCTTGTTCTCCGGCTTTTTGCTTTTCACAAATGAAAACTTTGATTCAGTTCCGTGAGCAAGCCTCGAAAGATTCGCTCTGTGCTTGACAATTACGAGAAGCGCCATGAGAAATGCAAACAAGAACGCAAAGCCCTTGTAGGGAATGTAGGAGTTTGTTCCGAAATATGTATAAAACGTGAGAAGCGGAAACACTGCGGCAGAGAGAACCGAACCCAGTGAAATGTATCTTGAAAGAATAACAGTAACTATAAAAACTCCGAGCACGCAAAGAAATACAAAGGGATTTAGCATGAGAATAACCGCCGCTGCCGTTGCAACACCTTTTCCGCCCTTGAAGCCATAAAACACAGGGAAAACATGACCTACAACACAGAAAAGTCCCGAAAGATATCCGCCAAGCACTGCACCCATTGCAAAGCAGCCGATTGCAACCGCCGCAATACCCTTTAATATGTCGCCGAGTATTGTGAGAAATGCCGCTTTTTTACCATAGGTGCGCATCATGTTTGTTGTTCCGGCATTTTTGCTGCCATGATTTCTTATGTCCTCGCCGTACATTTTCTTTGACAGAATGAGCGCAAAGTTGAAAGAGCCGAGAACATATCCTATAAGAGCACAGAGAATAATCCCTGCAATAAAAAACGCCGATGCAAATCCTCCGCTTGTCTTTTCCATTATCTGCGGAATTATTCCGTTCAAGTATGTATAGCTGATTTTTTCGAGCATTTTCACTGACCTCGTTTCGTGATGGGATTGCTTTACGGATAGTATTGTAGCATATTTTTGAGGGATTTGCAAGAGAAAACATAAATAATTGTGCTGTAAAAAAGTGAAATCGAAGTAGTTTAGTCTTCGATTTCACCGATAAAAAGTTCTTTGACTTGTTTTCTTAAAACATAATTACGCACTTATGTGAAATTGAAGTTGTTTAAACTTCAATTTCACCAATAAAAAGTTCTTGCTAAGCTTCTTTCAAGAAGCGTCATGAAAAGAATACAAGCGGAATAAGTCCAACCTCGGCTCTGCCGTCGTTGGTAATCTCAAGTACGCCTCTGTTCTTCGCGTCAACCTTTTCACCTGTCTTTATTTTGCAGATAACGGTTGTGGGAGTTGACCATCTGTAAACCGTCGGGCAAACCGTTGAAGGCCCTTCAACAGTCCAGCCTTCGGGAAGCAGCCAGCGAAGACTGAACTGCTTTTGAGAGGGAAGCTTGTATCTTAGAGTAACCTTTGCTTCAATCTCGTCATTAGGCTTTACGTCAGGCTCACGGTCAAACTCAACAATTGCCTTGACAATCGTGAAATCGTATTCATAGTGATAGGGCGAACGCGATGAGAGCATGTCGGCAAAATAGCTTCCGCGAAAACGTTCTATTTCTTCTGCAGGTGCATCTGATGCCTCATCCGTAATACACACAGGCTGGAGGAACATAGTAAGTGCGTGTGTTTCAAGAATCATATCGGTAAGTCTTGTGCAGGTAAGCGGAATAGAATTTCCGAGTGCACCTCTGTTAACGGCAACTGTAACAATTCCGTCTCCTATGTATTCCTGCCAGTCGGTGGGAATCACCTTTGTTCCGCCGATGATACCGAGAATTGCACCTGCTGTAGCCGCAGTACAGTCAGTGTCGTCTCCGCAGTTGACAGCGAGAATAAGCGACTTCTTGAAATCGCCCTCTCCGTAAAGCAGACCGATTATTGCATATGACACGTTTGCAGGTGCCTGGAACCAGCCAAGCTCAGGGTCATCAAGCGCCATGTTTGTAACAATTTCTCTCGCCTCAAGCCAGGTCTTTCCCGAGTCGTATGCATCGCATACAGCCGTGATTGACTTGTAGAATCGGCAGGTGGACGGTATCTTTGAAAGACCTATCTTTATAAGCTCGCGTATGTCGCTTATTACAAACGCCGCACTTTCAAGAGCCGCAACAAAGATTGCCGCATACGTGCCTTCGCCCATACCGTGGTCAACACAGGCATCCTGATAGGAGTAGTATATTGCCTTTTCAATGTTTGCAGGATACAGGCACGCCCATACCTCAGTTCTTATCCACGCACCGTTTGAATGCTTCCAGAAGTTTTTGTATTCACCGCTCATAGGTGCAGAAAGTCCGTGAACCATGTTTGCCTTGCACACGCCGTATTCGTTCCAGAAGGGTGAAATGTATTCCATCCAGTATTCGCCGAGAACACGGGCATCAAGCTTCTGCGGGCCAACCTCGCGCATAGCCTTGAGCCAGATAAGCTGAAGGTCAAGGTCATCGTTAGGAAGAGGATTTCCGGGAGGTGAGTTGTAGCCGCTGATGTCATTTATCTGGCGTTTACCCTCATATGGAGTGCCCAGCGTTCCACCGATGTTTTTTCCGAGCCAACAACCGTATATCTTGTCGCGAAGCTCGTCTCTGTTAAGCTTAATCATTGTAATCCGCCCTTTCTTTTCGGGAATCTTTGTCCCAGTCTGCTTTTACATTACCACATTCAAACACACTTGTCAACGCTTTTTCCACAATTTTTAAAACTATTCTTTTTTATAATAAATTCACCCCTTTGCAAGCATTGCTCCGTTTGCAGAGCCAAGCCCCGTACAAAAATCCCAGCCTGTGCTCGCACGGAATTTTGTGCTTGCTCCGAGGGTGATGTCGTTGAAATAATACTGCGGCTTTGAATACGAAGTGCCGCCTGCAATAGCATAAAAATATCCTGAAAGATTCGACTTGTCAAGAGAGGGCGGATTTTTCTCTAAAATATGCGAGCATAGACATGAGCCGAGAGCACAGCAAAGGCTTGTTCCGTTTGCCTTTGTAAATCCTTTTCCCGAAATATACGTGCAAACGGGGATATTCGACGGCAAACACATGCAAAAATCAGGACACGCACGCATTTCTCCCGACATGTCTGAAATGCCTTTGAAAATCCTCTGATGAGCCGGTGCTTTTTCGTACTCCGACACACCTCCCGAACAAAAAGGCGATGCATATTCAAGCCCTGTTCTCTGACCGGTTTTCGGGTTTACCCTTGAATAGCTCTGTCCAATGCAAATAACACCGGCACTCGACCCCGGAAAGAAAACTCTCGTGCAATCATTGCCGGATGCTGCCACAAACACAGTTTTGCCGCTCTTTTGCGAAAAGCTCCTTGAAAGCTCTTTCTGACCGCGAAATTCATCACACCCAAAGCTCATGCATACAACATCGGCATAAAGCTCGTCGCTTGCATAGCAGGCACAAAAGGCAAGGTCTTTTATGCTGTCTGTGGGTGAAAACACGGCAAAAAGCTCGGCTTTGGGACAAAACGCTTGTATCCACTGCGAGCAGAGCGAGCTTTCGGCAGTCCAGCTGTCTGTAAAATAAGAAGGTGTACCAAGAGGATAATGTACGCTTATTCTGCGCAAATCTAACAAGTATGTGCGGCAAAACTCGTCAAGGTCATCCTGCAGCGTCGGTGAGCCGAAAGCACAGACAAATGCAATTTTTGTTCCCTGTCCCGACAGAGTGCGGTCAAACCGGCATAGCTTTCCTATAATATACGGGGATGCAGTATCAGAATCCGTTATTGCAATGTGTTCGGACGGCGAAAACGGGAACGCAAACGGATACGAAAGCGGAAAAAACGGCGTTGTGGGCGTTTCTTTTGTCATAAAATATAACCTCCATTGGTATTTACTTATATTTTATGCAAAAGCATGATAAAAGGGACTGCGTGGCAGTCCCCTGAGTTTTGCATAGATCCTTTCACACTACTTTTTAGCTTTGACGAGATTGTACATAATGATGCAGCAATTTGCAAGAAGTAATATCAGTGAAATATTTGCCTCATGGCAAATGTGAAATAATTCGCTTTGCGAATTGTGAAATTGAAAGCTTTCGCTTTCAGTGAAATGAAATAAATCCTCTCACGCCCGCAGGCATATCACATGGCGCAGCCATATTTCACGCACGAAGTGCATTTCACAAATCCTGCAAGGATTTATTTCGTTAAAAAAAGCTCCTTTTCAGGTGCTATGTGCTTTCTGCGAAAGACCGCGCAAACGGTGCGTAAAGGCAGGTAAAAAGCGTAATTTGATGCGTAAAATTCACTTTCCAATAAACGCATTTACAAAATCCTTGTAGCTTCCTCTGTAAAAATAAGAATTACAACTTTTATTCATACCAACTTTTTTAAGTCCAAAGCGTTCAAGTATTCCTTGGGACCGTACGTTATTCTTATGAGAATAAGCTTCAACAAATTGCATATTTTTATGTAATTGATCAAAAAACCAAATAAAAAACAATCTGAATAAACCTGTTCCTTGAAAGTCAGGTATAATTTGAATTTCCTGCATCATAAAAATTTTATCGTGTTCACAAAACTGAAAATATCCGACAATTTTGTCATTGTTATGCATAAGAACAATTTGCCGAGCAGTTTTATGCATGGCAGGTAATATATTGTCGTACCATATTCGGAAGTCATCTTCATAGGTGTTCCCGGTTGGAGCAATAACATTCATATTGGAGTGCAAAATATCAAACAAAAATGGTAAGGTGTTTTCTATAAATTGTTTGTCAAGGTAGGTGAAACGATACTTCATTTTTGGTTCGCCTTTGCGGTTTTGCAGGAGGCGATCAGCAACCTACGGATATTACCGCACAGCTTTTCGGTGTATTGATATGTAGAACTGTCAATTCTTTTGGTTTCATACATCAACTTCAACCAATAACTTGTCTCGTTGGATTCTTTCAATGCTATTTCTAACTTTGCAACAAAATCTCTCTTGCTCTGTGCATACTGCGCTTCGTGAATATTTGCACCAACAGATGTACCTGCTCTTGCAAGCTGGTCGGTCATATAGGAACTTTTCGGTGCAGTTACACTATCAATAAGATTTACAATAGCAACTGCGAATTCAAAAGATAAGTCAAGCAATTTATTTTCTGACATATAAGCACCTTCTTTAGATAGTATTATATCATAATTTGTTGCATTTTCAATGATGTATCGCCTGCAGCGATATGATATACGGATTGCGCCGTATGATATATTTGCTTTGCAAATATGATATAATATCCGTTCCGTCATATGCCGAAGGCATATATCACCGCTCACAGAGCTATATCATATCGAAGATATATCACCCGTTCCGTAAGGAACGGATATCATTGAAAAAGCACTTGCTTTCGCAAGTGCTTTTTCATGGTGGGGGATGGTGGATTCGGACCACCGAAGTCAGTGACAACAGATTTACAGTCTGCCCCCTTTGGCCGCTCGGGAAATCCCCCAACTATTGAATTTTGCAGGAAAATTCATGGAGCTGGTGAAGGGACTTGAACCCCCAACCTGCTGATTACAAATCAGCTGCTCTGCCAATTGAGCTACACCAGCATCTATGCCCTTTACAGACAGAGTTTTTAACGCTCTGTTCCCTGCGACGTTTGATATTATAACACAACGAAAAACGTTTGTCAATACTTTTTTTCATTTTTTCTGTTTTTTTCTTAATTGACAAACTTTTCTTTATTTTGCGGTTGTATTTGTGCAAAAGTGTTATAACATAAAGTACAAAAACATCACGTCATTTGCGTTCTCATATATATCGGTGCCCGGGAAACACACAACGCTCTGTCATACTAAATATACAAAACATTTTTTACAACTTACCGAAGGACAACCTATATTCCGAAGGTGTTGTGCCGTATTTTCTCTTGAACAATCTGCTGAAATACAGTGGGTCATTAAATCCGCAGGCAATAGCAATTTCGGCTATTGATTCATTTGTTGCGGAAAGCATTTCGCATGACATTTTCAGCCTGATATCGTTCAAGTATTTAATTGGAGTGGTATCGGTGACATGTGAAAAAATATGTGAAAATCTGCTTTTTGAAAATCCCGATTTTTTTGCCAATTCATCTATGGTTATCTGCTTATTATAATTTGTGTTTATATACGCAAGTATCGGTAATATCGTATCCGAATTATCTTTTTGTTCCGAAAACGTTATAGCATAGGAAATATTATATATTAATTCCATAAAAGATGGATTTGCGAGATTTTTCTTTCCAGGCTGATGGAAACGTTGAATGAGATTTGAATATGATTCAAAAATAGCTTTGTCAGGCTTTAAAAAATATACACCGCTTTTTATATTGCACGAATCCAGCAACTCTCCCACTATATTTCCACAAAAATGGCACCACAAAGATGTGCTTCCCGACTTAAATGAATATTCTTGTTCTTCGTACGGTTCATATAAAATCAGACTTCCTTCCGTAAGTGTATATGACTTGCAATTGTGAAATACTTCACAGGTACCGCCTGTTACCAAAAGGATATGATAATCATGTCTGCCTTTTCTTCGTATAACAGTATAGTCGGATGCTGCACATTGAAATCCGCAACTGTTTATCTTTAGATATTTATCAGTTACAAAGTTTGTTGTGTCATTTTTGTTTCCGTCCCAAACAACCATGTCCTCACCTCCGTAATTCATTATAATTGTATCACACTTTAGCTTTTTTGTCCATATATATAAGATTATTTTCCATTTACTTTTTTTCTTCATTAAATTATAATTGCAATATCAATCAATTCTGAGATCAAAGGAGACCTGAGATGAAAAAAATTGTATTTATAGGAGCCGGTAGTTTGCAGTTCACCAGCAGTTGCGTAAGAGATTTGCTTACATTTCCGTCATTCAAGCAAAGCGAATTTGTGCTGATGGATACAAATGCCGGCAATTTAAAAAACATTGAAAAAGTTGTAAATAAAATTGTTGAAAACATGAATTGTACGGATTGCAAGATTACGACAACAATGAATCGTGCGCAAGCTTTAAAAAATGCCGACGGTGTTCTTTGTACGGTTTTTAACGGAGATGTTGATATATGGCAGTATGATATAACAATTCCCAAGAAATACGGAATCGATATAAATGTGGGAGACACAAGAAGTGTTTCCGGAATATTCCGAGCACTGAGAAACATTCCTCTTATGCTTGACATATGTAAGGATATAGAAAAATATTGCCCTAATGCTGTATTTTTGAATTACACAAACCCTATGTCTATATTGTGCAGCGCAATGCAGAAGCATTCAAACGTCGAGGTGACAGGGCTTTGTCACAGTGTTCAAGGGACGGTAAAAATGCTTTCCGAGTGGCTGGATGTACCGTACGAAGAAATTGTATATAAATGTATGGGTGTTAATCATCAGGCTTTTTACACGGTTTTGGAACATAACGGTAAAAATCTATACCCAAAACTTAAAAAGCTTCTTGAAAATCCCGAATACCTGAACAAAGAGCAGGTACGTAACGAAATGTTCTTGAAACTTGGTTATTATGTTACTGAATCCAGCGGACACAATTCGGAATATAATCAATGGTTCAGAAAAAGACCTGACCTTATTGAAAAGTATTGTACCCACAGTACCAATTGGAATCCGGGAGAATACGCTTATTCCTTGAATTTAAGAAAAGACCGTAAAAAAAATCCGCAAAAACAATATAACGATTGGCTTGAAAAAGAGTTTGACGCAAAAAAAAGCCTTGAATATGCGGCAGATATATTTAATGCACGCATAGGAGACGGAAAGCCATTCGTTTTTAACGGCAATGTTATAAACAACGGCTCTATCCCGAATCTTCCTGATGATGCGTGTGTGGAAGTGCCTGTTGTAGCAGATAGAATGGGCTTTAAAACAACAATCGCCGGACCTCTCCCTGTACATCTTGCAATATTAGTTAATACAACTGCACGCATAGAATCGCTTGTGGTAGAAGCCGCAATAGAAAAGAGCAAGGAAAAGGTGTATCAGGCAGTGTATATGGATCCGCTTTCTTCCGCGGTATGTTCAATGGACGAAATTAAATCAATGTGCGATGAATTGTTTGAAATCAACAAGGATTTTCTTGGAGATTACAAATAATAAAACAAGTCTCGAAGGGGCTGTATCAAAATGAATTGAAACAGCCCCTAACTTGTGCAAAAATAACAATTGTATGTAGGGAACGCCCTGTGTGGCGTTCCGTTTTTTGTGCAATTTGCGAGTTTTGATACAGATCCATGATTCTTTATGCGGCTTTTGCTGCTTCAATTCTGTATCTTGTAATTACCAAACATGTGTCGCTTTTGCAGTTTTTCGCTGCAATCAACGGATTTGTCAATGTTTTGCTCATGTATTTTCTGTTTGATAACATCATAACGAAGGGCCGTCTCTCACCGTCCTTCAGCTTTTCTGACGCGCAGTTTTGTTTTATTAAAATTCACCTAATGCCAAATACATTTTTTATTAAAATTCCCCAAAAACGCAGGCAAAGTTTGTGTAAAATGGGTATTGCAATTTTCTGTAAGTTATTGTAAAATAAGAGCAGCAAAAAACCCTATCACATTATTTTATTTTTAGGAGGAAAACATGAAAAAGTTTCTTGCTATTCTCCTCGCAGTTGTAATGCTCGCTGTTACTTGCGTTGCATTCACTTCCTGCAAGGAAACAACACCCGCAGCAGATGATGCTCAGAACGACACAGTCGGAACAACCGACAACACAAACGAAGAGGATACTCCCGAAGTTCCTGAAGCAGCTAAAGACTTCAAGCTCGGCGTTATTCTTCTTCACGATGAGGCTTCCACATATGACCTCAACTTCATCGAAGCAGTTGAAAGAGCTGCAGCAGCTCTCGGTCTCGATGAAACTCAGGTTATCATGAGAAAGAACATTCCCGAAGGCAACGAATGCTACGAAGCAGCAGCAGACCTTGTTGACCTTGGCTGCGACGTTATCTTTGCTGACTCCTTCGGTCATGAAGACTACATGATCAAGGCAGCTAAGGAATTTACAGATGTTGAATTCTGCCATGCAACAGGTACAAAGGCTCACACAGAGGGTCTTGACAACTACCACAACGCATTCGCTTCCATCTACGAAGGCAGATACCTTGCAGGTGTTGCTGCAGGTCTCAAGCTCAACGAAATGATCGAAGCAGGCACAATCACTGCTGAACAGGCTAAGATGGGTTATGTAGGTGCATTCACATACGCTGAAGTTATGTCCGGCTACACATCCTTCTACCTCGGTGCAAAATCCGTATGTCCTTCCGTTACTATGGAAGTTCAGTTCACAGGTTCTTGGTACGATGAAAACGAAGAAAAGAATGCAGCTATCGCTCTTATGAACAACAACTGTGTTCTTATCAGCCAGCACGCTGACTCCATGGGTGCTCCTACTGCTTGCGAAGAAAGAGGCGTCCCGAACGTTTCTTACAACGGAAGCACTGTTGAAGCTTGCCCCAACACATTCATCGTTTCTTCTAAGATCGACTGGACACCTTACATCACTCTTATCTGCGAAAATACTCAGAAGGGTGAAGCAATCCCCGCTGACTGGACAGGTACAATCGAAACAGGTTCCGTTGTTCTTACAGATGTAAACACACAGGCTGCAGCTGCAGGCACTGTAGAAAAGATTGAAGAAGTTAAGGCAAAGCTCATTTCCGGTGAAACAAAGGTATTTGACACAGCTACAGAAGGCTTCATCACAGTTGATGGTGCTCCTCTCACAACATACCTTGCTGACGTTGATACAGTCGAAGCATTTGCTCCCGACACAGAAGCAGTTGCTGACGGCTACTTCCATGAATCCGAATACCGCTCTGCTCCTTACTTCAATGTAAACATCGACGGTATCACACTTCTCAATTCCAAGTTCTAATTGAACTTAAAACCGATAAGCGGAGCTTATGCTCCGCT